>CAYQMN010000004.1:201312-220357 GCA_964418695.1 uncultured Bifidobacteriaceae bacterium | reverse complement strand
TCCTCTCAGCCGTCATCACCTGGCTGAAGACCCTCATTGGAGACACGCCCTAGTGCGGAAGGGGCCAGATGAGGACCTGGGAGCGGCCCACCGCGGCGAGAACCGACGCATTCCGTCGGGACGGTCCTCACCCGCGGCTTGGTCGAAGTCGTCCTCGAATCCCAGAGGCCGCACTCCTGGGCGACTGACCGCACGAAGGTGCCGGTCGGGAAGTGCGGGCCCGATCAGGGTCGAGGTGCCAGCAGCGCCTCGATCGCCCCGACGCGTCGCTCGACCTGGTCGACGCGCTGACGGAGCTCGACCGACAGGTCGTCATGCGCGTCGCCGAGCGCGTGGGCGCCCTCGCTGCCGCGCATCCGCAGCCGCACGTGCAGCCAGACCCCCCAGGCGATGACGAGCGCGCCGATGACGCTCGCCGCCACCCATATCGCGCGCACGCCGACCGAGGCAGCCGGACCAGCGGATGCGCCGCCCGCCCCCAGCGCCAGCCCGGGCAGTGGGTCCATCACGAGGCCGACTGTGGTGCCGAGGGTCAGCACGGCGAGTGGCCCGGCGACGCGCCACCTCCGTTGCACGAGGCCGTGGGCGATCGCGAGGGCGCCCAGAAGAGCGCTGACGACATCGGCCCGCACCGCGATCGACGTGGCGTTGCCCACCATCGCGGCGGCGGCCATCAGCCAGGCAGCCAGGGCCGGGAAGAGCCACGGCGGCGCCCACCTGCTCGCCGCACCGGGGGCGGCGCGGTCAGCCGACATCTCGCAGCAGCCCTTCGATGGCGGCCAGTCGGCTGGTGACCTGGGCGAGCTCCTGGGCCACCTGCTGGTTGGCCGCGGACTGCTCGGTCAGGGCCGCGCGGTACTGCTCGATCTGGTCGTGGGCCTCCACCAGCTGGGACTTGCGGGCGCGTGCCAGCAGCCAGCTCGCGATGACGCCGCCGATGACGGCGAAGACTGCGATGTAGGTGATGGCGAGCCAGGGGTCGTTCATGAGGTGGTGCCTTTCATCGTGGGTTCCTCGGCTTCGGAGGGCCGGGCTCCTCGTGGGGTGAGGCGGCGTCGGCCGCGAGTGCGGCGACGATGCTGTCGGGAGTGACCCGAAGCTCGAACGGGACCAGCGAGAACCACTTGATGGCCTTGCCCTCTGCCGACAGCTCGAGCGAGCCCGTGACCAGGCCGGCGCGTTCCAGCCGCTCCAAGTGCAGGTAGAGCAGCGGGCGGCTGATGCCGAGCTCGCGGGCCAGCTCGCTGACGTACTTGCGCTCGGTCCGCAGCGCCGCGATCACCTGCAGGCGCAGGGGATGGTTGAGCGCGCTGAGCACATCCGACAGGGTTCCGCCGGTGGGCTCGCCTGAGCGTGTCAGGTCGCACCTCCGTATGTCAGTACAACAATACAGGTGTCGGGACGATCGGACAATCCGTCCCAGTGGGCTTGAGCTCGACCACGTTGACACCCCGCCGACCCCGCCGGGCTCCAGTGCCGTTTACATGCCATGGAGGCCGCGGTCGCCGCCCGCTGAGGGGGCCTGCGCGAGTAGCCCGGTTCGGGGAGGGCCACAGCGCACGTCCGGTCGGCACATTGCCGACCGGGCCTGACCCTGCGCCACTTCCCGCAGTCGTTCGAGTTCTCCAGCCTGGGCGGCTGGCTGGCGACCCGGGCGGGCGGGCACTTCGCCACGCTCTACACCCACATCGACGACCTGACCGAGTCCATCCGCGCGGTCACTCCCGTGGGCGTGACGGAGTCCCGCCGACTTCCCGGATCGGGAGGCCCATCACCGGACCTGATGCTGCTGGGGTCCGCGGGCGCCCGCGGGATCATCACCGAGGCCTGGATGAGGCTTCAGGCCCGCCCGACGTTCGGTGCGACGGTCGCGATGACGTTCGATCGCTGGTCCGCCGCGGTCACCGCGACCCGGGAGCTCGCCCAGTCGGGACTCTTCCCGGCCAACTGCCGCCTGCTCGACTCGCCGAGGCGCTCCTCAATGCGGGGACGGCGAGCTCGGGCGGCATGCTCGTCGTCGCCTTCGAGTCGGCCGATCACCCGATCGACCCGTGGATGGAACGGGCGCTGGAGATCGCGCGGAGCCGCGGCGGCGAGGTCGTCTCGACCCGCTGGCGAGGCGATCCTGGCGGGGCCAGTGGCGGTGGTGGGGCCGTTGACTCGGCGAGCACATGGCGCTCCGCCTTCCTCCGCATGCCCTACCAGCGCGACATCCTGGTCCGGCGGTCGGTGATCGCGGAGACGTTCGAGACCTCCTGCACGTGGGACCGGTTCGACGAGCTCCACGCAGCGGTGACCGCTGCCGTCCGGTCGGCACTCGACGAGGTCTGCGGAGGAGGCGTCGTGACCTGCCGGTTCACCCACGTCTACCCGGACGGCCCCGCACCGTACTTCGGGGTCTACGCCCCGGGCCGCTGGGATTCGCTCGTGTCGGCCCACGTCGCGCAGTGGTCGGCCGAGGGGTTCGTGCTCGTCAATGAGTGGGGCGACCAGCTCGCCCCGTGGACGTTGCAGCGCGCGATCCGCACTGCACGCGAGAAGGTGCCGGGGTTGCCGGCGGACTTCCGGTTCCACGACCTGCGCCACTACCTCGCCAGCATGCTCATCGCCAGCGGCGCTGACGTGAAGGTTGTCCAAGCACGGCTGCGGCACGCCTCGGCCAAGACCACGCTCGACACCTCCGCGCACCTGTGGCTCGACTCCGTCGAGTCCACCCGCACCGCCATCGACGCCGTGATGCAGGCGAAGGCCGAGGAACTCCGGGGCTCAGCCGCCGAGTGACTTCCGGGCGTCGGCCAACAGCAGGTAGAGGTGCAGCGGGTCCGTGGGGGAGCGTTTGAAGCCAAGCTTCTCGTAGAAGGCTGCCGCAGGCTCGTGCAGCGCGTGGACGAGCAGGATGCGCACACCGATGCGGTCGGCGGCGGCCAGCGTCGACAGGATGGCATCGCGAACCAAGAACCGACCGAGGCCGGAGCCTTGTTCCATGGTGTCGATGGCAAGGCGTCCCATCAGCACCGCAGGGACGGGGTTGGGCGCGTTGCGACGTACCTTGCCCGGTAGGTCGGCGTGCTCGACCGCGACAGCCGAAAGCGTGTAGTACCCGAGTACCTTGTCGGTCTCGGCGTCCACACAGACGTAGCTACGGCCAAGGTCGGCAAGGTGGTTGGTGAGGGCTCGATCTGCTAGGTAGCGGTCGAGTGATTCTTCGCCGGAGGCGAAACCTGTCGTGTTGTCGGTCGCCTCGATAGGTCGGGGCTGCTGCGGATTCACTTGTCCCAGGGGGCCTGCTCGCCCAGCAGTGCGGCCAACTCGGGGATGCGCTTGGCCGGACGGTCGAGGATCGCAGCGAACTCGGTCCACGCTGCGTCATCAAGACGGAACACGCGACGGTCGGCCAAGGTGTCCTCGGCACGGGAAACGGCAGCGGTTGTGACGAACTCAGTGAGGGACTGCCCGGTCACGGCAGCGGCGTCGCGGATCAGGGCATCCTGGTCCGGCGTGAGACGCATCGCAAGGCGAGCGTCCTTGCGGCGGGTGCCTTCAGGTGTCACGGTCATGCGACCACTGTACGCCTATTGTGCAAACAACCCGATGTAGCTGTGTGCCGAGTGTGAGCGGTCAGCGTTGGTCCGCAACGGACGTCTTGCGGACTATGTGCGGACCAGGACGAAACGAACCGGCCCCTGATTCTGCGTTTTCGCAGGTCAGGGGCCGGTTTGCTAGGTCTCAGAGCCTAGATGTCGAAGTACAGCTCGAACTCGTGCGGGTGCGGGCGCAGGCGGATCGGGTCGACCTCGTTGGCGCGCTTGTACGCGATCCACGTCTCGATCAGGTCGTCGGTGAACACGCCGCCCTCGGTGAGGTAGGCGTGGTCGGCCTCCAGCGCGTCGAGGACCTCGGGGAGGGTGCCGGGCACCTGGGGGATGTCGGCGGCCTCGTCCGGGGGCAGCTCGTAGAGGTCCTTGTCGACCGGCTCGCGCGGCTCGATCTTGTTCTTGATGCCGTCCAGGCCGGCCATCAGCATGGCCGCGAACGCCAGGTACGGGTTGCTCGACGGGTCGGGCACGCGGAACTCGATGCGCTTGGCCTTCGGGTTCGAGCCGGTGATCGGGATGCGGATGCACGCCGAGCGGTTGCGCTGGGAGTACACCAGGTTGACCGGCGCCTCGTAGCCCGGGACCAGGCGGTGGTAGGAGTTCACGGTCGGGTTGGTGAACGCCAGCAGCGACGGGGCGTGCTTGAGCAGGCCGCCGATGTACCAGCGTGCGGTGTCCGACAGGCCGCCGTAGCCGGCCTCGTCGTAGAACAGCGGCTTGCCGTCCTTCCACAGCGACTGGTGGCAGTGCATGCCCGAGCCGTTGTCGCCGAAGATCGGCTTGGGCATGAACGTCGCCGTCCGGCCCGCCGCCCACGCCGTGTTCTTGATGACGTACTTGAACTTCATCACGTCGTCGGCGGCCTGCAGCAGCGTGTTGAACCGGTAGTTGATCTCGGCCTGGCCCGCGGTGCCGACCTCGTGGTGGGAGCGCTCGACCTGCAGGCCGACCTCCTCCAGCTTGAGCACCATCTGGTCGCGCAGGTCGGCGAAGTGGTCGACCGGCGAGACCGGGAAGTAGCCGCCCTTGTAGGGGGTCTTGTAGCCGCGGTTCGGGCTGCCGTCCAGCTCGTACTCCTCGCCGGAGTTCCACTTGCCCTCGATCGAGTCGATGTAGTGGAAGGCGGCGTTCTGCCGGGTCTCGAAGCGCACCGAGTCGAACACGTAGAACTCGGCCTCGGGGGCGAAGAACGCGGTGTCGGCGATCCCGGTCGACTGCAGGTACGCCTCGGCCTTGGCCGCGATGTTGCGCGGGTCGCGCGAGTACAGCTCGTCGGTGAACGGGTCCACGATCGACATGTTGATGATGAGCGTCTTCTCGGCCCGGTAGGGGTCGATGAAGGCGGTGGCCAGATCGGGGATCAGCTTCATGTCCGACTCGTGGATCGCCTGGAAGCCGCGGATCGAGGATCCGTCGAACATCTGCCCCTCGGTGAAGAACTCCTCGGGCAGCGTCTGGGCCGGCACGTTGAAGTGCTGCATCACGCCCGGCAGGTCGCAGAAGCGGACGTCGACGAACTTCACGCCCTCCTTCTTGATGTACTTCATGACTTCGTCAGCGCTGCTGAACAAGTCAACCTCCTCATCAGGAGGGGCGCGCAGGGTGCGGCCCCCGTTCGGTCGTTGAGCGATCGGCCGATCGGCCGTCGTGCGGTCCGGAGGCTATGCGGGCGCCATGACGCGCCCGTGTCCCGATTGTTTCCCACCGGTTACGCGTCGCCGCCCGGCCCGCCGCCCGGCCCGCCGGCCTGCCCGCCGGACCCCGGGAACGGCTGTCCGGACTGCTGGCGGAAGACCGACCAGAACCCCTGGCGGACGGCGAACTTGTCGGTCTCGCCATCCCAGGTGTCGATCCCGCGAGCCAGCGCGAACCGCAGCAGCTCGGAGTCCAGTGCGCGCGGGATGTTCGGGTACTCGGCGATCAGCTGGGTGGCTGCCTCGGGCGTGGCGCGCAGCACCCAGCGCCGGGCGTAGACCCGGCCCACGCTGATCGCGTCGAACGTGATCGACGCGTCCTCCTCGGCGTCGCCGTCCTGCTCGGCCTGGGTGGTCAGGTCCGAGAGCCGGTGGAACACCGTCCCCGGGCCGCTGAACCCCGACCACGACGCCGAGCTGGTGTAGAGGATCGTGTCCCGGGCGGCCCGCGCGGCGGGGACGTCCAGGGGGGTCGCGCGCGGTCGCCGGTCGGTCGGCTTGGGCAGCGAGCCCGGCGTCGGCGGGCCGCTGGGCGTGGCCGGATCCTGCCCGTTCCCGCCGGTGGTCGCGGGCGCGGCGCTGGATGGCCCGGAGGTGCCCGGCCGGGCAGCTGCGCGGTCCGCGGCGGGGCCGTCCGCGGCGTCGGGGGCCGAGGCTCCGTCGTCGGCGGGTCGGGTGGGGGAGTCCGGCTTGGGTGGCTCGAGGATCGTGAAGATGGTGCGCAGCCACGCCTCCTCCAGCACATGCCGGCGGTCCGAGGCCGCGATCAGCTCCAGGCTCTGGTTGCCCCCGTCGGGGCCGGCCTCGACCCCCCACAGGTGCAGGCGCACGCCGTACGACTGGACCTCGTCGACCGCGCGCAGCAGATCCTCGTCGCCGCTGAGCAGCACGAAGTCCACGGCTCCGCGATTGCGGGCCAGGCCGGTCATGTCGGCGTGCAGCTCGGCGTCCACGCCCTTCTGGACCTTCCGGCCGCCTGGTCGCTCACGCAGGTTCCCCAGGCGCAGCTTGATGTCGTTGAGACTGGCCAGCTCGCGCTGGTCGGGCCGGGGATTGCGGTGCGGGGCCGCGTCGTACCAGTAGATCCGCAGCAGCGGCAGGTTGGTGTGCTCCGCGGCCAGGTGGGCGATCTCCTTGACCAGGGTGGTCTGGTTGGCCCGCAGCGCGGCTCCCGGGTGACCGGCCAGCAGCAGGGTCTTGGCCGACTCGAAGAGGTACCCGGCGTCGACGAAGACGGCGCAACGGTCCATGGCCCTAGACCCTAGCGGGCTGGGCGGTGAGCCGATGACCCCTCGACGCTGCCGGGCGGTCAGGACTGTGGGCCGCTCACGCAACCGGGCCGATCAGGCCGGGCCGCCCACGCCGCGTGGGCCGCTTGCGCTGCGCGACGGGTCAGGTGCGCACGACCAGCGAGTCGACCGCGCGGTCATGCAGCCCGCGGCCGTCGGCATCCCAGACCAGCGGCGGGATCACCAGGCAGATCAGCAGCGTGCGCAGCAGGGCCGCGACGACGCCCAGCCGGCGCGTGCGCCCGACCACCCGGATGCCCAGGATCCGCTGGCCGAAGGAGGCGCCCATGAGCGTGGTGAGCAGGGTCACCTCGACGATGAAGACGACCATTGTGGAGAACTGGCCGACGATCGAGTCCGAGCCCAGGAGCATCCCGGCGACGGCCATGCTGGCCAGCCAGTCCAGGAACAGCGCGAGCACCCGGCTGCCGGTCGAGGCCATCGAGCCCGGGCCGGACTCGGGCAGTCCCAGCCGCTGCCCGCGGTAGCTGCTGCCCTCCGGCAGCGGCCCACCTATCCAGCTGCTGACATCGGCGCGATCCATGGGCGCCGAGGCTACCCGGCCTGCGCAGGGGCTCAGCGCAGCTTGCCGCCGCGGGCCTGCCGGGCGCTCTTGGGCATCGGTCCCTTGGGGATGGGGGCCGGGTTGGCGGCCAACGCGTCGAGCTTCTTGCGCACGGAGGTGGCCTCGCCGGGGGCCAGCACCTTGGGCAGCTTGCGCAGGTGCTTGTCCAGCTTGTCGACCGAGACGCGGCCCTCCTCGCGACCCACCAGCACGTCGGTGATCGGGATGTCCGGCACGAAGCGCGCGGTCCGCTTGCGCTCGTTGGCCATCAGCGCGGCCAGGCTGGGGTTGCTGCCCTCGCCGATCAGGACCACCCCGGGCCGGCCGACCGCGCGGTGCACGATGTCCTGGTTGCGGTTGATCGCCACGCCCGGGGTGACGGCCCAGCCCTGCTTGGACATGTTCTGCACGATCGCCGCGGAGGCTCCGGGCCGGTCCTCGATGCTGCGGTAGGCGGCCCGGGTGGCCCGGCGGCTGAAGATGATCGCGGTCAGGACGATCGCCACGGAGAGGCCGATGATGATCCAGGTGAACGGGTTGCGCGTCGCCACGCCCGCGGCGATGCCCGCGACGAGCGGCACCAGGAAGGTCGTCAGCAGAATCCAGCCGAGTCTGGAGTCGTGCTGCTTGGCCAGCCGGTAGCTCTCACGGACGTTGTTGACGCGGTCGCCCATCTTCGACATGGGCGGAATCCTAGTGGGGGGCGCGCGCCGCGACGGCCTGCGCATGCAGCCGCCCGGCGCGGTACGAGGAGCGCACCAGCGGCCCGCTCATGACGCCCAGGAAGCCGATCTCGTGGGCGCGCTGCGACAGGGCGACGAACTCCTCGGGCCGCACCCACCGCTCCACCGGGTGATGGCGGGGCGTGGGCCGCAGGTACTGGGTGATCGTGACCAGCTCGCAGCCGGCCTCGTGCAGGTCGAGCAGAGCCTGGTCGATCTCCTCGGCCTCCTCGCCCATGCCCAGGATGAGGTTGGACTTGGTGACCAGCCCGGCATCGCGGGCCTGGGTGAGCACGTCCAGCGACCGGTCGTAGCGGAACGCCGGCCGAATCCGCTTGAAGATGCGCGGCACCGTCTCCAGGTTGTGCGCGAGCACTTCGGGCCGGGCGTCGAAGACCTCGGCCAGCAGCTCGGGCTTGCCGGAGAAGTCCGGGATGAGGACCTCGACCCCGGTGCCGGGGTTCCGGTCGTGGATGGCGCGGACGGTCTGCGCGTACAGCCAGGCGCCCTCGTCGGGCAGGTCGTCGCGGGCGACCCCGGTGACCGTGGCGTACTTGAGCTCCATCGTGGCGACCGACTCGGCGACCCGGCGCGGCTCGTCGCGGTCCAGCGGCTCGGGCCGGCCGGTGTCGATCTGACAGAAGTCGCACCGGCGTGTGCACTGGGCGCCGCCGATGAGGAAGGTCGCCTCCCGGTCCTCCCAGCACTCGTAGATGTTGGGGCAGCCGGCCTCCTGGCACACGGTGTGCAGGCCCGCGCCGGCGACCCGGGCGCGCATCGCGGTGAACTCCGGGCCGGTCCGGGCGCGCGTCTTGATCCACTCGGGCTTGCGCTCGATGGGCACCTCGGCGTTGCGCGCCTCGACGCGCAGCAGGCGGCGGCCCTCCGGTGCGATCACGCGGCAACCCTATCCGTGAGGGCCGACAGGTGCTCCTGGACGATCGGGCGCACCTGCGCGACCGGGACGTCGCGGCCCAGCTCTCGGGACAGCGACGTGACCCCCGCGTCGGCGATGCCGCAGGGCACGATCCGGCCGAAGGCGCTGAGGTCGGGGTCGGCGTTCAGGGCGAAGCCGTGCATCGTCACGCCGCGCGCGACCCGGATGCCGATGGCGGCGATCTTGCGGTCCGGCCCGCGCTCGTCGGCGGGCACCCACACCCCCGAGCGGCCTTCGACGCGTGTGCCCTGGACGCCCAGCTCGGCGCACACGGCGATGAGCAGCGACTCGATCCGGCGCACATGCGCGACCACGTCGACCGGATCGGCCAGCCGCAGGATCGGGTAGCCGACCAGCTGGCCGGGACCGTGCCAGGTGATCTTGCCGCCCCGGTCCACGTCGATCACGGGCGTCCCGTCGAAGGGGCGCTCGTGCGGCTCGGTGCGTCGTCCGGCGGTGTACACGGGTGGATGCTCCAACAGCCATACGACATCGGCAGCGCCGGCCACCACCTCGTCGTGCAGGATCCGCTGCCGCTCCCAGGCGGCCAGGTACTCCTGCGGCTCCTCGGAGACGATCACGCGCACGGACACGGCGTCCACGGTAGCCGCCCTTCGTCCCCAGGGCATGAGGACGAAGGCTGGCCGGATCGCGGGAGGAGCGGTTGAGTGCGCGGCCATGGAGAGCGGGGCGGGCACGGCGACGCGGGCGTGGGACGGTCGTGGTTCGAGGGACGCGCAGGCGGTGGTGGACGACTGGGTGGAGGTGGCGCCCGGGGTTCGCGTGCTCGAGGGGTCTGCCGAGCACGAGGAGGCGCTCGTCTCGGGGCTGGGAGGCGGGGTGGACTCGATCGGGGTGGACTCGGCGGGGGCGGGCGCGGCGGGGGCGGACTGGAGTGCGGCGGATGGGGTCGGGACCGACTCGGCCGGGGCGGACTGGATCGCGGCGCTGCACGCCTCTGCAAGGGTCGAGCACGCCGGGGTCGGGCACGCCCGGGATGGTGGGGGCCAGCGGTCGCGGCGCATCGTGCGGTGGGTCGTGCTGGCGGTGCTGGTGCTCGCGGTCGCGCTGGTCCTGCGGGGCGTGGTGGCGGTGGCCATGGAGTCTCGGGCGGCGTCTGGCGCGGGGCCGGGGGAGTCGGGGGCAGCGGAGTCGGGGGCAGCGGAGTCGGCCGAGACCCTGCTTCCGTCGTTGGCCTCGATCGGCTCGACCGGCGCGAAGGGCGCGGCTGGGTCGGCAGCGGCGGGCGAAGGTGGCCAGACCCCCTCCGAGACTCCGGATTGGTGGTCGGTCCTGGGTGCTCTCGACCTGCGCCGGACTGCGGCCCTGACGGGTGTCGATGCCGCTGCCCTGGATGGCTATCTCGTGCCCGACTCGGCCGCGTGGGCGACCGACGCCCGGCTGATCGAGGAGCTTGCGGCCGCGCGACTGCATCCCCAAGGCCTGTCGACCACGATCCTCGCGGTCGAGCGGATCATCGAGTCGGGCGCGACGGGCTCGGGGGCGGACGCGTCGGCCGATCGGGGGGAGCCCACGACGGAACCGGCGGCGGGCGGGGCGGGCGACCTGGAACCGCCCACCGCGACGGAGCGCGACGTGGGAGCCGTCGAGCTGGTCCTCGTGGACAGTCGCTCGGCCTACGCCCTGGTCGACGAGTCCGGCGAGGTCGTGCAGGAGATCTCGGCTGCGCCCGACCGTCGTTGGTGGGTGACGGTCGAGCCAGCAGCGGCTGGGGACGAGGAGCCGGACGACATGACGTCGCGGGACGCTGCCGCGGTGGATGATCCGGGATGGCGGATCAGCGAGGTTCGGGCGGGCTGACGGGCCGCGGCACGCGAGCCGTGGTGCGTCGGCGCGGTGGACGGGCGCCGGTTCGGGTCCGCTGGATCGTCGGGTCCGCGAGCCGGGGGTTCGTCCCCGATCTGCTCGCTGCCACCTCCGCGGTCGCCCCGTTCGGTCAGCGCCGCGCGTGGGCCCAGGCCAGGGCGCGGTCGATCGTCGGGTCGGCGAACGTGAAGCCGTCGTCAAGTAGGCGAGCGGGCAGCACCCGCTTGCTGTCCAGGATCTCGCTGGAGAAGTCGCCCAGCGCGACCTTGAGGGCCACCGCGGGCACCGCCATGAAGGTCCGTCGGTGCAGCAGCGTGCCCATCGCGCCGGCGACCTCGGCGTTCGTCGCCGGGTGCGGGGCGGTGAGGTTCACCGGACCGGCCAGGTCGCTGGTGAGCAGGTGCGTGAGCGCCGCGACCTCGTCGCGCAGGGAGACGAACGACCACCACTGGCGGCCGCTGCCCAAGCGCCCGCCGAGCCCGAGCTGGAAGATCGGCCACAGCCGGCCCCACGCGCCGCCGTGTCCGGCGACGACCAGTCCCGAGCGGGGATGCGCCACCCGGATGCCGGTCTCCCGGGCCGGATCGGCTGCCGCCTCCCAGGCCTGCACGACCTCGGCCAGGAACCCGTCACCGCGTGGGTCGCCCTCGCGGACCACGGTGTTGCCGGTGTCGCCGTAGTACCCGATCGCCGATCCGCTGACCAGCACCCGCGGGGCGGGGTCCAACTGGCCCATCGCGCGGGCGATGGTGTCCGTGCCGTGCACGCGCGAGTCGAGGATCTGGGCGCGGTAGGCGGGGGTCCAGCGATGGTCGCCGACGCCGGCCCCGGCCAGGTGCACGACTGCGTCCACGCCGGCCAGCGAGGCCAGGTCGACAGTGCCCGCCTCCGGGTCCCACGCGATCTCGTCGGGTGCCTGCGCACGCTGCCGCACGAGCCGGCGGACCTCGTGGCCCTCGGCTTGCAGATGCGTGCGCAGGGCGGTCCCGATGAGCCCGGAGGCTCCGGTGATCGCAACGCGCATCAGGACAGCTCGGCCTCGAAGTCGCCGGTCTCCAGGCGGGTCTTCAGCGCGGTCAGGAATCGGGCGGCGTCGGCCCCGTCCACCAGCCGGTGGTCGTAGGTGAGCGCCATGTAGGCCATCGACCGGATCGCGATCACGTCCGAGCCGGTGTCGTCCTTGACGACCACCGGGCGCCGCACGATCGCGCCGGTGCCCAGGATCGCCACCTGCGGCTGGTTGATGATCGGGGTGTCGAACAGGGCGCCCCGGCTGCCGGTGTTGGTCAGCGTGAACGTCCCGCCGGACAGCTCGTCGGGGGAGACCTTGTTGGTCCGGGTCCGGTCGGCGAGGTCCACGATCTTGCGCGCCAGGCCCCCGAGGTTCAGCGAGTCGGCGTCGCGGACCACCGGGACCAGCAGCCCGCGCTCGGTGTCCACGGCGATGCCCAGGTGCACGGCGCCGTGGTACGTCACGGTCCCGGCCTCCTGGTCCATCGACGCGTTCACGACCGGGTACTGCCGCAGGGCGTCCACCGCGGCCTTGGCCAGGAACGGCATGAACGACAGCTTCACGCCCTCCCGTGCCTCGAACGCCGCCCTGTGCTTGGCGCGCAGCACGGCGATCCGGCTGAGGTCGGCCTCGACCACGGTCGTCAGCTGGGCGGAGACCTCCAGGGACTCCTTCATCCGGCTGGCGATCACCTTGCGCAGCCGGGTGAGCTTCTCGGTACGATCACCGGCGCCGGAGGGGCCCGCCGGGGCCTTCGCGGCCGGGGCCGCCTTCGCGGCGGGGGCCGCGGGTCGTGCCGCGGCGGCAGCCGAAGCCGCAGCGGCAGCCGGGGCCGAGGCCTGCGGGGCCGCCGCTGTCGACGGGGCGGCGGGCTTCGTGGCCTTGCTGCGATGGGCGGCGTCGAAGACGTCCTGCTTCGTGATGCGCCCACCCACACCCGTGCCGGTGACCTGGGTCAGGTCCACCCCGGACTGGGCTGCGAGCTTGCGGACCAGCGGGGTGACGTAGAGGTCCGAAGGGGCGCCGGCGTGGGCGGCCGGGGCCGGACCCGACGGAGCGCTGGGCGCGGGCGCGGGCGCGGGTGCGGGTGCGGGTGCGGGCGCGGGTGCGGCGGCGGGTGCAGGTGCAGGTGCAGGTGCAGGTGCAGGAGCCGGCTCGGGCTCGGGCTCCGGCTCGGCGTTCGCCGGACGGGGGGTGCCGATCACAGCCAGGGTCTGGCCGATGGCGGCCGTCTCGTCCTCGGCGACCCGGATCTCCAGCAGGGTGCCCGACGTGGGGGCGGGGATCTCGGTGTCGACCTTGTCGGTGGACACCTCGAGCAGCGGCTCGTCGGCCTGGACGTCGTCGCCGACCTCCTTGAGCCAGCGCGTGATCGTGCCCTCGGTGACCGACTCACCCAGTGCGGGCAGGGTGACGGGGGTCTCCGATCCGGGCACCGCCTGGCTGCCCGAGCGGGTCGGGCTGGGGTCCGGGGCCGGCGGGGGAGCGGCGGCCGCGCGGGCCGCAGCCGGGGCGACCGTCGGCGCGGCAGGGGCCGCAGCGGGAGCGGGGGCCGGCGTGGGAGCGGGGGCCGCCGTGGGTGCCGGTGCCGACTCGGCGGGCGCGGCCGGCGCGGGACCGCCACCCGCGGGGGCTTCCGAGGCCTCGCCGATCACACCGAGCTCGCCGCCGACCTCGACCGTGGCGTCCTCGTCTGCCGTGATGGACAGCAGCACGCCGGAGACCGGCGCCGGGATCTCGGTGTCGACCTTGTCGGTGGACACCTCCAGCAGCGGCTCGTCGGCCTGGACCTCCTCGCCCACCTGCTTGAGCCAGCGGGTGACCGTGCCTTCCGCGACGCTCTCGCCGAGCTGCGGCATCGTGACCTTGGTCGACATCAGGGGCTCCTTCAGGAATCCGGTGGGTCAGGCGTGCGCGTGCAGCGGCTTGCCGGCCAGGGCCAGGTGGGCCTCGCCGAGTGCTTCGTTCTGGGTGGGGTGGGCGTGGATCAGCGAGGCCACCTCGCTGGGGTACGCCTCCCAGTTGTAGATGAGCTGGGCCTCGCCGATCTGCTCGCCCATCCGCGCGCCGAGCATGTGCACGCCGACGACCGGGCCGTCGACCTGGCGCACGAGCTTGATGAACCCGGTGGTGCCCAGGATCTGGCTCTTGCCGTTGCCGCCCAGGTTGTACTCGTAGCTCTGCACGGCGTCGGCGCCGAGCTTCTCCTGGGCCTGCGCCTCGGTCAGACCGATGGAGGCGATCTCGGGCTCGCAGTAGGTGACTCGCGGGATGCCCAGCTCGTCGATCGGGACCGGGTTCAGCCCGGCCAGCTCCTCGGCCACGAAGATCCCCTGCGCGAAGCCCCGGTGGGCCAGCTGCAGGCCCGGCACGATGTCGCCGACCGCATACACGCCGGGCACGTTCGTGCGCTGGCGCTCGTCGGCCAGCACCCAGCCGCGGTCCATCGCGACGCCGGCCTCCTCGTAGCCCATGCCCGTGGCGTTGGGGCCGCGGCCCACGGCCACCAGCATCAGCTGCGCGGAGTGGGTGGAGCCGTCCTCGAGGGTGGCGACCACGCCGTCGTCGTCCTGGGTCACCCCGGCGAACCGCACGCCCGTGGAGAACGCGATGCCGCGCTTGCGGAACGCCCGCTCGAGGGCCTTGGAGACGGCCGCGTCCTCGGCCGGCACGAGCCGGGGGAGCGCCTCGATGATCGTCACCTTCGAGCCGAACGAGCGCCACACCGAGGCGAACTCGACCCCGATCACGCCGCCGCCCAGGACGATCACCGACTCGGGGATCCAGTCCAGGCTCAGCGCCTCCTCGCTGGTGACCACCCGCCCGCCGATCTCCAGGCCCGGCAGGCTCTTGGACACCGAGCCGGTGGCCAGCAGCACGTTGCGCCCGGTCAGCGTCTGGCCGTCGACCTCGACCGTGCTGGGCGAGGTGAGCCGTCCGGTGCCGGTCACGTAGGTGATCGAGCGGCTCTTCACCAGGCCCTGCAGGCCCTTGTAGAGCCGGCCCACGACGCCGTCGCGGTACTTGTTGACCTTCGCGATGTCGATGCCGTCCAGAGTCGTGCTCACCCCGAAGTGGGACGACTCGCGCGCGGTGTCGGCGACCTCGGCCGCGTGCAGCAGCGCCTTGGTCGGGATGCAGCCGCGGTGCAGGCAGGTGCCGCCGAGCTTGTCCTGCTCCACCAGCGCCACGGACAGCCCCAGCTGCGAGGCGCGCAGCGCGGCGGCGTAGCCTCCGCTGCCGCCGCCGAGGATGACGAGGTCGTACTGGGTGTCGGCCACGGGTGGCTCCTCCATCGTCGTGCAGCACCCGGCCGGCGCAGGGCCGCGGGTGATCGGTCAGCGCGGCCCATCCTGCCAGCATGTCCGGCCAGACGCGGGGTGTGCGACGCCTCGAATCGGCCTGCGCGGGCCGGTCCCGGGCTCGGTCAGTGCGAGGCCATCCGCTCGGCGACCGAGACCAGCGTGCGCACGCCATAGCCGGTCGCGCCCTTGCCGTTGTAGGCCCAGGGCGCGCTGGTCAGGTAGGCGGGGCCGGCGATGTCGATGTGCGCCCAGGGCGTGGTCGAGGGCACGAACTCGCGCAGGAACGCGGCGGCGGTCATCATTCCGCCGTTGCGCTCGCCGATGTTGGCCAGATCGGCGACCGGGGAGTCCAGCGACGGGCGCATCTCCTCGGGGATCGGCATCGGCCAGGCCAGCTCGCCGGCGGCTGTCGCGGCGGCATGCACCTCGTCGCGCCAGCCGTCGTCGTTGCCCATGATCCCGGCGATCCGGTTGCCCAGCGCGACCATCTGGGCACCGGTCAGCGTGGCCACGTCGACGATCGCGTCGGGGGAGTCCTCGGTGGCCCGGACCAGCGCGTCCATCATCACCAGGCGGCCCTCGGCGTCGGTGTTGAGCACCTCGACCGTCCGCCCGCCGTACGCGGTGATCACGTCGCCGGGGCGCTGCGCGGTGCCGCTGGGCATGTTCTCGGCGATGGCCATGTAGGCGACGACACGCAGCGGCACCTGCAACGCGGCGATCGCGCGGATCGCGGCCAGCACCACCGCGGCCCCGCCCATGTCCATCTTCATCGTGACCATGCCGGTCGGCGGCTTCAGCGAGAGGCCACCGGAGTCGAAGGTGATCCCCTTGCCGACCAGCGCGAGCAGACCGCTGGCTCCCTCGGGCTCGTAGGCCAGCCGGACCAGCCGGGGCGGGTTGGCCGACCCCTGCCCGACCCCGAGGATCCCGCCGAAGCCACCCGCGGCCAGCGCGTGCTCGTCGAGCACCTCGGCGGTCACCGCGGTGCCGGCCACGGCGGCCAGCGCCTCGGCGGCCAGCGCCTGCGGGGGCAGGTCGCCGGGCGGGGTGTCGACCAGCCGGCGCACGAGGTGGACCCCCTCGCCGACGGTGGTCGCCCGGGCCAGGGCGGCGTCGGCCCCGTCGGCGTCGGCCCGATCGGCGTCGGCGACCAGCACGGTCACATCGGTGGGCCCGGGCTTGTCGGAGGCCGGGCGGCCGGGGTAGCGGTAGGCGCCGATGGCCGCGCCGAGGGCCACCGCCTCGACCAGGTCGGCATCGCCGGCGGTGGGCAGCGCCACGACCACCCGCGCCGCGGCGGCGGTCCGCAGGGCGGCGCCCGCGGCTCGGCGCAGGGTCTCGGGGTCGGCTGCCCCGTCGGCCTGGCCGACACCGGTCAGGAGCACGGGCGGCAGGCCCCAGGGCCCGCCGGGCAGCCGCAGCACCTCGTCGGTCTTGCCGGTTGCGGCGATCTCCCGGGCCGCGCTGGTCAGGCCCGCCACGGCCTCGTCGGAGAGCCCCGGTGCGGCCAGCACCTCGGGTCCCTCGGCCACGGCCGCCACGATGAGGTCGGCGTCGGGCAGGTCGGTCGCGGCGGACAGGGTCGGCATCGTCATGGGGGCCACCGTAGGCGGTGCCTGCCGCGTACGCTGCCGCGCGTGACCCTGCGCACCACGGCCCTGACCGGACTGCACGAACAGGCCGGCGCCAAGCTCGCCGACTTCGGCGGCTACCGGATGCCGATCGAGTATCCGACCGGCGTCGTCGCCGAGCACACCGCCGTCCGGGAGGCCGTCGGGGTGTTCGACGTGTCGCACATGGGCAAGCTCGTGGTGCGCGGACCGGGTGCGGTGGACGCGCTCAACGCGGTGCTGGTCAACGACCTGCACCGGATCGGTCCGTGGGCCGCGCAGTACTCGATGCTGTGCAACGAGTCCGGCGGGGTCGTCGACGACCTGATCGTCTACCGGTTCGGCGACGACCACGTGCGGATCATCCCGAACGCGGCCAACGCGGCGACCGTCCGCGACGAGCTGGTCGCGCGCTGCCCCGGCGTCGAGGTGGAGGACCGGCAGGAGCGGGAGGGGATCCTCGCGGTCCAGGGCCCGGGCAGCCGCGACCTGCTGGCCGGCCTGGGGCTGCTCGGCGGGGCCGACCCGGGGTACATGTCGTTCCTGGGTGCGCGGGTCGGCGACGACGGGGTGCTGGTCTGCCGGACTGGCTACACCGGCGAGCTCGGCTTCGAGATCGTGGCGGGCAACGAGGTGCTTCCCGGGCTCTGGGCGTCGCTGGTGGAGGCCGGGGCCGTGCCGTGCGGGCTGGGCGCCCGCGACACGCTGCGCACCGAGATGGGCTACCCGTTGCACGGCCAGGACATCTCGCCCACGGTCACGCCCGTGGAGGCGGGGCTGTCGTGGGCCGTCGGGTGGGACAAGCCGGAGTTCGTCGGGCGCGCGGCCCTCGTGTCGCAGTGCGCGGCCGGCCGCACCCGGGCGCTGCGTGGCCTGCGCTTCGAGGGTCGCGGGGTGCCGCGCCCGCACATGGCGGTCCTGGCGCCGGACGGGAGCGCGGTGGGGGAGACGACCTCGGGGACGTTCTCGCCGACCCTGCGCACCGGGATCGCCCTGGCCCTGGTCGATCCGGCGCTCGGGTTCGACGAGGTCGTCCAGGTCGACGTGCGCGGTCGCCGGATCCCGGCGCGGATCGTCCGGCTCCCGTTCGTGAGCAGCTCGCCGAAGTAGCCGGCCCCCCGCCCCACCCCCCGCCCCACCCCCCCGCCCTACCCCGCCCCCCGCCCGTTTGCGCGATTTGCTCCGTTTTCTGACATCTGCTCCGCCCGTGGGTGGAGCAGATGCCGAAGAGCGGAGCAGATGCCGAGCAGGGGAGCAACAGTGGCGTCGGCTGAGCGCTCGCCGGACCCCTCCTGCCGCGGCTACCCGAGCGCGAGACCGGCGACGGCCAGGGCGATCAGGGTCGTGGCGGTGGTCAGCTCGGCGCAGGCGCCGAGGACGTCGCCGGTGCTGCCGCCGAGTCGCCGCGACGCGATGCGGGTGAGCGTCGAAGCGACGGCCAGGGCGGGCGCGAGGGCGAGTGCTCCCGCGAGGGCGAGTGCTCCCGCGAGGGCCAGGGCGGGCGCGGGGGCGAGTGGTCCCGCGAGGGCGAGTGCTCCCGCGAGGGCGGGCGCGGGGGCGAGTGCTCCCGCGAGGGCTGGTGCTCCCGCGAGGGCTGGTGCTCCCGCGAGGGCCAGGGCGACCGCGAGGGCGAGTGCTCCCGGGAGGGCTGGTGCTCCCGCGACCGTCATCGAGCCGCCGACCGCGAGGGCGACGGCGAACCCTCGGGTGTCGGCCAGTGTTCCGGTGACTGTGAGGGCTTCGGTGACCCCTCCTGCGACGGTGATAGCGCCAGGCCCCAGCACTTCGACCAGGGCGAGAGCCGCGGGGATCGCGACGATCGCTGCCGCGGTCATCGCCACCGCGAGGTGAACCGGTCCGACGGCCCCGATGACCCTCGCGCCGAGCCCTCCCGGCGTCGCGACCCGTGCCCAGGAGCCGCATGCGAGCGCGATCCCGAGCCGCCCGCCGGCCACGGCTGCGATCCAGCCCGCGAGCGCCGGCGGGCCGGGCGGCAGGCTGGCCAGCGCGAGCACCTGGGCCCCCAGTACCAGCACCACCACGAGCACTCCGAACGGGCCGATGTCCGAGCGCTTCATGATCGCCCGGGCCCGATCCGGGGGCGCGCCGCTGCCCAGGCCGTCGGCGAGGTCGGCCAGGCCGTCCCAGTGCAGGGCGCGGGTCAGCCACGCCGTGAGCCCGACCGCCAGCAGCGCGAGCAGCATCCCGGCGGCGGCCGGGGCGTCGTCGGCGAGGGGGATCAGCAGGGGGAGCCCGCCGACCACGCCGAGCCCGGCCCCGACCAGAGGACCCAACGTGATGCCCCAGGCGGCCACCGGCCCGTCCAGTCGGGTGGGCGGACGCACGGGCAGGCGGGTGAACGTGCCCACCGCGAACCGGACTGCGTCCCTGGCAGCGCTCACGGCCCGGTGGGACGGTCGCTGACCGCCTGGGCCGCCGACGTCACCGGCCCCACTGACGCCACTGAGGCTTCCGGTGCGCCCGG
>CAYQMN010000004.1:0-201212 GCA_964418695.1 uncultured Bifidobacteriaceae bacterium | reverse complement strand
CTTGACTGAGGCTTCCGGTGCGCTCGGCTTGACTGAGGCTTCCGGTGCGCTCGGCTTGACTGAGGCTTCCGGTGCGCTCGGCATCACTGAGGCTTCCGGTGCTGCCGGCCCTACCGGCTCCACCTCGCCTCGGTTCGGTCCCGAGTCGCCGGATTTCGCTTCGCGTGCCGCGGCGGACTCGGCCCCAGCAGCAGCGCCACCCGCAGCGGCCGCAGCAGCGCCACCCGCGGGGCGGTCGCTGACCCCGGCCGAGTCGAACGTGGCCATCTCCCGGAGCAGATCCCCGGCGGCCTGGACCAGGGGCAGGGCGAGCAGGGCGCCGGTGCCCTCGCCCAGGCGCAGCTGCAGGTCCAGCAGCGGGTGCAGGTCCAGCCGGGCCAGCGCCGCCGCGGCGGCCGGCTCGGTGCTCAGATGCGAGGCGCACCACCACGCCGAGGCCCGGAACGCGATCCGGTGGGCGACCAGCGCGCATGCGCAGGAGACGATCCCGTCGAGCAGCACGGGGGTCCGCCGGGCGGCGGCCTGGAGCAGGTAGCCGGTCATCGCGGCCAGGTCCGGCCCGGCGACGGCGGCGAGCAGGCCCACCGGGTCGCCCAGCATCGGCCGCCCGCGACGCATCGCGTCGCGCACCACGGCGGTCTTGGTCATCCAGGTCAGGTCGTCGATGCCGGTCCCGCGACCCACCACCTGGGCGGGGGAGAGGTCGGCCAGCAGCCCCACCAGGACCGCCGACGGGGTGGTGTTGCCGATGCCCATGTCGCCGGTGAGCAGCAGATCGGCTCCGGCGTCGATCAGCTCGTCGGCCACGGCCGCGCCCAGCCGGAGCGCGGCCAGGCACTCGTCGCGGGTCATCGCGTCCTGCACGTCGATCGGCCCGGCCCCGCGACGCACCCGGCGCGCGGTGACCTCGGGCGGCACCGGCAGACCGCTGGCGGCCCAGTCGACGCCCACGCCCGCATCGACCACACGGACGGCCACCCCGCGGGAGCGGGCGAGGACCGTCGCGGCGGCGCCGCCGGTGACCATGTTCGCCACCATCTGCGCGGTGACCTCGGGCGGATACGCGCTGGTCCGGGATGCGACGCCGTGGTCGCCGGCGAAGATCGCCAGCGCCGGCCGGGCGATCGGTGGCGGCGGGCAGGCGTCGCGGACGCCGGCCAGCCACGTCCCCAGCTCTTCGAGCCGGCCCAGGGAGCCGGTCGGCTTGGTCAGCCGGTCCTGACGGGCGCGGGCCGCCTCGCGGGCGTCGGCATCGGGGGGCGTGACGAGGCCGGCCCAGTCGGTCGGGTCGGGGGCGGTCGGGTCGGGCTCGGTCAGCTCGGGGGCGTCGGCATCGGGGGGCGTGACGAGGCCGGCCCAGTCGGTCGGGTCGGGGGCGGTCGGGTCGGGCTCGGTCAGCTCGGGGTCGGCCATGGCGCGCCTTTCAGAGTTCGCGGGATTCCGCAGGTCACGAGCTCGACGTCGTCGCACATGGCGGCCACTGCCACGTTGAGCGCGCCCAGGAGGTCACGGAACAGCCGTCCGGACGCGGTGTGCGGGACGATCCCGTCGCCGATCTCGTTGGTCACCAGGATGACGTCAGCCGGGCAGTCGGCCAGGGCCTCGGTCAGCGCGGCCGTTCCCGCGAGCCGGGCGGCTTCGGCGCGTTCGGCGTCGTCCCACGTCCCGGCGTCGTCGATCAGCCGGGAGAGCCAGAGAGTCAGGCAGTCGACGAGCACCAGCCCATCCGGGTCGGCGGCGGCCAGCGTCGCGGGCAGGTCTGCGGTCTCGCGCACCTCCCACTCGGGCGGTCGGCGGTCGCGGTGCGCCGCGATCCGGGCCTGCCACGCCGGGTCGTCCGGATACGCCGGCGCGGTGGCCACATACGTGACGTTCGCTCGCCCGGCCGCCAGCGACTCGGCCCGCCGGCTCTTGCCCGAGCGGGCGCCGCCGGTGACCAGCAGCCGACGACCCGGACGCCCGGCGTGGCCAGGCTCGGCGTACCCAGCGTCCCCGGCCCCGACCCCAGCGCGCAGGACTGTCCCGTCCGGGACCACCCGCGCGCCCACAGCGGCCAGCCGATCAAGCAGGTCGGCGGGCGTGTGGTGGGACAGATGGACGGCCACCACCTGCGCCCCTTCGGCCAGCTGCCCACCCGAGCGCAGCCCCGCGACCTCGTGACCGAACGTCGGCAGGTCCAGATGGGCCGTGCCGTGCGTGGTCGCCTCGCCGAACGACAGCTCGAGCAGCACCAGGTCGTACGGCCCGGACAGCTCCGGGAAGGGGAGCGCCGCGGTGTCCGTCGCGTAGAGCAGCCGCGCGTCGGAGGTCACCTCGAACAGCAGCGCGGTCCCGTCGTGGTCGCGCCCGCCGGTGGTGGAGTGCGCCGCGGACAGCGCGCGGATCCGGTGCGTGGCTGTCTCCAGGACGTCGCCGGCGACCAGCTCCCGGAACTCGACCGGCGCCCCCGGACCGACCCACGGCCGGCACTGGTCGAGTGCCTCGGCCGGCCCGGCCACCACCAGCGGCTCGGCGCCCGCCCAGGCCCACGCGAGCAGGAACGCGGGGTCCAGATGATCCGGGTGGGCGTGCGTGACCAGCACGGTCCGCACCCGGTGCAGGTCGACGCCGCCGGACCCGGCATCCGGCCCGGGATCGACCAGCAGCACATCGTCGACCAGCGCGCTGGTCCGATTGCGGTGCTCCCCGGTTGCCCGCGCGGCCGTGCACCGGGCGCAGGCGCACCACGGGTTGGGCAGCCGGTCCGCGCTGCCGGTGCCGAGGAGGCGCACCCGCATCAGGTGGCCTCGGCGAAGGCAGGGGAGGCGTCGAACGCCGCGACCCGGCTGACTCGGCGCAGGGAGGCCAGCACCCGGGCCCCGAGCGTCAGGAGCAGCACTGCGGTCACCACCGCCCGCGGCACATCGTAGCCCATGGAGGTGGTCAGGTTGAACGTGATCCAGTGCTGCAGGTTCTCGCTCCAGGTGGCGGTCGGGTCGAACGCCATCGCCTCGGGCAGGTTCGTCGTCGTGGGCCAGAACCACAGGTTGAGCAGCCAGCCGTAGAGCACTGCCGCGATCACCGAGTAGCAGGTGAGCAGGGGGATCTCCACCCGTGCGGGCAGGCGCCCGGCCAGCAGCCCCGCCCCCAGCCCGACCCATGCCGCTCCGATCATCTGGAACGGCAGCCACGGGCCGATCCCGCCGGTGAGCAGCGCCGACGCGACCATGCACACCGGCCCCAGGACGAAGCCGAACCCCGCGCCCAGGGCGTAGGCGCCCAGCACGATCACGATCCAGATCGGCTCCAGCCCCGCGAACCCGGCACCGATCGTGCGCAGCGCCGCGGCGGTGGCCGCGAGCAGCCCGATCAACGCGACCGCCTTGGCGCCCATCGCGCCGTCGCCGAGCAGGCTCAGGGTGACCACGAGCAGCAGCGGGACGAGCATCCCGAACAGGAAGGGCGCGTCGCTGGCGTGGGCCAGGATCTGCGAACCCTGCGGGGCGAGCATCGGCCAGGTGAAGGCCAGCACCCCGACGACGCTCGTGGCAAGGATCGCCGCGGAGCTGCGCCGCGACAGCGGGATCGCCGAGACGCTCATCCGGACATCGCCAGCGCATGGCGGACCTGGCCCACGGTGAGCCAGGGCTGCGGGGTGAGGATCTTGGCCACCTGGGGCGCGAACAGCGGCGACCCGCGCACGACGTGCGCGGTGGGTCCGTCGGCGACCACCTCGCCCTCGGCGATGACGACGACCCGAGTGGCGACCTCGGCCACCAGCTCGACGTCGTGCGTGGCCAGCAGCACGGTGTGCTCCTCGTCGCGCAACCGGTCCAGGAGGTCGACCAGTCGCCGCTTGGCGCCGTAGTCCAGGCCCCGCGTCGGCTCATCGAGCAGCAGGACCGGCGGGCGTGCGGCCAGCACGACCGCCAGTGCCAGCGCGAGTCGCTGCCCCTCGGACAGGTCGCGCGGATGCGCCCGCTCGTCGATCCCCGGGTACAGCTGGGCCAGCACCTGCGCCGCGGTCCCCGCGGGCACCCCGGCGGTGGAGTCGGCGTCGGCCAGCTCGCGCCCGACGCTGGTGGCGTAGAGCAGGTCGGCCGGATCCTGCGGAACCAGCCCGACCGCGCTGATGAGACCGGGGCCGGACAGCTGCCGGGGGTCCTTGCCCCCGACCCGCACCGTGCCCGAGGCCGGGGACCGCATCCCGGCCAGACATCCGAGCAGGGTGGACTTGCCGGCGCCGTTGCGGCCCATGACGGCGACCACCTCGCCCCGGCCCAGGGTCAGCTCGACGCTGCGCAGCACCGGCACCCGCGGGTAGCCGGCGGTCAGCTTGCTCACCGCGACGGTTCCCGGATCGGCGGGCACGCCGCGGCTGCTCGACGCCGGACCGGCGGTCGCGACCTCGGCCGCAGGCGCGACCGCGCGCAGCCGCGCCCGCAGGGGGGCCGCGGCCCGGCGGGCGTCGCGCACGGACAGGGGGAGCGGCGACCAGCCCGCGAGCCGGCCGAGCTCCACCACGGGCGGGGCGACGGGTGCGGCCACCATCATCTGTGCGGGGTCGCCCTGAGTCACCCGGCCGTCCTCCACCACGAGCACCCGGTCGGCGTACTGCACCACCCGCTCGAGCCGGTGCTCGGCCAGGATCACCGTCATGCCCAGGTCGTGGACCAGCCGCTGCAGGGCGGCCAGCACCTCCTCGGCGGCGCCCGGATCCAACGCGGACGTCGGCTCGTCCAGGACCAGCACCTGCGGATGGGTGGTGAGCGCCGCGCCGATCGCGACCCGCTGACGCTCGCCGCCGGAGAGGCTGACGAGGGCCCGCTGGCGCAGGTCGGCCAGCCCCAGCAGGTCCAGCGTCTCCTCGACCCGTCGGCGCATCGTGTCCGGCGGCACGCCCAGACACTCCATCCCGTAGGCCAGCTCGTCCTCGACGATCTCGGCCACGAACCCGGCGACCGGATCCTGGCCGACCATCCCGACCACGTCGGCCAGCTCGCGGGGCGGATGTGTGCGGGTCTCCCGGCCGTCGACGAGCACCTGGCCGTAGAGCGTCCCGCCGGTGAAGTGGGGGACCAGCCCGTTGATGCAGCGCAGGAACGTGGACTTGCCCGAGCCGGTCCGCCCGACGACCAGCACCAGCTCGCCCTCGGGGATCGCCAGGTCGACCTCGCAGATGGTCGGCGCGGGCGCGTCCTTGTAGTGCACGGACACGGCCCGGAACTCGACGGCGTTCATGAGCGTCCCTCCCGTGCGCCGCCCGAGTGTGCGGCCGGCTGGGTGCTGGCCGGCCGCGCGGCGGCCCCCGGCAGCGGCGGGGTCCACAGGGCCGGCCCCGCCGCGAGCAGGATCGCCGCGAGCGGGAGCAGGGGCGCCTTGGGCCACGTGAGCGGGGTGACCAGGACCCCGAGCGGCCCGCTGGCGGACAGGGCGAAGACCGCGGCGGCCAGCACACCCGAGCCGGCGGTGAGCCACTCCGGCCACGACCACGGGTCCGGCCGGTAGGCGCTGCGGATGCTGCGCCGGCCGGCGAAGCGCAGTCCCGCGACGGCGATCAGCGCGCCCAGGAGCACCGAGGGCCAGCCCAGCCACGGCGGCGCGGCCTCGTCGAACAGGCCGTACATGCCGACCAGGACCCCGACCATCCCGAGCAGCAGCACGCTGACCTGCAGGCGCCGCTCCCGGTCGCTGACCTCCCCGGCCCGGCCGTATCCGCGGCTGTCCATCGCCGCCGCGAGCTGGATCGAGCGCTCCAGCCCGCCGTCCAGCACCGGACCGCCGGCCCGGGCGAACCCGCGCACCCAGCCCTCGTCGTGCCCGCGCAGCCGCCGGGCAGCGCTGACCCGCCGGGCATCGGCGAGCAGATGCGGCGCGAACGTCAGCGCGACCACCACGGCCACCCCCACCTCGTAGAGCGCGGCGGGCACCGAGCGCAGCAGTCGGCTCGGGGCGGCCAGCGAGTTGGCGGCCCCGGCGCAGGCGATCATCACGGCCAGCCGCAGGCCGTCGCAGAAGCCGAGCAGCAGCCCGCCCCAGGTCACCTGACCGCCCAGCCGCACGCCGGCCATCCAATCCGGCAGAGTGACCGAGGGCAGTGTGAAGGCGACCTCCAGGCCGACCGCGGCACCGAACACCATCTGCAGGATCGTGCGCAGGACCACCACCACCAGCCCCAGCCGCAGCGCCGCGGAGAAGGCTCCGGCCCAGGCTGCAGCCGGCCGGCGCGCGACGACCACGGCGTACAGGACGCCCAGGATCGCCACCAGGAGCAGCGGGTTGAGGGTCCGGGCCGCGGCCACCATCAGACCCAGCGCCCACACCCACCACGCGACCGGATGCAGGCTGCGCGGGAGCCGCTCCAGGTCCGGCCGCGAGCGGGCCGGGGTGCGCGTCGTGGTGGGCATGGGCTCAGGGTGAGTCAGATCGGAGCCGGTGTCCGGGTCAGTCGGCGTCGGCCGCTGCGCGCTTGCGCCGGGACGCGACGATCAGGACGACCAGCAGGATCACGACGACCGCCCCGCCGACGAGGAAGGGGACCGCGGAGGAGCCCGGGCTCGTGTCGGTCGGGGCCGCGCTCGGCGCCTCGGCGCTCACCGGAGTCGCCGGATTGGCGGACTCGGTGGCGCTGGCCGTCGCCGCCGCCGCGGCGTCCTCGTCGGACACCGCAGCGCCGCACTCCTCGGTCGGGTACCCGTTGATCGAGCACACCAGCCCGTTGGTCTGGCCCACCGTGGCGGTCGCGGTCAGGGCCTGCGTTCCGGTGCTGCCGCTGGGCACAGTCACGCAGCCGATGGTGTCGGCCGGCGGGGTCTGCCCCGTGGGGGCATCGGCGGCGAAGCCCGAGTCGATGACGACCGCGACGCGCAGCTGGCCAGCCGGCGCCGGCGTCGCGGCCAGGCTCGGGCACAGCGTCGCGAAGTCGGGCGCGTTGTCCGGCTTGGGTGTCGAGGTCTCCGAGGAGATTCCGAACCGGTAGCCCTGGACGTCCTGGTCGACCACCTTGTAGTCGTCGGGACCGGTCTGGGCGAACTCCCAGGTGCCCGTGGCGCCCTGGAAGTAGCCCCAGTAGCGGTAGGAGGCGGCAGCAGCCGGGCTGGCCAAGGCCAGGGAGCTCACGAGGGCAAGTGCCAGAGCGGCGGCGGCCAGCGCGAGGAACGTGACGCGCGCGGGAAGGGTCGTGCGGGAGGGAGCGCTCGTGCGCGAATTGTGGTGGGTGGTCACCTGCAAGCCTCTCGATCAGGCCCGGGTGAGGTGGATCCGGTCGACGGCCCTGGGGCCGCGGTTCCGGGCTCCACCGTCGTCCTCGGACGGTATGGGAGCCCCAGTCCGCCAGGTGCTCCGACTCGTCGCCCGAGGGCGGCTCACGGTTGCGGGACAGCGCCGGAATCGCACCGGCTTCCCCTGGACTTCAGACTGCGGTTGTTCGTGCGCTGCGCAGTCTACGCGACGCCGGAGCACTGCCGGCCGCTGGTCGGACCAGTGCGGCGCGGACCGGGATCGCGCCTCATGCGGCCGTCCTCGGAGTCGGCTCAGCTGCTCTCGTGCAGGCTCATCGGCCCGTAGACCCGCCGGCCGTCCTCGAACAGCGTGACCGAGTCCACCCCGGCGTCGAGCAGGTCGCGCCACACCTCGCCGACCCACGACTCGGCCTCCGACTGGCTCGGGAAGCCGCCGGCGGGCTGCCCCTCGACGCTTGCCGGGTCCACGCCGGGCTGTGTGGCCAGCTGCCAGGTCCATCCCATGTCTCATCCTCACTGCGGGGGCCGGCGCGGGGCACGGCGGTCGGCTCGAGTACTGGCGTCGGGGTACTGCGCTAGGGGCGCTCGGCGGGGGAGGACGTGAGGGCCGGGTCGCGCAGCACCGCGTCACCGAGCACGTCGTCGATCGCCTGGCGCAGGTCGTCGTCGAGCACGACGCCACTGGCGGCCACCGTGTCACGCAGCTGCTCGGGGCGCGACGCGCCGACGATCGCCGCCGAGACGCTCGGGTTCCCGAGAACCCAGGCGATCGCGAGCTGCGGCATCGTCAGGCCCGCCTGCTCGGCCAGCGGTCGCAACCCCTGGACCCGGGTCAGCACGTCGTCGTCGAGCCAGCGCCGGATCGCCGACGCGCCACTGGCCGCGGTCGCCCGGCTGCCGGCGGGCGGGGGCTGCCCGGGCAGGTACTTGCCGCTCAGCACGCCCTGGGCCATCGGCGACCAGACGACCTGGCCGATCCCGGCCTCCTCGCAGGCGGGCACGACCTCGGCCTCGATCACCCGGTAGAGCGCGGAGTACTGCGGCTGGTTGGACACGATCCGGTGCAGCCCCAGCTCCTCGGCCAGCCGCAGCGCCTCGCGGATCTCCTCGGCCCGCCACTCCGAGACGCCGACGTAGAGGATCTTGCCGGCCCGGACCAGGTCGTCGAAGGCGGTCAGCGTCTCGGCCAGCGGCGTGAAGTGGTCGAACCGGTGGGCCTGGTAGACGTCGATGTGATCGGTCTGCAGCCGGCGCAGCGAGGCATTGCAGGACTCGACGATGTGCTTGCGGGACAGCCCGCGGTCGTTGGCGCCCGGCCCGGTCGGCCAGTACACCTTGGTCATGATCTCCAGGCCCTCGCGCCGCTGCCCGGCCAGCGCCCGGCCCAGCACGCTCTCCGCGGCGGTCTTGGCGTAGGCGTCCGCGGTGTCGAAGGTGGTGATCCCCGCCTCCAGTGCGGCCCGCACGCACGCCGCCGCGGCGTCCTCGGCGACCTGCGACGCGTGCGTCAGCCAATTGCCGTAGGCGATCTCGCTGACCCACAGACCGCTGCTGCCCAGACGTCGATGCTTCACGCGCTGGACACTAGGCGACCCCACCGACAACGCGCATCAGCGGCAGCGCGCATTGCCGACAGCGCGCATTGCCGGCAGCGCGCATTGCCGGCAGCGCGCATTGCCGACAAGCGCGCATTGCCGACAAGCAGGCGTGTCAGCTGCCGACGACCGCGTCCGCCGGCCGAGCCTCGACCGGCCTACTCGGCCTCGGCCTCGGCCTCGGCCTTGACCTTCACCGGCCGCCCGCCGGGGCGGACCTTGGGCTTGGGCAGGCGCAGCCGGCGCAGCTGCAGGGCGCGCATCACCGCGTACAGGGTCACGCCCTTGCGGTCGGCGGGCTCGGGGAAGAGCGGCCTCATCCGCCGCCTCATCCGGCTGGTCAGCAGGATCGTGTCGATCACCATCACCACGGTGAGCAGCAGCCAGGCCATCGAGACATAGCCCTGGACGCCGGCGAAGAACGGCATGAAGCCCAGCGCCAGGACGATGATCGCCATCGGCAGGAACAGCTCGGCGACGGCCCAGCGGCTGTCGACGTAGTCGCGGACCCAGGCGCGGGCGGGCCCCTGATCGCGGGCGGGGAGGTAGCGCTCGTCACCGTTCTGCATCCCGACCCGGGCCTCGTAGCGCTCCTCGGCCGCGCGCGCCTTCGCCGCCTTCTTGGCCTCCTTGGGGTCCGTCGGGACCTTCAGGTGGTGCTTGCGCGCGGCTTCGGCCTCCTTGCGGGTCGGCGTGGGGCGACCCTTGCCCGGGGCGGTCGGCGACTCGCTCGCGGGCGGGGTCACGGGGGTGGCGGGCGCGGATCCCTTGCGCGAGAGGAACTTCACGCGGCAAGGGTACGTGCCGCACCGGGTGAGCGTTACGCTTGATCGGCCCGGCGGGAATGCCGCCAGCGAGGGAAAGCGGACCATTCGACCATGGCCGGTATGTGGCAGCGGTTCAAGATGATCTTCAAGTCCAAGGCGAACGCGGCCATGGACAAGGCGGAGAACCCCGCCCAGACCCTGGACTACTCGTATGAGAAGCAGCTGGAGATGCTGCAGAAGGTTCGCCGGGGCGTCGCCGACGTGGCCACCAGCCGCAAGCGCATCGAGCTGCAGATCGCGGGCCTGGACAAGCAGCTGGCCAAGCTCGACGAGCAGGCGCGCGCCGCGCTGGCCGGGGGCCGGGAGGATCTGGCCCGCGAGGCGCTGACGCGCAAGTCCGCGGTCACTCAGCAGATCAACGACCTGCACATCCAGCTCGACCAGCTCACGGCCCAGGAGCAGAAGCTCACGGTGGCCGCCCAGCAGCTGCAGACCAAGGTCGAGTCCTTCCGCACCCAGAAGGAGACCATCAAGGCGACCTACTCCGCGGCCGAGGCGCAGGTCCGGATCAACGAGGCGTTCACCGGCATCTCCAACGAGCTCGGCGACGTCGGCCTGGCGATCCAGCGCGCCGAGGACCGGACCCAGCAGATGCAGGCCCGGGCCGGCGCGATGGAGGAGCTCATGGCCACCGGCGCGCTGGAGACGACCGGCGGCAAGGACTCGCTGACCGCCGAGCTGGAGCGCATGGCCGCGGACCAGAGCGTGGAGAACGAGCTGGCGGCCATGAAGATGCAGCTGTCCGGCGGCGCGGCGCCGGCTGCGGTCACCGGCGGCTCCGTGCCGGCGGTCGGGGCGGCCCCCGCACCGGCCCCGGCGGCCACCCCGGTCCCCGAGGTGGTCGACGCGGAGGTCACCGAGGATCCGGCGCCGCCCACCCAGCAGTGAGTGGTCCGGGGGAGGGGCGCGACTGAGGTGGCTCGCAACCGCTACGCCAGCGATCCGGGGCTGATCGCCCGGATGGGCGGCACGATGTTCATGCTCGGGCTGCTGTACGTCGCGCTCATGGCGATGTTCATCTACCTCGGGATGGGCGCCGCCTGGGTCGTGATGTTCGCGGTCATGTCCGCGTTCGGCCAGTGGTACTTCTCCGACCGGATCGCCCTGTACTCCATGCACGCCCGGGTCGTGACCCCGGAGCAGGCCCCCCAGCTGCACGCGATCATCGACCGGCTGTGCGTGATGGCCGACATGCCCAAGCCGACCGTGGCCATCGCCGACACGGACATGCCCAACGCGTTCGCCACCGGCCGCTCGACCAAGCGGGCCGTCGTGTGCGTCACCACCGGCATCCTGCGCCGGCTCGACGAGGAGGAGCTCGAAGGCGTGCTCAGCCACGAGCTGGCCCACGTCGCCCACCGCGACGTCCTGGTGATGACCGTGGCCTCGGTGGTCGGCGTGATGGCCGGGCTGCTCACGCGCACCTGGCTGTGGAGCGGGATGGGCCGGCGGCGCGGCGACGACAACAGCGGCGCGGCGCTGCTCATCATCATGCTCGTCTCGATCATCGTCTACATCCTCAGCTTCCTGCTCACTCGGATGCTCTCGCGCTACCGCGAGCTGTCCGCGGACCGCAGTGCCGCACTGCTGACCGGCCGCCCGGGCGCACTGGCCCGCGCACTGCAGAAGATCACCGGCGACATGGGCGCGATCCCGACCCAGGACCTGCGCCAGATGGAGTCGATGAACGCCTTCTTCATCACGCCCGCATTCGGTGGCGAGAAGTCGATGGCGACCTTGGTCTCCACGCACCCGTCGCTGGAGCAGCGCCTGGAGCAGCTGGCCAAGATCCAGGCCCAGCTGGGCCGGTGACGCGATGGGCCTCTTCGACTCCCTGATGGGCCGCAGCAAGCCCAAGCGTCCTGACCTCGACGAGATCTTCGGGCTGCCCTCCGCGGCCGTCACCCTCTCGGCGGCGGTCGGGTTCGAGCCGACCGGCAACGCCGCGGTCGCCTTCCGGGTGCCCGAGGGCCGGGCCTTCTCCGAGGTGCAGGCCGAGGTCGAGTCGCTGCTGGCCGCCTCCGGCAACCCCGCGATCGAGGTCAGCACCGACCGGTACGGCTACACCTGGCTGGAGATCCGCACCGACCCGCCGGACGTGGGCGCGCTGGTCACCCACCTGCACGCGGTCAACGTGACGTTGCAGGACACCGGCTGGGGCCCCCAGCTGCTGGTCTCGGTGGTCGGCTTCCGCGATGCCTCCGACCGGACGCTGGGCATGGTGTACCTGTTCAAGCAGGGCAGCTTCTACCCGTTCGCCCCGGCCTCCGGCGATCGCCAGGCCCGGGACAACCTGCTGGAGCTGCAGATCCGGGATCTGGTCACCGAGGACATCCGCGTCGAGAAGGACCTGGCCCGCTGGTTCCCCATCTGGGGCGCTCCGGGCCTCTAGGCCCGGCTCCGCGGTTGGGTGTGCTGTAGGCCCCGGCTCAGTCGGGCTTGCCAGCCGCGCCCACGCCGGGCAGCGCGAGCATCCGGTCCAGCGCGACCCGGGCCCACTGCGCGGTCTCGGGATCGACCACGATCCGGTTCACCACGGTCCCGGCCACCAGGCTCTCCAGCGCCCACACCAGGTGCGGCAGGTCGATCCGGTTCATCGTGGAGCAGTAGCAGACGTTGCGGTCCAGGAAGCTGATCGACTTGTCCGGGTGCGCCGCCGCCAGTCTGCGCACGAGGTTCAACTCGGTGCCGATCGCCCAGGCGGAGCCTGGCTCGGCCTGGGCCAGCGCCTTGATGATGAACTCGGTAGAGCCCACCAGGTCGGCCTTCTGCACGACCTCGTGACGGCACTCGGGATGCACCAGGATCTGCACGCCGGGGATCCGCTCGCGCGCCTCGTCGACGACGGCCTCGGAGAAGCGGCCGTGCACCGAGCAGTGCCCCCGCCACAGCACGACCTTGGCCTCGCGCAGCTGCTCGTCGGTGAGGCCGCCGCCGGGCTTGTGCGGGTCGTAGAGCACGCAGTCGGCCAGCGACAGGCCCAGCTGGACCGCCGTGTTGCGGCCCAGGTGCTGGTCGGGCAGGAAGAAGATGCGCTCGCCCTGACCGAACGCCCACTCCAGGGACTGCCGGGCGTTGCTGGAGGTGCAGATCGTGCCGCGGTTGCGGCCGGTGAACGCCTTGATCGCGGCGGTCGAGTTCATGTACGTGATCGGGACGGTCGCCTGCGCGATCCCGAGGTCGACGAACCGGTCCCAGGCGTCCTCCACCTGGCCGATCTCGGCCATGTCGGCCATCGAGCAGCCCGCCGCAAGGTCCGGGAGGATCACCTGCTGGGCGTCGGACGTGAGGATGTCCGCGCTCTCGGCCATGAAGTGCACGCCGCAGAAGACGATGACCTCCGCCTCGGGGTGAGCCGCCGCTTGCTGGGCCAGCTTGAACGAGTCGCCGGTGACGTCGGCGAACTGGATGACCTCGTCGCGCTGGTAGTGGTGCCCGAGCAGGTAGGCGCGACTGCCCAGCTGCGCGCGAGCTCGGGCGGCCCGCTCGACCAGGCCGGGGTCCGACGCCGGCGGGAGCTCGCCGGGGCAGGCCACGCCCTTCTCCGTGTCGGGGTCGGCGCCGCGGCCCAGCAGCAGCAGGGCGAGCGGGGTGGGCGCCGGCTCGCTCCAGGTGGTCGTAGTGGTCGTCATGCAGCCTCCGGTTCCGAAGTGGGCACATCGTCGCACAGCCCACTGACGATGGCCGGAGTCCTCGGATGCCAGACTCCACGGCCGTGAGGGTGCTGGTGTGTCCCGACTCGTTCACCGGGACGCTGACCGCGGCCCAGGCCGCGGACGCGATCGCGCACGGCTGGGCCCAGGAGGTCGAGCAGGCGCAGATCGAGTGTCGGCCGCTGTCCGACGGCGGTCCCGGCTTCGTGGCGGCCGTCGCGGCCGGGCGACCCGGCGACACCGTGCGGGTCGAGGTCACCGGACCCCTGGGCGACCCGGTCCAGGCGAGCTACCTGCTCGACGAGGAGCGGACCGCCTGGATCGAGAGCGCCGCCGCGGCCGGCCTGCACCTGGTGCCCGAGCATCGCCGCGATCCGACGGTGACCACCTCGCGCGGGGTGGGCGAGCTGATCGCGCACGCGGTGGCGTCGGGGGCCAGGCGAGTGGTCGTCGGTGTCGGCGGCACCGGGACCAGCGACGGGGGAGCGGGGGTACTGGCCGCGCTCGGTGCGGTGGGCGATCCGGCGGGCCTGCTCGACGCTGGCGGCACGGCCCTGACCGGGCTGGCGTCGGTCGACCTGCGGCCAGCGCTGGCCGCCGTCCAGGGGGTGACCCTCGAGGTGGCCACCGACGTGGACGTGCCGCTGCTCGGCGCGCGCGGCGCCGCTCGCGGGTTCGCCCCCCAGAAGGGCGCCGACGAGGAGCAGGTGGACGCGCTGGAGGCCGCGCTCACCCACTGGGCGCACATGCTGGGTCGGGACGCGGCCGGTCGAGCGCCCGCGGTGGCGCTGGGCGCCGGCGCCGGCGGCGGGATCGCCACCGCGCTGCTGCGTCTCGGGGCGCGGCGGATCTCCGGCATCGACACCGTGCTGCAGGCCGGCGGCATCCTGGACCTCATGCCCGGCGTCGACCTGGTCGTGACCGGGGAAGGCACGTTCGACTGGCAGTCGCTGCGCGGGAAGGCGGTGGCCGGAGTGGCCGCGGCGGCACTGGAGCGCGCGGTGCCCACGATCGTGCTCGCCGGCCGGGTCGAGCTGACCCGGCGCGAGTGGATGCGGATCGGGGTCGCGGCCGCGTACCCGGCGGCTCCCGACGAGAGGGAGGGCCCGGCGGCGGGTCTGGCCCGCGCCGCAGCCCGCGCGGCCCAGACCTGGGCACGGGCCTGACCCACGCCGGGCTCGGGCGGGCCCTCGCGGACCCGGGCCGACGTCCGGGTGACCCACACGGGGTCGAGCCACACCGGGCCGCTCTTGGCCCGGAGCGGCCTGGCGTGTCAGCATGGGGCCCGCGGGAATGGGCGCCTCCGGTGGCGCGTTGAGCCCGTACGGAGCTTGCCGAGGAGGCACACATGACTGCGGAGACCACCACCGACCTGAACGACCCCACTGCCCAGGCTGACGGGATCATCCTCACCGTCGGTGCTGCGGACAAGGTGCGGGCGCTGCTCGACGCCGAGGGCCGCGACGACCTGGCCCTGCGCGTGGCCGTGCAGCCAGGCGGCTGCTCGGGCCTGCGCTACCAGCTCTTCTTCGACGAGCGCTCGCTGGACGGCGACGTCGTCAAGGACTTCGACGGCGTCGGCGTGGTCGTCGACCGGATGAGCGTCCCGTACCTGATCGGCGCGACGATCGACTTCGTGGACACCATCGAGAAGCAGGGCTTCACGATCGACAACCCGAACGCCACCGGGTCCTGCGCCTGCGGCGACTCCTTCCACTGACCCCACCCGCCCCACGCCCGGCCGCCTGACGGTCGGGCGTGCCTACGTGGGGAGTGCCCCGCATGCGCATCGTCGTCACAGGCTCGATCGCGACCGATCACCTGATGACCTTCCCGGGCAGGTTCGCCGACTCGCTGGTGCTCGACAAGCTGGATCACATCTCGCTGTCCTTCCTGGTCGACGAGTTGACGATCCGGCGCGGCGGGGTGGCCGCCAACATCTCGTTCGGCATGGGGATGCTGGGCCTGCACCCGGTGCTGCTGGGGGCGGTCGGGCCGGACTTCGCCGACTACCGCTCCTGGCTGGAGCGGCACGGCGTGGACACCGAGTCCGTGCATGTGTCCGAGGTGCGCCACACCGCGCGCTTCGTGTGCACGACCGACGACGACGCCAACCAGATCGCGACGTTCTACGCCGGCGCGATGGCCGAGGCCCGCGACATCGAGCTGGGACCGGTGGTGCAGCGCGTCGGCCCGGTCGACCTGGTCCTGATCGGGGCCAACGACCCCGAGGCGATGCTGCGCCACACCGAGGAGTGCCGCTGGCGCGGCATCCCGTTCGCCGCCGACCCCTCGCAGCAGCTGGCGCGGATGACCGGTGACGAGATCCGCCTGCTCGTCGACGGGGCGGCCTACCTGCTGACCAACGAGTACGAGGCTGCGCTGACCGAGCAGAAGACCGGCTGGAGCTCCGAGGAGATCCTGGACCGGGTGGGCACGCGGGTGACCACGCTGGGGCCACGCGGCGCGCGCATCGACTCCCGCGGGCACGCCACGGTGCAGGTGCCGACGCTCAAGGAGTCGCATCGTGCGGACCCCACCGGCGTCGGCGACGCGTTCCGGGCCGGCTTCCTGGCCGGGTTGAGCTGGGGGCTGAGCCCACAGCGGTGCGCCCAGGTCGGCTCTCTGCTGGCCACCTACGTCATCGAGAGCATCGGCACCCAGGAGTACGAGCTGGCCCGGCAGGCGTTCCTGCTGCGGCTGCGCGAGGCCTACGGGGACGCCGCGGCCGACGAGATCGGCGCGCACGTCCGGCTGCCCCGCGCCTGAGGCGAGTCCGACCGTGCCGATCGAGCCGCCGCCGACTCGGTGGGGGATGCCCGATCTGCGCCGGGCGCAACCCGGTGGGGAGCTGATCGCGGTCGGGGCGGACCTGTCGCCAGCCACCCTGCTGGCCGGCTACCGCGCCGGGTTGTTCGCGATGCCCGAGCAGAGTCCTGGGCTCGTGGCCGGAACCGGGTCCGCGCAGGATCTGCTGGGCTGGTGGTCTCCGGACCCCCGGGGCGTGCTGCCGCCCGGGCGAGTCCACGTCTCGCGCTCGCTGCACCGCTCGCTGGCCCGGTTCGAGGTGACCGTGGACCAGGCCTTCGAGGCCGTGGTCGGCGCGTGCGCGGACCCGCGTCGCCCGCACGGCTGGATCTCTGCGGAGTACCGGATGGGGTACTCGGCCTTGTACGAGCTGGGCTGGGCGCACTCGGTGGAGGTCTGGGACGCCGAGGACCGGTTGGCCGGCGGGCTGTTCGGAATCGAGGTCGGGGGCCTGTTCGCCGCCGAGTCGAAGTTCCACCGGGCCACCGACGCCTCCAAGGTGGCGGTGGTGGCCCTGGCCGACGCGCTGGCCAGCACGCCGGGGACGCGCCTGATCGACGTGCAGTGGGCCACCGATCACCTGCGCACGCTCGGGGTGATCGAGGTGGCCCGCCGTGACTATCTCGGGTTGCTGCCGGGTCTGATCACGCTGCCGCCCGTGCTGGCGGCGGGCCCGCCGCCAGCCGGTCCGAGCCGGATCAGGTGGCGCACGGCCTGACCCGGTGCGGCGTTCGGGGCGTCGGGCTCGGGCAGGTCGGGCTCGGGCGGCGCGGGCTCGGGGCGAGCCGCGCCGGGAGGGTGCGGATCGGGCAGGGTCTGGACCGACAGCACCTTGTGCCCGCGCAGCCGGCACCACGCGGGGATGTCCAGGTCGGCGGCCGGGTCGTCGGTGAGGACCTCCACCAGGTCGCCTGCGCCCAGGCTCCGGGCCGTGCGCGCCAGCCGGATGATCGGCACCGGGCAGAGCACCCCGCGCGCCTCGACGACGGTGGTCATGGGCCGGCCGCCCGGTCGCCGGCGGCGCGGGCCGCCTCGATCGCCCGGGGCAGCGCCGCGAGGAAGGCGTCCACGTCGGCGCCGGTGATGTCCGCAGCCAGACTCACCCGCAGGTTGCCGTGGGTGACCGCGCCCATGGCGGCCAGGACATGGCTGGGCCGGCGAGTGTCGGCGGTGCAGGCCGACCCGGAGGTGACCGCGAAGCCGAGGCGGTCCAGCTCGGTGACCAGCACCTCGCCGTCGGCGTAGAGGACCGTGAAGCAGGTCAGGTGGGGCAGCCGTCCCTGATCCGGGCCAAGCACGAGCACGTCGTCGGCGAGCCGGGGCACCTCTGCTCGCAGTCGGTTCACCAATGCAGTGGTCCCTGTTGCCCGCGCGGCCTGGGTCGCCAGCGCCTCCTCCAGGGCCACCGCCGCGGCCACGATCGCCGGGACGTCCGGGAAGCCGGCCCAGCGGCCCGCCTCGTCGGTGGGCCAGGGGCTGCGCCAGCGCACGCCCGAGCGGATCGCCAGGACTCCGACCCCGGCCGGGCCGCCCCACTTGTGGGCGCTGCCGACCAGCACGTCCCACTCGGTGGGGGCGGGCAGCCAGCCCAGGGATGCGCACGCGTCCACGACCAGGGGCACACCGGCCGCCCGGCAGGCCGCGGCGGCCGCCGAGAGCGGCTGGATCGTGCCGACCTCGTGATTGGCCTGCTGCACGCAGGCCAGCGCCACCCCCGGGCGGTGCACGGCTTCGGCCAAAGACTCACCGTCAACCTGAGCCTGAGAGTTGACCCGGACCAGGTCCGGGTCGGCCCCTGCGCACACCCAGTCGGCCGCGCGCAGCACGGCGGAGTGCTCGACCGCGCCGGCTACCACGCCGTGCCCGACCCGGGCCCGGCCGCGAGCCAGCCCGAGCACGCCCGCGTGGATGGCGGCCGTGCCCGACGAGGTGAAGGTCACCTCCTGGGGGAGCGCCCCGAGAGCGGCGGCGATCGAGGACCGGGCGGCGTCGAGCAGCTGGCGGGCGACCCGGCCGTCGTGGTGCAGGCGGGCGGGATCGGCCCAGCCCCGGGCCAATGCCGCGGCCAGGGCCTCCCGGCCGGCGGGGCTCAGCGGGAGCCCGGAGGCCGCGTCCAGATTGCGCGACATGCCGCAAACGCTAGCGCTGGCCCCCATCGCAGTCTGGGCAGCCGCTGCGCTAGTCTCGCGCCAGTCCGAGGACGCCCCCCGCCGTGTGCGGCAGGGGCGCATCATGCCGATTTCGCGAGGGGATCCGATCGTGGCAACTGAGCGCGCGAGCCGCCACCGACGCCGGCGGCGCCTCGGCGCCGTGGCCGCCGTGCCGGTCGTCCTGCTGGTCAGCTCAGGGTGCAGCGCGCACGAGGCGCTGTCGTTCAACGCCCCTGAGGGCATCACCGAGCAGGCCCCGATCGTGGAGAGCCTGTGGTTCGGCGCGTGGGTGGCCGTGGTCTGCGTCGGGCTGCTCACCGCGGGCCTCATCCTCTACGCGGCCGTGCGCTTCCGCCGCCGCGAGGGCGATCCCGACGCCCCCCGGCAGATGCGCTACAACATCCCGCTCGAAGTGATGTACACCGTCGTCCCGCTGGTGATGATTCTGGGCGTCTTCTACTTCACCGCCCGCGACCAGGCCGAGCTCACGAAGGTCTCGGCCACTCCGGACAACACGGTCGGCGTGGTCGCCTTCCGCTGGAGCTGGGCGTTCAACTACGAGGAGGGCGTCTACGACGTCGGCACGGCCGAGCCCGACGACACCCCCACGCTCTTCCTGCCCGTCGACGAGTCGGTGAAGTTCCAGCTGCAGAGTCCCGACGTGGTGCACTCGTTCTGGGTCCCGGCCTTCCTCATGAAGATGGATGTCGTCCCCGACCGGCTCAACGAGTTCCAGGTCACGCCCAACAAGGTCGGCGAGTACGCCGGCCGGTGCGCCGAGCTGTGCGGGGTGGACCACGCCCGCATGCTGTTCACGCTGAAGGTCGTGCCGCGGGCCGAGTACGACGCGCACATCGCCGCCCTGCGCGCTGCCGGGAATGTCGGCAAGATCGAGACCGACCGCATCAGCCGCGAGGGGGAGCGGTACTGGGAGGCCGACCGCTACCCGACGGGAGCCCAGTCATGACGCTGCTCAACGACCGCCCGGACACGTCCGAGGCGCTGCCGCCCGCTCGGCAGACGACGCTGGGCGCTCGGATCGTCAGCGTGATCACGACCACCGATCACAAGACGATCGGCCGGCTGTATCTCTTCACGTCGTTCACGTTCTTCATGATCGGCGGCGCCATGGCGCTGCTGATGCGTGCCGAGCTGGCCCGGCCGGGGCTGCAGATGCTCACCCTCGAGCAGTTCAACCAGCTGTTCACGATGCACGGCTCGATCATGCTGCTGCTGTTCGCGACCGCCCTGTTCGTGGGGTTCGCCAACTTCCTGATGCCCCTGCAGATCGGCGCGCCGGACGTCGCGTTCCCGCGGCTGAACATGCTGGGGTACTGGCTCTACCTGTTCGGCGCGATCATCGTGTTCCTCGGCTTCCTCACCCCGGGTGGCGCCGCGGCCTTCGGCTGGTTCGCCTACGTGCCGCTGTCCGGCCCGGAGTTCTCGCCCAGCGTGGGTGCCGACCTGTGGATCCTCGGCTTCGCCCTCGGCGGCCTGGGCACCATCCTCGGCGCGGTCAACTTCATCACCACGATCCTGACCATGCGGGCGCCCGGCATGAATATGTTCCGGATGCCGATCTTCACCTGGAACGTGCTGCTCACCAGCGTGCTGATCCTGATGGTCTTCCCGGTGCTGGCGGCCACGCTGGTGGTGCTGGAGATCGACCGGAAGTTCGGCGCCGTGGTCTTCCAGCCGGAGAACGGGGGCGCCATCCTCTGGCAGCATCTGTTCTGGTTCTTCGGCCATCCCGAGGTCTACGTCATCGCGCTGCCGTTCTTCGGGATCATCTCCGAGATCCTGCCGGTCTTCAGCCGCAAGCCGATCTTCGGCTACAAGGGTCTGGTCTTCGCCACCATCGCGATCGCGGTCCTGTCGATGACGGTGTGGGCCCACCACATGTACGTGACCGGCGCGATCAGCCTGCCGTTCTTCTCGCTCATGACGATGCTGATCGCGGTCCCGACCGGCGTGAAGTTCTTCAACTGGATCGGCACGATGTGGGGCGGGTCCATCTCGTTCCACACGCCGATGCTGTGGTCCATGGGCTTCCTGATGACGTTCCTCTTCGGCGGACTGACCGGCGTCATCCTGGCCTCGCCCCCGCTGGACTTCCACGTCTCGGACTCCTACTTCGTGGTCGCCCACTTCCACTACACGGTGTTCGGCACGGTCGTGTTCGCGATGTTCGGCGGCTTCTACTTCTGGTGGCCCAAGTTCTTCGGCCGGATGCTCGACGAGCGCCTGGGCAAGTGGCACTTCGCCCTGACGTTCATCGGCTTCAACGGCACGTTCCTCATCCAGCACTGGCTGGGGGTCGAGGGCATGCCGCGCCGCTACGGCGACTACCTGCCCGGTGACGGCTTCACGCTGGAGAACGAGATCTCGTCGTTCTTCGCATTGGTGCTGGGCATCTCGACGCTGGTCTTCCTCTTCAATGTGATGAAGACCCACCGCACGGCGCCCATGGTGGAAGGGAACGACCCCTGGGGCTGGGGCGCCTCGCTGGAGTGGACGACCTCGTGCCCGCCGCCGCGGCACAACTTCGTGTCGCTGCCGCGCATCCGCTCGGAGCGTCCGGCGTTCGACATCCACCATCCCGAGTACGCCGATTGGGATGCGCAGGGCTACCTGGACGCCCTGGCCGCGGGAACGCTGCCGGGCTCACCACCACCTCCTGCCGAGTTGGTCGATGCCGGTGATGGGAAGGGTGCGCACTGATGAAGCTGGCCTCCAAGCTGTTCCTCGGCGGCGCGGTGCTCTACCTGCTCGTCGCCGCGGTCTACTGGATCATGTCCCACGACGAGGTCGGGACAGTCGCGCTCGGGCTCACCGGCGGCTTGTCGGGCATGATCGGCTTCTACCTGCTGATCACGTCGCGGCGGCTGCCCGACCAGCCCGAGGACGATCTCGAGGGAGAGATCTGGCACGCCGGAGCCGACTACGGTCACTTCAGCCCGCACTCCTGGGCGCCCCTGCTGGTCGGGGGCAGCGCTGCCATCACGTTCGCCGGGCTCGCCTTCGCCGGCTGGATCGTGGCCGTGGGGGCCGTGCTGATCGTGATGTCGACCGCCTACTGGGTGTTCGAGTACTACCGCGGACCCGCCAGCCAGTTCTGAGTCCCGGCCGGCCCTGACGGCCTCGGGGTTCACGTCGTCAGGGTTCACTCGTCCGGGTTCAGTCGTCCTCGCCCTCGGCGGGCCGCGTCGGATCCTTGGTCTGGGGGACCAGGCCGCCCCAGGCGTGCCGCCACGCACGGACCCTCAGACAGCGTCCTCGGTGGCCGGCCCGGCGCTGGACCGAGACACTGAACGCCCACCAGGCGCCCAGCAGGAGCAGGGCCGGCAGCAGCCAGGCGCGGGACAGCAAGAGCAACCCCGCCAGGCACCAGCCCAGGATGGACAGGCCGATCGCGGTCGTCTTGGCCGAGGGGACCAAACCGATCGGTCCGGCGTCCAGCTCGGCGCCGGCGACGTGTCCACCCAGACAGCCTGTGCCCCGGAGGATCAGCACCTCGCGTGGCTTGGGCGGTGCGACCTCGGGCAGCGGGACGAAGCCCGACGGCGTCAGCTCGGGTTCGGGTGTCGCGTCGTCAGCCGGCTGCGCGAGCCCGGCATCCGAGTCCGGGCGGACACCTCCCGGCGAGGGAGGCGTGCTCGGCACCCGGCGCTGGCTGCTTCGTCCCTTGGCCATGACGCTCCTACTGCAGGTCCTGGCTGGTCGTGATCCAGCGGTCCAGCAGCGCCTGGGCGCGGCCCTCGGCCAGCGCGGCGCGGGCCGCGGGCAGGGCAGCGGCGATGCGCTCCCGCAGGTCGGTCTGCGGCGCGGGCAGCGTGACGTCCAGCGGGCCGCCGGCCGCCGCGTAGGCGACCAGGGCGGCAGCCGCGTTGAGGCAGACGGCGTCGGCCAGGCCGGCCACCGCGGGATCGTCGGGCGTGGCCAGCAGCGTGCGGAAGATCGCCGCGTTGCGGGTGGCCACCCCGCCGCGCAGCGCCTCGGGCTCGGGCACGGCGATCCCCAGCGTCGCCGGATCGAGGGTGACCCGCCGAACCTCCGGGCCGGTCGCGTCCCAGACGATCGAGGGACCGAACACCGTCAGCTCGTCCAGGCCGTCGCTGCCGTGCACCACCAGGGCCTTGGTGCCGCGTGCGGCCAGGACGCCGCACATCAGCTCGCCGATCGGCTCGGTCGGCACGCCGAGCACCTGCGCCGCCGGTCGCGCCGGGTTGGCCAGCGGGCCCAGCACGTTGAAGACCGTGCGGATGCCCAGCTCCTTGCGGATCGGCCCGATGTGCCGCATCGCCGGATGGAACACCGGCGCGAAGCAGAACGTGATGCCCAGCTCCAGGCCGGCCTGGGCTGCCGCCGGCGCGGGCAGGTCGATGACCACGCCGAGCGCTTCGAGCATGTCCGCAGAACCGCTCTGCGAGGAGGCGGCGCGGTTGCCGTGCTTGGCGACCCGCGCGCCCGCCGCGGCGGCCACCACGGCGGCCATCGTCGAGATGTTCACCGTGTGGGCGCGATCGCCGCCGGTCCCGCAGGTGTCGACCACCGGGCCGTCGATGTCCAGCTCGACGCCGGCGCCGAGCATCCCGGCGACCAGGCCGGAGACCTCCTCGGGCGTCTCGCCCTTGGCGCGCAGCGCGACCAGGAACGCGGCGGTGTTGGCGACCGGGGCCGCCCCGGTCAGGATCTCGGCCATCACCCACTGCGTGGTCAGGGCGTCCAGTGGCCGGCCGGCCAGGAGCAGCTCGAGGACCTCGCTCCACTCCGTGAGGGGGGCCCCGCTCATGAGTGCTGGACCGCGGGCAGGCGACGGCGCAGCAGCTGGCCGACGACATCGGCCAGCTGGCCGGGCTCGATCGGGTGGCCGGCGACCGCGTCCGCGCGCGACCAGGTGGCCAGCCACGCGTCCTGCGGGCGACCGGTGAGCACCAGGACCGGGGGGCACCGGTAGATCTCGTCCTTGAGCTGGCGGGTCAGGCCGATGCCGCCGGCCGGGACCGCCTCGCCGTCCAGGATCAGCAGATCCAGGCCGCCCTGGTCGGCGCGCCGCACCAGCGCCGGTCCGGTGGCGATCTCGACGAACTCGAGCTCGGGCAGGTCGGGGTCCAGCCGGGTGCCCAGGGCGTTGACGACGGCCCGGCGCACCGTCCGGTCGTCGCTGTAGACCAGCACGGTCAGCGATGTGGGGGTGGACGCGGGTGCGGCCATCGGAACCTCCTCCTGCGCCAGGCCGAGCGGGCGGCCCCCGGGGGGCGCGGACTCGGCTGGGATCTGGGCCCGATGGTACTGGGTGGGCGCCCGGCCGCCCCGGTGCTGCGCGACACTCGGGCAAATCGGAAGGACCGGGTGGGAAGTCGCGGACGGCTTCTGACACACTGCGCGCGTGGCGACGACGACAGTGCTGACCAACGAGACGCATGGGGCGCACTCCCGGCTGCCCAACAAGACGGCCGTCGGCACGATCGTCTGGCTGTCCAGCGAGCTCATGTTCTTCGCGGGCCTGTTCGCGATGTACTTCACGCTCCGCTCGACCAATCCCGAGGTGTGGGCCGAGGAGACGCAGTTCCTCAACGTGCCCTTCGCGACGGCCAACACCCTCGTGCTGGTCGCCTCCTCGATCACCTGTCAGCTCGGCGTGCTGGCGGCCGAGCGGGGGAACGTCCGCGGGATGCGCCGCTGGTACGTCATCACCTTCCTGATGGGCTCGTTCTTCATCGGTGGCCAGATCTACGAGTACGCCAGCCTGATCATGCACGAGGGGCTGACGCTGTCCTCCTCGGCGTACGGCTCCGCGTTCTACCTGACCACCGGATTCCACGGACTGCACGTCACCGGTGGCCTGATCGCCTTCCTGTTCGTCATCGCCCGGTCCTACGCCTCGCGGCACTACGGCCACGAGCAGGCCACCGCAGCGATCGTGACCAGCTACTACTGGCACTTCGTCGACGTGGTGTGGATCGCGCTGTTCTTCATGATCTACGTCCTGCAGTGACCCCGCCGTGCGGATCTGCCTGCGCTGACCTTGCCGTGCTGAGCCTGACGCCCCCGAACCGACGAGAGCAGAGGTAAACCCCCGTGGACACTCCCGTTGCCCGGCGGAGGCACCCGTGGGTGCCGATGCTGCTGCTGATCGGGGCGCTAGCGACGGTCGGCATCGTCTACTCGCTTCTGCACAGCGGGACCGAGGCCAGGGCCGCTGGTGGCGTCAGCAGCGCCACCCAGGTCGAGCAGGGTCGCACCCTCTACCTGGAGGGCTGCGCGTCCTGTCACGGCCTGAACGCCGAGGGCACCAGCACCGGGCCGACGCTGATCGGCGTGGGCTCGGCCGCCGTGCACTTCCAGGTCTCCACCGGCCGCATGCCGCTGCCCCAGCCCGTGGTGCAGGCCCAGCGGGCCAAGCCCGTGTACGACGAGGCCGAGACGCTGGCGCTGGCGGAGTACATCGCCTCGCTGGCACCCGGCCCGGCGATGCCGACCGCCGAGCAGCTGGACACCACCAACGCCGAGCTGGCCCGCGGTGGCGAGCTGTTCCGGACCAACTGCGCCCAATGCCACAACTTCGCGGGCAAGGGCGCGGCCCTGACCCAGGGCAAGTACGCCCCGGCGCTCATGGACGCCACGCCCCAGCAGATCTACGAGGCGATGCTGACCGGCCCGCAGAACATGCCCGTGTTCGGCGACGGCACGCTGACCACCTCGGACAAGCAGGACATCCTCAAGTACGTCGACCACCTGCAGAGCCAGTCCCAGCCGGGCGGTCTGTCGCTGGGGTCCTTCGGGCCGGTGGCCGAGGGTGCGTTCCTGTTCACCGCCGGCCTGGCCCTGCTGGTGGCCGCCGCGATCTGGATCGGAGCGAAGGTCCGATGAGCGACATCACGAAGACCGGAGCCGAGCAGAGCGCGACGCCGGACTTGCAGGCCGCGCACATCCCGCACCACCCGCGGCGCACGGACGTCGACCCCCGGGCGGCGCGCCGCGCCGAGCGCCAGATCGCTCTGATGTTCACGCTGGCCGCGCTGCTGATGATCGCCGCGGTCGCCGCGTATGTGCTGATCCCGGTGACGGCGGCGGTCGAGATCCCGATGGCCGGGGCCGTGGGGGCGCTGAACCTCGCGATGGGCGTGTGCTTCGGCCTGGGCATCCTGCTCATCGGGCTGGGGATGATCCACTGGTCGCGCAAGCTGATGCCGGGCAGCGAGGTGGTCGCCGACCGGCACGAGCTGCGCTCGTCGGACGAGGACCGGGCCGCGGCCATCGCCGCGTTCGACCGGGGCGTGGAGGACTCGCAGTTCGTCTCCCGGCCGATCATCCGGCGCACCCTGCTGGGGGCGATGGCGCTGCTGCCGCTGCCCTTGATCGTGATCCTGCGCGACCTCTACACCGCGCCGGCGGGCTCGCTGAGCCCCGCAGAGCAGCTCTCGGAGACGATCTGGGAGCCGGGGGTGCGCATCGTCAGCGATGTCGCGCTGCGCCCGATCCGGCCCGAGGACATCCCGGTGGGCGGCCTGGTGGCCGCGGTGCCGGACAACCTCCACGAGGTCGAGGAGCAGACCGGCAACCTCAACGCCCGGGCCAAGGCGCCGATCATCCTGGTGCGCATGGCGCCCGAGGAGATCGTCTCCCAGCAGGGCGAGGGCTGGGACTACCAGGGCGTGCTGGCGTTCTCCAAGATCTGCACGCACGTGGGCTGCCCGATCGCGCTGTACGAGCACCGGACGCACCACCTGCTGTGCCCGTGCCACCAGTCCACCTTCGACCTTGCCGACTCCGGCAACGTCGTGTTCGGCCCGGCGGCCCGGCGGATGCCGCAGCTGCCGATCACGCTGGACGCCGACGGCTACCTGGTCGCCCAGAGCGACTTCCACGAGCCTGTCGGCCCGAGCTTCTGGGAGCGCGGATGAGCGTCGTGAAGTCTGCCGGCGGCGGCGCTGCCGGCTGGATGGAGGATCGGCTCGGCAATGCCCCGTGGCTGCGCCGCCAGATCAACAAGGTCTTCCCCGAGCACTGGTCGTTCATGCTCGGCGAGATCGCGCTCTACTCGTTCATCGTCGTGCTGCTCACCGGGGTCTACCTGACCCTGTGGTTCAACCCGTCGATGACCGAGGTCGTCTACGACGGCTCGTACGCCCCGCTCAAGGGCGTGAAGATGAGCGAGTCGTTCGCCTCGGCGCTGCACATCTCGTTCGACGTGCGCGGCGGGCTGCTCATCCGGCAGATCCACCACTGGGCGGCGCTGTTCTTCGTGATGGCGATCGCGCTGCACCTGCTGCGCGTCTTCTTCACCGGCGCCTTCCGCAAGCCGCGCGAGCTCAACTGGGTCATCGGCGTGGTGCTGTTCCTGCTGGCCGTGGCCGCGGGCTTCTCGGGCTACTCGCTGCCCGACGACCTGCTCTCCGGCACGGGCGTGCGGATCACGCAGGGCATCATCCAGGCCTCGCCGATCATCGGCACGTGGTTCTCGTTCCTGCTGTTCGACGGCGAGTTTCCGGGCACCGCGTTCCTGCCTCGCCTCTACAGCATCCACATCCTGCTGATCCCGGGGCTGATCCTGGCGCTGGTCACCGCGCACCTGCTGATGATCTGGTACCAGAAGCACACGCAGTTCCCGGGGCCGGGCAAGACCAACGACAACGTCGTCGGCTACCCGTTCATGCCGATCTACATGGCCAAGGCCGGCGGCTTCTTCTTCATCGTGTTCGGCCTGATCGTGGCGATCGCCGGGGTCGTGCAGATCAATCCGATCTGGGCGTACGGACCGTACGTGCCTGACCAGGTCACGGCCGGCTCCCAGCCCGACTGGTATGTCGGCTTCCTTGACGGCGCCCTGCGCCTGATGCCGAACATAGAGTTCGCGTTCTGGGGGATCACGTTCAGCTTCAACATCTTCTTCCCGGCGATGGTGCTGGCGCCGGTGCTGCTGGTGATCCTGATCGCCTACCCGTGGTTCGAGCGGATGGCCTCCAAGGACAATTCCGAGCACCACCTGCTCGACCGTCCGCGCAACGTCCCGGTGCGCACCGCGTTGGGCGCGGCGATGGTCTCGTTCTACATCGTGCTCATGATCGGCGGCGGGAACGACGTGCTCGCCTACGCCTTCCACCTGAGCATCAACACGATGATCCGGGCGTTGCAGGTCATGGTGTTCGTGGTCCCCGTGGTCACGTTCATCGTGACCAAGCGCATCGCCCTGTCGCTGCAGCGCCGCGATCGTGACCTGCTGCTGCACGGCCGGGAGACCGGCCGGGTCCTGCGCCTGCCGCACGGCGAGTTCCTGGAGATCCATGACTCGGTCGACGACGAGGCAGCCGCGAAGATCCTGGCCAAGGTGGACCATCAGCCGCTGCCCAGGCCGGAGAAGAGCGACGAGCACGGCGTGCGCAACCCGGCTGCCCGGCTGGCTGGCCGGGTCCGCTCCGGGATCTCGAGCTTCTTCTACAAGGACAACATCGAGCTGCCCACCGAGGAGGAGCTGGCCAGCGCCGATCACCACATCGAGCAGGGCCTGCAGGAGGCCGTCGAGGCGGGCTCGGACGTCGCGCGCACCATCGAGGGGCACCGGCCCACGCACTGACGCCGCGCCGGCGTCGCCCCGTCGCATCACCAGATCGTGTCCGGGAGCCCGGTCCGCCTGCTCGGTCGAAGCGGGAGGGGCCGGGCTCTGGGGTTGTCAGGCCAGGCCGGCCGGCACCGGATCGCGCAGGTCCACGTCGAGGCGGTCGCGCTGGGCGCCGGCGCCGCGCCGCGGCAAGGCCAGCGGGGGTCCGTCGAGCTCGACCAGTCGAACGCCGGGGGAGAACAGCCAGCGGGCCAGGATCTGCGTCTCCTCGGGCAGAGCCGCGCCCAGCGGCCGGCTGGCCGGCTCGACGACCTGCGCGCCGGCCACGATCGAGGCCAGCATCGGGCGTGGGTCGACCTGCGGCGCGACGCAGGTCGCGGCGGCCAGCCGGCCGTGCCGGATGACGTGGATGTCCCAGCCCAGCTCGACGGTGGGGCAGGCCGCCACCAGATGCGGGATGCGCCCGAGCAGGTCCGCGGTCGAGGTGACCTCGATGCCGCGCAGCAGGGTGACCAGCCGGTCTCGCCAGGCGCCTGCCTCCTCGTAGCGCTCCTGGCTGGCGAGTGTCTCCATCCGGGCGTTGACCGCCGTGACGACCGCAGCCGGGTCCTCGGTCATCGCCACTCGCGCGGCCTCGGCCAGCTGCGCGTAGTCGGTCACGTCGATGCCCCCGACGCACGGTGCGGGGCACCTGCCCAGGTCGGCCAGCACACAGGCCGATGTCTTGGGCCGCAGCCCGAGGGACTGGGTGCAGGTGCGCAGCTGCAGCGCCTCGGCCAGCGCCTCGGCCGCCTGCCCCGCACCGCGCCTGCTCTGGAAGGGGCCGATGTAGCGGGCGCCCTGCTCGTGGTCGGCCCGCACGGTGGACACGATGCTGACCCGGGGAAAGCGCTCGATGGTGAGCTTGAGCCACACCGCCGACTGGGGCCGGGTGGAGCGGCGGTTGTAGCGAGGTGCCCGGGCAGCGATGGTCCGCAGCTCGCGCACCTGGGCCTCCAGCGGGGTGGCGCAAGGCACGGCGACCACCCGCTCGGCCAGGCCGACCATCTCGCCCATGCGGCGGCGCTGCTCGGAGGCAGTGAAGTAGGACAGGACCCGCCGGCGGATCGACCGGGAGGTGCCGACGTAGAGGGCCGCCCCCCGCGCGTCCTCGAACACGTAGACCCCAGGGCCCTCCGGCAGCCCCTCGGCCAGGAACCGCTTGCGCCGGCGGGCCTGCGGGACCCGGCTGCTGTAGCCCTGCAGCTCGGTGAGGCTGTGCACCCCGAGGTTGCCGACCCGCTCCATCAGCCCGTGCAGCACGTCGACGGTCGCCCGGGCGTCGCTGAGGGCCCGGTGGTTGGGGGTGGTGCTGGTCCGGAAGTGCCGGGCCAGCGTGGCCAGCTTGCAGTTGGGGACCTCGTCGCGGGTCAGGACGTGGCGGGCCAGCCGCGCGGTGTCCAGCACCGGCGGATCGGGCCAGGGCAGATGGTGCACCGCGCAGGCCGCCCGCAGGAAGGAGACGTCGTAGGGGGCGTTGTGGGCCACCAGCACCGCCCCGGCCGCGAAGTCGAGGAACGCCGGCAGGGCTTCCTCGAGCCGGGGTGCGCCCAGCAGCATCTCGTCGGTGATCCCGGTCAGGGCCCGGATGAACGCAGGCACCGGCCGACCCAGGCAGACCAAGGTCTGGAACTCCCCGACGATCTCGCCGCCGCGGACCTTGACCGCCCCGATCTCGGTGATGCCCGCGTCGGCCGGGGCGCCGCCGTCGGTCTCCAGGTCGACCACGACGAACGTGGTGTCGACCAATGCGGGACCCAGGTCGTCGAGAGTGAGCTGCTGGGTGCCGGGCATGCGAGCACGGTAAGCGCGACCTCTGACAAGACCCGGGAACCACGCCCGGGCGCCGAACGCCACGCTCGGGTGGTTGCCGCTCGTCGGGGCGCCGCGCACGGCTGATTGCCGCGCTCGTCTACTGTGATCGGCGATCCGGGCGCTCCGCACGGGTGGCACGACGGCCAGCAGCACCCCTCCTGAGCAGGAGTCCCCGATGATCAGCGCGCCCGCTCCGGCGCCCGGCGGCCGGGCGCCCGATGGCCCTACGCCCGATGGCCCGGCGGGCGGTCGGCGCACCCCGGTCTCGGGCTGGGTGCTGGCCGGTGCCTGGCTGGCCTACTTCGGGATGCTCCAATGGAGCGTCGTGCAGTTCCGGCTGCCCATCGTGGCCACGCTCGTGGTCTGCGCCGGCCTGCTGACGGGCTGGCTGTGGCGGCGCGTCGAGGTCCGCCTCACGCCGGCCACCGTCTCGGTGATGCTGGCCGGGTCCGCGCTGCTCACCTGGGTCGTGCACCTCTACAGCTACGTGCCCGCACCGTGGTTCACCGCGGCCCGGCTCGTGCTGGCCGGTGGGGCGGTGGCGGCTGCGCTGCTGCTGCGCTCGACCCGGCCCGGCCGCGCCGACGCCGGACTGGCGGTCGCGGTCGCCGCCTACACGATCGCCTCGATGGTCATCGTCGTCGCCGATCCGGCGCCACGCATCGACGTGTGGGTGACGCTGCAGCAGGCCAGTGACGCGCTGGGGCACGGGGTCAACTTCTACCGGCTGACGTGGGTCGACTCGCCCGGGGTGAGCGACGCGTTCACCTACCTGCCCTGGACGGCGGTCCTGCTGGCGCCGGGGCGCTGGCTGCTCGGCGACGTGCGCTGGGCGCTGCTGGTGTGGACCCTGGTGGCGGCCTGGGGGGCGGTGCTGCTGGCCCGGGGCCGGGCGCGGGCGGGCGGCCGCGACGGGCGCTGGCTGGGGGCCGCGGTCGCCGCGCTCCTGCTGCTGGCCCCGGGCACGCTCACCCAGGTCGACCAGGCCTGGACCGAGCCGCTCCTGCTCGCCGGGATCGTCTGGTGGGCGGTCCTGGTGCAGCGTGATCACGCCTGGTGGGCGATCGTGCCGCTGGCCCTGGCCTGCGCGAGCAAGCAGCACCTGCTGCTGCTCCTGCCGATCCTGCTGCTGTGGCGGCCCTTCGGCGCCCGCCGGGCGGTGACGACCGGGCTGCTGGCCTGCCTGCTGGTCCTGCCCTGGGTGCTGGTCGGTCCGGCGGACATCTACCACGACACCATCGGCCTGCTGGTGACCTTCCACCCGATCCGGTTCGCCAACACCCTGTACCTGCTGGCCCTCAACCAGTGGGGGGTCACGCTGCCGTTCTGGCTGACCGGGCTGGCCGTCCTCGGCGTGCTCGGTGCTGCGGCGTGGGCGGTCTGGCGCCGTCAGCCGGCGCTCGACGAGCTGCTGCGCTGGCTGGCGCTGGTCCTGCTGGTGGCCAACCTGGTGAACAAGCAGGCGTTCTACAACCAGTTCTGGCTGGTGGGCGCGGTGGTCGTGGTCTCCCTGGCGGCGGCTACCCTGGGGCGCCGACCCACCCCGACCCGGAGCAGCACATGGCCGATCACGCGATCCCCGGACCCGACAGCCGCTGGCGATGCACCCAGTGCGGCAACCTGACGCGGTTCGACGTGGTGCGCTCGACGCGCAGCCGGGAGTACTGGCACCTGGACCTGGCCGGCGAGCCGAAGGTCGAGTCCCGCGAGTCGCTGGCCGACACGGTCGAGTCGGTGCGCTGCCGGTGGTGCGGCTCGGGCGCAGCCGTCGAGGTGGTCGCCCGGCCCAGCGCCTGAGCGCAGGGCCTGATCGGGGGCCTGATCGTGGGGCCTGATCGTGGGGTTCGTACGGTCCGAGCGCGGGGCTCGCGACGCCGTCGTGGTGTCGTTGTCAGACCCCCCTCCTAACGTCCCGCCATACCTGATCGATCGACGGATGTGCCTGATCGACCGACGTGGTGGACCGGAGGGACCGGAGATGCTCATCGATTGTGCGGGATGCGTCATGCGTGACATCGCCTGCGGGGACTGTGTGGTCACGGTCCTGCTCGGGCCGGCCCAGAGCCTGGAGCCGGCCGAGCAGGCGGCCGTCGCCGTGCTGGCCGAGGGTGGGCTGGTGCCGCCGCTGCGGCTGGTGCCGGGGCGGACGGCCGAGCGGGTGGCAGCCGAGCGCGTGGCTGGGCGGGCCGGGCCACCGTGGCCCGGTGAGCGACCACGCTCTATCGCCTCGGCCTGATACCGGGCACCGACGTGGCCGGGCTGCCAGAATCACCGGATGCGCATCTTGTGCGTGACCAACGACTTCCCGCCGCGGGCCGGTGGCATCCAGGCGTTCGTCCATGGGGTCCTGGCTCGCCAGCCCGCGGGCAGCGTGGTGGTCTACGCCCCGAAGTGGAAGGGCGACGCCGCCTACGACGCCGAGCAGCCCTTCCCCGTGGTGCGGCATCCGACCTCGCTCATGCTGCCCGAGCCCACCGTGATGCGCCGGGCTCGCGAGGTCGCCCGGTCCGAGGGATGCGATCGGGTCGTCTTCGGGGCGGCGGCCCCGCTGGGTCTGCTCGCGCCCCGGCTGGCCTCTGCCGGGGTGGTCACCAGCGTCGGGATGACCCATGGGCACGAGGCCGCCTGGGCCCAGACGCCCGGCTCCCGGGCGATGCTGCGCCGGATCGGCGAAGGGCTGGACACGATCACCTACCTGGGCTCCTACACCCGGGAGCGGATCGCGTCCGCTCTGCGGCCGGCGGCGGCGCAGCGGATGCGCCAGCTGGTGCCGGGGGTGGACTCCGACGTCTTCAATCCCGGCCGGAAGGCCGAGGCCCAGGCGATCCGCGAACGGCACGGGCTGACCAGCCGGCGGGTGATCGTGTGCGTGTCTCGGCTGATGCCGCGCAAGGGCCAGGACCGGCTGATCGACGCGCTGCCCCGCATCCGCGCGCAGGTGGGCGACGATGTGGCCCTGCTCATCGTCGGGGGCGGCCCGTTTCGCGAGGACCTCGTCGAGATGGTGAGCCAGCGGGGCCTCCAGCAGCACGTGGTGATCACCGGTGGCGTGCCGTGGGAGGAGCTGCCGGCCCACTACGCCGCAGGAGACGTGTTCGCGATGCCGTGCCGCACGCGGCAGCGGGGCTGGGACGTCGAGGGCCTGGGGATCGTGTACCTGGAGGCCTCGGCGACCGGGCTGGCGGTCGTCTCGGGCGACTCCGGGGGGGCGCCGGACGCGGTCCTGGAGGGCAAGACCGGCTTCGTGGTGGGTGGCGACGACGAGGACGCCTTGGTCGAGCGGATCACCCGGCTGCTCACCGACCCCGAGCTGGCCGCACAGATGGGCGCGACGGGGCGGGACTGGGTCCAGAGCCGTTGGGGCTGGGAGCGCTCAGCGCTGCGCCTGCGCCTGCTGCTGGACCGTCAGGATCCCGATGTCGTCGAGGAGTCCGGCGAGCCGAGCATCTGAGCCGGGGTGCCGCGGACGCCGCGATCGGGGCGCAGCAGGACCAGGACCGCCAGGACCGTAGCCGCCACCGTCAGCCCGATCCGCACGGTCTGCACGAGCAGCGCGACCAGGCTGCCGTCCAGCAGCGCCGAGTACAGCCAGGGATAGACCAGCTGGGTGGCGGCCCCCGCCCCGACGATCGCCCAGACGCACCTGCGCATCCGCGAGCGCGGATCGCCCAGGCAGGCCGCCGCCAGCGCGAGCAGCCAGATGAAGTACTGCCCGGAGAAGACGCGGCTGGTGGTCACGCTCACGAGCACGGTGGCCAGGGCGACGTCGGCGCCGGGCAGTGGGTCGAGCGCCCCGCGCAGCCGCTGGACGGCCACCAGGGCCAGGCCCGCCAGCGTGGCCACCACCGCGACGCGGGCCCCCATCTCGACCCCGGGGGCGAGCACCTCGTGGGCGCCGTACTGGTAGGCGATCACCGCATCGGCCCCGAAGGCGCGGGCGACCAGGAACGGCCAGGCGGCCACCGACTCGATCTGCAGCCCGCGGGCCGACTGCTCGGACAGGAACGACAGTGGGTCCTGGGTCGTGAGCAGCAGCAGGGCCAGGATCGCGGCGCTGGTGGCCAGCGCGGCCAGCAGGGCGCGGGGGAGGCCGCGCCGGGCGACGGCGCTGAGCACCAGCACCGGCCAGACCTTCAGCCAGGCGCCCACTGCGGCGAGCGCACCGCTGAGCGCCGGCCGGCGGGCGGCGACCAGCACGGCCGCCAGCGCGACCGCCGTGGGCACCACGTCGAACCGGGCCAGCAGGAGCGGTCCGGTGATCAGCGCGGCCAGCGCCCACAGCGTGCGCCCGCCGCCCAGCCCGGTCTGCCGCGACTGCCAGGAGAGCATCGTCATGATCGCGGCGTCGAACACCAGGAACAGCAGCACGAACCCGGCGGTGGTGCCGGGCAGGAGGTCGCCGAGCAGGAAGACCGGCGAGGCCAACGGCGGGTACTGCCACATCGGGTCGTCCGGGAACCGGCCCTGCGCCAACGCGCCCTGCGCCCAGGCCGCGTAGATGTCCAGGTCGTGCACCTGCTCGGGCCAGGGGATCCAGCCCAGCGTGATCGCGACCAGGCCCAGCCGCAGGGCTGCCCACAGCGCCCAGTCGCGCCTCACCGCAGCAGCCCGGCGCGCTCGGCCCGCAGCACAGCCTGGCTGCGGGTGCTCACGCCGAGCTTGCGGTAGATGCCCGAGAGATGCGAGCGCGTGGTGGCCTGGGAGATGAACAGCCGCTCGGAGATCCCGCGGACGGCCAGCCCCTCGGCGGCCAGCCGCAGCACCTCGGACTCGCGCGGGGTCAGCCCCGGCCCGGGATCGGCGTCCCGGCGTCGCCCGCCCAGCGGGTCGGCGGCCAGGAAGGCGCCCGGGGAGGCGGCGGCCTGCACAGTAGCGGCGACCAGCTGCTCGGCGTCGGCCGAACGGCGGACGTGGGCCGAGGCGCCTGCGGCCAGGGCGAGCAGCACCCCCTCGTCGTCGTCGCGATCGCTGACTGCGACGATCGCCAGGTGGGGCCAGTGCTGACGAGCCGCGGCCACGACGTTCTGCCGCTCCGGCGCGGCGAGCTCCAGGCTGGTGACCAGGACGTCCGGGGTGTGCTCGGAGACGGCGGCCAGCACGCCGCGCGCGTCGCGGACGCGGGCCACGACGACCGCCCCGGACTCCGCGAGCAGGGCGGCCAGCCCGCGGGCCACCAGATCGTCGGCATGGGCGACCACCACCCGCAGCCCTGCCGGCGCGGACCCCGCGGACGCGCCCTGCGACGATGGGCTCTGCATGCACGCAAACTAGTGCGTGCGCGGCTGCACCAGGGCGAACCGGGCCTCCGGCTGGCCCCATCCCCCGTAGGCCCGAGGCAGACCGGTGGTGCCCCAGGTGGACCGGGCTGTGCCCGCGGCCACGTCGGTCAGAGTCACGGGCTAGCCTGTCGCCGTGGCCCAGCAGACCAGCTCCAGCATCGTGATCGCGGCAACCCCCGAGGCGATCATGCAGGTGATCGCCGACGTGGAGACCTACCCCGAGTGGATCTCGGGTCTGGAGACCGCGACCCGGCACGGCAGCGACGAGGACGGCCGGCCGGCCGAGGCGACCTTCCACGGCAGCCTGGGTCCGGTCAAGGACTCCTACACCGTGGCCTACGACTGGGCGCCGGAGGAGGTGTCGTGGTGGCTGACCAAGGGCGAGGCGCTCAAGGACCTGCACGGCACGTACACCTGCACCGATCAGGGTGACGACACGACCATGGTCGAGTACCGCCTGGAGATCGAGCTGGCGATCCCGGTCGTAAGCATCCTGCGCCGGCGCGGCGAGAAGGTCGTGGTCGACTCCGCGCTCAAGGGGCTCAAGCGGCGCGTGGAGGGCTGATGGCGCAGGAGCAGGCCGGCTCCTACTGGGACGCGATCCGCTCCTGGGCGGACGCCCTCGGCCTGCTCAACCCGCCCGACGAGGCCGCCGAGCAGTCCGACGATGCCCAGCCGCGACCCAAGGTTCCCCAGGCCGTCTGCGACAACTGCCCCATCTGCCAGGGCGCGGCGACCGTCGACTCGATCAACCCGCTCGTGCTCAACGAGCTCACCGAGATCGCCCGCTCACTGATCGCCGGGGTCGGTGCGGCGCTGAGCCAGGCCGCCGAGACCCGGATCGCGGTCGGGCGCTCGCGGGCCGAGGGGGAGGCCGAGGGCGACGTCGGGTCAGCGGCTCCGCAGGCCGGTGGGGATGCGGTGGCCGACGGCCACGCGGGCGCGGCAGGCGAGCCGGGTCCGGCAGCGGAGCCGGGTGTGGTCGAGGAGTAGCCCACGCCCCCGGAGGTTCGCGCCGCGGCGCGCTGACCGACCGCAGCGAGCTCAGCTACAGCTTCGCGCCGTCGTCCCAGCCGGAGTCCGGACGCGAGTCGGGCAGATGCCAGACCAGGGTCAGGAAGCCGGCCAAGGTGATCAGCCCGGCCCCGATCGCCACCACCCGCGGCGCGTGCCAGCCGGTGAGCGCCAGGAGGATGAGGATCGTCGGACCGCCCAGGAGCCCGGCCCAGCCCAGCCGGGTGACCGGCGTCCCTTCCGGGAGGTCGGGCGGTGGGGGCGGCACGAAGTGCCCCTCGTCGTGCCAGCTGTCGACGAACGCCGCCGGGTCCGCGACCGGCTCGGCGGGCACCAACGGCGCAGGCTCGACCAGCGAGTTCTCCGGCGAGAAGAGCGCGGACAGCCGGGCGGTGTGAGCGGCCTCGGGGTCGGGGTCCGCGGGAGTCGAGGCGGGCTGGCCGGCGCCCTCGGCGGACGCCTCGAGCTCGAGCTCGGTCTGCGGGCTGGCGGGTTCCTCGGTGTCGACGCTCAGCTCGGCGACGATGCGGGCCCACGCCTCCTCGAACTCCTCGGGCCGCTCGATCATGGCTCATGGTTGCACACGCCCGGTGGGCGCGGGCCTGTCACGTTGCTCGTGCGCGGCAGCGTCCCCTAGCGTGACTCCGGGTCGCGAGGAAGGCGGCAGGATGCTCTACGGAGTGATGAAGCACGCGGTCCTGGGGCCGCCGCTGAGGACGCTCTACCGACCCCACGTCGAGGGCCTTGAGCACGTTCCGGCCGAGGGCCCGGCCATCCTGTGCAGCAACCACCTGTCGTTCATCGACTCGATCTTCCTGCCGCTGGTGGTCGACCGGCAGATCACGTTCCTGGCCAAGAGCGACTACTTCACCGGGCCCGGTGTCAAGGGCTGGCTGACCAAGGAGTTCATGACCAGCGTCGGCCAGGTCCCGATCGATCGCTCGGGTGGCAAGGCGAGCATGGGCGCGATCAACACCGGCATCCGGGTCCTGCGCGGCGGAAACGTGCTCGGCGTGTATCCGGAGGGCACGCGGTCCCCGGACGGCCGGCTCTACCGGGGCCGGACCGGGCCGGCGCGCATGGCACTGGCGGCGCCCGCCCCGGTCATCCCGGTGGCCATGATCGGCACCGACAAGATCCAGCCGACGGGGCAGAAGATCCCCAACCTGCTGCCCGTGTCGATCCGGATCGGCGCGCCGCTGGACTTCTCCCGGTACTCCGGCATGGAGGACGACCGGTTCGTGCTGCGCAGCATGACCGACGAGATCATGTACGAGCTGATGGTGCTCTCCGGCCAGGAGTACGTGGACATGTACGCCAACAAGGCCAAGGAGCGGCTGCGCGTCTACGGGACGGTGACGCCGACCGCCGAGCAGCTGGCCGAGCACGCGGCCCGGCAGTCGGCCAAGGACACGCCGGCCTGAGCCGAGGGTCCGGGGTCGGGCGTGCCGGGTGGGGCCTCGACAGGCTCGACCGGCGGGGGGCCGGGTCGTGTGGGTCGTGGCCCTCAGCCCAGGGCTGCCCAGCCCTTGGAGCGCTCGACCGCGTTGCGCCACCGCTGATGGGCGTGCGGATCGGCGGGGCGCGGATCGAAGCGGGCGTCGGCCGCGCGCCGCAGCATCGTGGCGACCTCAGCGAGACCGGGCAGGGCGCCGGTCGCGATGCCGGCGGCGGTGGCCGCCCCGAGTCCGGTGGCCTGCAGCTCGGCCGAGCGGATGACCGGCACGCCCAGCTCGTCGGCCTGCATCTGGCAGAGCATCCCGTTGGCGGCCGCGCCGCCGTCGACCGAGAGCTGAGGGAGGGCGAACCCGGCCTCGCGGACCATCAGGTCCACCACGTCGCGCACCTCGAAGGCGATCGCCTCCAGGGTCGCGCGGGCCAGGTGGGCCCTGGTCGTGCCGCGGGTGATGCCCAGGATCGCGCCGCGGGCGTAGGGGTCCCAGTCGGGGGCGCCCAGGCCGGTCAGCGCGGGGACGAAGACGACGCCGCCGGAGTCCGGGACGCTGCGCGCGAGCTCCTCGCTCTGGGCGGCGCTGTCCAGGATCTGCAAGCCGTCGCGCAGCCACTGGATCGCCGACCCGGTGACGAACACCGCGCCCTCCAGGGCGTACTCACGGGTGCCGTCCGGGTGCTGCCAGGCGACCGTGGTGAGCAGCCCGGAGCGGGAGGCGACGATCTCGCTGCCGGTGTTGACCAGGACGAACGAGCCAGTGCCGTACGTGCACTTGCTGGCGCCTGGGGAGAAGCAGCCCTGGCCGAAGAGCGCGGCCTGTTGGTCGCCGAGGATGGCCGCGATCGGCAGGTCCAGGCCGAGGAACGACACGGGGTCGGTGCGCCCGACCTCGCCGTAGGAGGCGGCTATCCGCGGCAGCGCCTCGCGCGGCACGCCGAACAGGTCGAGCAGGTCGTCGCTCCAGTCGCCGTCGTGCAGGTCGTAGAGCAGCGTGCGCGAGGCGTTCGTCGGATCGGTCACGTGCTCGCGGCCGGCAGTCAGCCGGGCGATCAGGTACGAGTCGACGGTCCCGACGGCGACCTCACCGGCCTGGACGCCCCGCCAGGTGGGGCGGTCCTCGCGCGCCACCCAGAGCAGCTTGGTGCCGGAGAAGTAGGGGTCCAGGCGCAGACCGGTCCGGGACTCGACCCGCGGTGAGTGGCCGGCCTCGCGCAGGGAGGCGCAGATTCCGGCGGTCCGCCGGTCCTGCCAGACGATCGCGCGGCGCGGCGAGGCCAGCGTGCGGCGATCCCAGAAGCAGATCGTCTCGCGCTGGTTGGTGATGCCCAGGGCGGTCGGCGGGTCGGCGGCTGCGATGTCGGTGGCCAGCAGCTCCTCGGTCGCGGCCAGGGTCGCGGCCCAGATCTCCTCGGGCTGGTGCTCGACCCATCCGTCGGCGGGGAAGTGCTGCGGGAACTCGCGGTAGCCGCGGGCCACGACGGTCAGGTCGGCGTCGACGAGAAGGGCGGTCACGCCGGTGGTTCCGGCGTCCAGGGCGAGGAGGCTCATGCCGGCTCATGGTAGGGCGGGGCGCTTCGGGCCCGGGAGGGGCTGGTCGTCGGGCGGCGTCGCTGAGGCTGCCTCGCTACGGTGAGGGCCAGCACAGCCACCCCCCCACGCAGAGAAGGATCCCCGCATGGTTCACAAGGTCGCACTGCTCACGGCGGGCGGACTGGCCCCCTGCCTGTCGGCTGCCGTGGGCGGGCTCATCGCCCGCTACTCCGAGGTCGCCCCCGAGGTGGAGCTCATCGCCTACCGCGGCGGCTACCAGGGCCTGCTCAAGGGCGACATCATGGAGGTGACGCCCGAGGTCCGCGAGAAGGCGCTGCTGCTGCTGGAGTTCGGCGGCAGCCCGATCGTCAACAGCCGGGTGAAGCTGACCAACGTGGCCGACTGCGTGAAGCGCGGCCTGGTCCAGGAGGGTCAGGATCCGCAGAAGGTGGCCGCCGACCAGCTGGTCGCCGACGGGGTGGACGTGCTGCACACGATCGGCGGCGACGACACCAACACCGCCGCCGCGGACCTCGCGAGGTTCTTGGCCAGCAACGACTACGGCCTGCAGGTGGTCGGCCTGCCCAAGACCATCGACAACGACATCATCCCGATCCGGCAGTCCCTGGGGGCGTGGACGGCCGCCGACGAGGGTGCCCACTTCTTCTGGAACGTGGTCTCCGAGCACAGCGCCAGCCCGCGCACGCTCATCGTCCACGAGGTGATGGGCCGCAACTGCGGGTGGCTGACCGCGGCCACCGCGCAGGCCTACCGTGCCCTGCTCGACACCAAGGAGTGGCTGCCCGAGTTCGGGGTGCCGCGCGAGCGCCGCGACATCCACGCGGTCTTCGTCCCGGAGATGGAGATCAACCTCGAGGAGGAGGCGACCCGGCTCAAGCAGGTGATGGACGAGGTCGGCAACGTCAACATCTTCCTGTCCGAGGGAGCCGGCGTGGACTCGATCGTGGCTCAGATGGAGGCCGCCGGCGAGGAGGTCCCGCGGGATGCGTTCGGCCACGTGAAGCTCGACCTCATCAACCCGGGCAAGTGGTTCTCCGAGCAGTTCGCCCCGATGATCGGCGCGGGCAAGGTCCTGATCCAGAAGAGCGGGTACTACTCCCGGGCGGCGGCCGCGGACGAGCGCGACCTGGAGCTCATCAAGAAGTGCGTCGACAAGGCCGTGGAGACCGCGCTGGGCGGCGGCACCGGGCTGGTCGGCCACGACGAGGAGCAGGGCGACGAGCTGCGCGCGATCGAGTTCGAGCGGATCAAGGGCGGCAAGAACTTCGACATCGACGCCGACTGGTTCGGCGAGCTGCTCGGCGGGATCGGCCAGGCCAAGCGCGCGAAGGTCGTCGTCGCGCACTGAGGAATCCGCGCGGTCGGGCCGGTCGAGGCGTCCAGACTGAGGACTCGACGAGCCCGACCGACGCGGGGCCGGGTGGGCCGCGCAGTGGCCTACCCTTGGGGCCATGTCTGTCCAGGACGCCGCGCTGATCGCGACCGCCCATGCCCCCGCCCGTCGGGGGGCCGCCGCCCAGCAGCCCGCGTGGCCCGATGCGCTCGAGCTGGCGGCGGCCACCTCGACGCTGCGGGCCTTCCCGCCCCTGGTCTTCGCCGGGGAGGTCGACCAGCTCACCGAGAAGCTGGCCGAGGCCGCGCGCGGTGACGCGTTCGTCCTCATGGGCGGGGACTGTGCGGAGACGTTCGAAGGGGCGACCGCGGACGCGATCCGCGCCAAGCTCAAGACGGTCCTGCAGATGGCGATCGTGCTGACCTACGGCGCCTCGATGCCGGTGGTCAAGATCGGCCGGATGGCCGGGCAGTACGGCAAGCCGCGCAGCCGCGACACCGAGATCGTCGACGGCGTCGAGCTGCCCAGCTACCGCGGGGATGCGGTCAACGGCCTGGCACCCACGTTCGAGGACCGGCGCCCGGACCCGCGACGGCTGGTGCGGGCCTACCACACCGCCAGCGCGACCCTGAACCTCGTGCGCGCGTTCACCCAGGGCGGGTACGCGGACCTGCGGCACGTCCACTCGTGGAACCAGGACTGGGTCGGCTCGTCGCAGGCCGGTCGTCGCTACGAGTCGATGGCCCGCGACATCGACCGGGCGCTGGCGTTCATGCGCGCCTGTGGAGCCGAGCCCGAGGAGTTCCAGCGCGTCGACTTCTACGCCGGGCACGAGGCGCTGCTGCTGGACTACGAGGACGCCCTGACCCGGATCGACTCGCGGACCGGGCAGCCCTACGACGTCTCCGGGCACTTCCTGTGGGTCGGCGAGCGCACCCGCCAGCTCGACGGCGCGCACGTCGAGTTCGCCCAGGGCATCCGCAACCCGATCGGGCTCAAGCTCGGGCCGACCACCACGCCGGCCGACGCGCTCGCGCTGGCCGACGCCCTGGACCCCGACTACGTGCCCGGCCGGCTGACGATCATCACCCGGATGGGGGCGGGGAAGGTCCGCTCGGTGCTGCCCCCGATCGTGGCGGCGATCCAGGCCAGCGGCCACCCGGTGGTGTGGGTATGCGACCCCATGCACGGCAACACCTTCGAGGCGGCGTCCGGGCACAAGACCCGCTCGTTCGCCGACGTGATGGACGAGGTGAGCGGGTTCTTCGAGGTCATGCGGGCCCAGGGCGCGCACCCCGGCGGCCTGCACGTCGAGCTCACCGGCGACGACGTCACCGAGTGCATCGGCGGGACCGCCGGCGTCACCGAGGACGGCCTGAGCCTGCGCTACGAGACCGCCTGCGACCCGCGGCTGAACCGGGTGCAGTCCCTGGAGCTGGCCTTCGCCGTCGCGGAGATGCTCGTCCAACGCTGATCCGCGCGCGCCGCTGACCCCGGGGCCCGCTGACCCCGGGTCGGCTGAACCCCGCGGGCCGGCTCAGGCCGGTGCAGGCCGGTGACCGCTCAGATGTCCAGTCCGCCCGGCGGCGCCACGGCCGTGGTCAGCGCCACCTCGGGCAGGGCCAGCACCCGGTTGGTCATCACCTCGGTGAACCGGGCCGCGTCCGGTGCGTTCTTGATGACCTGCGCGGTCGCGCCCGGCGCGTAGTAGAGCGCCAGGATCATCCGGCCGCGCTGCAGGTAGGTGGCGGTGCCCGGCGTCTGGCCGGTCTCGCCGGTGACGACGAAGGCGTAGGCCTGCCGCGCCACGCCCGGGGCAATCGGCCACGAGTCAGCCGGGGTGTCCTGGAACTCCCAGGTCCCCGAGGCGCCCGACACGGCCGAGGTCACCTCGTCGTCCGGGCAGCTCGCGCGGGCCTTGGTCAGCTCGCCCATCGCCTGCTCGGCGTCCGCGGGGCTGGCGTACAGGATGGCCTCGCTGCTGACCCACTCCTCCTGCTGGCCGTCGCGGGTGGCCACCACCTGGTTGCGCTCCACCCGCAGGGCCTCGCTGGGGAACCTCGCGAAGCAGAGGTCCAAGGAGATCTCCCCGGCCACCTCGTCGCCGCCGGGCGGCAGCCGCAGCGTCGAGCCCGGTGCCATGTCGGCATCGGTCAGGGAGACCGCCTGGACCAGATCGACGTCGGTCACAGGGCCGTCGACGTCGAAGAGCGGCCCCGAGCAGCCGGCCAGGCCACCGGCCAGCAGCACGGCGGCTGCGGCGGCGCAGACCGCACGGGAACCACGGCGTGACCTCATCGGACCTCCCCTAGGCTGCGCGGTCATGGGCATCGTGGACCTGCGCTCGGACACCGTAACCCGTCCCACCTCGGCCATGCGGTCGGCCATGTCCGCGGCCGAGGTCGGCGACGACGTCTACGGCGAGGACCCCACGGTGAACGCCCTGGAGCAGCGGGTCGCCGGCCTGCTCGGGCACGAGGCCGGGGTGTTCGTCCCCTCAGGATCCCTGGGCAACCAGCTGGGCGTGCGGGTCCTGGTGCCGCCCGGCGCCGAGCTGCTGTGCGACAGCCAGGCCCACGTCGTGCGGGCCGAGCTCGGCGGGCACGCGGTGCTCGGCGGGATCACCACCCGGACCTGGCATGCGCCCCGGGGGCGGCTGGACCCGCGGGCGGTCGTCGAGCTGGCCGCGCCGGACGCGGGACCGTACCTGGTCTCGACCGCGGCGATCGCCGTGGAGGACACCCACAACTTCGGGGGCGGCACCGTGCAGGAGCTGGCCGCCCTGCGCGAGCTGCGTGCGTTCGCCGACCAGACCGGGATCGCGCTGCACCTGGACGGCGCCCGCGTGTGGAACGCCCATGTGGCCACCGGAGTCCCGCTGGCCGAGATCGGCGGGCTCTTCGACACGGTCTCGGTCTGCCTGTCCAAGGGCCTGGGCGCGCCGGTGGGCTCGGTGCTGGTGGCCAGCGCGCAGCGGGCGGCTGCCGCCCGGGTCTGGCGCAAGCGGTACGGGGCCGGGATGCGCCAGGTCGGCATCCTGGCCGCAGCCGGCTTGCACGCCCTGGACCACCACGTCGACCGGCTCGCCCTGGACCACCAGCGGGCCCGCCGGCTGGCGCAGGCCGTCGCGGCGGTGCGCCCCGAGGTCACCGACCCGCAGGACGTCGACACCAACATCGTGGTGCTCGATCTGCGCGGGGGGCGAGGCGCACCCGATCAGGCCGCGCGCGACCTGCCCGGCGCGATCAGCGCGCCCGAGCTGGCGGCAGCCGCCGCGCAGCGCGGCGTGCTGATCTCGGTGCTGGGCGCGCACACCGCGCGGCTGGTCACGCACCTGGACGTCGACGACGACGGCGTCGATCGGGCCTGCGAGGTGCTCAGCGCGCTGCTGGCCCCCTGAGCCGGGGTCCCAGCTCGATCACGTACATCGCGGCCAGGATGAGCGCCGCGCCCAGGATGATCCGCGCGCTGAGCTGGTCGCCGCCGAGAGTCACCCCGAAGACGCCGGCGAAGACCGGCTCCAGGGTCAGCACGATGGCCGCCCGCGGCGCGCTCATGTGGGTCTGTGCCCAGGTCTGGGCCAGGAACGCCGCCGCCGTGGCGACCACGGCCAGGAACAGGATGGCGGCCCAGGCCGCGGCGCTGGGCGGGCGCACCAGGCCACCGTCGAGCGGTGAGGCGACCAGGCACAGCAGCGTGACCACGCCGAGCTGCAGCACGGTCAGCCCGTAGGCGCGCTCGGCGCTGGACCAGTGGGCCAGGCCGACGATCTGCCCGGCGAACATCGCCGCACAGCCCAGCGTGAGCAGCTCGCCGGGGCCGATGGCCCACCCGGTCAGGCTCAGCGCGGCCAGGCCGGCGGTGGCCAGCACGACGGCCAGCCAGATCGTGCCGGTGAGCGGCTCGCCCAGCCAGACCCGCGCGATCAGCGGAACGAACACCACGAACATGCCGGTGACGAAGCCCGAGACCGTCGCCGAGGTGTGCAGCAGCCCGAAGGTCTGCAGCACGTAGCCGCCGCCCAGCATGAGGCCCAGCACCACCCCGTGCCGACGGTCAGCCGGGGTCAGCTGCGCGAGGGCGCGGGGGCGCAGCACCACCAGCACGGCGGTGGCCAGCGCGAACCGCCAGGTGAGGAAGGCCAGGACGGGCATGTGCTCGACCACGCCCTGGGCGAGGACGAACGTGGAGCCCCAGACCGCGGTCGCCCCCACGAGGGCCCAGGTGGCGATCCCGCGGCGGTCGGGTGCCGCCGGGGCGGGTGCGGACATCGCCGGCCGGTCAGACCACGGTGATGCGGACCGTCGAGCCCTTCGGCGCCTTGCTGCCGCCGCTCGGGCTCTGCGAGTTCACGCCGAACACCGCGAAGCCCAGCGGCTTGTGGACCTCGACCTTGAAGCCGGCGTCCTGCAGCTTCTGCTTGGCGTTGGACTCGCTCTGGCCGACGACGTTCGGGACCGTGACCAGCGGCGGCCCCTGGGAGACCTTGAGGGTGACGGTGTCGCCGCGATGGGCGGTCGCCCCCTCCTTCGGGCTGATCGAGATGACCTCACCCTTGGGCACGCTCTCGCTGTACTCCTCGTCGACGTCGACCTTCAGGCCCAGGCCCGTCAGGGTCGCCTTGGCCGAGTCCGCGTCGGTGCCCACCACCTTCGGGATCGTCACCGGCTGCGGACCCTGCGAGACGATCACCGCCACCTCGGTTCCGGGCTTGACCGACTGGCCCTTGTCCGGCGAGCTGCTGATGATCCGGCTCTTCTTGACCTTGTCGTCGTACTGCTGGGTCTGCGCGCCGAGCGCCAAATGGGCCGCGGACAGCGCGACATCGGCCTCCTCGACGGTCAGGCCCTTGAGGTCGGGGACCTGGTAGCGCTCTGGACCCTTGCTGACGGTCGCCAGCACCGTGCTGCCGGTCCGCGTACGGGTCTCGGGGTCCGGGTCGGTGGACATGATCTGTCCGGCGGGGTAGTCCTCGCTGAACGCGGTGGGACTGGCGTCGAGCAGGAGGTTGGCCGTGGCCAGGATGGCGGTCGCCTCCGTGGGCGTCTTGCCCAGCACGTTCGGGACGCTGACCCGCTGCAGCGGGCCGAACAGGAGGAACACCACGACGCCGGCGCAGATCAGGGCCATCGCGCCCAGCCACATCGCCTTGCGTCCGCGGCGGGGCCGGTCCGTGCCGTCCTCGTCGGGTGCGGTCAGGTGGGTGGCCGATGTGTCGGCCGATCCCGGGGCGGCCGACACATCGGCCTCGACCGAGGAGGAGGCCGGGCTCGGGGCGTCGCTCCCGATCGGGGCGTCGACCCGGGCGGCGTCGGCAGCCACGGCTGCGACCGCCGGACCGACCGAGGCTGCGCCGACCGCCGGCGCCGGCGACGAGGCGACCACTGGCGGGGCGGGAGCGCCCGGGTGGCCGACCACCAGGGTGTCGTGCGGCGTGGGCATCAGGGGGGCCGCGGGCGGCAGTGCGGCCCGCTGGACCCGCACGGCTGCCAGGAAGTCCGAAGCGTCGCGGTAGCGGTCCTGGGGTGCCCGGCGGGTCGCGCTGGCCACCAGCTGGTCCAGCGCCGGGGACAGGCCGTCGCGGACCGAGGACGGCGTCGGCACGTCCTCGTGGACATGCCGATAGGCGACCTGCATCGGGGCCGCACCCGAGAAGGGCACCGTGCCGGTCAGCAGCTCGAACAGCAGGATGCCCGCGGAGTAGACGTCGGAGCGAGCGTCGATCGCGTCGTGCTCGACCTGCTCGGGGGAGAGGTAGGCGACCGTGCCGAGCAGGAGACCACGGGTGCCGGCCGCATCGCCGCCCTCGATCGCGCGGGCCAGGCCGAAATCGGTGACCTTCACCCGGCCGTCGTCGGAGATCAGCACGTTCTCGGGCTTGATGTCGCGGTGCACGTAGCCGGCCCGGTGGGCCGCCGACAGCGCCTCCAGGACCGGGTCGAGAATGGCCAGGGCCTGCGCCGGGGAGAGCGAGCCGTGGGTGTTGAGCACGTCGCGCACGGTGTGGCCGGGCACGTACTCCATGACCAGATACGTCAGCCCGGCGTCATTGCCCTGGTCGTGCAGGCCGACCGCGTACGGGCTGTTGAGCCGGGCAGCGGCTCGGGCCTCCCGCTCGAACCGGTCGACGAAGCCGGGGTCGCTGGCGAAGGAGGGGTGCATCACCTTGATCGCGACGGTCCGCTCCAGCCGCAGATCGGCCCCCCGGTAGACGGTGGCCATGCCGCCCCGGGCGATGAACGACTCCACCCGATAGCGCTCGTCGAGCACGCGCCCGACCAGCGGGTCGAGGGCCGCGTGCGAGCCGGGTGGATGGGTCACGGCGCCCAGTGTAGGAGCCGGTCGGGGCGCGCGGGTCTAGGCCGCGGGCTCGTGGCGGCGCCCCTGGCGGACTCCCCGGCGGACTCCCCGGTCGACCCCTCGGCCAGTGCCCGGCGGGGCGATCCCGAGTTCGTCCGGGTGCCAGGCCGTGCTCGCACTGGGGCTCGCCGGGTCGCGGTGGCCGCAGTCCGCTCCCCGCGCTCGACGGAGCCGGCAACCGCCGCAGCCGGGTATGCCATGCTGGCGCGCGTGGGCAGGTGGAGGTGGGTGGCCGCGGCAGCCCTGGGGCTGACCCTCCTGGCCGGCTGCGCCGGGTCGCCCGCGACGGGTGCCGGCGAGCACGGCGGCGGGTCCGTCGCCAGCGCGTCGCTGGCCCCGGCCGAGCCGACGACCGACCTGCCGACCATGCCCCTCGCGCAGCTGCCTCCCGAGGCGATCGACACCCTGGAGCTGATCGAGGCCGGCGGGCCGTTCCCGTACGACCAGGACGGCTCCACCTTCCAGAACCGCGAGCGACTGCTGCCCGCGCAGCCGGCCGGCTTCTACCAGGAGTACACGGTCGTCACGCCCGGGGAGGACGACCGAGGGGCGCGCCGGATCGTCACCGGCCAGGATGGATCTCGCTTCTACACCGCCGACCACTATTCGAGCTTCCACGAGGTGATCTCGTCATGACCAACCGGATGACGCTGTGGCGCGACGCCCCGGACCCGGACGCGGCCGCCGAGCTCGCCGCGCTGCTGGACTGGGCCAGCGTGCTCGTCGAGGTGCCGGCCGGCGGTGGCCGGCAGGGCTTCTTCGCCGCGTGCGCGAGCGCCTTCGGGTTCCCGGACTACTTCGGTCACAACTGGGACGCGTTCGAGGAGTGCCTGGCCGGTCAGGAGTTCGACGAGGTCGAGGATCTCGACGACGCCGACGGACTGTTGGTGCTCTGGTCGGGGTGGGGCGACCTGGCCGAGCGGGAGCCCGAGCAGTTCGCGGTGGCCATCGACGTGTTCCGCGACGTCCTGGCGGTCTGGGAGGAGGCCGACCTGGCTGCCCGGATCGTCCTGATCGGCGAGGGCCCGCAGCTCACGTTGAGCCACACCCGGGTCGCCCCGGAGCCCTTCGCCGAAGCCTGAGCGGCTGGCGTCACCCGGCGCACTGGCGGCACGAGGGCACGGACGCGCTCGGGCCGCTGCTGGGGGACGCGCGTCACTGGGGCACGGACGTGCTCGTCGGCGCCGGCACCGGCGTCCTCGACGGGCTGCGCTGCACCAGCGAGCCCGCGCGGATGCGCGCCGCGTCGCCGACCGGGCGGATGCCGCGATCGACCGGGTTGCCGAGCACCAGCCGCCGCTCACCCGGGCTGGACAGCACCACGATGCCCACCATGACGATCGCGAACACCGAGCTCAGGCCGTCGCGGAAGTCGACCAGGGTGTCCGCGGTCGCGTTGGACTCGGCCATGCCGTGCACCACGAGCACCGCGGTGATCAGCATCGTCAGGCGCAGCCACAGCCCGCTCAGGCCGGTGGCCGCCACGAGCGGCAGCGCCCAGAGCAGGTACCACGGCTGCAGCACCGGGCTGAGCACCACGATGGTGAGCAGCGCCAGGGCGGCACCGCGCACCGGCGAGCGGCCTTCGGGGCGCAGCACCAGGAACAGGCAGACCGCCGAGCCGAGCACGAGGGCGATCCCGCGGAAGATCGAGACCCAGCCGGCGACGCTGCCCACGCCGAGCAGCTGCATGGGGCCGCCGATGGCCATCCCCAGCGCGGTCGGGGGCGACAGCCAGGTGCGCACTGTGCCGGGCGTGCTCAGTGAGGCCACCCAGCCCAGGCCGACCCCGGCCATCGCGGACAGGATCGCGAACACGGCCAGCACGATCCCCGCGCTGGCGGCCCACATCAGGATGCGGCGCGGCCAGCCGGCGCGCGTGCCCGCCCACACCAGGCCGGCGAACGGCAGCACGACCAGCGCGATCGGCTTGACCGCGCCGGCCAGGCCGATGAGCAGGACGCCGGCGATCGGGCGGCGCTCCACGACCAGCGTCAGCCCGGCCACCATCAGTCCGATCATCAGCGCGTCGTTGTGCGCGCCGGCCACGAAGTGCATGAGCACCAGCGGGTTGAGCACCGCTAGCCACAGCGCCTTGGGCGGGTCGATCCCGTGCGCGTGCGCCAGTCGCGGCAGGTAGACGGCCACCAGCGCGATGCCGGCCAGCGCGATCAGCCGGAAGATGACGACCGCCACGAACGCATGCGTCTCCGAGATCGCGGCCACGCCCTGCTCCAGCAGGAGGAACGCCGGGCCGTAGGGGGTCGGCGACTCCGACCACAGCGGGTCCGCGCCGGTCAGGAACCAGCCGGGCAGTGCGGAGACGCCGGTGTCGTAGGGGTTGAACCCGGCCAGCATGAGCTGGCCCTGGGCGAAGTAGGAGTAGGCGTCGCGGCTGAACAGCGGGGGCATCACGACCATGGGCAGGACCCAGGTGGTCAGCACCGCGACCATGCGGCGACCGCTGCGCTCGACCCCGTCCAGGACGTCGTGGCCCAGGACCAGCCAGGTCTGCAGGAGCAGGGCGACCCCGGCGAACACCAGCATCCGCGAGAGCACCTCGCCGGCGGTCGTGGTGCGCAGCGTGCCGACCAGGCCCCAGTCCAGGATCGGCGAGTTCGCGGGCAGCCAGCCGACCCCCAGGGCACCCACCGCGGTCAGTGCGCTGGCGCCCAGGCCGGGCAGGGCGTAGCGCGCCCAGGTCGCCCGCTCGAAGCGGGCTTCCGGGGTGGCCGCCCGCAGCATCATGGACAAGGAGGGTACGCGGCTGGCGGGGCCCCGAATGGCAGCGTGGGCGGGCAGCGGGACCGGGGCCGGGCCTGGGGTCGGGCGGGAGGTCGGGCGGGGAGCGCGGCCGGGGCCGGGCGGGAGGCCGGGCGGGGATCGGGGCCGGGGTCGGGCCGGGGCTGGGTCGGCGTCCGGGTGCTCGGCGAGCCCCTAGGGTGGGGCCCGTGCACGCGGACAGCGCCCCTTCGGCCGACCAGCTGCGCGCCGAGGTCCAGGGGGCCCTCGACGTGTTCCTGGCCGGTCAGCGCGCGTTCCTGGCCGAGGTCTCCCCGGACCTGGACCCGATGGTCACATGGCTGACCGGCCTGCTGGCCGGCGGCAAGCGGCTGCGCCCGGCGTTCTGCTTCTGGGCCTACGTCGGGGTCGGGGGCACCGACCTCGCCGGGGCCATCCGGGCGGCCAGCAGCCTGGAGCTCGTGCAGGCCTGCGCGCTGATCCACGACGACGTGATGGATGACTCGAGCACCCGGCGGGGCATGCCCGCCGCGCACGAGGCGTTCGCGGCCCTGCACGCCCGATCGGGCTGGACCGGCGATGCCCGCCGGTTCGGCGACGGCGCGGCGATCCTGCTGGGCGACCTGTGCCTGTCGTGGGCCGACGAGCTGCTGTACCGCTCCGGGCTGGAGACCGAGGCGCTGGAGCGCGCCAAGGGCGTCTACGACCTGATGCGTGCCGAGCTGATGGCCGGGCAGTACCTGGACATCGTCGAGCAGGCCCGCGGCGGCGGCTCGCTGGCCGGAGCGCTGCGGGTGGTCCGGTACAAGTCGGCCAAGTACACGATCGAGCGGCCGCTGCACCTGGGCGCGCTGCTGGCCGGGGCCAGCGCCGAGCAGGTCGAGTGCCTCACCGACTTCGGCCTGCCGCTGGGCGAGGCGTTCCAGCTGCGCGACGACGTGCTCGGGGTGTTCGGCGACCCCGCCCAGACCGGCAAGCCGGCCGGCGGCGACCTGCGCGAGGGCAAGCGCACGGTCCTGGTCGCCGCGGCGCTGGACAGCGCCAACCCGGCGCAGGCGCAGGTGCTGGCCGAGCGGCTCGGCGACAAGGACCTCACCGACGAGCAGGTCGACCAGGTGCGCCGGCTGTTCGTGGCCACCGGCGCGCTGGATCGGGTCGAGGCTCTGATCGAGGCGCGCACCAGCACCGCCCGGACCGCCCTGGCGCGCTGCGACCTGGCCCCCGTGGCCCGGGCCGCACTCGATGACCTCGCCCTGGCCGCGACGACCAGGTCGGTCTAGATGTCGGTGCAGCTGCGCCGCAGCCTGGAGTCGGGCGAGCCGGTCTTCTCCTTCGAGTTCTTCCCGCCCAAGACCGACGAGGGCGAGCGCCAGCTCTGGTCGGCGATCGCCGAGCTCGGTCCGCTGGCGCCCACGTTCGTCTCGGTGACCTACGGCGCCGGCGGCTCGACCCGCGACCGCACGGTGCGAATCACCAGCCGCATCCTGGCCGAGACCGGCATGGACGCGGTGGCGCACCTGACCTGCGTCGGGGCGACCACCGACGAGCTGCGCGAGGTGCTGCTGCGCTTCCAGTTCGCCGGGATCAGCAACGTGCTCGCCCTGCGCGGCGACCCGCCCGGCGGGCCCGGCGCCCTCTGGGCGCCCACGCCCGGCGGGCTCTCGCACGCCGACGAGCTGGTGCGGCTGGCCCGCGAGACCGGCGACTTCACGATCGGGGTCGCGGCGTTCCCGGAGCGCCACCCAGAGTCGCCCGACCTGGACTTCGACGCGAAGGTCCTGGCCGCCAAGGAGGCCGCCGGCGCTCGGTTCGCGATCACCCAGTTCTTCTTCCGGGCCTCGGACTACGTGGAGCTGGTCGCCCGCGCTCGCGCGGCCGGGGTGACCATCCCGATCCTGCCCGGGGTCATGCCGGTGACCAGCGTGGGCCAGATCGAGCGGTTCGCGGCCCTGTCGGGTGCGGCGTTCCCGCCCGAGCTGGCCGCCCGCTTCCACGCCGTGGCGCACGACTCGGCCGCCGTCGTGCAGGTGGGCATCGAGGTGGGCACCCAGCTGTGCCGGGACCTGCTGGCCGGCGGCGCCCCGGGGCTGCACTTCTATACGCTCAACCGCTCGCGGGCGACGCGGGAGATCTTCGCCCGACTCACCGGCTGACACGGGATCGTCGAAGATTCAGAGAGGTGGCGGACATGGCCAAGGACCACGGCATCTGGGTGGTGGGGACGGGCATGGCCACCGGGCCGCGCGACGAGTGCGTGCTGACCCTGGGCGCGGAGGTGCGCGCGGCCACGGCCGCCGCGGCGCTGGCCGGCTGCGCGGCGGCGCTGGAGCGCATGCGCACGACGCTGACCGACGGGGGCGTCCCGGCTTCGGGGCTCTCGACCGACGACGTGCGCCTGAACCCGGTGTACGGCCAGCACCCGGTGGTGGTCGGGTTCCTCGCCTCGATCCAGCTGCGCGCGGTGACCCACGACCTGTCCGCGGCCGGCGCGCTCATCAGCGCGGTCGTCGAGTCCGGCGGCGACTCCGCGCGGCTGCACGACGTCTCGTTCCGGCACCGGGATCCGGCCGGGCTGGTCCGCAGCGCCCGGGACGCGGCCTGGGCCGACGCGCTGGAGCGCGCCGAGCAGCTCGCGGGGCTCAGCGGCCGGGAGCTGGGCGAGGTGCTCTCGATCGACGAGGGGTCGGCGTCCCGACCGCCCGGGCCGATGCCGATGGCCCGGCAGGCGATGGCGATGGACGCCGCCTCGGTCCCGCTGGACAGCGGCGAGGGGTCGGTCACCGTGAGCCTGTGCGTGGGCTGGGCACTGCGCTGAGCGAGTCGGGGACGGCTCTGGGCGACCGCCGCGTGGTCCGGCGCGTGGTCCGGCGCGGCCTCGCCGGGATCGAGCCGTACGGGGCGAGGACCATGCAGCGCGGGCCGGAGTCCGGCGGGAGGAGGCAGCCATGAGCCCCGAGCACGCGGCGCTCATCAGCCTCGTCGTGGGCGTCGTGGTCCTGGCCGCGGTGGGTGGGGTCCGGCTGGCCGCGCGGTTCGGCTTGCCCGGCCTGCTGTTCTACCTGTTCCTCGGACTGTTCCTGGGCCAGGACGGGCCCGGCGGCATCCACTTCGACGATCCCGAGCTGGCCACATCCCTGGGATTCGCCGCGCTCGTGGTGATCCTGGCCGAGGGTGGCCTGACCACCCGGCCCAGCACCGTGCGGCCCGTGCTCGCGCCCGCGGTCATCCTGGCCAGCTTCGGGGTCGCGCTGAGCATCGGGCTGATCGCGGTGCCGCTGCACCTGATCGCCGGCATCCAGCTGCACACCGCCGTGCTGATCGGGGCTGCGCTGGCGCCCACCGACTCGGCGGCGGTGTTCGCGGTTGCGCGCGGCCTGCGCCTGCCACCACGGCTGCAGACTCTGCTGGAGGCCGAGTCGGGGTTCAACGACGCCCCGGTCATCGTGCTGATCGTCCTGCTCACCACGCCCTCGGCCGCGCACATGTCCCCGGCGATGATCGTGCTGACCGTCGCCGCGCAGCTGATCGGCGGCGTCCTGGTGGGCGGGCTGATCGGGATGGGGGCGCGCTGGTTCCTGCCGCGGGTGGCCCTGCCCGCCGCCGGCCTGTACCCGGTCGCGGTCCTGGCGCTGTTCCTGGTGACCTACGGCGCCGCCGTCGTGATCCACGTCTCCGGGTTCGCGGCCGTGTACATCCTCGCCCTGGTGCTGGCTGCCTCGCGCCTGCCGCACCGGCGCTCGGTCATCGGCTTCATCGAGGGTCTCACCTGGGCCGCGCAGATCGGCCTGTTCATCATGCTCGGCCTGCTGGCCGTCCCCAGCCGGGCGATGGAGTCGATCGGACTGGCGCTGCTGGCCGGAGCCATCCTGCTGGTCCTGGCCAGGCCGCTGAGCGTGTTCGGCTCGCTGGGGGCGTTCACCCGGCCCAGCGCGCTCACCAGGCTCAGCGGGACCGCGCCGATCCCCATGCGGTGGCTCGGGTTCATCTCCTGGGCGGGCCTGCGCGGCGCGGTGCCGATCATCTTCGCGACCATCCCGCTGGCGGCCGAGGCCGGCACGGACTCCAGCGAGGGCGAGCTGGTCTTCGACGTCACCCTGATCCTGGTGATCCTGCTGACCATCCTGCAGGCCCCGACCATGCCACGGCTGGCCCGCCGGATGGGGCTGGCCTCCGGGGACGCGATGGACGAGCTGACCGTGGAGGCCGCCCCCCTGGACTCGCTGCGCGCCGCGCTGCTCAACCTCGACGTCCCGCCGGAGTCGCGGCTGGCCGGCACTTACGTCGTGGAGCTGCCGCTGCCGCCGGGGGCGGTGGTGTCGCTGGTGGTGCGCGGCGAGCAGACGATGACGCCGGACCGCAACACCCGGATCCGGACCGGGGACCGGCTGCTGATCGTGACCACCGACGGCGCCCGCGAGGCCACCGAGGCGGCCCTGGGCCGGGTCTCGCGCAGCGGCCGGCTGGGGGAGTGGACGGACCCAGAGCGCCAGGGTTAGGTGGTGGGCGCCCTCTCAGGCTCGTCCGATGAGGTTGGCCACGATCTCGGCGGACATCCCGACCAGGGGCAGGCCGCCGCCCGGGTGCGCCGAGCCGCCGACCAGGTACAGCCCCGGCACCGCGGAGGCGTTGGTTGCGCGCAGGAACGACGAGCGTGGGCCGTGGGCGGCGGTGCCGTAGATCGCGCCGCCCGGTGCGCGCGTGGACCGCTGCAGGTCGGCGGGCGTGCGGAGCTGCTGCCAGGCGATCCGGTCGCGCAGGTCGGTCCCGCGCTCGGCCAGCGCGTCCAGGATCGCGGAGGCGTACTGCTGGGCCAGGCCCGGGGCGTCCCAGTCGACCGTGCCCGGGTCGGCGCCGCCGGGGCTGTGCCGCGGGGCGTTCACCAGGATCGACCAGGCCTCGTCGCCGGCCGGGTGCATGGCCGGGTCGTCCGGCACGCAGGCGTAGATCGCCGGATCGGCCGCAGGGCAGGGATGCCGGCCGAAGACCGCGTCGAGCTCGCGGTCGTGGTCGCGTGGGAACCAGACGTTGTGGTGGGCGATCCCCGGCGTCCGGCCGCGGACGGCCAGGAGCAGCGTGAAGCCGGACATCGACGGGGTGGCCGCAGCCAGTCGCCGGCGCTGCGCGGTCGCGGCCCCCGGAGGGAGGAGGGTGTCGTGGACGAGGGCGGCGTCTGCGTCGGCGACCACGACGTCGGCGGGCAGCACCGACCCGTCGGCCAGCCGGACGCCGCTGACCTGGCCGCCGTCCGCCCGCTCGATCCGCTCGACGGGAGTGGACAGGAGCAGCGTGGCCTTGCGCTGCGCGAGCCGGGCCTGCAGCGCGGCGGCCAACCGGTGCAGCCCACCGCCCACGTGCCAGATGCCGAACGTCGCCTCGACGTAGGGGATGGTGGCCAGGACCGCGGGCGCCCGGCGCGGATCCGAGCCGGCGTAGGTCGCGTAGCGGTCGAACACCTGCCGGGCGCGCGGGTCGGGCAGGGTCGAGCGGCCCAGGCCGCGCATCGTGCGCCAGGGCGTGATCGTGCGCAGGGCGCCCCGGTCGCGGGCCAGGGGCATCAGGTCGCGCATCCCGGTCAGTGGGGTCTCCAGCACCGGGCGGCGGGTCAGCGCCCACATCCGGGCGGCCCGCTGCATCAGAGTGCGCCACCCGTCCGCCGACGGCTCGCCGAGCGCCTCGCCGATCGCCAGCGCGGTCCCGGCCACGCCGGCGCCGGGCGTGACCAGGGTCGTGCCGTCGGCGAAGCGATAGTGGAACGCCGGGTCCACAGGCTGCAGGTCGACGCTGTCCTCCAGCGCGCCGCCGGTCTTGAGGAACAGGTCGCGATAGACCGCCGGCAGGGTCAGCAGGGTCGGCCCGGTGTCGAACGCGAAGCCGTCGCGGTGGTAGCCGGCGAGCTTGCCGCCGGCGGTGTCCGCGGCCTCGACCACGGTGACCCGATGGCCCTTGACGGCCAGCCGCGCGGCGACCGCCATCCCGCCCACGCCCGCGCCGATCACCACCACCTGAGCCACCGGCGCACCCTAGTGCGCGCGCTGCGAGCACGCGGCGGGCGGTGGTGGTCCGCCGGGACGTGGGATCGGGGTCCTCGGCGATCTATCGTCGGTGGATGGCGATGACGTCGTTCGAGGCCGGCGCGCCGGGCTCCGGGGCGGCGGTGCCGTTGCGCCCGTGGACCGGGCTGCGCCCGCGGACCGGGACGGGGACCGGGAAGTGAGTGGGCAGGGATGAGCGGCGGGCATCAGCACGGGCCGAGCGTCTCGGCCGGGGGCATGCACCGCAAGCGACTGCTTGCGGTGCTGGCCCTCACGTCGCTGGTCCTGGTCGCCGAGCTGGTGGGCGCGGCGCTGACCGGGAGCCTGGCACTGCTGGCCGACGCCGGGCACATGGCCACCGACGTCGCGGGGATCCTGCTGGCCGTGCTGGCGGTCACCTTCGCGGCTCGACCGGCCACGCCCGAGCGCACGTTCGGCTACTACCGCCTGGAGATCCTGGCCGCGATGGTCAACGCGGTGCTGCTCTTCGGCGTCGCGCTGTTCGTCCTGCACGAGGCGTGGCAGCGCTGGGATGCCCCGCCTGAGGTCGACGGCGGGCTCATGCTGGTGTTCGCCGTGGTCGGCCTGGTGGCCAACCTCGCGGGTCTGCTGCTGCTGCGCTCCGGCGCTCAGGAGAGTCTCAACGTGCGCGGCGCGTACCTGGAGGTGCTCGGCGACCTGCTCGGCTCCGCGGCGGTCATCGTCGCGGCGATCACGATCGCGGTCACCGGCTGGGCCCGCGCCGACGTGGTCGCCTCGGTCGCGGTGGCGCTGATGATCCTGCCGCGGACCTGGTCGCTGCTGCGCGAGGCGATCGACGTGCTGCTGGAGGCCACGCCTCGCGGGGTCGACCTGTCGCAGGTGCGCGAGCACATCCTGGGCATCCCCGGGGTGCTCGACGCCCACGACCTGCACGCCTGGACGATCACCTCGGGCATGCCGGTCCTGTCGGTGCACGTGGTCGTGACCGACGAGGCGCTGGCCGACGGCGGGAGCGTCGGCATCCTGGGTGCGCTGGGCGACTGCCTGAGCCACCACTTCGACGTCGAGCACTGCACGTTCCAGCTCGAGCCCGCAGGACACTCCGACCGCGAGCGCGCCAGGCACGCGTGAGGGACGGTGCCAACCGCGAGATCGGCCTCGTCCTGGGTCGCCGCTCGGCCAGTCTGAGTTGCTCCAGTCGGTCCAGTGCGCCGGCATGGTGGTGGCTCACCGGTGATGGGGGGTCGGGGTTGACGTTGTCGGACCCCCCGCGTACGGTGGGCACCACTTCGAACAGACGTTCGAACGCCTGCAACACCTAGCACGGACACCAGGGGCCGGATCGGTCCGCGGCGGTGAGGGAAGCGCCAGCCGCGGGCCGATCCTCCCACCGCCGTCTTCCCCGGCACAACGTCGTCCATCCCGGAGGAGACATGAGCCGCACCTACGCAGATCCCATCGACGTCCGCCGCGCCGGCGGATCCCCCCACAGCCCGGTCGAGCTGGGCACCGAAGAGCAGCAGCCCGTCCAGTTCCTCTGGCGCGGCCGGCTCTACGTGGTGCGCGCGGTGGTCGCGCACTGGATCGAGTCGGCGGCCTGGTGGGGCGGTGCCCGGCGGGCACTTGAGGGAGCCATCCCCAGCCATGAGCACGAGGTGTGGCGGGTGGAGGCGCAGGCAGGCCGGTCGGCCAGCCCCGGGGTGTTCGACCTGCGCCGCGACATGGCCGCCGATCGCTGGGTGCTGTCTCGGGCGATGGACTGAGGAAGGACGACGATGATGACCGCTGCACCGATCAGCCCACCGATCCCGCTGCAGGCCCGCGAGCTGCTCGGCTCCTCGGCCCGCGGCCTGCTGGAGGCCTACACCCAGCCCGAGCCGACACTGCGGTACTCGACCGCGCACCTGGCAGCCCTGCGGGCGGCCGCGGCGGTGCTGGCCGCCCGCGCCACCCCGGGCCGGCGGGGGATCCGCAGCGTCTGGGCCCTGCTGCCGGGGGTGGCCCCGGGTCTGCAGGAGTGGGCCACGTTCTTCGCCGCCAGCGCGACCAAGCGGGCTGCCGCCGACGCGGGGCTTCCCGTGGTCAGCGGCCGGGAGGCCGACGACCTGCTGCGCGACGCCGAGCTGTTCCTGTCCCAGGTGGTCACCCTGCTCGGGGTCGACCAGCAGGGCATCCTCGCCGACCGGCCGTGAGTCCCATGCCCGGCTTCACTCATCTGCATGTGGCCTCCGGCTACTCCCTGCGGTACGGCGCCGCCCACCCCGAGGCGCTGGTGGCGCGGGCCGCCGAGCTGGGCCAGAGCGCCTTGGCGCTGACCGACCGGGACGGCGCCTACGGGGCGGTCGCGTTCGCCCTGGCCTGCCGCGAGGTCGGGATCAGCCCGATCCTGGGGGTGGATCTCGCGGTCGCCGCCCAGCCGGAGAGGTCCGGCGGGTCGGGGCGCGCTGGGTCCGGGCGCGCGGGGCTGAGCCGTGGCGGGTCGGAGCGCGGAGGCTCGGGTCGTGCCGGTTCGGGTCGTGGCGGGTCGGGAGGCGAGAGGGCAGACCGGACCGGTGCCCGCAGAGCGGGGTCGCCGGTCCGGGGCGGGGTGTCGGTGGACCCCGGGCATCCCCGGGTCGTCCTGCTCGCCCGGGGGGCGGCCGGCTGGGCCTCGCTGTGCCGGGTGATCTCGGCCAGCCACCTGTCCGGCGAGCGGGGCCAGCCGCTGGCCACCGTGGCCGGCATCGGCGCGCACGCCCGAGGCCTGGTGGCCCTGCTCGGCCCGGACTCCGACGTGGGCCGGGCGCTGGCCCGGCGCCGGCCGGACGAGGCCGCGCACCTGCTCGCCAGGTGGCGCGAGGCGCTCGGCGACGACCTGCGGATCGAGGTGGTCTCGCACCGCGCGGCCGCCCGGGGGGAGCGGCCCACGCTGTCCACCACGTTCGCCGGACGGCTGCTCGGGTTCGCCGGCCAGCAGGGGGTCGGCGCGGTGCTCACCAACGCCGTGCGGCACCTCACCCCGGCACAGGCCCCGGTGGTCGATGTCCTGGACGCCATCCGCCGGCTGGTCCCGCTGGACCCCCGGCACCTGGACCGGAGCAACGCCCAGGGCTACCTCAAGGACGCCACGGAGATGAGCGCGGTGGCCCACGAGGTCGCCGTGGCCGCCGGCCTCGGGCGGTCCGGTGGCCAGCGGCTGCTGGCCGCCACCGGCGAGCTGGCCGGCAGCTGCCGGCTGGACCCGGCCGCCGACCTGGGCATCGGGTCGGTCCACGTCCCCGAGCTCGACGTGCTGTATCCGGCCGGGGCGCCCGGGCTGGCCCCCGGCAGTCGGACCTCGGTCCCGGCCGGCGCCCAGGCGGTGCTGGCCGACCGGGTGCTGCGCCACCGCTGCACCGCCGCGCTGGAGTCGCGCTACTCCACGCTGCGCTCCCGCCGGGCCGCCGAGGAGCGGCTGGAGGAGGAGCTGGCCACGATCGCCACCCTGGGCTACGGCGGGTACTTCCTGACCGTGGCCGAGGTGGTGGACCTCATCCGGGAGATGGGGGTCCGGGTGGCGGCCCGTGGCTCGGGGGCCGGCAGCCTGGTCAACCACCTGCTGGGGATCAGCGGGGTCGACCCGTTGGCGCACGGGCTGATCATGGAGCGATTCCTCTCCCCGCTGCGGGCGGCCCTTCCCGACATCGACATCGACGTGGAGTCCGCGCGCCGCACCGAGATCTACGGGCGCATCCTCGAGCGGTTCGGCGGCCAGCGGTGCGTCGCGGTGTCGATGATGGACACCTACCGGGTGCGCCACGCCGTCCGGGATGTGGGCGCCGCGCTGGGGCTGCCGCCCGGCGAGATCGACGCGTTCGCCAAGGCCTTCCCGCACATCCGGGCCCGGGACGCCCGGGCCGCGCTGGACGACCTGCCCGAGCTGCGCAGCTCGGGCCTGGGCCGCCTGGCCGCCACCGGCCGGCTCGACGGCTTCCTGGACCTGGTCGAGTCCCTCGACGGGCTGCCCCGCCACGTCGCGCTGCACCCGTGCGGGGTGCTGCTCTCGGACGTGTCGCTGCTGGACCGGACCCCGGTCGAGGCCAGCTGGATGGGCTTCCCGATGAGCCAGTTCGACAAGGACGCGGTCGAGGAGATGGGCTTCCTCAAGCTCGACGTGCTGGGCATCCGGATGCAGTCGGCGATGGCCCATGCCCTGGACGAGGTGGTCCGGCTGGGTGGCGAGCCGATCGAGCTGGACGCGGTGCCGCTGGACGACCCGGACACCTTCGCGATGATCCGCACCACCCACACGCTGGGCTGCTTCCAGATCGAGTCACCCGGCCAGCGCGAGCTGATCGGCAAGTTCGCCCCGGAGACGTTCGCCGACCTCATCGTGGACATCTCGCTGTTCCGGCCCGGGCCGGTGAAGACCGACATGGTCATCCCCTTCCTGGAGGCGCGCCAGGGCTGGGCGAAGGTCGACCTGATCCATCCGGACCTGGAGCCGGTGATCGGCGAGACCGGCGGGGTGGTGGTCTTCCACGAGCAGGTGATCGGGCTGATCTCGGTGCTGACCGGCTGCGGGCTGGCCCGCGGCGACGAGGCGCGCCGGTCCATGGGCTCCCCGGAGGGCCAGGCTCAGGTGCGCTCGTGGTTCTACCCCCAGGCGCTGACGAAGGGGTACTCCCTGGCGATCGTCGAGCAGGTGTGGGACGTGCTGCGCGGGTTCGCCTCGTTCGGCTTCTGCAAGGCGCACGCGGCGGCGTTCGCCCTGCCCACCTACCAGTCGGCGTGGCTCAAGACCCACCACCCGGCCCAGTTCCTCTCCGGGGTGCTCACTCACGACCCGGGCATGTACCCCAAGCGGCTGATCCTCGACGACGCGCGCAACCTGGGCATCAGCATCCTCGGGGTGGACGTCAACCGGTCCGGGTCGGCCTACCGGGTGGAGTCCCACCCCACCCCGGACCTGCGCCCGACCCTGCCCGGGCTGCCCGACGGCAGCGACCACGGGATCCGGCTGCCGCTGACCGAGGTGAAGGGCATCTCCGCGGCTGAGGTCGAGCGGATCGTGGCCGGCCAGCCGTACTCCTCGCTGTCCGACCTCTGGATGCGCGCGGGCCCGGCCACCCCGGTCGTGGAGAACCTGGTCCTGACCGGCGGGCTGGACACGATCTACGGCATCGACCTGGCGACCGGCGGGCGGGAGCGGGGGCAGGTCACCCGCCGGGACCTGCTGCTGGAGATCGCCGACCTCGACCGCATGGGCCGGGCGGCCCGCGGTCATCGAAGCGGGCGTGCGGCCCGATCCCCCCGGGCCGCACGCCGAGCCGACCCCCAGGCGGACCGGGCAGCCGCCGTCTGGGGGCTGGGACGCACGGCCGGGTCGGCGGGATCCCCCGTCACCGCTGACCCGGCCGTCGCGGCACTGGCCCAGTCGCAGGCGCCCGCCGCGGTCCGGCCCACGCAGGTGCAGCTGGCCCTGGACCTCTCCGCGGAGGGCGTGCGGGGCAGCGGCCTGCCCGAGATGACCACCGGGGAGAGCGTGCGCGCCGAGCTGGACGTGCTGGGAATGGACGTCAGCGCCCATGTGCTGGACTTCTTCCGCCCGATGCTGGCCGACCTGCGGGTGGTCCCCTCCCGGGAGCTGCTGGCCCAGCGCAGCCAGGCCGAGGTGTGGGTGGCGGGGGTCAAGGTGGCCACCCAGACCCCGCCGATCCGCACCGGGCGGCGGGTCGTGTTCCTCACCCTCGACGACTCGACCGGGCCGGTGGACGCCACCTTCTTCGAAGATGCGCAGGACCCCTACGCGAGCACCGTGTTCGGCGGCTGGCTGCTGCTGGTCCGCGGGCTGACCCGGCGGACCGGCCCACGGGGGATCTCGCTGCGGGCGACCGGCTGCTGGGATCTGGGCGAGATCCACGAGATCTGGCAGGCCGGGGGCCGGGACGCGGTCGCCGGGTACATCGCGGCCTTCCCGACCGTCGACACCCGGCGGCGGGCGCCGAGGGTCGTGGACGTCCCGGTCGTGGAGTCCGAGAAGTCTGAGGAGCTGGAGCGCGCGGCAGGTCGCACCCCGGTGGGGATCGGCCGGACGGCCGCGGGTGGGATGGGCCAGCGCCGCCGCGTGCTGGTGCACGCCAGCGGGTTCAAGCAGTCCCCGTACGCCGACATCAAGCCCGCCGGTGACGATCCGGGGTCGGTGCCCGACCAGGGCGAGCGCTCGCCCCGGGGGCGCGCCAAGGCGCCCAGCAAGCTGTGGCACGCCAGCCCGGGCAGCAGCGGCTGGTGAGGGGAGGAGGCGACGGAGGCAGAGGCAGAGGCAGAGGCAGAGGGTGCTGTGCGAGGCTGGCGCACGGCCAGGGAGGTGACCGGTGAGCCGCAGCCAGATCAATCGGCCGAGCGCGCCCGCCGACCTCGGCGAGGACGACGAGGGCTGTCCGATCCTGCATGTGGACATGGACGCCTTCTTCGCCTCCGTGGAGGTGGCGCGCCGCCCGGAGCTGCGCGGTCGGGCGATGATCGTCGGTGGTGCGTCGGGCAGCCGGGGCGTGGTCCTGGCGGCGACCTACGAAGCCCGCCGCTACGGCATCCACTCGGCCATGCCGATGAGCCGGGCGCTGCGGCTGGCCCCGGACGTGATCGTGGTCCCGCCGGATCATCGCCACTACAGCGACGTGTCGGCGGCGGTGATGGAGCTGTTCACGACCATCACCCCGAAGGTCGAGCCGCTCAGCCTCGACGAGGCGTTCCTGGACGTCTCGGGTGCCCGCCGGCTGCACGGGTCGCCGCGCCAGATCGCCGAGCGCGTCCGGGCGCTGGTCCACGACGAGCAGGGGATCACCTGCTCGGTCGGGGTCGCGCCCACCAAGTTCGTGGCCAAGCTGGCCTCCACCCAGTGCAAGCCCGACGGCCTGCTGGTGGTCCCGGCCGACCGGGTCATCTCCTTCCTGCACCCGATGCCGGTCGGGGCGCTGTGGGGAGTGGGGGAGCGCACCGAGGAGCAGCTGCACCGGCTCGGCCTGCGCACCGTGTCCGACATCGCCCATACGCCGCGCGACACGCTCGTGCGGGCACTGGGACAGGCCGCCGGCAATCACCTGTTCGCGCTGGCGTGGGGCCGCGACGAGCGCGCGGTCACCACTCACGAGCGGGAGCGCAGCGTCGGGGCGGAGGAGACGTTCGCCCGGGATGTGGACGACCCGGACGTGGTCCGCGCCGAGCTGCTGCGGCTCTCGGAGAAGGTGGGCGGGCGGATGCGGCGAGCCGGGTTCGCCGGCACCACCGTGTCGATCAAGGTGCGGTTCGCCGACTTCACGACGATCACCCGCAGCCGCCGGCTCAAGAGCGCGACCGACGTCAGCCGGGAGATCTTCCTGGAGGCCCGGGCACTGTTCGACGCACTGCGCCTGGACCGGGCCCGCATCCGGCTCATCGGGGTCCGCATGGAGGGGATCGTCGAGGCCGACTCGGTCCAGTCGCAGCTGGTCCTCGGCGCACCGGAGCGCGGCTGGCGGGAGGCCGAGGAAGCAGTCGATCGACTGACCGACCGCTTCGGCCGGGGCAGCGTGCGGCCCGCCCGGCTGCTGCCCGAAGGCCCTCGGGAGAGCGCGTGACACCGTCCTCCGACTCGATGGCACCACGATCGCGTCGGGAGCAGCGCCAGCCCGTGGCCAGATCGAGACGGCACCGCGCACCGGCTCACGGCCGGACCACGAGCGCGAGGAGCACCCGTTTCCGGGCAGACAATGACGGCGCGTAGCATCCGCTCCAGCCAGACCGAGACGGAAGGGGAGAGCTGCGAAGGAATTCGATGCCGCCAATGCGGCACCTCGGGTTTCCTATTCGCCCTGGCACTCCTATCCTGATCCTGTCCAGGCCCCTGCGACCCACGGGAGGTGAGCCGTGCCACTGTCCGATCACGAACAGCGTCTGCTTGACCAGATGGAGCGCGCCCTCTACGCAGAGGATCCCAAGTTCGCCACCAGCATGCGCAACCCGCGCACCGTCGCCGGCGACAAGCGGCGCATCGCCCTCGGGGTGCTGCTCTTCTTCGTCGGTGTCGGCGGGCTGCTCGCCGGGGTCGCGACCAAGCTGGTTCCGATCGGCGCCGTCGGCTTCCTCGCCATGGTGGGAGGTCTGTGGCTCTCAGTCGGAGCGCTGGTCAGCGCCGCCAACGCCGAGGCGCCAGCGGGGGCCGCCACCCCCCAGAGCAAGCCGCGCAGCACCAAGCCCGCTCGCCAGCGCCAGAGCAACTCCGGCAGCCTGGCCGAGCGGATGGAGGAGCGCTGGCGGCGCCGCCGGGAGAACGGCGACTTCTGATCCAAGGGGCTGGCCGCCTGATCCCCCCCGGCTGACGCAAGTGCGGGGTGCGCGTCGGCTTCCGCGCTGCCTCGACCTGTCAGACCCGCACGATCACCACGCATGCACGAACACCACACGACCCGGGCTGATCACCCGGGTCGTGGTGCGTGTGAGGGGGCAGGGAGGTCGGGCGACCCGACGCCCGCCCCCCGGGCCAGGGGCAGGGCGTAGCTCTGGCCTGCCCGGCCCCGCGCGTCAGCCCAGGTGCGCGTCGAGCCAGGTCACGATGTCGCCGATGACCTCGGCCTGCTCCGGCTCGTTGTGCATCTCGTGGCGCAGGCCCTCGTAGAGGGTGACCGTCACGTCGCCCTCGACCTGGGAGGCGAACTCCTCGGTCCCGCGCGGGTAGGTGATGGGGTCGTCGGTGCCGGCGGTCATCAGCAGCGGCAGGTCGAACTGCGAGGCGTGGTCCAACGCCCACTGTGCCGTCGAGGCGCTGTCCCGGCCGAGCGCGAGGGACGCCTTGCCGTGGACCAGCGGGTCGGCCCGGTACGCGTCGATCACCGCCTGGTCGCGGGACAGCCCGGCGTCGTCCAGCCCCGTGGGCATCTGCACCGAGGGCAGCACGGAGGCGAGCACGCGGGCGGCGGTCATCTTGAGCTTCTGCTCCAGGACCGGGCTGCGCAGCCCCGCGCTGCTGATCACCACGCCGTTGAGCTGGGGCCGGCGCCGCAGCACGAAGCTGAGCACGATCAGCCCGCCGAGCGAGTGGCCCATGAGGAACCGCGGAACACCCGGGACCCGCGCCTCGGCGTCGTCGAGCGCGCACTGCACGTCGACCAGGGTCGCGTCGAACGGGGTGTGGCCGCGCCCGCCGGGGGAGCGGCCGTGACCACGCAGGTCGAACTGGGCGACCGCGTAGCCGGCGTCGGTGAGCGCCTTGACCACGTGCGCGTGCCGGCCGGCGTGCTCGCCGAGGCCATGGACGTGCACGACGGTGGCCTTGGCCGGACCCTCGGGCTGCGACCAGACGGCCTGGAGCAGGGTGCCGTCGGTGGATTCCAGCGTGTAGTCCTTCGAAGTCATGCGCGCATTGTGGCTCATCGCCGTGGGCGCCCCGTCACCCGGTCAGGCTCGCCGCGGTCCGCCACACCACCAGCCTCCGGTCAGCCGCGCCAGCCCTCGTCGGCGTCGCTGGCAGACGGCCCCGAGGTGCCTGTCAGCCGGGCCAGCCAGCCCGAGAGCACCGAGCGGGGGAGCAGCCGCACGCGCCAGCACCCAGCCCGCCCCGTCGTGGAGTGCAGGGCGGCCGCGATCACCCGGGCCTGCTGCGCGGGTCCGCCTCGATCCGAGTCGGCGGCCGGCCCCTCCAGCAGCGCTGTCCCGGCACCCGCCGCCCCGGCGGGCGCTGCCCCGGTCCTGCTGGCCGCCCCGGCGCCAGAGGTCCCGGTGCTGGCTCGCCGAGCGACCGCACTCGGACCGGACTGCGTAGGCGCAGCCTCGTCACCGGAGCTCGGTCCGTACCGGGCGCGCTCCACGCCTGCGCGCAGCTCGGCCAGAGCCCAGGCCAGCCGCTGGACCGCCGGCGCGGTGGCCGAGCCGGCGCTGTGGTCACCCGGCCGGACCCGCCCGGCGTCGGCCAGCCCGGCGTCGGTCAGCCTGGCCTGGATCGCGGCCAACGCGGTGCGTGGCGTCTGCCCGAGGTCGCTCAGTCCCACATCGGCGGCGGTGTCCACCACCTCGGCGTACGCCGACTCCGGGTCGCCGCGGCGCAGGCGGCGGGTGCGCCGGGTCGAGCGGACCAGCGCCGGGACCGAGCCGAGGATGGCCGCGAGCGCGAGCAGCCAGAGCCACCACGGCGCCTGCCGGGCGGCGTCCGCCTCGCCGCCGATGGTCGGGTCGTCCTCCAGCGTGCGGGGCCGGTACTGGGCGTCCGTCGACGCGCCGGGGGAGGCGGCCGAAGGCAGGACCGGCGCTGATCCGCCCTGCGATGCGTCGCTGGTGTAGGCCGGGGTCCGCGTCGTTGCTGCCCCCGGTGTGGGCTCGAAGCGGACCCAGCCGGCGGCGCCCAGCCAGAGCTCGGGCCAGGCGTGCGCGTCCGAGGCTCGCACCAGCCAGCTCCCGTCGTCCTGCTGCGTGCCCTGGGTGAAGCCCACGGCGACCCGGGAGGGGATGTCCAGCACGCGGGCCATCGAGGCCATCGCGGCGGCGAACTGCTCGCAGTAGCCGATCCGCTCGCTCAGGAAGGTGAGCAGGGCATCGGCGCCGGACCCGTCCTCGATGTCGGTGGAGTAGGAGAAGCCGCCACTCACCGCGAACCAGCGCTGCAGCGCGACCGCCTTGTCGTAGGGCGTGGTCGCGTCCACGGTGACCTCGCGCGCCAGGTCCACCACCGCCTGGGGGTAGGGGTAGGGCAGGGCCTCGGTCGGCGGCGAGCCGAGCATGCCCCACGACAGCTCGGTGCTCGCCGCACGCATCTGCTCGGCCGTGGCCTGCCGGGGCAGGACCACCAGGAGCGCCCGCGAGGAGGTCACCGAGCTGCCGTCCATCCTGCGCAGGATGGCGCTGCGCTGATTCCAGACGGCCGGCCAGCTGCTGGCGCTGGCGACCGTGCCCCAAGGACTGGGCACCACCGTCCCGGCCAGCGGCCCGACGTCGATCGCGTACTGGGCAGGCTCGTCGCCGAGCTGCTGCGGCCCGGCGTCGGTGCCCGTGGGCATGGTCTCGGCCAGGAACCCCGCCCCCGGGTCGAGCCACCGCTCGCCGTCGAAGTCCTCCAGGACGGCCGTGCGGAAGTAGTCGGGGGACTGTGCGGTGGTCGTGTAGCGCAGGACCACGCGATCGTCGTTGCCCACCAGCGAGCGGCGCAGCGAGACCATGTTGTCCAGCTGCACGGCGCCCCCCGCGGCTCCCCAGCGCAGGTCGAGCGCGGACAGCGGGTCGCGGGAGGCCGTCAGCGCGCCGCCCAGGACGCCCGCGCACAGCGTGGCAACCGCGGCGAGCAGGCCGACGCCCAGGGAGCCCGGCCGGGCCTGCGGGCTCCATGCGCGCAGGCGGTGGTGCTGAGTTGCGGCCAGGACCACAAGCCAGGCCAGGCCCACCACCGCGAACGTCCACCACGCCGCGTGCAGGTCGCCGATCACCCACGGCACCGCGAAGATCGCGGCCAGCGGGATCAGGGCCAGGCCGGGCAGGTCGATGCCGGCAGCCAGCGTGTCCACCGCGATGGCGGCCAGGCCGAGCCCTCCGACCAGCAGCAGGAGCAGTCCGAGGTCCGGGCCGGCCGGGGGTGCGGTGACCTCCGCGTAGTGCCGGCCCTGGGCCGCCAGCAGCCGCAGCTGCTCGAACCGGCCCACGTCGCCCTGTCCTGTCGTGAACCCGGCGAGCAGCAGGACGACCAGCGCGACCGCCTGCACCGCCGGCTGGACCGGCGCCGGTGCCCGCAGGCCTCGGGTCACGATGCCGACCACGGTGATCAGCGCGACGACCTGGGCGGTCATCGGCAGCCACCATCCGCCGCGCAGGAGCGGTTGCAGCGCGACCGAGGCCAGCAGCACGGACAGCCCGCAGGCGACCCCGACCAGCCAGCCGCTGGCACTCCCATCCCAGGGGTGCCGGTCGCGGGCGCGCCGTGGCCGGGGATCGGCGGGCCCGGGCGGCGAGGCAACGGGCCCGGCCGGCCGAGTCGCCGTGCGGGCGCGCGAGGCGGGCGCCGGCGAGACGGGCGCGGTCATCGCGCACCCGTCAGCTCGGACCAGGCCGCGGCCAGGGAGGTGTCCGGGCGGACCTCGGCGACCCGCCAGCCGTTGCCACGCAGCTGGGTGATGCCCGCGCGCTGGGCCGTGTCGGCCAGCAGGGGGTGCTGCCCGGATCGGGGGCCGGCATCCCAGCGTCGGGTGTCCAGCGCCAGGCACAGCCGGGTGCGGGTGCCGCCGCCGAGTCCGGCGAGCTGGTCGGCCCGGACCGCGTCCAGCGCGCCGGCGATCAGCACCACCGGCGCGCTCGATCCGGCGTCGCCGTGCTGGCGCCGCACGATCGCCCGCTGCGCGGAGTCGCTCTCCGGCACCGTCGCCAGGGCCTCGAGCATCGCCCGATGCCTCGTCCCGGGCTCGGCCTGCCGGTCGGCGGCCAGGATCGTGCGACCGTCCACCGCCCCGATCTCCAGGTCCCAGCCCTCGCGCAGCGCGAGGTCGGCGACGCTGGCCGCCGCGCACAGGGCCAGGTCCAGCGAGGAGTGCGGGGCCCGGCCGTGGTGGGCGCCCGAGTCCAGGTCGACGACGATGCGCACGCAGCCGCGCCACGGGTTCTCCTCGCTGCGCACCATGAGGCTGCCCGACCGCGCGGAGGCCTTCCAGTCGATCCGGCGGATCTCGTCGCCGGAGGTGTACGCGCGCGGGATGACGTCGTCGGAGGCGGCGCCGACCGACCCGAGGTGGTGCGTGCCCGATCCGCTGCTGCCGCCCAGCGGGGCCCGCGTCAGGCGGATCACCGGCGGCGTGACCAGCAGCTGGTCGGCTGTCGGGTACGTGCGGGTCCGCCGGACCATCCCGAACGGGTCCACGACGTGCAGCCGGGTGCGGCCCAGCTCGTGGATGCCCCGCGTGCCGGCCAGCAGGTCGTAGTGCGGACGGGCCAGGGACACCCCGCGGGCGCCGGGGACCGCCAGCCTGCGGGTGCCGCCCAGCGAGTCGCAGACGGGGTCCTCGATGAGCACGCCGCCGGCGGGCAGCCGCCCGTGGATGCCCACCATGACGTGGATGGTGTCGCCGGAGGCGGGCTCCCGGTCCGAGAGCCGGCGTGTCACGGCCAGGGACGGGGCCGGCGGCCGGGTGAGCAGGGCGCACGCCAGCGGCAGCACCGTGAGCAGCAGCGCGAACTGCACCAGCGCGACCAGGGACAGGATCAGGCCGGCCGCGGTCAGGCCCAGGCCGGTGCCCAGCATCGTCGCGCCACGCGGGGTGAGTCCCAGCCGTGCGCGCACCTGGCCCAGCCCGCCCATGCCGCTCAGCTCCAGGCGCCCGGCGGGATGCTCGACAGCAGGCCCCGGACGATCTGCTCGCCGGTGTGGCCGCTGGCGACGGCGGCCGGCGCGACCAGGACGCGATGCCCGAGCACGGCCGGGGCCAGGAGCATGACGTCGTCGGGCAGCACGAACGGGCGGCCCTCCAGGGCGGCCCAGGCCCGCGCGGCGCGGATCAGGTGCAGGCTCGCGCGCGGGGACGTGCCCAGCACCAGCTGCTCGCTGTTGCGGGTCGCGGTGCTGAGGGCGACCACCAGGCGGCGCACCGGGGTGGAGACGTGGACCCGGGTGACCGCCGCCATGAGCAGGGTCAGCTCCTCGTGGGTGGCCGCTGCCGCGAGCTGGGCGAGGGGGTCGTGCTCGCCATGCTCGGCGAGCATCCGGACCTCGTCGACCGGGGTGGGGTAGCCCAGCGAGATGCGCGCCATGAACCGGTCCCGCTGCGCCTCGGGCAGCGGGTAGGTGCCCTCCATGTCGATCGGGTTCTGGGTGGCGATGACCATGAACGGGGAGGCCAGCTCGTGGGTCGTGCCGTCGACGGTGACCTGGCCCTCCTCCATCGCCTCCAGCAGGGCGGACTGGGTCTTGGGCGAGGCCCGGTTGATCTCGTCGGCCAGCACGATGTTGCTGAAGATGGCGCCGGGCCGGAACTCGAACTCGCGGGTCTCCTGGTTGAAGACCGCGACCCCGGTCACGTCGCTGGGCAGCAGGTCGGGGGTGAACTGGACCCGGCGCACGGAGACGCCCAGCGTCCGGGCCAGCGCCTTGGCCAGGACGGTCTTGCCGACGCCGGGGACGTCCTCGATGAGCAGATGCCCGCCGGCCAGCAGGACCGCCAGCGGCATGCGGATGGTGTCCGGGCGCCCGGCGAACACGCTCTGGACGCCAGCGCGGATCCGGGCGGCCGTGGCCAGGACGGTGCTGTCCAGGGTCTCGGTCATCGAACCTCCTGCGCGGGATGGCCCATTGTGCACGCTGCGAAGCGATGGCACCCGATGCCGCCGCAGGCCCGGTAGATGCCCCGCGGCGGACCCCAGGGCCGGGGCGCCGGACCTCGCCGGTGAGAATGGCGCCGTCCGCCGGGCCCATCGCCGGCCCAGGCAACCCCGCGAGAGGAGCATCCATGACCGTCCATCCCGCCGTGCTCGGCCGGTTCTTCGACGACTTCGAGGTCGGCGACACCTACCAGCACCCGTTCGGACGCACCATCACCGAGGCGGACAACGCCTGGTTCACGCTGCTGACCTGCAACACCAACCAGATGCACTTCAACGCGCACCTGTCCCAGCAGAACCCGATCACCGAGGGCAAGATCATCGTCGTCTCCGGGTTCACGGTCGGCCTGGTCCTGGGCCTGAGCGTCATCGACATGAGCCAGAACGCGGTGGCGAACCTGGGCTGGAACAACATCAAGCTGACCCACCCGGTCTACGTCGGCGACACCATCTACGCCGAGAGCCTGTGCACCGACAAGCGGGCCTCCAAGTCGCGTCCGGACTTCGGGATCATCTCGATGGAGACGCGCGCGCTGAACCAGGACGGCGAGATCGTGATGACCTACGACCGCTCGGTCATGGTCCCGACCCGGGCCAGCGGCGTGGGCCAGAACTACTTCCCGCAGGCCAAGACCGGCCCGATGCAGGTCAGCGGCCAGTAGCCGGCTCGCGGACCGGCAGGGTCGCGACCACCACGGTGGTGCGCTCCTGCCGGTCGCGGGCTGTGCGGGTGCTCAGGCGCACCGCGGTCGCCGCCGCGCGGATGACCTCGACCTGGGAGTCGTGCACCTCGACCAGCAGGCTGCCGCCGGGCGCGAGCCAGCCCGGCGCCTGCGCCAGCACGCGACGGTGCACGGTCAGGCCGTCGGGTCCGCCGTCCAGCGCCGCGAGGGCCTCGTGCTCGCGGGCCTCGCGGGGCAGCAGCGCGATCCGGTCGCTCGGCACGTAGGGGGCGTTGCACAGGATCAGGGCGACCCGTCCCCGCAGCGTCAGCGGCAGAGCGTCGAACAGGTCGCCGAGATGTGCGCAGCCACCGACCTCGGCCAGGTTCGACGCGGCGTCGGCGACCGCGGAGGGGTCGAGGTCGGCCGCGTGCAGGCGGACCGGCATGCCGGCGCGCAGCACCGTCGCCAGCCCGAGCGCGCCGGTGCCGGAGCACAGGTCGACCACGACCGGCGGGTCGCCCGCGGCGGCGGGGCCGGCCGCGTCACCCGGTGCATGCCGGCGGGTCAGCAGCCGGGCCGCAGTGCCGACCAGCAGGGCGGAGCGGGCGCGCGGGACGAACACCCCGGGGGAGACCCGCACCCGGATTCCGGCGAGCACCGCCCAGCCCAGAACGTGCTCGAGCGGCTCCCCGGCGATCCGCCGGTCCAGCAGGCCAGCCAGCGGGCCGACGCCAGCGGCCCCGCCGGACGCAGCCAGGAGCAGGTCCGCCTCGTCCTCGGCGCGCACGCAGCCGGCCGCGCGCAGCCGGGCGACCAGGACGTCGCGGGTCAGCTCGCTGCCGGACTCCATGCCCGGGCGGGCCACCTCCGGGTGGGTCACGCTCGACCGGACCGGGCGTGCCAGGTGGTCCGGCTCGGCGGGGGCCCGTGCCGCGCGTGGGCTCACTCACCCAGGCCGGTGCCCACCTGGCGGGCCGCCGTCACCCAGCCGTGGTCCGGCGGCACGAGCTTGACCTTGCCGGCGACCTCCTCGAGCGGGACCGTCTTCGCCCCGTCCCCGCGGGCCGCCACCATGACCCCGAACTGCCCGGCGGCCACCAGGTCCGCGGCGTGCGCCCCGAGCCGGGTGCCCAGCAGCCGGTCGGCCGCGCACGGCGTCCCGCCGCGCTGCACGTAGCCGAGGATCGTGACCCGGGTCTCCAGCCCCGTGGCCGACTCCAGCTGGCGGGCCAGGGTGAACGTGTGCTCGCGCTGCTGGTCCTCCACATGCGCCAGGTGGGCGCGCGCGGCGCGCTTCTGCTCGGGCTCCTTGGCCTTGCGCACCAGCAGCTCGGCGGCGGTGAAGTCGGCCATCGCGTTGACGTCGCGCGCGCCCTCGGCGACCGCGATGACGCTGAACGTGCTCCCGCGCTTGGTTCGCTCCCTGACCTTCTCGGCGATGCTCTCCACCGTGTAGGGGATCTCGGGGATCAGGATCACGTCGGCGCCGCCGGCCAGGCCGGAGGCCAGGGTGAGCCAGCCGGCCCGGTGACCCATCACCTCGGTCAGGATGATCCGGTGGTGCGAGTGTGCGGTGCTGTGCACCCGGTCGATCGCCTCGGTGGCGATCTCGGTGGCGGTGGCGAAGCCGAAGCTGGTGTCGGTGCCCCAGATGTCGTTGTCGATGGTCTTGGGCAGGGTCAGCACGTTCAGGCCGGCCTCCTGGAGTCGCAGCGCGTTCTTGGCCGTGCCGCCCCCGCCGATCACGATCAGGCCGTCCAGGCCGAGACTCTCGTACGTGGCCACGGCCGCTGAGGTCATGTCGCGGACCTCGCCGTCCACGGTCATCCGATGCACCTTGTCCCGGCTGGTGCCCAGGATCGTGCCGCCCACCGTGAGGATCCCGGACAGCCGGCTGCCGTCCAGCGGCATGTGGTTGTCGGTGACCAGGCCGGTGATCCCGTCGCGGAACCCGATCAGCTCCATGCGGTGATGGCCCATCGCGGCCTTGCCCACGCCGCGGATCGCCGCGTTCAGGCCGGGGCTGTCCCCGCCCGCGGTGAGGATCCCGATCCGCTTCGCCTTCGCCATCCGCTCGCCTCTCGCTCAGTCACGCGCTGTGCAGTCACGCGCTGTGCAGTGTCGCGCCGTTCACCGCCGCGCTGATTGTGGTGCCGCGCTGATTGTGGTGTCCGCTCCTGAACGGCACAAGGCGGGCGTCCGTGGTTCACCCGGTGGCGAGCACGAGTGAACGGGGGAGACATGTGGAGGGATGTGGAGTACTGTGGCGGTCTGAGGGCCCATCGGGGGGCTGCTGTGGAGTGGCAGGGAGGTGAGCGGTGTCGTGTACTTGGGAACGCACTTCCCGAAGCTGGACGACAAAGGCCGGCTCATCCTCCCGGCGCGACTGCGCGAGGGACTGGCCGACGGGTTGGTGCTCACCAAGGGTCAGGACCGCTGCCTGGTCCTGTGGCCGCGCGCCCAGTTCGACCAGTACGCCGCCCAGCTGCGCGCCAACGCCCAGTCCAACGCCCGGGTGCGCGCCATGACGCGCGTCTTCTTCTCCTCGGCCTTCGACGAGAGCATCGACCGGCAGGGCCGGCTCACGATCCCGCCGGTCCTGCGCGAGTACGCCGGCCTGGACCGCGAGCTGACCGTGGTCGGCGCGGACACCCGCATCGAGATCTGGTCCAGCGCCGCCTGGGCGGCCTACCTGGCCGCCGCCGAGTCCGAGTTCGCCGACCTCGACCAGGAGGGGGGGATCGAGCTGCCCTGACCCGCGTGCCTCGGTATCCAGCAAGGCCTCGGTTATCCAGCAAGGCATCGAGACCGCCGCTGCACCGAGCAACCCGTGCACCTTGATTCCCCTCCGCGGGCTCGACGCCACTTCCCCGGCGCCGAACCTCGCCCGACGCCACTTCCCCGGCGCCGGACCGCGGCGGGGGGCCTGGGGGTACGGCCCGTTCCACGGCCCATCCGTGAGGAGTGAGTCGTCGGTGTGCGCCGCGCAGCGGCAGCCGGCGGGGAGCCCCGCAGCGGTTGGGCCCTACATCACGGCCCATCCGTGAGGAGTGAGTCGTCGGTGTGCGCCGCGCAGCGGCAGCCGGCGGGGAGCCCCGCAGCGGTTGGGCCCTACATCACGGCCCATCCGTGAGGAGTGAGTCGTCGGTGTGCGCCGCGAAGCGGCAGCCGGCGGGGAGCCCCGCAGCGGTTGGGCCCTACATCACGGCACAATCGGCGAGCAGTGGAGGAGTGAGCCCATGCCCACCACCGAGCCTCCCGACGAGGCGGACGCCCGCGCGCTGCACACCCCGGTCCTGCTGGAGCGCTGCCTGGAGCTGTTGGCTCCTGCACTGGCCGGTCCCGGCGAGCTGGCCCGTCCCGGCGCGCTGGCGGTGGACGCCACGCTGGGGATGGGGGGGCACACCGAGGCGATGCTGGCCGTCCACCCGTCGTTGACCGTGATCGGGGTCGACCGGGACCCGCAGGCGCTGGCCCTGGCCGGCGAGCGGCTGGCCGGGTTCGGCCCCCGCTTCCTGGCCTTCGCGGGCACCTACGACCGGATCCCCGAGGCGCTGGCCGCCCACGGCCGGCGCACCGCCGACGCGATCCTGTTCGACCTGGGGGTGTCCTCGCTGCAGCTGGACCGCGACGACCGTGGCTTCAGCTACGCCCGGGACGCCGTGCTGGACATGCGCATGGACCAGACCCAGGGCCGCACGGCCGCCGACATCCTCAACTCCTATCCGATGGGAGACCTGGCCCGGATGCTGCGCCGCAACGGCGACGAGCGGTTCGCGACGCAGATCGCCCGGGCCGTGGTCCGGGAGCGCGAGCGTGAGCCGTTCACCACCAGCGCGCGGCTGGTGGAGCTGATCCGGTCGGCCATCCCCGCCGCGGCCCGGCGGACCGGCGGGAACCCCGCCAAGCGTACGTTCCAGGCGTTGCGCATCGAGGTCAACGCCGAGCTCGCGGTGCTCACCGAGGCGATCCCGGCGGCCCTCGGTGTGCTCCCCGCGGGCGGGCGTCTGGTAGTGCTGAGCTACCACTCGGGGGAGGACCGGATCGTCAAGACGGCCCTGCGTGCGGCCACCGACCCGCCCGTGCCCCCCGGCCTGCCGATGATTCCGGAGCAATTGCGTCCCACTGCGCGTGTTCTCACCCGCGGATCGCAGACGGCGTCAGAGGATGAGGTCCGACGAAACCCCAGGGCCGCCTCGGTGCGCCTGCGGGCCGTCGAGAAGCTCGTCGCTGGATCCCGGGAGGCCATGTGAGTCGCGCACGCAGCAACGGCCGGGGTGCCGAAGCGCCGCGGGGCCGCAGGCGGCGCGCAGGCTCCTCGGCCGAGCCTGAGCGCCTGCCGGGTGCAGGCGGCCGGATCCCGTCGAGCCGGGCGCGCACGACGCGGCCGGGGGCGGCCGGCACCGCGACGCTGGAGCGGGACGCCGTCACCGCCACGGCAGCCGCGCAGGTCGAGGAAGGCAGCGCAGGCGCGGACGACCTCGCAGGCACGCAGGCACCCGGTCAGGCGCACGCGCAGGATCCCGACGCCGACCAGCGACCCGGCCCCGACGAGCATCCGGTCCCGGAGACGCACAAGCACATGTTCCGAGGGGGTCCGCGGCTGCCGCGCTCGCCCCGTCAGCGGATGCTGCTGGCCTGCACCGCCGTGCTCGCCGTGGGGCTGCTGGGGGTGCTCATGCTCAACACGATCATCAGCCAGGGTGCCTTCCGCCAGTTCGAGCTGGAGGTCGCGCTGACCCTCACCGCGGAGAAGGAGGAGGCGCTGGCCGCGCAGGTGGATCTGGCCGAGGCGCCCAAGCAGGTGGAGAAGCGCGCACGGGCCCTGGGCATGGTGCCCGCCGCGTCGCCGGTGTTCCTGCGCCTGTCGGACGGCACGATCCTCGGCGAGCCGGTGGCGGCCACGGCCGAGCCGGGCAAGGTCTCCCTCAAGGATGCGCCGGGCATCCTGCCCACCCCGAAGCCCTCGGCGTCCGCCTCGGCCGACCCCGATGCCGATCCGGCCGATCCCGACGCCGGGACCGACCCCGACGCCACCGACGATGCCGGGGCAGCCACCGCGGGCGCCGGGGCTGGCGCCACCGCCCAGCCCTCGCCCGGCGCGGGCACCCAGCCGTCCGCCGACCCGACCGGCTCGGCCAGCACCGGCTCGGGTACCGGGACCGGCTCGGCTGCCGGCACCGGTACGGCTGCCGGCACCGGTACGGCTGCCGGAACCGGCGGCGAGCCCGCCGACGGGGCGACCTCGGACGCCGCGGCCTCGACCGGAGGTGCGCGATGAGCTCGGTCGCTCCGCCCCGGCCGCCCCGGACCCAGGTCCCGACCCGGTCGCCGGCAGCGCGCCGGTTCGCCCGCGGCAACGGGCGCAACCGCGCGATCTACCTGACGTTCGCGGTGCTGATGGTCCTGAGCATCTACGCGGGCCGGATCTTCGACCTGATGGTGGTCAGCGGTCCGGAGCTGGCCGCGAAGGGGCAGAGCCTGCGGCTGCGCACCACTGTGCTGCCTGCCGACCGCGGGACGATCTACGACTCGACCGGGGCCCCGCTGGCGATCACGGTCGAGTCGCGCAACATCACCGCCGACCAGACCCTCATCAAGGACCCGGCCGACGCTGCGGCCAGGCTGGCCCCGATCCTGGGCATCGACGCGGAGCGCCTGGTGCCCCGGCTCACCGGGGACGATCGGTTCGTCTACATCGTCAAGGGCCAGACTCCGGAGAAGTGGCGCCAGGTCAAGGCACTCAAGATCACGGGCATCTTCAGCGAGAAGTCCACCAAGCGCAGCTACCCCTCGGGGACCTTGGCCGCCAACGTGATCGGCTTCGTCAACGCCGAGGGGGTCGGCTCGGGCGGGCTGGAGATGTCCTTGGACTCGCGGCTGCACGGCCAGGACGGCGTGCGGACCTACGAGCAGGGCGCCGCCGGCCAGGCGATCCCGTCGGCCGAGGACATCCTCAAGGCGCCGGTCGCCGGGCAGAGCGTCCAGCTCACGATCAACCGCGACATCCAGTACGTGGCACAGCGGGCGATCGCGGCCAAGGTCCGCGAGGCGAAGGCCGACTCCGGCGACGTGGTCGTGGTGGAGGTCAAGACCGGACGGATCCTGGCGATGGCCACCGCCCCGACCTTCGACCCCAACAACTACCGCGGCGCCAGCAAGGCCGACATGGGCAACCGGCCGGTCACCGACATCTACGAGCCGGGCTCGACCGGCAAGGTCCTGACGATGTCCGCGGTGCTGGAGGAGGGCAAGGCCAAGCCGCGCTCGACGATCGTGGTCCCGCCGGTGCTCACCCGGGGCGGCCACACCACGCACGACCACGACGACCACGGCACCCTGCACCTGACGCTGAACGGCGTGCTGGCCCAGTCCAGCAACATCGGCACGATCCTGTTCGCGGACAAGATTGGCGGGCAGAAGCTGTACGAGTACCAGCGCAAGTTCGGCATCGCGCAGCCGACCGGCTTGGGCTTCCCGGGCGAGGAGCGTGGCCTGCTGCCCAAGCCGGAGAACTGGTGGCCGACCACGTTCCAGGCGCTGGCCTACGGCCAGAGCTATTCGCTGACCTCACTGCAGGTGGCGCAGGTCTACCAGACCCTGGCCAACAAGGGCGTGCGGCTGACCCCCCGCCTGATCGACGGGTACGTCAACACCGACGGCAGCTTCGAGCCGGCGCCCACCCAGCCCGGCGTGCGCGTGGTCAGCGAGAAGACGGCCACGAACATGACGCGGATGCTGGAGAACGTGGTCACCGAGGGAACCGGCTCGCCCGCGGCGATCCCGGGCTACCGGGTCGCGGGCAAGACCGGCACCGCCGAGCGCGCGGTCAACGGCGGCTACTCCGGCTACAGCGCCTCGTTCATCGGCTACGCGCCTGCCGACGACCCGGAGATCGTGGTCCAGGTGGTCCTGCAGAACCCGAAGGCCGGCCACTACGGCGGCATGCTCGGCGGGCCCGTGTTCAAGACGGTCATGAGCTACGCCTTGCAGGAGCTGAAGATCCCGCCGTCGGGGACCAAGTCCCCGGTCATGCCCACTGAATGGTGATCCCGGGTGTCGATCCGTCCTGAGGGGGTGCACGCCTCCGGTGCGCAGCTGCGCGCGCTGCTCGGCCTGCACCCCGGCCCGCCGTCGCATGTCGGCGGCGTCACCCTGGACTCGCGCGACGTCCGGCCCGGCGACCTGTACGCGGCCCTGCCCGGCTTCCACACGCATGGCGCGCGGTTCGTAGAGCAGGCGTGGGCCGCGGGAGCGGTGGCGGTGCTGACCGATCGGGCCGGTGCCGAGCTCGCGCGGGCGGTCCTGGGCGAGGACGAAGCCGAGCTGCCGCTGCTCGTGGTGGAGGATCCGCGAGGCGTGCTCGGGGCGGTCAGCGACTCGATCTACGGACACCCGTCGCGCGCGCTGAGCACCACCGGGATCACCGGGACCAACGGCAAGACCAGCACCAGCTTCCTGCTGGACGCGGCGCTGCAGGCGCACGGGCTGACCACCGGGATGGTGGGCACGGTGGCCACCCGGGTCGGGCCCGCGGACGTCGCGTCGGCGCGGACCACGCCCGAGGCGCCCGCGCTGCATGCCCTGTTGGCGGCGATGGTGCAGCGCGGGGTCACCGCCGCCACGCTCGAGGTCTCCAGCCACGCGCTGGTGCTGGGCCGGGTGGACGGGATCGTGTTCGACCTCGCGGTGTTCACCAACCTCACGCAGGACCACCTGGACTTCCACCGTGACATGGCGGACTACTTCGCGGCGAAGGGCTCGCTGTTCACGGCCGACCGCGCGCGGGCTGCCCTGATCTGCGTCGACGACGCCTGGGGTCAGCAGCTGGCGCGGCTGGCTCGGGCCGCGGGCCTGCCCACGACCACCTACGGGCTGGTCGAGCCGGCCGACTGGCAGGCCCACGCGCTCGCGACCGCCGACGGCGGGGCGCAGACGTTCACCGTGACCGGTCCCGAGGGGCTGCGCCTGGCCGCCGGGGTCGCGCTGCCTGGCGCCTTCAACGTCGCCAACGCGCTGGCCGCCCTGGCCGCGGCCGTCCACCACGGGGTGCCCGCGCCGCTGGCCGCCTCGGCCATCCGCGAGTGCCCCGGCGTGCCGGGCCGGATGGAGCCGGTGCGTGCCGGCCAGCCGTTCCTGGCCCTGGTCGACTACGCGCACACGCCCGACGCCGTGCAGCGGGCGATCACGGCGGCGCGTCAGGTGGCTACGGGCCGGGTCGTCGTGGTGCTGGGCTGCGGCGGCGACCGGGACCGTGAGAAGCGCCCGCTGATGGGCGAGGTGGCGGCGCGGGCGGCCGACGTGCTCGTCGTCACCGACGACAATCCGCGCTCCGAGGAGCCTTCGGCCATCCGGGCGGCCATCATGGGGGGCGCTCGCCGGGTCGAGAGCCCCGCTCGCGCGGAGGTGCTGGAGCACGGGGACCGGCGTGCGGCCATCGCGGCTGCGGTGGCGCTGGCGGGCCGTGGGGACGTCGTGCTGGTGCTCGGCAAGGGCCATGAGCAGGGACAGGAGGCGGCCGGCGTGATCAGTCCGTTCGACGATCGCGTCGAGATGCGCAGGGCACTGGGAGGCCGGTCGTGATCGACATGGACATCGCGGCGGTGGCCGCCGCCGTGGCCGGCCGGCTGGTGGACTGCCCCGATCCGAGCGTCGCCGTGACCGGCGCGGCGGCCGACACCCGGCGCGTGGCGCCCGGCGACCTCTACGTGGCGATCGTGGGGGAGCGGGTCGACGGGCACGACCTCGCCGAGACTGCGGCTGCCGAGGGCGCGGTGGTCACCCTGGCCCAGCGGCCCACGGGCACCCCGGCGATCCTGGTCGACGACCCGGTCCAGGCGCTGGGCCGGCTGGCCCGGCACGTCCTGGACCGGCTCCCGACCGCGCGCGTGGTGGCAGTGACCGGCTCGTCGGGGAAGACCACCACCAAGGACCTGATCGCGACGCTGGCCGAGGACCTGGGGCCGACGGTGGCCACCGAGGGCTCGTTCAACACCGAGGTGGGCATGCCGCTGACGATCCTGCGCAGCGACGAGGACACCCGGTTCCTCGTGCTGGAGATGGGCGCCCGCGGCCTCGGGCACATCCAGACGCTGTGCCAGATCGCGCGCCCGCAGATCGGGCTGCTGCTCAACGTCGGCACCGCGCACCTGGGCGAGTTCGGCTCCCGGGAGGCGATCACGCGGGCCAAGGCCGAGATCGTGGCCGACCTGCCCGCCGACGGACTGGCAATCCTCAACGCCGACGACCCCCTCGTGGCCGGCGTCGCGGCCGGACTGTCCAGCCGGGTGGTCACGTTCGGCACCGCGGCGCACGCCGACGTCCGGATCGCCGACCTGACCCTCGACGACCAGGCCCGGCCCCGGTTCACCCTGCACGCCGGCGGTCAGCACGCCGAGGTCGCGATGGCGATGGTCGGCGAGCACATGGCCGGCAACGCCGCCGCCGCGGCTGCGGTCGGCCTGGAGCTGGGGCTGCCGCTGGAGCGGATCGCGCAGCTGCTCGCGCAGGCCTCGCCGCGCAGCCGCTGGCGGATGGAGGTGGCCACCTCCGCGCAGGGCGTGACCGTCGTCAACGACGCCTACAACGCCAACCCCGACTCGATGCGCACGGCGCTGCGCTCGCTGGCCGCGATGGGCGCGGGCCGGCGCACGTTCGCCGTCCTGGGCGCGATGGCCGAGCTCGGCGAGGACAGCATCGCCGAGCACGACGCGATCGGCCGGCTGGCCGTGCGGCTGGACATCTCGCGCACGATCGCGGTGGGCGAGGCCGCCCGGCCGCTCTACCTGGGTGCCGCCCAGGAGGGGTCCTGGGCCGACGAGGCGGCGTGGGTCCCCGATCCTGCGGCGGCCGTCGCGATGCTGCGCGGGGTCGTGGGGCCGGGGGACGTGGTGCTGGTCAAGGCGTCGCGGTCGGTGGGTTTGGAGTCCGTGGCCGAGTCGCTGCTGGAGGTGGACGCGTGATCCAGATCGTCCTGGGGGCGATCCTCGCCTCGATCGTGGCGATGACGGCGACCCCTCTGCTCATCAAGCTGCTCACCCGGCGCAATCTGGCGCAGGCGATCCGCGAGTCCGCCGACGGCATCGTGTACCCCGAGCACAGCGGCAAGAAGGGCACCCCCTCGATGGGCGGTGCGGCGATCGTGGCGGCGGTGGTCCTGGCATACGCCGGGGCGCACCTGATCCGCTGGACGCCGCCGACCGCCAGCGGTCTGCTGGCCCTCTACCTGATGGTCGGGCTGGCCGCGGTCGGGTTCGCCGACGACTACCTCAAGGTGTTCAAGTCGCGCAGCGGCGGCGTGCGGGCACGCACCAAGCTGCTCGGTCAGGCCGCGGTCGCGATCAGCTTCGCGCTGCTGGCCACCCGGTTCCCCGACGAGCAGGGCATCACCCCGGCGTCGCACGCGATCTCGGTCGTGCGCGACCTGAGCTGGCAGCTGCCGGTGGTGCTGCTGATGCTGTGGATCTGGTTCATCATCACCGGCGTCACCAACGGGGTGAACCTGACCGACGGGCTGGACGGCCTGGCCGCCGGCGCCTCGGTGCTGGCGTTCGGCGCGTACACGATCATCGGGGTCTGGCAGTGGAACCAGACGTGCCTGGCCGGCGAGGCGAGCGGCTGCTACGTGGTGCGCGACCCGCTGGACCTGGCAACCTTCGCCGCCGCTTGCGCGGGCGCGGTCGTCGGGTTCCTCTGGTACAACACCAGCCCCGCCGGCATCTTCATGGGCGACACCGGCAGTCTCGCGCTGGGCGGTGGGCTCGCGGCCCTGGCGATCATGAGCCGCACGGAGCTGCTGTTCGTCTTCATCGGCGGGCTGTTCGTCCTGGTCACACTCTCGGTGGTCGCCCAGGTCGGGTCGTTCAAGCTGACCGGCAAGCGGGTGCTGCGCATGGCCCCGCTGCATCACCACTTCGAGATGCTCGGGTGGGAGGAGGTCACGATCGTGGTCCGGTTCTGGATCATCCAGGGCCTGTTCATCTCCGCCGGTCTGAGCCTGTTCTACGCCGAATGGCTCAGCTCGTGATCGACCGGCTGTCGCGCGACAGCGACTGGACCGGCGTCCATGTGGTCGTCGCCGGCATCGGCGTGGCCGGCAGCGCGGCAGCCGAGGCGCTGCTCGGCCTGGGCGCCCGGGTGACCGCGGTCGACGCCGGGTCGGGGGAGCGCCAGCAGGACCGGGCCAGGTTGCTGGAGATGCTGGGGGCGCAGGTGCGCCTCGGCGACGGCGACACGCTGCCTGAGGGTGTGGACCTGCTCGTGGTCTCCCCGGGCCTGTCGCCCTTGGCCCCCCTGATCGCGGCCGCGCAGGGGGCCGGCGTGCCGGTCTGGGGCGAGCTGGAGCTGGCGTGGCGGCTGCGGCGCGGCGAGGGGGCGGCGCCCTGGCTGGTCGTCACCGGGACCAACGGCAAGACCACCACGACGCTGATGCTGGAGTCGATGCTGCGCGCGGCCGGCCTGCGCACCACCGCCGCCGGCAACATCGGGGTCTCGATGGTCGACGTGGTGATGCAGGAGAGCCGGCCCGGGGGTGCGCTGGACGCGATCGCGGTCGAGGTGGGGGCCCCGCAGCTGCCGTTCCTGCACTCGATGTCGCCGCTGGCCTCAGTGTGCCTGAACGTGGCCGAGGACCACGTCGACCTGTTCGGGTCGATGGACGCCTACACCGCGGCCAAGGCCCGGATCTACCGCAACACCGTCGTGGCCGCGGTCTACAACGAGGCCGAGCCGATCACCCGCCGCATGGTGCAGGAGGCCGACGTGGTGGACGGCTGCCGGGCGATCGGGTTCACCCTGGGCATCCCCGACGTGAGCATGCTGGGGGTCGTCGAGGACGTGCTGGTGGACCGCGCCTACGTGCCCAACCGGCGCGAGGCCGCCCAGGAGCTGGCCGAGCTGGCCGACGTGCGCCCGCCCGCCCCGCACCAGGTCGCCAACGCGCTGGCCGCCGCCGCCCTGGCCCGCGCGGCCGGAGTGCCCGCGGTCGCCGTGCGCGACGGCCTGCGCGCGTTCACCCCCGCCGGGCACCGGATCGCCGACGTCGGCGAGGTCGCGGGCGTGCGCTACGTGGACGACTCCAAGGCCACCAACTGCCACGCCGCCCAGACCTCGCTGGCGGCCTACGACCGGGTGGTCTGGATCGCCGGCGGGATGGCCAAGGGCCAGTCGTTCGACGAGCTGGTCCGCGCGTGCGCCCCCCGGATGCGCGGGGTGGTCCTGCTCGGGGTGGATCGGGCGCTGATCGGCCAGGCTCTGGCCCGACACGCGCCGGATCTGCCCGTCGTGGAGGTCGCCCGCACCGACACTGGGGCCATGGCGGAGGTCGTCGCGGCAGCCGCCGCCCTGGCTCAGCCCGGGGACACGGTGCTCCTGGCGCCGGGGTGCGCCTCCTGGGACATGTTCCGCGACTACGCCCAGCGCGGCGACGCGTTCGCCGACGCGGTGGCCGGACTGCAGGAGGACATGTGAGCGCCACGATGCAGCCCCCGACCTCGACTGCCTCAGCCGACGCGACCGACGCGGCCGGGGCGCGGGTGGCCGGGGGCGGGGCGCACGACGGGCCGCTCGCCGAGCCTGCGCCCAGGGTCCGCCGGCCGGTCGAGCCCGGGTGGCGCGAGCGGATCAACGAGCATCCGATGGCGCCCTACTTCATGATCCTGGGCTCGGCGATGCTGCTTCTGGTGCTCGGGCTGGTCATGGTCCTGAGCGCCTCGTCGGTCGAGTCGATGGACCTGCACCAGTCGGCGTTCACGCTGTTCACCCGCCAGGCGATCGTGGCTGCCGTGGGGGTGGTCGCCATGGTCGTCATCGCCCGGGCGCCCGTGTCGATGATGCGCCGGCTGACGCCGGTCTTCCTCGTGGGCAGCGTCGTGCTGCTGCTGCTGGTGTTCGTGCCCGGGATCGGGGTGTCGGTCAACGGCCAGCGCAACTGGATCAACTTCATCGGGCCGTTCCGGCTGCAGCCCTCGGAGTTCGCCAAGCTGGCGCTGATCCTCTGGGCCGCACACATCTTCGCCACCAAGGACGCCGTGCTGGACCGGTGGCGCGAGCTCGTGATCCCGTTCCTGCCGGTGGCCGGCGGGCTGATCCTGCTGGTGGTCGCCGAGGGGGACCTGGGCACGGCCATCGTCATCTCGCTGATCGTGCTGGGGCTGCTGTTCATCGCCGGCGCACCGATGCGGATCTTCGCCGGGCTGGGGGTCGTGGGCCTGATGGGCATCGCGTTCCTCTCGCTGACCGCGGCCTACCGCATGCGCCGGTTCACCGCCTGGCTGGATCCCGAGAAGGACCTCAAGGGTGCGGGCTGGCAGCTGATCCAGGGCAAGTACGCGCTGGGCACCGGCGGCTGGTGGGGCGTCGGCCTGGGCGGCAGCCGGGAGAAGTGGGGCGCCCTGCCCGAGGCGCACACCGACTTCATCTTCCCGGTCGTCGGCGAGGAGCTGGGCCTGTTCGGGGCGCTGACCGTCATCGGGCTGTTCGCGGTCCTGTCGGTGTTCACCCTGCGCATGGCGATCCGGACCGTCGACCCCTTCATCCGGGTGGCCAGCGTCGGGATCATGGTCTGGCTGGTCGGCCAGGCTCTGGTCAACCTGGGCGCGGTGCTGCAGCTCATGCCCATCACCGGCGTGCCGCTGCCCTTCGTCTCCTACGGCGGCTCCTCGCTGCTGCCCTCCCTGATGGCCGTGGGAGTCCTGCTCGCCTTCGCCCGGCGGGAGGCGATCGGCGAGGGCGCGCCGAGTCGCCGGGCCCGCTCAGTGCGCAGGCGCAAGCCGGCCAGGGTCGGGTGAGGACTGTGCATGTCGTGCTGGCCGGTGGCGGGACCGCCGGACACATCGAGCCCGCCCTCAACCTGGCCGACGCGCTGCGCCGCCGGGACCCCGAGATCGGCATCACCGCCCTGGGCACGCCCAAGGGGCTGGAGGGACGGCTGATCCCGGCCCGCGGCTACGACCTGAGGATGATCCCGCCGGTGCCGATGCCCCGGCGGCCCAGCACCGAGCTGCTGACCCTGCCCGGCCGGGTCCGCCGGGCGCTGGCCGAGACCGGCCAGATCCTGGCCGACATGCAGGCCGACGTGGTCGTCGGGTTCGGCGGGTACGTCTCCCTGCCGGCGTACCTGGCCGCTCGGCGCTCGCACACGCCCTTGGTCGTCCACGAGGCGAACGCCCGGCCCGGGATCGCCAACCGCCTGGGCGCGCGGCTCACGCCGAACGTCGCCGAGGCGGTGGCCGGCAGCCTGCCGCACGCGACGCGCATCGGCATCCCGCTGCGCCGGGCCATCTCCACCCTGGATCGGGCCGCGCTGCGCGCCGAGGCCCGCGCGGCGTTGGGGTTGTCCGCCGACGGGCCGGTGCTGCTGGTGTTCGGCGGGTCGCAGGGCGCCCAGCGGATCAACGCCGCGATCTCCGGGGCGCTGCCCGGGCTGCTCGATCTCGGGCTGCAGGTGCTGCACGCGGTGGGGCACAACAACATCGACTCGGTCACCGACTCGGCGCCGGGGTATCACCCGGTCGCCTACCTGGACCGGATGGACCTGGCCTACGCCGCCGCCGACCTGGTCGTGAGCCGCAGCGGCGCGCTGACCTGCGCGGAGCTGGCCGCCGTGGGCCTACCCGCGATCTACGTGCCGTTCCCGATCGGCAACGGCGAGCAGCGGCTCAACGCGCTGCCGGTGGTGCAGGCCGGCGGCGGCCTGCTGATCGCCGACGAGAGCCTCGACCCGGCGACGCTGCTCGCCGACGTCCAGGCGCTCCTGGCCGACCCGGATCGGCTGGTGCGGATGGGTGAGGCGGCCGCCCAGCACGGTGTGCGGGACGCCGACGAGCGGCTGGCCGAGATGGTGGTGCTGGCGGCCCGCGCCGGCGCCCGAGGGAAGGCGCGATGACCAGCGATCAGGTCGACAGTCAGCACGCACTGGGTCAGCAGACACTGGGTCAGCATGTGCACATCGTCGGGATCGGCGGGGCCGGGATGTCGGGGATCGCGCGCATCCTGCGGGCCCGCGACGTGACCGTCTCGGGCAGCGACGCCCGGGAGTCCGCCCGGCTCGACGCGCTGCGCGAGCTGGGGGTGGACGCCCGGGTCGGTCACGACGCCGCCAACATCCAGGGCGCGGACTCGGTGGTCGTGTCCACAGCCATCCGCGGCAACAACCCCGAGGTCGTGGAAGCGCGCCGGGTGGGCATCCCGGTCGTCCCGCGCGCCGAGGCGCTGGCTGCGGTCATGGCCGGGTCTCGGGGCGTCGCGGTGGCCGGCACGCACGGCAAGACCACGACCTCCTCGATGCTGACGGTGGCACTGCAGCACTGTGGCGCCGACCCGTCGTACGCGATCGGCAGCGAGCTGAACCAGGGGGGCGCGAACGCCCACCAGGGCCGCGGCGACCTGTTCGTCGTGGAGGCCGACGAGTCCGACGGGTCGTTCCTGGTCCTCCCGGCGGTCGCCGGGATCGTGACGAACGTGGAGCCCGACCACCTGGACCACTGGGGCACCGTCGAGGCGATCGAGCAGGCGTTCGAGGACTTCGCCGCAGGCCTGGGCCGGGCCGGCGGGTTCCTGGTGGCCTGCTCGGACGACCCCGGCGCAGCCCGCCTGGCGGCGCAGGCACGGGTGGCCGGAGTCGACGTGCGCACCTACGGCAGCGAGCCCTGCGCCGACCACGCGCTGGTCGACGTGCAGGTGCACGACGACGGCATCCGGGTCGCGGTCCTGGGCTTGGGGGAGCAGCCGGTCCTGCTGGACCTGGCCGTGCACGGCCTGCACAACGCCCGCAACGCGGCCGCTGCGCTGGTGACCGGCGCGGGGCTGGGCTTCGACCCCGCCGCGCTGGCGGCCGGGCTGGCTCGGTTCACCGGCACCCGGCGGCGCTTCGAGCTCAAGGGCGAGGTCGGTGGGGTGCGCGTGGTCGATGACTACGCCCACCACCCCACCGAGATCGCCGCCACTCTGCGGGCGGCTCGCCAGGTGGTCGGCGACGGTCATCTGGTCGTCGCGTTCCAGGCCCACCACTATTACCGGACGGCCATGTTCGTCCGGGAGTTCGCCGAGGCGCTCGCGCTGGCCGACCAGGTCGTGGTCCTGGAGGTGTACGCGCCGGGGGAGGAGCCGATTCCCGGAGCCAGCGGGCAGGCGATGGCGGCCCGGGTGCCGCTGCCCCGCGAGCAGGTGGTGTTCGAGCCGTCCTGGTCGGCGGTGGCCGGTCACCTCGCGCAGCGCGCCCAGCCGGGCGACATCGTCATGACCTTGGGTGCCGGGGATATCGTCCTGCTCGGCCCCGAGGTGCTCGAGCTGCTCGCGGCCCGGCAGGAGGGTGCTCGATGAGCCAGGAGACGGTCACGGCCGGCACACGCGACGCGGTCGAGGAACCCGAGGCTGCCGAGGGCTCCGGGCCGCGCAAGCGCCGCCGCTGGCGGCCGCGCGTGCGGGCCCGCTGGCTGGTGGCGGCATCCGTCGCTGCCCTGGTAGTGCTGGGCTACGTCGGTTGGGCCTCTCCGGTGACCCTCGTCGAGCACGTGGTCGTGCAGGCGCCCAAGGGCATCTCGCCGGCGGCCGTCCGGCTGGCCTCGGGGATCTCGGCCACCGACCATGTGCCCGCGGTGGATGCCGACCGAGTCCGGGAGGCGATCCGCAGCCAGTTCCCCGAAGTCGCCGATGTCACCGTCGATCGTGCCCTGCCGCACACCATCCGGCTCACGGTGACGGTGCGCACGCCCTTGGCCGTCGTGCAGAACGGCGGTGCCACCTACCTCATGGATGCCGGCGGGGTGCTCTACGACAAGGTCAGCTCGACCAAGGGCCTGCCGATCGTCCAGTCCAGCACCGAAGCCGGGCGCGACGAGGCGCGCGACGTGCTGCTCATGATGCCCGCGGACTTGCGTGGCCGGGTCACCACCGTCACCGCCTCGACCCACGACGACGTGACCGTGGTGTTGCGCAGCGGCGCCCAGGTCCGCTGGGGCAACGCCGCCGACTCGGCCCTCAAGGCCAAGGTGCTGGCGGCCCTGCTGGCGGTCAAGGCCACCCACTACGACGTCAGCACCCCCAGCATGCCCACCACCCGCGGCACTCCGACGTCCTGACCCAGTGCCCCCAGCGGCACCGCCCCCCCGACCCGACCTTGTGTCGGTCGAGCTTGTCGAGACCCGTCCCCGATCCGGGGCGCTCAGCCTCCCCGGGTGCGTCGTTCGTGTGCGCGTGGGTTCAGTTGCGCCAGCGGGTGCGGGGGGTGCGTCGGATGGTGAAGGGTGCGCCGTGGTTGGCGGGCCAGTGGGTGCCTGGTGGGGGCGGGGCGCCGCCTGTGTCGGGTGGGTCGGGTGGGCTGGTTGTGGGTTCGATGTGCCACATGCGTAGGTCGACTTGGCGGTGGTGGGTCCAGCAGAGCAGGGCGAGGTTGTCGATGTCGGTTGGTCCGCCGTGGGGCCATTCGGTGAGGGTGGTGGACCTGGCAGGCCTGGGCTGGGATTGTGCAGCCGGGGATCAGGCATCCGCGGTCGCGTACGGCGAGGGCTCGGCGTTGGGTGGGGGTGGCGGTGCGTTGGGTGCGTCCGGCGGCGAGCACTTCTCGGGTCTCGAAGGTGACGGCCGCGAGGGCGGCGATCCGTTGGGTCGGCGTGGGCGGCGGTGACGGGGTGGGCGACGCCTCGGTCCAGTCGGGGGGCTGGCTGCCCGGGCTCATCGGCCCGCCGGCCCAGCCCGTCGGCCCGCCGGTCGTGTCCAGGGGGTGACCGGTCGAGCCTGCGGGGTGGCCGGTCGGGTTTGTGGGGGTGGGGTTGTCGGTGTGCTTCCCAGGTCGGGTGATGGCGATGGGGGTGAGGGTGGCGTGGCAGGTGGCCCATCTTGTTTCGGCGTTGGTGAGGTGGTGGCCGCGGCTGGTGGTGCAGAGGGGGTCGGTGGTGGGGGTGTGGTCCAGGGTGACGGTCAGGCTGACGGGTAGTCCGCCGCGGGTGGGAGGGCGCCGGTGGCGTGGGCGGTGTTGACCAGTTCGACCAGGGCGTCGGCGCGGCGGGCGGCGGTGGGGACGTGGTCGGCGGTGGTGCGGAGGCGTTCGGCGATGGCGTCGATGGCGGCCATCACTGTCTCTGCTTCGACGCGGGGCAGGGTGCCGGCGAGTACGACGGTGTCGCCGAGGATCGCGAAGGAGAGGTTGCGGGTCTGGTAGGCGTCGGTCTCTGCGGGGTCGGGGTCGGGGGGTGGGTGCATCATGCGGTCGGTGGCGGCCACGAAGTGGGCGACCGCGTGGGGGGACAGGGTTCCCCAGCAGGGCGCCAGCTCGGCCAGCAGCGCGGCGAGCTCGTCGGTGCTGAACTTGTCGGCGGCTTTGGCGACTGGGTCCAGGTGCTCGGCGGTGATGATCCCGGCTGCCCACACCGTCGCGGTGTCCGGTATTGGGCGGCCAGCCGGCCGCAGCGGGCCAGCCGCCGGGCGGTGCTCAGCGACCAGCCGCGCGCGGCCAGCATCCCCGGCCCTTCCAGGGGCAGGCTGGCGGCGGTGGTGGCGGCGTGCAGTCGGGCCGCGAGAGCGTATTCGGCGGATGCGGTCATCGAGGCCAGCACCAGCACATCGGCGGCCGGGCGGTCCCCGGCCGCCAGCCCCATCGCGGGCAGATCGTGCTCGGCCACCGTGCGCCCGGCCTGCCAGGCGTGGGCGACCTCGGGTGAGGCGGATGCCAGCCAAGGCGGTGGCCGGGTCGGTGACCGGTGGTCTGGTCTGGGTCATCGTGCGCTCCTCCCCCGAGCGAACCGAACAACTGTTCGAATGCGAGGACACTATCAGCAGGGACCGACAACCCGAACCGGCACTCCAGGGCGGGTTGCGGACCGATCTGACATCTGAGGGCCGCTGGCTGTTCGCCCTGCGCGAACACGCGTCGGGTGCTTCGCGGCCCTCGGTGCCCGGCTCCTGGAGTTCTCGGCCGGCGGCCTCCACATCCTGTGCATAGCGGGGGAGGGGAGCCTCCACAGCCCGGTGGGCGGGCTGTCAACAGCTCTGCGCGGACCGTCCCCAGGTCATCCCCAACTCTCGACCCCACCTGTGCATAACGCCCAGCGCTTCGGCACTCCGGTCGCCGCGGATTCAGGGCCGAATGGCCGACACGCCGGAGGTTCTGGCAATGCTTGAACCCGCCTCGCGCCTGCCCTAACGTCCGCGTTGAACCACAGGTTGACATAACTCTAAGCCTCAGGTTGAGGGTGAGAGTCGAAGGCAATCAGGTGGCGGCGAGGGTCCAGCCCTCGGACAGCTGGGCCCCGAGCCCGTCAATCGCACCACCGGAGAAGAGGAGAGCCAGAAGTGGCAGCCCCGCAGAACTACCTGGCAGTGATCAAGGTCGTCGGGATCGGCGGCGGTGGCGTGAACGCCGTCAACCGCATGATCGAGGTCGGCCTCAAGGGCGTGGAGTTCATCGCCATCAACACCGACGCGCAGGCGCTGCTGATGAGCGACGCCGACGTCAAGCTCGACATCGGGCGCGAGCTGACCCGCGGGCTGGGTGCGGGCGCGAACCCGGAGGTCGGCAAGAAGGCGGCCGAAGACCACCACGAGGAGATCGAGGAGGTGCTCAAGGGCGCCGACATGGTCTTCGTGACCGCCGGCGAGGGCGGCGGCACCGGCACCGGCGGCGCGCCCGTCGTGGCCAAGATCGCCAAGTCGCTGGGCGCTCTGACCATCGGCGTGGTCACCCGGCCGTTCGGCTTCGAGGGTCGCCGCCGCAGCGGCCAGGCCGACAACGGCATCGAGGCGCTGCGCGCCGAGGTGGACACCCTGATCGTCATCCCGAACGACCGCCTGCTCTCCCTGTCCGACCGGACGATCTCGATGATCGACGCGTTCCGGCAGGCCGACACCGTCCTGCTGCAGGGCGTGTCGGGCATCACCGACCTGATCACCACCCCCGGCCTCATCAACCTGGACTTCGCCGACGTCAAGTCGGTCATGTCCGGGGCGGGCTCGGCTCTGATGGGCATTGGCACCTCGCGGGGCGACGACCGGGCGGTCGGCGCGGCGCAGGACGCGATCGCCAGCCCGCTGCTGGAGGCCAGCATCGACGGCGCCCATGGCGTGCTGATGTCGATCGCCGGTGGGTCTGACCTGGGCCTGTTCGAGATCAACGAGGCCGCTCGCCTGGTCGCCGAGGCCGCGCACCCGGACGCGAACATCATCTTCGGGGCGGTCATCGACGACACCCTGGGCGACGAGGTCCGGGTCACGGTCATCGCGGCCGGCTTCGACGGGGGGCACCCGCCGGCCCGGCGCGAGACCGTGCGCGGGCGCGTGATCGACGAGGCGCCGACGAGCCCTGCGGTCGGCTCCCGCGCCGAGGCGCCGGTCCTGGTGTCCGCCGGCTCGCAGTCGCACGTGGTGCTGCCGCCCGGCCTGTCCGGCGTGGAGAAGTCGAACGTGGACCTGCGCCAGCCGCAGCCGCGCAGCATCTCGTTCGACGAGCCCGACGACCTCGACGTCCCGGACTTCCTCAAGTAGTCCCGGACTGCCCCGCGGAACCCGACGATGATCACCCAGCGCCTCCAGCTCGCCCTGCCCGGCGGGCTGGCGGCCAGGGTGGTCTTCACCGGACGGGGCGGTACAGCCAGCGGTGGGTCGAGCCACTGGCCGTACGAATGGGCGAACCTGGGCTCGCACGTGGGTGACGACCCCGCGGCCGTCCAGGGCGCCCGGTCCGCGCTGGCCGGGGCGCTCGGTGTCCCGGTCAGCGCGATGACCTTCATGCGTCCCGACCACGGGCGGGGCGTCGCGGAGGTCCGCCAGCCCACCGGTCCGGCGCCCGAGGCCGAGCTGCACGGGGTGGACGCGCTGGTCACCGACCGGCCCGGGATCGGGCTGGTCGCGCTGTCCGCCGACTGCGTGCCGATGGTGCTGGTCGAGCCGGCGGCCCGGATCGTGGCCGCCGTGCACAGCGGCTGGCGCGGTCTGGTGGTCGACGTGGCTGGGGCGGCGGTCCAGGCCATCGTCCGGGCCGGTGGCGATCCGGGCCGGCTGCTGGCGCTGCTCGGCCCGGCGATCTGCGGCGCGTGCTACCCGGTGCCGGCGCAGCGAGCCGACGAGGTGGCCGCCGTCCGGCCGGAGGCCCTCACGTCGGCCCGGGACGGCCAGCCCGCCCTCGACGTGCGGGCCGGCCTGGTGGCCCGGCTGGCCGAGTTGGGCGCCACCAGCGTGCGGCTGGACGGTTGCACGGCCGAGGACCCCGGCCTGTACTCGCACCGCCGCGACGGGCTGACCGGCCGGCAGGCCGGCGCGATCGTCCTGGTGGCGGCGTGACGGGTGCGGGCGACCCGCGCGACGAGGAGCTGGCCGGCAACCTCGCCCGCGTCAAGGAGCGGATCTGGGCCGCGTGCGCGGCCGCGGGGCGGAAGCCGGAGGAGGTGACGGTGGTGGCGATCACGAAGACGTGGCCGGCCAGTGACGTCCGCCGACTGGCGGCGCTCGGGGTGCGCGAGGTGGGGGAGAACCGCGAGCAGGAGCTGCGCGGGAAGGTCGCCGAGTGCGCCGACCTCGACGTCCGCTGGCACTTCGTGGGCCAGCTGCAGCGCAACAAGGCCGCCTCCGTCGTGCGGGCCTGCGACGTGGTGGAGTCGGTCGACCGCGCGCGGCTGGCGACCGCCCTGGACCGCGCGGCGGGCGCTGCCGGCAAGCGCCTGGGAGTCTGCCTGCAGGTGGATCTGGACGGCAGCGCCGAGCACGGCCCCGGCGGGCGTGGCGGTGCCCTGCCCGGCGAGATCCCCGCCCTGGCCGAGCTGGTCGCGGACGCCGAGCACCTGGACCTGCTCGGCGTGATGGCGGTCGCCCCGCTGGGGGTCGACCCCCGCGAGCCGTTCCAGCGGCTGGCCGCCGTCCATGACCGGGTGCTGGCCGAGGTCCCCACCGCGACCATGCGATCGGCGGGCATGTCCGGCGACCTGGAGGCCGCGATCGCGAGCGGCGCAACACACATCAGACTTGGCAGTGCCCTGCTCGGGCACCGTCGCACGTTCAAGTAGCCTGCAACCCAACACCGGCCCGCTCGCGCGGGGCGGAGAGCATGGAGGACACGACATGGCCGGCACGATGCGCAAGATGGCCGAGTACCTGGGCCTGGTCGAGAGCGATCTCGACGACTACGAGGCCGAGCCGGTGGAGACCCGGGCGCGGCCGGCGCGCGAGCACTACACCGTGCCAGCCGCCGACGTGCGCGAGGTCCGGCCCCGTCCCCTCCCCGAGACGACCATCCGGCCGGTCGCCACCGCGGTGGCCGAGCGTCCCGCTCCGGCGGCCACGCTCAAGCCGACCGGCTCGACTGGAGGGGCCGACGTGTACCGGATCGAGACCCTGCACCCGCGCTCCTACAACGACGCCCGCCGGATCGGCGAGGAGTACCGCGAGGGCGTGCCGGTCATCGTGAATCTCACCGGCATGGACGACAGCGACGCCAAGCGGATCGTCGACTTCGCCGCGGGCCTCATCTTCGGCCTGCGCGGATCGATCGAGCGGATCACCAACAAGGTCTTCCTCCTCTCGCCGGCGAACGTGGACGTGGGTGCGGAGGCTCGTGCGCAGATCGCGCAGGATGGCTTCTTCAACCAGAGTTGAGGCATGGCACTCGTCGTCAGCCTGGCCGCGACCGCCATCTGGCTGTATCTGCTCGTACTCATCGCCCGGCTCATCATCGGGTTGATCATGGTGTTCGCCCGCGACTTCCAGCCGACGGGCATCACGGTCATCATCTTCGAGTCGGTGATGATGGCGACGGATCCGCCGTTGCGGGCGCTGCGCCGGGTGATCCCTCCCTTGCGGATCGGTCAGGTCTCCCTGGATCTGGCGTTCCTCGTCCTGTTCGTCATGCTGCAGCTCGCCCTGCGCGGCCTGGCCCATCTGGCCTGAGCTCGAGGCTGGCCTGAGCTCGAGGCTGGCCTGAGCCTCGAGGCTGAGCAGAGCCTCGAGGCTGAGCTGACAGGCTCTCCCGACCGGGTGCAGGCCGCGTCGGCGCGCGGCCCGGGTCGGGCGCTCCTACCCTGGGATCTCGGCCCGATCGAGGACGGAATCCGCATGCTCAGCGCCCAGGACATCCACGACAAGCAGTTCCGGCTGGTCCGCCACGCCACCGGCTACGACATCGAGGAGGTCGACGCCTTCCTGGAGGTCGTCGAGGTCGAGGTCGCCCGGCTGCACGCCCAGCTGGCCGCCCTCCAGACCGAGCTCGACGCCCAGGAGGACTCCGGCCGCCCGGCACTGCCCGACCTTGCCAGCGTCCAGGAGGAGGTGGAGCGGCGGGTGGCCGCGCTGCTGGCCAGCGAGGAGAAGATCCGCGGGCGGCTCACCTCGCTGCTGGAGGCCCAGCTGCAGGAGCTGAAGAGTCTCGGTCGTCCCTGAGCACGGACCCCCAGGGTCCGCTCCCGCCGTCCGCTCCCGCCGTCCGCTCCCGCAGTCGGCTCTCACCCAGACCAGGGCAGAGACGTCCCCGGAGCCTCGTGGTCGCCCGCTCCCGCGCGCCGCTCTCGGCCACCGCACCCGCGCGCCGCTCTCGGCCACCGCACCCGCGCGCTGCTCTCGGCCACCGCACCCGCGCGCCGCGGTTGGCTGCGCGTCCCGGGGTGCCGGCCTTCGCCATCGCTCGGGAGGTCAGCCTTCGATGGCTCTGCGCCCGCGGCCGAGGGTCTGCCGCCCCAGCGCATCGGCGGCGGCGCGGCCCGCTCGTCGGCTTGCCGTCGCACCCCCTGCCGCGGTGAGGGAGCCCTGCCAGCTGCCGCGGGCCCGCGACGATGCGCGGTGGTAGTCCACGACAGCGACCTCGCGGGCGCGCAGCGCCAATGCGACCTCGCGCTCCCGAGCGGCTCCCGCCGGGTCGTCGCCCCATCCCTGCGGACTCTGCCCACCGGGATGGCCATGCCCACCGGGATGGCCATGCCCACCGGGATGGCTCAGCCCGCCGGTCGGATCGCACGCGGAGCCGGACTCGCGTCCCGCGGAACCGGACTCGCACCCCGCGGCGGCGCGCTCGGCGGCTGCGCGTGCGCTTTGGGCCGCTTGGGCCATCCGAGCCCCTACCCGCTCGACGAACCCCATGACGAAGGCGTTGCGCGCGACGGTCGCCGTCACCGGCCGGGCGGTGCCGCCGGTGGTCGGCCGGTAGTAGCTGCCGGCCCAGCTGCGGCCCCGGACATGGGCCTCGGCGCCACGCACCATCAGCGCGGACGCGGTGGCGAACACCGACTCCACCTGGTCCAGATCCGCGGGCATGCCGTACCCCAGGACGTAGGTCGAGCCCGGTCCGATGTCGGCCCGGACCGGCCATGCCCGGGCGATGGCCAGGTACAGGGCGACCAGGGGCTTGTTCAGCGACGCGCGCGGCCGGCCGATGGTGAGCATGCGGTGGGTGGGCAGCTCTGGTCGGGGCGCGGGCCGCAGGGCGGCCACGGCGAGGTCGAGGCTGTGCCGCTGGGCGACCTCCGCGGCCTTGGCCATGTACGCCTCGGCCTCGGCCGGGGAGGTGGTGGACTGCGCCTTGGCCAGGAGCGCGGTCACCCGCCGCATCTGGTCCGGGCTGACCTCGGCCGCCCCTGCGGAGCCGGCAGACAGGTCGGGCAGCTCGTCGAGCGGAGCCAGGAGCTGGGCCAGCAGGTCCGCCGCGCCCTCTCCCAGATGGGCCCGGTACAGGGCGACCAGCGCGGCGCGGAACCTGGGCGCGTGCCCGGGCTCGTCGGCCAGGTGATGGGCGACCTCGTGCAGGAGCACGGCCCGGGTCATGGCCCAGCGACCGCGCGGGTCGGCGACCGGGATCCGGATGACGCCGTTCTGGTAGGTGGCCCGGCCGAACCCGCGGCTGGCCCTCACCGTCACCGGTCCCGTCGGCTCGGCTCCCGTCGGGCCGGTCTCCATGGGCTCAGTCCCCCTCGGCCCGGGCCCGACCCGGTGGACTCGGGCGGCGTCGCTGGCCAGCACCGCATCGACGAACCGCTGCATCGCGGGCACGTCGGCCAGCGGTGGATCGGGCCGGAGGGTCACTACCCTCGCCCCGACCCGGACCTGCCGGTACGGCGAGGCCATGATCCGGGCCAGCTGGTCCTCGGCCAGGTAGACGGCCCCCCGCTGCCGGTCGGTGCGCGGGTCGCCCTCGGTCAGCGCTCGATCAGCCATCGCTGCTCCCCTCGTGGTGTGTCGGGGACGAGCCTGCCCCTGGGGTCTGACACCGAGCGCCGCGGGCGCCCGCAGGGCCCGCACACCGCTGTGGACGGGCCGCGCTCAGGCGCGGCGGACCCTTCAGGTGCGGCGGACCCCGAACTCGATGCCCAGCTGCTCGTCGGCTGCCGACCAGGCGTCCGCGGGCGCGGTCTCGCGAGTGACGGCCACGGCCAGCACCTCGCCGGCGATCTCGCCGGCATGCGCGTCGAGCGCCGCGCCGAGCTCGGGGTCGGCGGTGCTCAGCCACAGCTCGATCCGGTCGGAGATGTCCAGCCCGGCCTGCTTGCGGGCGTCCTGGACCAGCCGCACCACCTCGCGGGCCAGCCCGCGGCGCACCAGCTCGGGGGTCAGCTCCAGGTCCAGGGCCAGGGTCTCCCCGGCCTCGGTGGCCACCGACCAGCCCTCGCGCGGCGTCTCGGTGACGACGACCTCGTCGGGGCCGACCTCGACCGGCTCGTCCCCGACCAGCACGGTCGCGGTCCCGCGAGCCCGCAGAGCGGCGGCCAGGGCGACCGGATCCGTGGCGGAGATCGCCGCGGCCACCGGCTGGGTGCCCTTGCCGAACCGGCGGCCCAGCGCCCGGAAGTTCGCCTTGGCCGAGATGTGCACCAGCTCACCGCCCTGCTCGCCGGCCTCGGTCAGGCTGGTGACGGTCAGCACGTTGAGCTCCTCGCGCAGCTGGGCGCGCAGGTCCTCGGGCATCCGCTCCCAGCCGGTGGCCGAGACCAGCGCCCGGCCCAGCGGCTGGCGGGTGCGGATCTTCCCGGCGGCCCGGGCCCCGCGGCCCAGCTCGACCAGGCGACGGACCAGCGCCATCTGCGCGGTCAGCTCGTCGTCCACCAGCGACTCGTCGGCCACCGGCCAGTCGGCCAGGTGCACCGACTCGGGCACGTCGCCACCCTCGGCGAACAGGTCCTGCCAGACCCGCTCGGTGACGAACGGCGTGAACGGCGCCAGGAGCAGCGTGACCAGCTGCAGGCACTCGTGCAGCGTGGCCAGCGCGGCGGGCTCGCCGGCCCAGAAGCGGCGGCGCGAGCGGCGCACGTACCAGTTGGACAGGTCGTCCAGGTAGCCGGCCAGCAGCCGCCCGGCGCGCTGGGTGTCGTAGGCCTCCATCGCCTCGGTGACCGCGGCCACCAGCCGGTGCGCCTCGCCGAGCGCCCAGCGGTCCAGCGCGGGCCGCTGCGCAGGCTCCGGCGAACCGGATCCGCCCGGCGCCCAGCCGGCCGCCCGCGCGTAGAGGCTCTGGAACGAGACCGTGCTCCAGTAGGTGAGCAGGGTCTTGCGCACGACCTCCTGGATCGTGGCGTGCCCGACCCGGCGCGCCTGCCACGGGGAGCCGCCGGCCAGCATGAACCAGCGCACGGCGTCGGCGCCGTGCTCGTCCATGAGCGGCACCGGCTCCAGGACGTTGCCCAGGTGCTTGCTCATCTTGCGGCCGTCCTCGTCGAGGATGTGGCCCAGGCACAGCACCGTGCGGTACGACGACCTGTCGAACACCAGCGTGCCGATCGCCATGAGCGTGTAGAACCAGCCGCGGGTCTGGTCGATCGCCTCGCAGATGAAGTCCGCGGGGTAGCTGCGGTCGAACTGCTCCACCCCGGCGTGCGGGTAGCCCCACTGGGCGAACGGCATCGCGCCGCTGTCGTACCAGCAGTCGATGACCTCGGGAACGCGCGTCGCGGTCTGCGCGCACTGCGGGCACGGCAGGGTCACGTCGTCGACGAACGGCCGGTGCGGGTCCAGCTCGGAGAGGTCCTGCCCGGCCAGCGAGCCCAGCTCGGCCAGGGACTCCACCACGGTGAGGTGCTCCTCGGGGCAGCGCCAGATGGGCAGCGGGGTGCCCCAATAGCGGTTGCGGGAGAGCGCCCAGTCGACGTTGTTGCTCAGCCAGTCCCCGTAGCGGCCCCACTGGATGGTCGGCGGGTGCCAGTCGGTGGCCGCGTTCTCGCGCATGAGGGCGTCCTTGATCGCCGTCGTGCGGATGTACCAGGACGGCTGCGCGTAGTAGAGCAGCGGCGTGTGACAGCGCCAGCAGTGCGGGTACGCGTGCACGAACCGCTCGCTGGCGAACATCAGCCCGCGCGCCTCCAGGTCGGCGGCCAGCGCGGGGTCGGCGGCCTTGAAGAACAGCCCGCCGACCATCGGCACGGACGGCTCGAACGTGCCGTCGGCGCGCAGCGGGTTGACCACCGGCAGGCCGTACGCCCGGCAGGTCGCCAGGTCGTCGGCGCCGAACGCCGGGGCCTGGTGGACCAGCCCGGTGCCGTCCTCGGTGGTCACGTAGTCGGCCAGGATCACGTAGTGCGCGCCGGGGATGTCGATCAGGTCGAACGGGCGCGCGTAGCCGGTGCGCTCCAGGTCGCGCCCGGGCAGGCTGGCCAGCACCTCGTGGCCCTCGGGCAGCTTCGCCTCGCGCAGGTCCTCGGCGATCACGAGCAGCTCGGAGTCGCCCAGGTCGCCGCCGGGCACCCGGACCACCTGGTAGGTCGCGTCGGGCTTGACCGCCACCGCGGTGTTGCTCACCAGGGTCCACGGGGTCGTCGTCCAGACCAGCAGGCTGACGCCGGGGAACCGGTCGGCCAGCGGGCCGGAGGTCACCGGCATCCGCACGTACACCGAGGGGTCGGACACCTCCTCGTAGCCCTGGGCGAGCTCGTGGTCGGACAGTCCCGTGCCGCAGCGCGGGCAGTAGGGGGAGACGCGGTGGTCCTGGACCAGCAGGCCCTTGGTGAAGATCTGCTTGAGCGACCACCAGACGCTCTGGACGTACTGGGCGTCCATCGTCCAGTAGGCCTGGTCCATGTCGACCCAGTAGCCCATGCGCTCGGTGAGCACCGCGAACTCGTCGACGTGCCGCAGCACCGACTCCCGGCACCGCTCGTTGAACTGCGCGACGCCGTAGGCCTCGATGTCGCCCTTGCCCGAGAAGCCCAGCTCCTTCTCCACGGCCAGCTCCACGGGCAGGCCGTGGCAGTCCCAGCCGGCCTTGCGCTCGACATGGAAGCCGCGCATGGTCCGGTACCGGGGGAAGACGTCCTTGAAGACGCGGGCCTCGACGTGGTGGGTGCCGGGCTTGCCGTTCGCGGTCGGCGGGCCTTCGTAGAACGTCCACTCCGGCGCGCCGGCCCGCTGCGCCAGCGAGCGGTGGAAGATGTCGTGCTCGGCCCAGAAGCCCAGGATCTGCCGGTCGACCTCGGCCAGGTCGATGCGCGGCGGGACGGCCGCGTAGCCGTGGGCGGCGGCGGTGCCGGGCGCGGCGCCGGACGTCGGGGCAGCGGCAGCGTCGCTCTGGGTCGCGGCTGCCGCCGCGGCAGCGTCGGTCTGGGTGCTCATGTGGGGAGTCCTCGCAGGCAGGGTTTCGACCGACGATTCTAGGTGCCCGACGCGCTGGCGCCCGCCGATGTCAACCGGCTGGGCACCTCAACGCCACCCTGAGCCGGGCTCCGGCTCCCAGCTCGGCGCGATCTGGTGGGTCCGGCGCAGCCACGGCGACGCCGAAGCCACCGGATTGCGAGGAGGGGAGGGGCATGCTTGGTCCCGCCGTCGTGGAACCGTGACGAAGGGGTCTGCTCGATGCCTGTGCCGCCCGAGGATCGCGCGCGCCAGTGGCTGCGCGAACTGCCTTCGGGGCCCGCCCCCGGGCCCGCCGACCACGAGGCCACCGGCGTCGACGCGACCATCGTGCGGGCCACCGCCGCCGAGCTGATCATCCAGCTGGGCGAGGCGATGACCCGGGCCGGCGAGTCGGTCGACGGGGTGCAGACCCGGATGCAGCGGATGGGCGCCACCTACGGCCTGCGCGACTTCGAGGTCGTCGCGATGCCCACGATGCTGCTGGTGCAGACCATGTCCGGGGTGGTGGCCCGGGTGCGGCTGCGCCAGGTGCCGACCCGCGAGCTGCGAGTGGACCAGATCGCTGGTGTCTTCGAGCTGGTGGATCGCGTCGAGCGCGGCCAGGTCGGCCCGGCCACCGCGCTGGGCGAGCTGTGGGACGTGCTGGCCGCGCCGCCGCGCTACGGGCGACTGGTCCGAATCCCCGGCTACGCGATCATGACGGTCGGCTTCTCCCTGGTGCTGCAGCCCTCGGTCTTCGGCGTCGCCGCGGCGTTCGTGCTGGGCTGCTTCGTCGGCGTGCTCACGATGGCGCCGATCGCGTCGCTGAGGACGGTCCAGCCGGTCCTGGCGGCGTTCCTGGTCAGCGTGATCGTCTTCGGCCTGGCCGAGCAGCTGCACGGGGCGAACCCGCTGCTGGTCGTGATCCCGCCCTTGATCGCCTTCCTGCCCGGCGTGATCCTCACGACCGGGTTCGTGGAGCTGGCCGCCGCCCAGATGATCAGCGGCACCAGTCGCATCGTCTACGGCATCGTGACCCTGGCCCTGCTGGCCTTCGGCATCGTCGCGGGCAGCGCGCTCGTGGGCCTGCCGCACGAGGACCTGGTCAACGGGTCCGCCACCACGCTGGGGGCCTGGGCGCCGTGGGTCGGGATCCTGCTCATCTGTGCGGCCCACCACCTGCACTACTGCGCTCCCGTGCGGATGCTGCCGCCGATCCTGGCCGTGCTGGTGCTGACCTACACCGCGCAGCTGGTCGGCGGTGCGGTCTTCTCCGCCGAGCTCGGCGGGTTCTTCGGGGCGCTGGTCATGACCGTGTTCGCGCTCTGGCTGGACGCCGCGCGCGTGGGTCCGCCGGCCATGGTCATCTTCATGCCGGGCTTCTGGCTGCTCGTCCCTGGCGCGGCCAGTCTCATCGGCGTCACCGAGCTGGTATCCACCTCGGGCGAGGGCTACGGCCTGGAGGACTTCATGGCCGCCGTGCAGGCGTTCGCGTCGATCGCGCTGGGGGTGCTCATCGGCGCCGCGCTGTTCTCGATGATGGTCTCGGGCTACCGGGCGGCCAGCGACCTGCCGCACCAGTGGCTGCCCCGGCGCCGGCGCTGAGCCTTCCGGGTCCCGGCGGCTCCTGCCCGGCTGCTCAGCGCCCGGAGGCTCAGCGCCCGGGTGGGCCCTCGGCGAGCAGCCTCGCCCAGCGCTGGCGAATGTCCTCCGGCGGGTCGGTGACCTCGATCAGCTTGTCTCGGGTGGTCTGCCCGCGCACCACGCGCACGCGCCGCGCGGGCACCCCGAGCGCCTCGGCCACCGCCCGCTCGGCTGCCGCGGTGGCTGCCCCCTCGACCGGCCGGGCGCGCACCCGCACCAGGAGCGCGGGCGAGTCGCCGGCGCGGCCCGAGGGGGTCGGCGCCGGCCCGCCGACGGCCGCGATCCGGGCTCCGGGCTGCACCCGGATGGCCGCGCGGAACGTCGACATGGGCCGATGCTCCCAGCCAGCGGGGCTCGCGCGTCGGCTCGCGGCCCGCCCGCCGGGGATATCCTGGGCGCTCCGTGTGGGCGGCGCCCTGACTGCGCGACGCCCCGTCCGAGTGGCGCCCTGCCGGGGCACCGCCGTCGGCCTGGCGGCCAGGGGAGGAGCACGATGCGCAGCAAGCTCCCGGTGACCCTGGGAGTGGCTGCGGGCGTGGTGCTGCTCGACCAGCTCACCAAGGCCCTCGCGGTGGCCAGGCTGGAGGGCGAGCTGCCGGTCTCGATCGTCGGCGACCTGCTGCGACTGACCCTGGTGCGCAACCCGGGCGCGGCGTTCTCGATGGGCGGCAACTACACCATCCTCATCAGCATCGTCGCGATCGTGGTCAGCGTGGTCATCGTGCGCAGCTCCCGGACGATGACGAGCACGTGGTGGGCGGTCGTGCTGGGCGGCGTCCTGGGCGGGGCGCTGGGCAACCTGATCGACCGGATCGTCCGCGCGCCGCAGCCGATGCGCGGGCACGTCGTGGACTTCATCGCGCTGCCGAGCTTCCCGGTGTTCAACGTCGCAGACATGGCGCTGACCTGCTCGGCCGCGCTGGCGATCGTGCTCTCCCTGAAGGGGGTGGAGCTCACGACCACCGACTCGCCGATCCAGCCCGGGTCGACCGAGCCGTCTGGTTTCCGGGTCCAGCCCGGGGCGTCTGAGCCGCCGCGGTACCCGGTCCAGCCTGGATCACCCGCGCCGCCACATGCCCCCACCCACGAGCCCAGCCTCACCCACGAACACGACCCCGCCCTTGAGTCGGGTCCCACCCACGAGCCCAGTCACACCCACGAGCCGGGCCGCACCCACGAGCCGGGTCGCGTCGATGGCTGACGTGCGCATGGCCCCCGTCCCGGACGGGCTGGCCGGCGAGCGCGTGGATGCGGTCCTGGCCCGGATGTTCGGGCTCTCGCGCACCCGGGCGGCCGAGCTGGCCGAGGGCGGCGAGGTGCACCTGGACGGCCGCCCGGTCGGCAAGAGCGCCCGGGTCTCCGGCGGCGAGCTGCTGGAGGTGGCCCTCCCGCCGGTACGCGACCCGGACGCCGAGCCCGAGGCGGAGCCCGACGTGGCCGCACTGCGGGTGGTCTACTCCGACGCCGACATCATCGTGGTCGACAAGCCGGTCGGAGTGGTCGCGCATCCCAGCGTCGGCTTCGTGGGCCCCAGCGTCACCGGCATCCTGCGGGCTCGCGGCTTGCGGATCTCCACCTCCGGGGCGCCCGAGCGGCGCGGGGTCGTGCAGCGCCTGGACGTGGGCACGTCCGGGTTGATGGTGCTGGCCGCCAGCGAGCCCGCGTACAGCCACCTCAAGCACCAGTTCCGGGAGCGGACGCCCGAGAAGCTGTACCACGCCCTGGTCCAGGGGCTCCCGGACCCGATTCGGGGCACGATCGACGCGCCGATCGCCCGGCATCCCCATCACGACTGGAAGTTCGCGGTGCGCTCCGATGGGCGCCGCTCGATCACCCACTACGAGGTGATCGAGGCGCTGCGGTTCGCCAGCCTGCTGGAGATCCACCTGGAGACCGGTCGGACCCATCAGATCCGGGTCCACATGGCCGCGCTGCGCCACCCGTGCGTCGGCGACCTCACGTACGGCGCGGACCCCACCCTGGCCGCCCGGGTCGGCCTGGACCGGCAGTGGCTGCACGCCACCCGGCTCGGGTTCGTGCACCCGGGCAGCGGCGAGTGGGTGGAGTTCGCCTCGGAGTACCCCGCGGACCTGGCGCACGCGCTGGCGGTGCTGCGGCCCGACTGAGGTGCCTCGCGGGGGCACCTGCGGGCCTCGCCGGGGCTGCTTGCCCGGCGTTGTCGGAGGGCGGCGGTAGCATCGGCATCTGCCGTTCGGCGCCGCTTCCCCCGGCCCTCGCGCAGCCCGCACCGCCCCTGAGCACCGCCCCTGAGCACGACCGCGAGGCCCCCCGAGGAGCCCGCGCCGCACGACCGCCCACGACCGGCCCGGATGTCTGGAGGCATTGGTGGGGAGCTCCCCGAGCAGCAGCTTCGTGCACCTGCATGTGCACACCGAGTACTCGATGCTCGACGGGGCGGCCCGGGTCAAGGATCTCTTCGCCGAGGCGGCCCGGCTGGAGATGCCGGCGCTGGCGATGACCGACCACGGCAACGTCTTCGGCGCCTACGAGTTCTACAAGGCCGGGAAGGCCGCCGGGGTCAAGCCGATCATCGGCATGGAGGCCTACTACGTCCCGATCGGCTCGCGGTTCGACCGGGCGCCGTTCTCCTTCGGCGCCGACGTCGGCCAGGACGTGGGGGAGGAGGGCACGGTCAAGGGGTCGGTCAACTACACCCACATGACCATGCTGGCCGAGACCACCGAGGGCCTGCACAACCTGTTCCGCCTGTCCTCGCTGGCCAGCCTCGAGGGGCAGTACCGCAAGTTCCCGCGGCTGGACCGCGAGCTGCTCGCCCGGCACGGCAAGGGGATCATCGCCACCACCGGCTGCCCCTCCGGCGAGGTGCACCGATGGCTGCAGGTCGGCCAGTACGAGAAGGCGCGGGCGGCCGCCGCGGACTACCGCGAGATCCTCGGACCGGACAACTTCTTCTGCGAGCTGATGGACCACGGCCTGGCGATCGAGCGGCGCACCCGCGAGGATCTGCTGCGGATCGCGCGCGACCTCAAGCTCCCCCTGCTGGCCACCAACGACCTGCACTACACGCACGCCAGCGACGCCGAGGCGCACGAGGTGCTGCTGTGCGTCCAGACCGGCAAGACGCTGGCCGACCCCAACCGGTTCAAGTTCGACGCGCGCGACTTCTACGTCAAGTCCGCCGAGGAGATGCGCCGGGTCTGGGCCGAGCTGCCCGAGGCCTGCGACAACACCCTGGTCATCGCCGAGCGATGCGAGGTGGACTTCGTCGAGGGCCGCAACCTGATGCCCCGCTTCCCGGTCCCCGAGGGGGAGACCGAGGAGTCGTTCCTGGTCGCCGAGGTCGAGCGGGGGCTGGCTCGCCGGTTCCCCGGCGGGGTTCCGCAGGACCGCCGCGAGCAGGCCGCCTACGAGCTCGGGGTCATCAATCAGATGGGCTTCCCGGGCTACTTCCTGGTCACCGCCGACCTGGTGTCGCACGCCAAGGAGGTCGGCATCCGGGTCGGCCCCGGCCGCGGGTCGGCCGCGGGCGCGCTCATCGCGTACGCGCTGGGCATCACCGAGCTGGACCCGATGAGTCACGGGCTGCTGTTCGAGCGGTTCCTCAACCCCGAGCGCGTCTCGATGCCCGACATCGACATGGACTTCGACGAGCGCCGGCGCGCCGAGATGATCCGCTACGCCACCGACCGCTACGGCGAGGAACGGGTCGCCCAGATCGTCACCTACTCCACCATCAAGGCCAAGGCCGCGCTCAAGGACTCCGCACGCGTGCTGGGCCGGCCGTTCTCGGTGGGCGAGCAGCTGACCAAGGCGATGCCGCCGGCGGTGATGGGCAAGGACATCTCGCTGAAGGGGATCTTCGACGAGACCGATCCCCGCTACAAGGAGGCCGGCGACTTCCGGACGCTGGTGGAGGGCGATCCGGACCTCAAGGAGGTCGTCGCGACCGCGCAGGGGCTGGAGGGGCTGCGCCGCCAGTGGGGCGTGCACGCGGCCGGGGTCATCCTGTCGGCCGAGCCGCTGCTCGACGTGGTGCCGATCATGCGCCGCGAGTCCGACGGGGCGGTCATCACCCAGCTCGACATGGGCGCCTGCGAGTCCCTGGGCCTGCTCAAGATGGACTTCCTCGGGCTGCGCAACCTCACGATCCTGGAGGACGCGCTGCGCCACATCCAGGCCAACCGCGGCGAGACGGTGGTGCTCGAGGAGCTGGCGCTGGACGACCGGCCGACCTACGAGCTGCTGGCCCGCGGCGACACGCTGGGCGTCTTCCAGCTGGACAACTCCGGCATGCGCTCGCTGCTCCTGCGCCTGGCGCCGACGAACTTCGAGGACATCTCCGCGGTGCTGGCCCTCTACCGGCCCGGCCCGATGGGCGCCAACGCGCACAACGACTTCGCCGACCGCAAGAACGGCCGTCAGCCGGTCCGCCCGATCCATCCCGAGCTGGCCGAGCCGCTCTCCGAGATCCTCTCGGACACGCACGGGCTGATCGTGTACCAGGAGCAGGTCATGGCGATCGCCCAGCAGCTCGCGGGCTACTCGCTGGGCAAGGCCGATCTGCTGCGCCGCGCGATGGGCAAGAAGAAGAAGGAGATCCTGGACAAGGAGTTCGTCCCGTTCGCCGAGGGGATGCGGGCCAACGGGTACTCCGAGGACTCGATCACGACCCTCTGGGACATCCTCGTCCCGTTCTCCGACTATGCCTTCAACAAGGCGCACACCGCCGGCTACGGGCTGGTGTCGTACTGGACGGCCTACCTCAAGGCCAACTACCCGGCCGAGTACATGGCCGGGCTGCTCACCTCGATCGCCGACGACAAGGACAAGTCGGCGGTCTACCTGGCCGAGGCCCGCCGCATGGGCATCAAGGTCCTGCCGCCGGACGTCAACGAGTCGATGCCCGACTTCGCCCCGGTCGGCACCGACGTCCGGTTCGGGCTCTCCGCGATCCGCAACGTGGGCACCAACGTCGTCGAGTCGATCCTGCGCACCCGCACCAGCAAGGGCCGGTTCACCGACTTCCACGACTTCGTGGAGAAGATCGAGACCACCGCCTGCAACAAGCGGGTCATCGAGTCGCTCATCAAGGCCGGCGCGTTCGACAGTCTCGGCCACACTCGCAAGGGGCTGCTGGACATCCACGAGTCGACGATCGAGTCGGCGGTGGAGACCAAGCGTGCGGAAGCGGTCGGCCAGTTCGACCTGTTCGGCGACCTCGGGGACGACGACGGGTCCCCGGCGCCCGGGCTGCGCCTGGAGCCCTCGATGCTGGAGTGGGACAAGAAGACGCTGCTCGGCTACGAGCGGGAGATGCTGGGGCTCTACGTCTCCGACCATCCGCTGTCCGGTCTGGAGCGCGTGCTGTCCGGGCTGGCGGACATGCCGATCTCGGCACTCTCGGCCGAGGAGCGAACCGACGGCCAGATGGTCACCGTGGCCGGGCTGGCCACCCAGGTGCAGCGCAAGGTCACCCGCGCCAAGGGGGAGGCCTGGGCGATCCTCACGCTGGAGGATCTGGTCGGCAGCGTCGAGGTCCTGTGCTTCCCCCAGCTGTACTCCACCGCCGGCATGCACCTGGCCGAGGACGCGGTGCTGGTCGTGCGCGGTCGGCTGGACCGCAGCGACGAGGGCAGCGTCCGGCTGCGCGCCATGGAGATCAGCGTGCCCAACCTCGCGGAGAGCGCCTCGGGTCCGGTGGCCGTGCACCTGGACGTGGCGCGCTGCACGCCGCCGCTGGTGGCTCGGCTCAAGGAGGTGCTGGCCCAGCATCCGGGCACGTCCAGCGTGCACCTGCACCTGCGCAATGGAGCGCGGACGACCGTGATGGCCATCGACGACCGGCTGCGGGTCACCCCGTCCACGTCACTGTCCGGCGACCTCAAGGCCCTGCTCGGGCCGAGCTGCCTGGGCTGAGCGGGCGGATCAGCCGCGCCGGGCGATCCGGGCGACTCGGGCGTTGGTCAGCTGGATCAGGTCGTCCGCGGAGAGCTCCACGTCCAAGCCCCGGCGCCCCCCGGACACCAGCACGGTCGCGTGGGTGAGCGCGGACTCGTCCAAGACAGTGGGCAGCGTGGTCTTCTGCCCGATCGGCGAGATCCCGCCGACGACGTATCCGGTGCTCCGCTCCGCCCGGTCGGGCTCGGCCATGGCCGCGCGCTTGCCGCCCACCACGCTCGCCAGGGCCTTGAGGTCCAGCGAGGTGCCGACCGGCACGATCCCGACCACCAGCGCCCCGTCGATGTCCGCGATCAGGGTCTTGAGCACGCGCGCCGGGTCCACCTGGAGCGCCTCGGCGGCCTCCTGCCCGTACGACGTGCCACGCGGGTCGTGCTGATAGGAGCGCAGGACGTGCTCAGTGCCCGTCTCCGCCAGGCGCCGAGTGGCTGGCGTCCCGACGGCCCCCGCCGACTTCTTCCCCATGGCGCCCGATCCTCGCATCCGCCCCGGTCTCCCCGCCCGCCGGAGCCCCCAACCCTCCGTGCGCGAGCGGTCGGGAGGGCCTAGCCTGCCTGCGTGCCTCACGTCGCGCTGTTCCCGCTGCGCAGCGTCCTGGTGCCCGGGCTGGTGCTGCCGCTGCACATCTTCGAGCCGCGCTACCGGCTGATGATCCAGGAGCTGCGCGAGCGGCCAGCCGACGAGCGCGGCTTCGCGGTCGTGGGCGTTCGGCCGGGAGCCGACGCGTGCCGCGCCGACCCGAGCTCCTTCTTCGAGGTCGGCACCATGGCCCGCATCACCAGTCTGGAGCAGCTGGCCGACGGTCGGTACGACCTGGTGACGGTCGGGGCGAGGCGGTTCGGACTGCGCACGCTGGACCACTCCAAGCCGTACATGCAGGCCGAGATCGACCTGCTCGACGAGCCGCTCGGCGACCCGGTGCGCACCGCCCAGTCCGCGGCGGTCGCCGCCCGGCTGCTGACGACCTACCGTCGGCTGCTGGCCGAAGGCGGTGCGATCCAGGCCGGCGACGACTCGCTGCCCAGTGACCCGGTCGCGCTGAGCTACCTGGTGGCCACGGCGCTGGTCATCGAGCTGCCCGAGCGGCAGCGGCTGCTGGAGATCCCCGACGCCCAGCACCGGCTGGCCGCGGCGTGCGACATCCTGCGCCGCGAGATCGCCCTGGTGACCGCGCTGCCCTCGACCCCCGCCCTGGACCTGCTGCCCGCCCGCACCAGCACCAACTGACCCCCGCCGCCCCATGGCTCGGGGCGGCCGAGGGCCGGGGCAAGCGACCGTAGAATCCCGGGCATGATGCGCCGCCTCGACCTGCGCTCTGCCGACGGCCGAGCCGGGCTGCCTGACGACCTGCTCTCAGTCGTCCCGCGCGCCCCGATGGACGTGGAGCACGCCCTGGACACCGTGCGTCCGATCGTGGCCGACGTGGCCGCTCGGGGCGAGGCCGCGGTCCTGGAGCACGGCGAGCGCTTCGACGGGGTGCGGCCACCGCAGCTGCGTGTGCCCGCCGAGGTCCTCGACAAGGCGCTGGCGAACCTGGACGCCCCGGTCCGGGAGGCCCTCGAGATCGCGATCGCCCGGGTCCGCGCTGTGCACGCCGACCAGGCGCGCCCCGAGCGCACCACGACGGTGGCCCCGGGTGGCACGGTCACGATGCGCTGGCTGCCCGTCGACCGGGTCGGCCTGTACGTGCCCGGCGGTCGCGCGGTCTACCCGTCCAGCGTCGTCATGAACGTGGTGCCCGCCCAGATCGCCGGCGTGGGGTCGATCGCCGTGGCCTCGCCGCCGCAGGCCGAGTTCGCCTGGCCGCACCCGACCATCCTCGCGGCCTGCGCGCTGCTCGGCGTGGACGAGGTCTACGCCGCCGGCGGGGCCCAGGCGATCGCGCTGTTCGCCCACGGCGCGGCGCTGTCCGACGGCACGGCCTGCCGCCCGGTCAACCTGGTCACCGGCCCGGGCAACATCTGGGTGACCGCGGCCAAGCGGCTGCTGAAGGGGCGCATCGGGATCGACGCCGAGGCGGGCCCGACCGAGATCGCGATCCTCGCCGACGACTCCGCGGACGCCGCCTTCGTCGCCGCGGACCTGATCAGTCAGGCCGAGCACGACGTGATCGCCGCCTCGGTGCTGGTCACCACCTCCGCGGCGCTGGCCGACGCGGTCGCCGCCGAGCTGCCCGCCCAGGTGGCCGCGACCAAGCACTCCGAGCGGATCGCCCAGGCGCTGGCGGGCGAGCAGAGCGCGATCATCCTGGTCGACGACCTCGCGGCCGGGCTCGCGGTGGTCAACGCCTATGCCGCCGAGCACCTGGAGATCCACACCCGCGAGGCCCGTGCCGTGGCCGAGCAGGTCCGCAACGCCGGCGCGATCTTCGTGGGGCCGTGGGCGCCGGTCTCGCTGGGCGACTACGCCGCGGGCTCCAACCATGTGCTGCCCACCGCCGGCTGTGCCTGCCACTCCAGCGGGCTGGGGGTCGCCGCGTTCCTGCGCGGCGTGAACCTGGTCGAGTACGACCGCGACGCGCTTGCCGAGATCGGCGGGCACGTGGTGACGCTGTCGCACGCCGAGGATCTGCCCGCGCACGGAGCCGCGATCACCGCCCGGTTCGGCGGCCAGCCCTCGGCCACCGAGCCTCCGGCCACCCAGCCCCCGGCCACCCAGCCCCCGGCCACCGAGCCTCCGGCCACCGAGCCTCCGGCCACCCAGCCCCCGACCGCCCAGCGCTCCGCGGACCAGCCCTCGGCCAGCCAGCGCTCCGCGGACCAGCCCTCGGCCACCCAGACACCGGCGAGCCCGCGGTGACCGCCCCGGATCAGGCCGGGCGGCAGGTCAGCCTGGCCGACCTGCCGCTGCGCCCGGAGCTGGCGGGCCAGGTGCCCTACGGCGCACCGCAGCTCGACGTCGCCCACCGCCTGAACGTCAACGAGAACCCGTACCCGCCCTCGCCCGCGCTGGTCGCCGACCTGGCGCGCGCCGTCGCCCAGGCGGCGACCGGGTTGAACCGCTACCCGGACCGCGACGCCCTCGCGCTGCGCGCCGACCTGGCCGCCTACGTCCACGGCGACGTGCCCGCGGGTCCGGGGCTGACCGCGGCGAACATCTGGGCGGCCAACGGCTCCAACGAGGTCATGCTGCATCTCATGCAGGCGTTCGGCGGCCCGGATCGCATGGCGATGGGCTTCCACCCGACCTACTCGATGTACCCGGACTACTGCCGCGACACGTTCACCGAGTACGTCACGCTGCCGCGGCGCTCCGACTTCACCCTCGACGTGCCGGTCGTGCTGGCGCAGATCGAGGCCCAGCGGCCCGACGTGATCCTCGTCGCCTCGCCGAACAACCCCACGGGTACCGCGGTCACGCTGGCCGAGATCGAGCAGATCTGCGCGGTCGCGCCCGGGATCGTGGTGGTCGACGAGGCGTACGCGGAGTTCCGCCGCCCGGGCACGCCCAGCGCGATCGAGCTGCTCGACGCCCACCCGCGGCTGGTGGTCACCCGGACCCTGAGCAAGGCGTTCGCGCTGGCCGGCGCGCGGGTCGGATACCTGGTCGCGACCCCGGCTGTCGTGGACGCCGTGCAGCTCGTGCGCCTGCCCTACCACCTGTCGGCGGTCACCCAGGCGGTCGCGCGCACGGCGCTGCGGCACGCACCCGAGCTGCTCGGCACGGTCGCCGCCCTGCGCGAGCAGCGCGACCTGCTGGTCGCCTGGCTGGCCGAGCAGCCCGGCCTGAGCGTCGCCGCCTCGGATGCCAACTTCGTGCTGTTCGGCCGGTTCGCCGACCGCGACGCGCTCTGGCAGCGGCTGCTGGACCGCGGCGTGCTCATCCGGGCCACCGGGCCGGCCGGCTGGCTGCGGGTCAGCGCCGGAACCCCCGACGAGATGGCCGCATTCCGCGCGGCCCTGCTCGACAGCCTCACGCCGGCCGACCTGCTCGCGTGAGACGGTAGCCCCCACCCATCCCAGGAGGACATCCCCATGGCCAGGTTCGCGAAGGTCGAGCGCACGACCAAGGAGAGCGACGTCCGCGTCGAACTCGAGCTCGACGGCTCGGGCCGCACCGAGATCGCCACCGGGGTGCCGTTCTTCGACCACATGATGACCCAGATCGGCAAGCACGCCGGGTTCGACCTGACCATCGCCACCACCGGCGACATCGAGGTCGACTCCCACCACACGGTCGAGGACACCTCGCTGGCGTTCGGCCGCGCGCTGCGCGAGGCGCTCGGGGACAAGTCCGGGATCCGCCGCTTCGGCGACGCCCTCGTGCCGCTGGACGAGGCGCTGGCGCAGGCCGTCGTGGACCTGTCCGGGCGGCCCTACGTCATGCACGACGAGCCGGCGATGGCGCCGATGATCGGCACCTACGACACGACTCTGACCCGCCACGTCTGGGAGTCCATCTCGGCCACCGGCCAGATCTGCCTGCACGTGCGCTGTCTCTACGGCCGCAACCCGCACCACATGGTCGAGGCGCAGTTCAAGGCGGTCGCCCGGGCGCTGCGCACCGCGGTCGAGCTCGATCCGCGGGTGGTCGGCATCCCCAGCACGAAGGGCGCTCTGTGACCGCTGTCCAGATCAGCCTGCTCGTGACGGGGCTGGTGATGCTCGCCTGGCTCGTGTGGGGAGTCCGTGAGTACCGGCGCACCGGTCAGGCGACCTGGCTGTGGATGTCGGTCCTGCTGGGGATCAGCTTCGTCGGGCTGCTCGGCCAGCTGGCGCGGATCAGCCGATGAGCAGGGTCGTCGTCCTGGACTACGGCTCCGGGAACCTGCGCTCGGCCGCCCGTGCCCTGGCAGCGGTGGGCGCGCAGGTCCAAGTCAGCGCCGACACGGACGCCGCCCTCGCTGCCGACGGGCTGGTGGTGCCCGGCGTCGGCGCGTTCGCCGCGTGCATGGCCGGCTTCCGCGGTGTCGGCGGGCCTCGCCTCGTCGAGCAGCGTCTGGCCGGTGGCCGACCGGTGCTGGGGATCTGCGTGGGCATGCAGATCCTGTTCGAGCAGGGCGTCGAGCACGGGGTCCGCACCGAGGGCCTGGGCCAGTGGCCCGGGACCGTCGAGCGGCTGCCCGCGCCGGTCCTGCCGCACATGGGCTGGAACACCGTGCAGGCCGCGCCGGGCAGCACGCTGTTCGCGGGCGTGGCGCAGGAGCGCTTCTACTTCGTGCACTCCTACGCCGTACAGCGCTGGGAGCTGGTCGCCCAGCCGCCGTTCACCTCGCCCGCGGTCACCTGGTCCGAGCACGGTGCGCCGTTCGTTGCAGCCGTCGAGAACGGCCCGCTGGCGGCCACCCAGTTCCATCCGGAGAAGTCCGGCGACGCAGGCCTGCACCTGCTGCGCAACTGGGTCCGCGCCCTGCCCTGAACGAGGTCAACTCTGGGGATCTGCTCCACTTCTGGACATCTGCTCCACCCCCGGGCGGAGCAGATGACGGAAACCGGAGCAGATGTCGGGGACCGGAGCGGCGACCACTACCCTCCTCGGGTGCCCTCGCTGAGCTTGCTGCCCGCCGTCGACGTCCGCAACGGGACCGCTGTGCGCCTCGTCCAGGGGGTGTCCGGCTCGGAGACCGACTACGGCAGCCCGCTGGCGGCCGCGCAGGACTTCCAGGCCCAGGGTGCGCAGTGGATCCACCTGGTGGACCTCGACGCGGCCTTCGGCACCGGCAGCAACCGTGCGCTGCTCGCCTCGGTGATCGGCCAGCTCGACGTCCAGGTGGAGCTGTCCGGCGGCATCCGCGACGACGACTCGCTGGCCGCCGCACTTGCGACCGGCTGCGCGCGGGTGAACCTGGGCACGGCCGCGCTGGAGGATCCGGAGTGGACGCGCCGGGTGATCGGCGAGCACGGCGAGCGGATCGCGGTGGGCCTGGATGTGAAGGGCACGACCCTGGCCGCGCGCGGCTGGACCCGGCCCGGCGGCGACCTGTGGGAGACGCTGGCCCGCTTGGACGCCGACGGCTGCGCCCGGTACGTCCTCACCGACGTGGCCCGCGACGGCACCATGCACGGGCCCAACCTGGACCTCCTGCGCGAGGTGTGCGACCGGACCGACCGGCCGGTCGTGGCCAGCGGGGGAGTGGCCCGGCTTGAGGACCTGCACCGGCTCGCCGAGCTGACCGGGCGCGGCGTCGAGGGGGCGATCGTCGGCAAGGCCCTCTACGCCGGCGCCTTCACCCTGGCCGAGGCGCTGGCCGCGGTCGCCCCGCGCCGGGACAGCTGGTAGCGATGCCGGTCCAGCGGTTCGGCAGCGGCGGGGTCTACGAGGAGCAGATCGGGTACAGCCGGGTGGTGGTCGCATCCGACGGCGCGACCCGCACCGGCTGGACGGCGGGCACCACGGCCCTGGTGAACGGCCGGGTCGCCCATCCCGGCGACGCCTACGGCCAGGCGATGGTCGCGCTGCAGTCCGCGCTGTTCGCGCTGGAGCGGGCTGGGTTCACCCGCGCGGACACGGTGGCCGTGCGGATGCACGTGGTGAACCTCGCCACGAACGCCCCCGCGGTGGGCCGGGCGCACGCGGCCATCCTCGGCGAGATCCGGCCGGCCTCGAGCATGCTCGGCGTGGCCGCGCTGATCGATCCAGCGCTGCTGGTCGAGGTCGAGCTGACCGCGTGGCGCGGCGACCTCGACCCGGCGGCCTGAGCCGACGGAGTCGGCTCGCCGCCTGAGCCGCCGAGCGCGCTGGCTCAGCCGGCGTCCCCGTGCCCGCGCACGCGCTGCACCAGGGCATTTCTCGCCCCGCCACCAGACGGGCCTCGCGGTTATGCTCGCAGCCCGCGAATCTTGGAGGTGCAGGGTGTCATCACGGTCCACCAGGGCTGGCCGGACCAGCGCATCCACGACCGTGGTCCGGGAGCGGATCGAGGCCTCCCTGCAGTTCGAGGAGGCGATCGCCTCGCTGGCGGCCTCGACCGGGCGCTCCGAGCCCGACATCCGGGCCGAGGCGCGCGCCTGCCTCAAGGAGATGGTCGCGGCGCAGAACTCGATGGCGACCGACGTGTGGACCCGGATGGGCTCGTGGCTCTCGCGCGCCTACGAGCTGGACGTCGACCGGGCGAGCCTGGCCCGGCTCAAGGAGCTGGACAACTCCCAGACCCTGGTGTTCCTGCCCAACCACCGCTCGTACATCGACCCGTTCGTGCTGCGCGCCATCCTGGACTCGGCCGGCTTCCCGGCCAACCACGTCCTCGGTGGTTCCAACCTGGCGTTCTTCCCGCTGAGCTCGATCGGGCAGCGCAGCGGCCTGGTCTTCATCCGCCGCCAGCTCAAGGACGCCCCGGTCTACAAGACGATCCTCGGGGTGTACCTGGCGTTCCTGGTCCAGGCCGGCGCGAACTTCGAGTGGTACATCGAGGGCGGCCGGACCCGCACCGGCAAGCTGCGCCCGCCGCGGATGGGCATCCTGAGCTATCTGCTCGACGCGTTCGACGTCTCGGGCGTGGAGGACCTCACGTTCGTCCCGGTCTCGATCATGTACGACCAGCAGCACGAGGTGGGCGCGATCGCGGCCGAGGAGTCCGGGGCGACGAAGTCCCCGGAGAGCTTCCGCTGGGCGCTGCGGTACGCCAAGGCCCAGGGTGCCGAGCGCGGCCAGGTGCACGTGCGGTTCGCCGAGCCGATCAGGCTGCGCCCGCTGCTCGACGAGCTCGGCGTCGTGCCGGGCACCGGCGACGTGCGCAAGGCCGTGCCGAAGGTCGCCTTCGAGGTGAGCAACGCGATCAACCGGGTCACCCCGATCACGGCCGCCGCGATCGTCACGCTGGTGCTGCTCGACGACGCCGATCGGGCCCTGACCGAGCAGGAGATGCGCGAGGGCGTCGGCCCGCTCGTGGACTACGTCAACGCTCGCGAGCTGCCCATGGCCTCGGGCCTGAACCTGGACCCGAAGGTAGTGCTGCAGGAGCGCACCCCCTCGCCGGCGCGGCGCACCCTGGACACCCTGGTGACTGAGGGCGTCATCACCCGCTACGACGGCGGGCTGGAGCCGATCTACAGCATCCGGCCCGACCGGTACCTGGAGGCGGCCTTCTACCGCAACTCGCTGAGCCACTTCTTCGTGACCCGGTCGATCGTCGAGCTGGCCCTGGTCGCGGTGGCCGAGGAGGGCGCGGAGGACCTCACCGAGGCCGTGTGGAACAAGGCCCTGGCCCTGCGTGACCTGCTCAAGTACGAGTTCTTCTTCTCGACCAAGCGCGTCTTCGACGAGGAAGTCCGCGCCGAGATGGCGATCATGGACCCGCACTGGCAGGCCAACGAGGAGGGCATGGCCAGCGAGGAGCTCCTGCCGCTGATGGAGCACCTGACCTTCCGGGCGGCCCCGCGCATCCTCTCGCCGTTCCTCGAGGCGTACCTGGTGCTGGCCGAGCGGCTGGCCGTGCGCGACACCGGCACCCCGGTGGACGAGGACGCCCTGGTCACCGAGGCGATCGGCGTGGCGCATCAGCGGGCTCGCCAGCAGTCCCTGCACAGTCCGGAGTCGGCCTCCAAGGATCTGTTCAAGAACGCCTTGGAGCTGGCCCGCAACCGCGGCCTGCTCGACGTGCGGTCCGCTGACCTGCAGGAGCGGCGCGACGCGTTCGCGGCCGAGCTGTCCGAGCTGGTCAGGCGGGTCCGGGTGGAGCGAGCGATGGGGCCCAGTCTCGGGTCCGGCGAAGGAGAGTGACGATGGTCGGGTTCGGGGATCTGGAGCGGGCGGCGCGCAGCTTCGGGGCGGTCGGCGGGCTGGGCATGGGCGGGATCGCCGGAGCCGGGTTCGCCCTGCTCAACCAGGACCGCCAGTCCGGCGTGAACGTGACGCTGGCGATGGCCGGGCAGCTGTCGCTGGCCGCAGCCGGCGTCACCCTGCAGATCCACGGCGAGGAGAACGCCGTGTCGCACCGGCCGGCGATCTTCACCTTCAACCACCAGAGTCAGCTGGACGTGCCGATCATGGCCTCGGTGCTGCGACACGACTTCACGGCTGTGGCCAAGAAGGAGCTGCTGACCAACCCGGTCTTCGGCCCGCTCGGGAGGTTCGCCGGCGTGGCCTTCATCGAGCGCGGCGACCCGGCGCAGGCCCGGGCCGCGCTGGAGCCGGTCGTCGCGCGCCTGCACGAGGGCATCTCGATCGCCGTCGCACCCGAGGGCACCCGGTCGGTCGAGCTGGGCCCGTTCAAGAAGGGCCCCTTCCACATGGCGATCCAGGGCGAGGTGCCGCTGGTCCCCGTGGTCATCCGCAACGCCGGTCAGGTGATGGCCCCGCACGCGCAGCTGGTGACCCCGGGCGTCGTCCAGGTCGCCGTCCTGCCGCCGATCGACACCTCCTCGTGGACCACCGAGACCGTCGGGGAGCACCGCGACGCGGTCCGCCAGATGTACGTCGACACGCTGGCCAGCTGGCCGGACTGAGCGCGGCGCGTCGGCCGGGCGCACGTCCGAGGGCCCGCCGATCGATGAGCCGGGCGCACGTCCGAGGGCCCGCAGATAGGATCGCGGCGAGCGGGGGTCCGGGCCGTGCCTGTGCCCGCCGATCCGCCACCCTGATCCGGTTCGCACAGGAGGACTGAATGGACCCGTACGACGACCCGCCCGGCCCGATCGACTACGTCGTGATCGAGTTCGCCCAGCACGACGCCACCGGCGAGCCGTTCGCCGAGCTGATGAGCCTGGTCGAGACCGGGGTCATCCGCATCCTCGACCTGGTGTTCATCCGCAAGCAGGACGACGGCACCGTGGCCACGCTGGACTGGCACGACGCCGCCCACGGCGTGCCGGAGATCGAGGTCTTCGAGGGAGTGTCCTCCCGGCTGCTGGAGGACGACGACCTGGCCGAGGTCGGCAACGCGATGGTGCCTGGCGCCGCTGCCGCCGTCCTGGTCTACGAGGGACTCTGGGCAGTCCCGTTCACCAAGGCGGTCCGGGCGGCCGGCGGCGAGCTGATCGCTCGCGGCGCCATCCCGGTCGGCGACGTGCTCGACGCACTTCAGGAGGGATGAGAGATGTCAGGGATTCTTCGCGGAGTCGCGCGCACCGCAGTCGTGGCGGGCACCGCCACGGCCGTGTCCAACAACGTGTCGCGCCGTCAGCAGACGCGCTGGGCCAACCAGACCCAACAGCAGTACGCGCAGCAGCAGTACAGCCAGCAGCAGCAGTACGCACAGCAGCAGGCCTACGCCCAGCAGGTCGCGGCCGAGCAGGCCGCGCTGCAGCAGCAGCAGGCGGCTGCGCAGGCGGCGGCCCAGCAGGCAGCGGCCCAGCAGGCGGCGGCCCAGCAGGCGGCGGCCCAGCAGGCAGCCGCCAAGCCGTCGGACCTGGTCGCCGAGCTGAAGACCCTGGCCGAGCTGAAGAGCATGGGCGTGCTCACCGACGCCGAGTTCGAGGCGGCGAAGGCCAAGCTCCTGGGCAGCTAGCCGCATGCGGGATCCGAACGTCACCAGGGGGGTGCGCGCGTGACCGTCGCGGTCCGCGTCATCCCCTGCCTGGACGTCGACGCCGGCCGGGTGGTCAAGGGAGTGAACTTCGTCGACCTGCGCGATGCCGGCGACCCGGTGGCGCTGGCGGCCGCCTACGGGGCGGCCGGGGCCGACGAGCTCACGTTCCTGGACATCACCGCATCGTCCGGTGACCGCCAGACCACCTACGACGTGGTCCGGCGCACCGCCGAGCAGGTGTTCATCCCGCTGACGGTCGGTGGCGGCGTGCGGACTGTCGCCGACTTCGACGCTCTCCTGCGCGCGGGTGCGGACAAGTGCGGGGTCAACACGGCCGCGCTGAGCCGGCCCGAGCTGCTGGCCGAGGCCGCCGACCGGTTCGGCGCTCAGTGCGTGGTGCTCAGCGTCGACGCGCGGCGCTGCGGTCCCGGCACCGCCAGCCCCGACGTCGTGACCGACTCCGGGTTCGAGGTGACCACGCACGGTGGCCGGCGCTCGACCGGCATCGACGCGGTCGGCTGGGCGGTCCGGGCCACCGAGCTGGGCGCCGGGGAGATCCTGCTGAACTCGATGGACGCCGACGGCACTCGGTCCGGCTTCGACCTGGAGCTGATCGGGCTGGTCCGCCGGGAGGTGAGCGTGCCGGTGATCGCCAGCGGCGGGGCCGGCGAGCTGGCGCACTTCCCGCCGGCCGTGGCCGCCGGGGCCGACGCCGTGCTGGCCGCGAGCGTCTTCCACTTCGGCCACCTCACGATCGGTGCGGTGAAGCAGGCGCTGGCGCGGGCCGGTGTCGTCGTGCGCCGCTGACGACGGACGCCTGCGCCAGAATGCTCCCCGTGGAGTTCGCCCATGACAGCCTCGACCCGGTGCTGGCCACCCGGCTGCGCCCGGCCGGCGCGGCGCCCGACGGCCGCCCGCTGGTGACTGCGATCGCCCAGGACGCCGGCAGCGGCCGGGTCCTGATGGTGGCCTGGATGGACGCCGAGGCGCTGGCGCGCACGCTGGCGACCGGCCTGGCGACCTACTACTCGCGGTCGCGCCAGGAGCTGTGGGTGAAGGGCCTGACCTCGGGCAACACGCAGCGGGTGGTCGAAGTCTCCTTGGACTGCGACGGCGACGCGGTGCTGCTGCGCGTGGATCCGGCGGGTCCGTCCTGCCACACCGGACTGGAATCCTGCTTCGACACCTTCGACGTGCCGCTGGCGGTCGGCTCGTGACCGCCACCCCGGACCTGGCCGAGTTCACCGCGCTGGCCCGCGACCGCCGCGTCATCCCGGTCACCCGCCGGCTGCTGGCCGACGGCGAGACCCCGGTCGGGCTCTACCGCAAGCTGGCCGGCGAGCGGCCGGGCACGTTCCTGCTGGAGTCGGCCGAGCACGGCCGGGTCTGGGCGCGCTACTCGTTCGTCGGCGTGCGGGCCTCGGCGATGCTCTCCGAGGTGGACGGCCAGGCGGTCTGGCGGGGCCAGCGGCCGGTCGGCATCCCGCTGGGTGGGGATCCCATGCACGCCATGCGCGACACGCTGGCCGTCCTGCACACCGCCCCCGTGGAGCGCCCCGACCTGCCCCCGCTGACCGGCGGTCTGGTGGGGATGATCAGCTACGACGCGGTGCGGCACTGGGAGCGGATTCCCGACGCGAACCCCGACGAGCTGGCTCTGCCCGAGCTGGCGCTGCTGATGGCTGTGGACCTGGCCGTCCTGGACCACTGGGACGGCACGGTCACGCTGATCGCCAACGCGGTCAACTACGACTCCACTGACGAGCGGGTGACCCAGGCCTGGGCCGACGCCGTCCGCCGCCTGGACGCGATGGAGGAGGCCCTGGCGGCGCCGGGCCCGAGCACGGTGGCCGTTCTGGCCGATGCCGGGCCCGCGCACGAGGTCCGCTCCCGCACCCTGCCCGAGGACTACCGGGCCGGCGTCGAGCGGGCCAAGGAGCACATCCGCGCGGGTGACGCGTTCCAGATCGTGCTCTCCCAGCGGTTCGACCGGCCGACGACCGCCAGCGCGCTGGACGTCTACCGGATGCTGCGGGTGAGCAATCCCAGCCCCTACATGTATCTGCTGCGGTTCCCCGAGCCCGCCGAGCGCCCGGACCTGGGCACCGAGGTCGCCTTCGACGTGGTCGGCTCCAGCCCGGAGGCCCTGGTCCGGCTCGCCGACGGGCTGGCGATGCTGCACCCGATCGCCGGGACCCGGCCGCGCGGCAGCACCCCCGAGCAGGACGCCGAGCTGGCCGAGGAGCTGCTCGGCGACGAGAAGGAGCGCGCCGAGCACCTGATGCTGGTCGACCTGGGCCGCAACGACCTGGGCCGGGTGTGCCGGCCGGGCACGGTCGAGGTCGTCGAGTTCATGCAGATCGAGCGCTACTCACACGTCATGCACATCGTGTCCACGGTCACCGGCCAGCTGAGCCAGGGGGCCAGCGCTTACGACCTGCTGGCCGCGACGTTCCCGGCGGGCACCCTGTCCGGGGCGCCCAAGCCGCGCGCGATGCAGATCATCGACGACCTGGAGCCCACCCGGCGCGGGCTCTACGGCGGGGCGGTCGGGTATGTGGACTTCGCCGGGAACCTCGACGCGGCCATCGCGATCCGGACCGCGGTGCTGCGCGACGGGATCGCGTACGTGCAGGCCGGGGCGGGCCTGGTGGCCGACTCGGTGCCCGAGACCGAGCACCAGGAGTGCCGCAGCAAGGCGGCCGCCGTCCTCGGCGCGATCACGATGGCCGAAGGCCTGCACCCGGCGGGCCGGCAAGGTGCCACAATGGCGCCCGCACCGCAGGCTTCACGGGACGACGAGGAGTGACATGGCAGCCCCGCACCACGACGACCACGGGAGCACCCCGGCCAATTGGACCGGCGCGATCATCATCATGGTGGCCTCGGTCATCGCCACCCTCGGCGTGGTCATCGCCCAGCCCGTGGTGTTCGTGCTGGGGATGCTGCTGGTGATCGGCGGCGCGATCACGTGGAAGGTCATGCTCGGGATGCAGTCGCAGCAGGAGGACGCAGGCGCCTGACCGGACCCGAACGCCGGGCTCCCCATCACCGAACCGACGACGTGTGATGATCCGCGGATGACTTCCGACAGCCGTGGCCTGGTCCTGGTCGCCGAGGACGAGCGGCCGATCGCCGACCTGCTGGGCATGTACCTGCGCCGAGAGGGGTTCGGCGTCGAGATCGCCGCGACCGGCCCGGACGCGCTGGCCGCCGCCCGTCGCCTGCACCCGGTCGCTGTGGTGCTGGACGTGGGCCTGCCGGGCATGGACGGCACCCAGGTGTGCCAGACCCTGCGCGCCGAGGGCAGCACCGTGCCGATCCTGTTCTGCACCGCGCGCGACGACGAGATCGACCGCGTGCTCGGCCTGGAGATGGGCGGCGACGACTACATCACCAAGCCGTTCAGCCCCCGCGAGGTGGTGGCCCGGGTCAAGGCGGTCCTGCGCCGCACCGGCTCCGGCGGCGAGCCTGAGGACCGGCCGCTCGTGCTCGGCGAGATCGAGCTGAACCGGGCCCGGCACCGGGTCACGGTGTCCGGCGCGCCGGTCGAGCTGACCGCGACCGAGTTCGACCTGCTGGCCTACTTGATGGCCCGGCCCGGCCGGGTGGTGACCCGTGACCAGCTGCTCTCCGCGGTGTGGGGGTACTCGGCCGCGGCCGGCACCCGCACGGTCGACGTCCACGTCGCGCAGGTGCGCGCCAAGCTCGGCGCCGCCAGCCCGATCCGCACGGTCCGCGGGGTCGGGTACAGCGCGGAGGCCGGATGAGCCGGCTCTCCCTGGCGCACCGTCTGCCCCTGGTCATGGCCGGGGTGGCCGCGCTGGCGGTGCTGATCGGCGCCCTGGCCTCCTGGCCGCTGCTCACCCGGGCCGCCGAGGCCACCGCGCGGGCGACCCTGTCGCGCACTGCCGACCTGGCCGCCGAGCTGGTGTCGGGCACCTCGCCGCTGCCGCCCAACAGCGGCATCGTCGCCCGCCTGGAGGCGCTGCTCTCGCCCCAGCAGGTGACCGCCTACCTGGTGCCCGCGGGCGCGCAGGTGAACCCCCCGCTCACGGAGGCCGACGTCGCCGCGGTCACCTCCGGCGAGTCGGTGAGCGACCGCCGGGCCTCTCTGCACGGCGTCTACTACGTCGAGGGCCGTCCGATCACTCCGGGCGTGGGCATCCTGCTGGTGCAGCCGGCCGACGTGGCCGGCAGCCTGGCGCGCGCGGCCCTGATCCGGTTCGTGGTGTCCCTGGGTCTGGGTCTGGGCGTGGCGGCCATGGTCGGCTACGTGCTCGCGCGGCGCATCACCACGCCGATCGGCGAGGCCGCGGCCGCCGCGAAGGCGATGAGCTCCGGGCGCCGGGACGTGCGGATCGACCCCAGCGGCCCGCAGGAGGTCGCCGACCTCGGCGAGGCGCTCAACGAGCTCTCCGAGGCGCTCTCGGAGAGCGAGGGCCGGCAGCGCGAGTTCTTCCTGACCGTCTCCCACGAGCTGCGCACCCCGCTGACCTCGATCAAGGGCTACGCCGAGGCACTGGCCGACGGCGTGGTGGAGCCAGCCGACGTGAACAGCGTGGCCGGCATCGTGCGCACCGAGGCCGACCACCTGGACCGACTGGTCGCCGACGTGCTGGACCTGGCCCGCCTCGGCGCGGTCGACGTGCGCGTGGAGCCCGTCGAGCTGGACCTGGCCGACCTGGGCTCCGACGCGCTCTCCGCGTGGGCCGGGCGGGCGGAGCGGATGGGCATCGTGCTGCGCGACGAGGTCGACCGGACCCCGCGCACGGTCCGCACCGACCCGGTGCGGGTCCGCCAGATGCTGGACAACCTCATGGAGAACGCGCTGCGGGTGACCGGCGAGGGCGACCCGGTGGTGCTGCACGTCGGAGCGGCCGAGCAGCCGGGCTGGTTCGTCGTGGAGGTCCGCGACGGTGGGCCCGGCCTGACCCCGGACGACCTGGCGGTGGCGTTCAAGCCCGGCGAGCTGCACGCCCGGTACCGGGGCCTGCGCAAGGTCGGCTCCGGGGTGGGCCTGGCACTGGTCGCCCGGCTGGCGCTGCGCCTGGGCGGCGGCGCCCAGGCCGGCGTCGCCCCCGAGGGCGGGGCCAGCTTCCGGGTGCTGCTGCCCACCGACATGCCCGCCCAGACCCGGACCACCGGCCCCCTGCCGGTGGTCCGCTCGCAGGGCTGAGCGCCCGGCGCTCGTTCCGGTTGTCAGCCCAGGGCCATCGGATGGCTCAGGGCTGAGCGCCCGGAGGGGAGCCCCGCAGCGCGCTGGGCTCAGGCCGTGCCGGAGCCGAGCCAGGGGACGGCCAGGCGCAGCACCCACCACGCGGCCAGCAGCACCAACAGCCCCTGCAGCAGCCGCGTGGGGACCATCGGGAACGGCCGGCCCCGCCACGAGGCGACCAGCCACCAGCCCCAGGCCAGTGCGCTGAGCGGGAGCACCACCAGGACGAAGAAGGCGTTGTGGTCCAAGGCGCCCACGAGGTTGCCGTGGGCCAGCTCCGCGGCGGCCCGGGTGGAGCCGCACAGCGGGCAGTCCAGACCGGTGATGAGCTTGAACGGGCACAGGATCAGGCCGTCGTCGCCGGGTGACCAGGTGGCGACCGCCGCCCAGGCCACGCCGGCGCTGGCCAGGGTCGCCACCGGTGCCAGCATCCGGCGCGCCCGGCTCGGGGCGGTCGGCCGGGTCTGGACCGAGGCGACCTGCGACATGCCGGCCAGGGTACCCGCGGGTCCCGGCTGGCACCGGTGCCGCGAAGCGGGTCGGTTTCGGCGCGGCCGCTCGGACTGCGTACCCTCAGGGCTGCCTGCCGCGAGACCGGACCCGGACGCTGTTCTGTCGTCCGGCGCGGTGCGGCGGTGGCGGTGACCGAAGCAGCGAACGGAGACGACGTGAGCGTCCTGGACGACATCCTGGCCGGGGTGCGCGACGACCTGGCGCAGCGGTCGGCCCGGGTCCCGATCGAGGTGCTGCGGGCGCAGGCTGCACGCGCCCCCGAGCCGATCGACGGGCTGGCGGCCCTGCGGCAGGAGGACGTGACGGTCATCGCCGAGGTGAAGCGCTCCTCGCCGAGCCGGGGGGCGCTGGCCCCCATCGAGGACCCCGCCCTGCTGGCCCGGGAGTACGAGGCCGGCGGGGCGCACGCGATCTCGGTGCTCACCGAGGGCCGTCGCTTCGGCGGCTCGCTGGAGGATCTGGCCGCGGTCCGTCATGCGGTGGACGTCCCGGTCCTGCGCAAGGACTTCATCGTCTCGGCCTACCAGCTGTGGGAGGCGCGGGCGGCCGGCGCCGACATCGTGCTGCTCATCGTGGCCGCGCTGACCCAGGAGGCACTGGTGAGCCTGCACGAGCGGGCCCTGTCCATCGGGCTGACCCCGCTGGTCGAGGTCCACGACGCCGACGAGGTGCCCCGGGCGCTGGACGCCGGCGCGCAGATCATCGGAGTGAACGTCCGCGACCTGCGCACGCTGAGCGTGGACCGCGACCACTTCGCCCGGGTGGCCCCGTTCATCCCCGACTCCGTGCTGCGCGTGGCCGAGAGCGGGGTTCGTGGCCCGCGTGACCTCATCGCCTACGCGCAGGCCGGCGCGGACGCGGTGCTGGTCGGCGAGAGCCTGGTCACCGGCGGCGACCCGCGGCACGCGGTGCACGAGCTGGTCACGGCCGGAGCGCACCCCTCGATCAAGCACGGTCGCTCATGACCGAGTCGCTGACCAACCTGGGGCTGATCCCGGCCGACTCGGGGGTGCCCGACGAGTCCGGCCACTTCGGGCCGTTCGGCGGGAGGTTCGTCCCCGAGGCGCTCATCAGCGCGCTGGACGAGCTCACGGCCGCCTATCACAGCGCGTGCCAGGATCCGGTGTTCCTGCACGAGCTGGACCACCTGGCCCGCACCTACACCGGCCGCCCCTCGCCGGTCACCGACGCCCCCCGCTTCGCCGCCGCCGGCGGGGTGCCCGGGCGGATCGTGCTCAAGCGCGAGGACCTCAACCACACCGGCTCGCACAAGATCAACAACGTGCTGGGCCAGGCGCTGCTCACCGTGCGGATGGGCAAGCACCGGGTGATCGCCGAGACCGGAGCCGGGCAGCACGGGGTGGCCACGGCGACGGCCGCGGCCCTGCTGGGCCTGGAGTGCGTGGTCTACATGGGCGTGCAGGACACGCGCCGGCAGGCCCTGAACGTGGCCCGGATGAAGATGCTCGGCGCCGAGGTGATCCCGGTGCACACGGGCTCGCAGACGCTCAAGGACTCCATCAACGAGGCGATGCGCGACTGGGTGACCAACGTCGCGGACACCCACTACCTGCTGGGCACGGTCGCCGGTCCGCACCCGTTCCCGATGATGGTCCGCGACTTCCACCGCGTGATCGGCGTGGAGGCGCGCGCCCAGCTGCTGGCCGAGCACGGGCGCCTGCCCGACGCGGTGGCCGCGTGCGTGGGCGGCGGGTCGAACGCCATCGGCATCTTCCACGCGTTCCTGGACGACGCCGAGGTCGCGCTGCACGGCTTCGAGGCCGGCGGTGACGGCGTGGCGACCGGCCGGCACGCGGCCACGATCACCGGGGGAGCGGTCGGGGTGCTGCACGGCACGCGCTCCTACCTGCTGCAGGACGACGAGGGTCAGACCATCGAGTCGCACTCGATCTCGGCGGGCCTGGACTACCCCGGCGTCGGCCCGGAGCACGCGTGGCTGGCCCACACCGGCCGGGCCACCTACTCCCCGGTCGACGACGCCGAGGCGATGGCGGCCTTCGAGCTGCTCTGCCGCACCGAGGGGATCATCCCGGCCATCGAGAGCGCCCACGCGCTGGCCGGCGCCCTGCGGGTGGGCCGCGAGCTCGGTCCTCAGGGACTGGTCCTGGTGAGCCTGTCCGGGCGCGGGGACAAGGACGTGGCGACCGCGGCCCGGTGGTTCGGGATCGACCTGGACGAGGTCGTCCAGTGAGCGCGCTGCACGAGGTGTTCGCCGCCGCCCGGCAGGACGGTCGCGCCGCCCTCATCGGCTACCTGCCCAGCGGCTTCCCGACGCTGGAGCGGGGGATCGAGCTGGCCCAGGCGATCGTGGCCGGCGGGGTCGACATCGTCGAGATCGGCCTGCCCTACTCCGATCCGCTGATGGACGGCCCGGTCATCCAGGACGCCGTGCACCAGTCGCTGGTCAACGGCTCGAAGGTCGCCGACGTGCTGGCCACGGTGAGCGCGGTCGCCCAGACCGGTGCCCCGACCCTGGTGATGACCTACTGGAACCCGGTCGATCGCATCGGCGTCGACGCGTTCGCGCAGCGGCTGTCCGCGGCCGGCGGGTGCGGCGTGATCACCCCGGACCTGACCCCGGAGGAGGCCGGCGACTGGATCGCCGCGAGCGACGCGCACGGCATCGAGCGGGTGTTCCTCGTGGCCCCGTCGAGCTCGGCGGAGCGGATCGCCGCCGTCGCCGCAGTCACCACCGGCTTCGTCTACGCAGCCTCCACCATGGGCGTGACCGGCGTGCGGACGTCGGTGGGCGTGCACGCCAGCGAGCTGGTGAACCGGGTGCGGGCGGCCACCGACCTGCCGGTCGCGGTCGGGCTGGGCGTCTCCACGGGCGAGCAGGCCCGCGAGGTGGCCCGGTTCGCCGACGGGGTGATCGTCGGCTCGGCGTTCGTCAGCCGGATCCTGGCCGCGCCGGACCAGGCCAGCGCGGTGCAGGCCGTGCGGTCGCTGGCTCAGGAGCTGGCCGCCGGCGTGCGCGGTGCGGCCCAGGCCTGACTCGGCCGACGCGCCAGCCCTTCGGGTCTGCGGCAGGACGCCACGGCTCAGACGTACCGGTAGAGGATCATCGCGGCGATCACCGCGAAGATGATGAGGACGCCAGCCAGATCCGCGCCCAGGCGCAACGGGCGCGCGAGCGTGCGCTGCATGCCGGCCCCCAGGTGGCCTTCGAGGATGTTGACCCGGGTCAGCGACATGAACACCAGCGTCGTGGTCACGGTGATGAGCAGGCACCAGGGGCACAGCGCCCCGATCTCGAAGTAGGCCTGGTAGAACAGCCAGTACGCGAACAGCAGGCCGATCGTGTAGCCGACCTGCGCGGTGCGCATGAACCAGCGCGGGAAGTGCACGCCGCCCAGCGAGGCGACCGCGACGGTGATGACCACGGGCTCGGTGAGCAGGCCCAGGAAGGCGTTGGGCCAGCCGAACAGGTTCGCCTGCCAGCTCAGCCCGACCGTGGAGCACGAGATCTTGTCGGTGATGTCGCAGGAGAGGTCGCCGTACGGGTCCTTGGCCAGGGCGATCGCGTCGATGGACAGCACCATCGACGCGTACAGGCCCAGGATGCTGGAGACCAGCATCTCGATCCAGGTCCCGGTGTGCCGGCGGTCGGCCGCGCGCGGCGGCCCCGGGAGCGCGGGAAGGCTGGGCTCGGTGGCCAGATCGGTCATGGGCCGGCCCACTCCTGTCGTCTCGGGCTGGGAGACCCCGCCCATCCTGTCGTCGCACCAGGCTAGACCAGCCACGACGCGCTGGGCGCCGATCCGGGTCGGCCGGGCGTGGGCGGGAGTTCGGGTAGCCTTGCCGGGCGCAATCGGGAGGTTTCATGCCGGGGAAGTCAGCGGATCAGTCAGGCCGCCAGAAGACCGCCAAGCAGCTCGCCGCCGAGGCTCGGGAGGCGGCTGAGTCGGCCGAGCGGCGTCGCGAGCGGACGATCAGGATCGTCGGATCGCTGGTCGTGCTGGCCGTCGTGGGCGGTCTGATCACGGTCGGGGTCCTGGCCGGTCGCAGCAATGACGCGAACTCGCCCAGCGCCACCGCGCCGACCGCCGACCCCGCGGCGGCGCTGCCCAAGGGCGTGCTCAACGACACCTACGGGGTGAAGTACGGCACCGGCTGGACGTCCAAGGACGAGGCCAAGCTGCCGACCCTCGAGCTGTGGCAGGACTTCCAGTGCCCGGGGTGCAAGGCCCTCGAGGACCAGAACGGCGAGAACATCCAGCAGCTGGCCGAGGACGGCAAGGTGAAGCTCCTCTACCGCCCGGCCACCTTCCTGGACAACGGCCTGGCGGACAAGAACGCGGCCAACGGCAACCCGAACTCCTCGGCCAGGGCCACCTCGGCGTGGGGCTGCGCCATCGACCAGGACGCGACCGGTCCCTACCTGCGCGGCGTGTACGCGATCCAGCCCGAGGACGAGGGTGTCGGCTACTCCGACCAGCAGCTCATCGACCTCGGCACGACCGTGGGGCTCACCGGCGACGCGCTGAGCACCTTCACCTCGTGCGTGCAGGGCGGCACCTACCTGGGCTGGTCGGCCAACAGCCAGGAGCAGTTCATCAGCAACGGCATCACCGGCACGCCGACCGGCATCCTGAACGGCACGACGCTGACGATGGACCAGCTCAGGGACAAGGACACGCTCGAGCAGCTGGTCGCCGACGCCACCGCCCAGTGACCGACCTGCTCGCCTCCATCCCGAGTCCGGACCAGAGCGTCTGGCACCTCGGGCCGCTGCCGATCCGGGCGTACGCGATCTGCATCCTCGTCGGCATCTTCGTGGCCATGTGGCTGGGGGACCGGCGGTGGGTGGCGCGCGGTGGCCAGCGCGGGTTCGTCTACGACGCTGCCCTGTGGGCCGTGCCGCTGGGGATCGTCGGCGCGCGGCTCTACCACGTGCTCACCGATTGGGAGACCTACTTCGGCCCCGACGGGCAGGGGCTGGTCGCGGCCCTGCGGATCTGGGCCGGCGGCCTGGGCATCTGGGGTGCGATCGCGATGGGCGCCCTGGGCGCCTGGATCGCCTGCCGGCGGGCCGGTGTCCCGCTGCCCCCCCTGGGTGACACGCTCGCGGTCGCCCTGCCGCTCGGGCAGGCCATCGGGCGGTTCGGCAACTGGTTCAACCAGGAGCTGTTCGGTCGCCCGACCACCGTCCCCTGGGCCCTGGAGATCGACCCGGCACACCGGCCGGCGGGATACGAGCAGTACGCCACCTTCCATCCCACGTTCCTCTACGAGGCCCTGTGGCTGGTGCTGGTGGCCGGCGTGGTCGCCTGGGCGGACCGCCGGTGGCGGCTGGGTCACGGCCGGGCCTTCGCCCTGTACGTGGGCATGTACTGCCTGGGCCGGCTGGGCGTGGAGCTGCTGCGGATCGACCCGGCCACCCACATCCTGGGCATCCGGGTCAACGTCTTCACCTCGATCGCGGTGGGACTGTGCGCGCTGGCCTACTTCGTGGTCAGCGCCCGGCTGCGACCGGGCCGCGAGGCGCCCGAGGAGCTGCTGCCCAAGGGTGCCGAGCGGCTCGAAGCCGACGCTCCAGCCTGAGTCGAGCACTCACCAGCGAGCCCCGGACCGGTGCCGGCCACGCCGCGCGACTCTGTGAACGGGCGACACGACGGGCGACACGCAGGCCGGTTAGCCAGCAGATCGCGCATTCCGCGGCCCCGGCCTTGCATAGTTGGCCGAGCAGATCCACCGACGAAGGAGAACGCCATGTCCAAGACCATCTCCCTGCTTCTCTACATCGCCGGCGCGATCCTGATCGTCGCGGGCGCCTTCACCTGGTACACCGTGACCGACCAGCTCGCCCAGCAGAAGATCGTCGTCGCCGACGACGCCAGCTGCCAGGCCGGCCAGGAGGTCAACGGACCGTTCGAGGCCTACTGCCAGGCGCTGATCATCGGCCACCACGCGATGGACTCCACCGGCGGCAAGACCTACGCCGAGCTCGGTCGGGACGACCCGGCGCGTCAGACGGCCATGACCGCGTCCTTCCTGCAGGCCTCGCTGTTCACCTCTGTCGTCGCCTTCGGCGTGGCGGCGTTCGCGATGGGCATGGGCGTGGTCACGATCCTCACCGGCCTCGGCGTCTCGGCCGCGGCCAAGGAGCGTGCCAGCGCCTAGCGACCCGCACCAGCGTTCCGAGGCGCCCACTCCCCGCAGGGGGTGGGCGCCTCGGCGCGTCCGGGCCGGCCCTTGGCGGGGGTGCGTCGCGGGCTTGTCGCGATTCGGTCGCGATCTGGCTCGGGGGCGCACGACGGATTCCGCGGACCTGCCGGTGTCCTATGCTGACGCTCCGGTGGGCCAACGTCGTCCCGCCGACCTTCAACCTCCGCACCGATCGCGTCGCGACCGGCCAGGCAGGGTTCAGGCCGGTGATGACGTTGAGGAGCCCACATGACGCTGTTCTCCGCCGTGCCCCCGGCACGAGGCCTGTACGACCCCGACTTCGAGCACGACGCGTGCGGGGTCGCGTTCGTGGCCACCATGACCGGCATCCCCACCAACGACATCGTGGTCAAGGCGATCACCGCGCTGGTGAACCTGGACCACCGCGGCGCCTCGGGCGCGGAGCCCAACAGCGGCGACGGCGCGGGTCTGCTGATCCAGGTGCCCGACGCCTTCCTGCGCGCGACGGCCGGCTTCGCGCTGCCGGCCGCCGGCGGCTACGCGGTCGGCATGGCCTTCCTGCCCGACGACGCCAGCGGCGAGCGGCACTCGATGGCCGCCGTCGAGCGGATCGCCGACGAGGAGGGGCTGACCGTCCTGGGCTGGCGCGAGGTGCCGCACCGCCGCGAGATCGTCGGCCAGCAGGCGGCGGCGGCGATGCCGCGGTTCCGGCAGCTGTTCGTCGCCCCGCGCACCCCCGCCGCCGACCCGATGGCGTTCGAGCGGGTCGCGTTCTGCCTGCGCAAGCGGGCCGAGCGCGAGGCCGACGTGTACTTCCCGAGCCTGTCCTCGCGGACCCTGGTCTACAAGGGCATGCTCACGACCAGCCAGCTCGCGCAGTTCTTCCCCGACCTGAGCGACCCGCGGATGGCCAGCGCACTGGCCCTGGTGCACTCCCGGTTCTCCACCAACACCTTCCCCAGCTGGACTCTCGCGCACCCCTACCGGCTGATCGCGCACAACGGCGAGATCAACACCGTGCGCGGCAACCGCAACTGGATGCGGGCCCGCGAGGCGCAGCTCAACTCCGACCTGCTCCCCGGCGACCTGCGCCGCATCCTGCCGATCTGCACGCAGGGCGCCAGCGACTCGGCCAGCTTCGACGAGGTCCTCGAGCTGCTGCACCTAGGCGGGCGATCGCTGCCGCACGCGGTGCTCATGATGATCCCGGAGGCGTGGGAGAACCACGACGAGATGGACCCGGCCCGCCGGGCGTTCTACCAGTACCACGCCTCGCTGATGGAGCCCTGGGACGGCCCGGCCAACGTGAGCTTCACCGACGGCCGGCTGATCGGCGCGGTGCTGGACCGCAACGGCCTGCGCCCGGGCCGGTTCTGGGTGACCGAGGACGGCCTGGTCGTGTTGGGCTCGGAGGCCGGGGTGCTGGACATCGACCCGGCCACCATCGTGCGCAAGGGCCGTCTGCAGCCGGGCCGGATGTTCCTGGTCGACACGGTCGGCGGGCGGATCGTGGAGGACGACGAGATCAAGGCCGAGCTGGCCGCCGCCCACCCGTACGCCGAGTGGCTGCGCACCGGGGTCGTCCACCTGGAGGAGCTGCCCGAGCGCGAGCACGTCTGGCACACCGCGAAGTCGGTGGCCCGCCGTCAGCAGACGTTCGGCTACACCGAGGAGGAGCTGCGCGTCCTGCTCACGCCGATGGCCCGCACCGGCGGCGAGGCGCTGGGCTCGATGGGCACCGACACGCCGATCGCGGTGCTCTCCGACCGGCCGCGGCTGATCTTCGACTACTTCGCCCAGCTCTTCGCCCAGGTCACCAATCCGCCGCTGGACGCCATCCGCGAGGAGATCGTGACCTCGCTGGCCAGCACGATCGGGCCCGAGGCCAACCTGCTGGAGGCGACCCCCGGGCACTGCCGGCAGATCCTGCTGCCGTTCCCGGTGATCGACAACGACGAGCTGGCCAAGCTCGGGCAGATCAACGCCGACGGCGACGCGCCCGGGTTCGCCGGGGTCACGATCACCGGCCTGTACCCGGTGGCCGACGGCGGCCCGGGCCTGCGCCGGCGACTCAACGAGATCTGCGCCGAGGTGGACCGGCACATCGCCGGCGGCAAGCGCCTCATCGTGCTGTCCGACCGCGACTCCGACGCCGACCGGGCCCCCATCCCGTCGCTGCTGCTGTGTGCGGCCGTGCACCACCACCTGGTCCGGCGCAAGAGCCGCACGCAGGTCGGGCTGGTCGTGGAGGCCGGCGACGTCCGCGAGGTGCACCACGTCGCGCTGCTCATCGGCTACGGAGCGGCGGCGGTCAACCCGTACCTGGCCATGGAGTCCGTCGAGGACCTGACCCGCCGCGGCGTCATCACCGGGCTCACGCCGGAGAAGGCGGTGCGCAACCTGGTCAAGGCGCTGGGCAAGGGCGTGCTGAAGGTGATGAGCAAGATGGGCGTCTCCACGGTGGCCTCCTACCGCGGCGCCCAGATCTTCGAGGCGGTCGGGCTGAGCCACTCCGTGGTCGAGCAGTACTTCACCGGGACCACCTCGCGGCTGGGCGGCATCGGGCTGTCCACGATCGCCGAGGAGGTCGCGCGCCGGCACGCCCTGGCCTACCCGCACAACGGGATCGCCCCGGCGCACCGCACGCTGCCGGTCGGCGGGGAGTACCAGTGGCGGCGCGAGGGCGAGCTGCACCTGTTCGACCCGGACACCGTGTTCGCCCTGCAGCACTCCACCCGGACCGGCCGGATGGACGTCTTCCGCACGTACACGCAGCGGGTCGACGACCAGTCCGAGCGGCTGATGACCCTGCGCGGGCTGTTCCGGTTCGCCGGCGGCGAGCGGGCGCCGGTGCCGCTGGACGAGGTCGAGCCGGTCAGCGAGATCGTCACGCGGTTCTCGACCGGCGCGATGAGCTACGGGTCGATCTCCCAGGAGGCCCACGAGACCCTGGCGATCGCGATGAACCGGCTGGGCGCCAAGTCCAACACCGGCGAGGGCGGCGAGGATCCCGACCGGTTCGTGCCCGACCCGAACGGAGACCTGCGCCGCTCGGCGATCAAGCAGGTCGCCTCCGGCCGGTTCGGCGTCACCAGCGAGTACCTGGTCAACGCCGACGACATCCAGATCAAGATGGCCCAGGGCGCCAAGCCCGGCGAGGGCGGTCAGCTGCCCGGCCACAAGGTCTACCCGTGGGTGGCCAAGACCCGGCACTCCACGCCCGGTGTGGGCCTGATCAGCCCGCCGCCGCACCACGACATCTACTCCATCGAGGACCTGGCGCAGCTGATCCACGACCTGAAGAACGCCAACGACCGGGCCCGGATCCACGTCAAGCTGGTGGCCGAGGTCGGAGTCGGCACGGTGGCCGCCGGCGTGGCCAAGGCGCACGCCGACGTCATCCTCATCTCCGGGCACGACGGCGGCACGGGCGCCTCGCCGCTCACCTCGCTCAAGCACGCGGGCGGGCCGTGGGAGCTGGGCCTGGCCGAGACCCAGCAGACACTGCTGCTCAACCGGCTGCGCGACCGGGTCGTGATCCAGACCGACGGCCAGCTCAAGACCGGCCGCGACGTGATGATCGCCGCGCTGCTGGGTGCCGAGGAGTTCGGCTTCGCCACCGCCCCACTGGTGGTGATGGGCTGCGTGATGATGCGCGTGTGCCACCTGGACACCTGCCCGGTGGGCGTGGCCACCCAGAACCCGCTGCTGCGCGAGCGGTTCACCGGCCGACCCGAGTTCGTGGAGCACTTCTTCGAGTTCATCGCCGAGGAGGTCCGCGAGCACCTGGCCGCGCTGGGCTTCCGGACGCTGGCCGAGGCCGTGGGGCACGTCGAGCTGCTGGACACCACCGCGGCGGTCCACCACTGGAAGGCGGCGGGGCTGGACCTCTCGCCGATCCTGCATCCGGTCGAGGTGGGGCCGGGGGAGTCGCTGCGCAACACGACCACCCAGGACCATGGGCTGGACCGGGCGCTGGACCGCCGGCTCATCGAGATCTGCGCGCCGGCGATCCGCGACGGTGAGCCGATCCGCGCCCAGCTGGACATCCGCAACGTCAACCGGACGGTCGGCACGCTGCTCGGCGCGGAGGTGACCCGCCAGCACGGCGGCTCCGGCCTGCCCGACGCGACGATCGACCTGACGTTCACCGGGTCGGCCGGGCAGTCGTTCGGAGCATTCGTGCCGGCTGGCGTGACCCTGCGCCTGGAGGGCGACGCCAACGACTACGTCGCCAAGGGCCTGTCCGGCGGGCGGATCGTCGTACGTCCTGACCGGGCCGCGACGTTCGCCGCTGCCGAGCAGATCATCGCCGGCAACGTGATCGGCTACGGGGCCACCTCGGGGGAGGTGTTCCTGTCCGGCCGGGTCGGCGAGCGGTTCGCCGTGCGCAACTCCGGGGCCACGCTGGTGGTGGAGGGCGTGGGCGACCACGGCTGCGAGTACATGACCGGCGGGCGGGTGGTGGTGCTCGGCGAGGTCGGGCGCAACTTCGCGGCCGGCATGTCCGGGGGCATCGCCTATTTGCTGGACCTGGCACCGCAGCGGGTCAACCTGGACATGGTCGCGATCGAGTCGCTGACCCCGGGGGACGAGAGGTGGCTGCACGACATCCTGCGCAGCCACCAGGAGGAGACCGGGTCGCAGGTGGCCGCCGAGCTGCTGGCCGACCCGGGCGGCCTGGCCCGGTTCAGCAAGATCATGCCCACCGACTATCGCCGGATCCTGGACATCCAGGACGAGGCCCGGGCCGCCGGGCGCGACCCGATCGAGGCTGTGATGGAGGAGATGAGCCGTGGCTGATCCCAAGGGCTTCCTGAAGAACGGCCGCGAGCTGCCCGCCCGCCGGCCGGTGGACGTGCGCATCCAGGACTGGCGCGAGGTCTACGAGCCGTTCCCCAGCGACCACCTGCGCACGCAGGCCGGCCGGTGCATGGACTGCGGCATCCCGTTCTGCCACCAGGGCTGCCCACTGGGCAACCTGATCCCGGAGTGGAACGACCTGGTCTGGCGCGCGGACTGGCAGGAGGCCAGCGAGCGGCTGCACGCCACCAACAACTTCCCGGACTTCACCGGGCGGCTGTGCCCGGCTCCGTGCGAGACGGCCTGCGTGCTGGGCATCAACCAGGACCCGGTCACCATCAAGCAGGTCGAGGTCTCGATCATCGACAAGGCCTGGGACTCCGGCTGGGTCGCGCCGCAGGCGCCCGAGCGGCTCTCGGGCAAGCGCGTCGCCGTGATCGGCTCGGGGCCGGCAGGGCTGGCGACGGCCCAGCAGCTGGCCCGGGCCGGACACACGGTCACCGTCTACGAGCGGGCGACGAGGGCCGGTGGACTGCTGCGCTACGGCATCCCCGAGTTCAAGATGGAGAAGTCGGTCCTGGACCGGCGGCTGGCCCAGCTGGAGGCCGAGGGCGTGCGGTTCCGGACCGGCGTCGAGGTCGGCATCGACCTGACCGTGGCCCAGCTGCGCCGCCGCCACGATGTCGTGGTGCTGACGATCGGCTCGACCCAGGCCCGCGACCTGCCGGTGCCCGGTCGCGAGCTCACCGGCATCCACCAAGCGATGGAGTACCTGCCGCTGTCCAACCAGGTGTGCGAGGGGACGCTGGCGCAGACCCCGATCCACGCCGCGGGCAAGCACGTGGTCATCATCGGCGGCGGCGACACCGGCGCGGACTGCCTGGGCACCGCCCACCGCCAGGGCGCGGCCTCGGTCACCCAGCTGGAGATCATGCCCACCCCGCCGACCACCCGGCCGGCGACCGCCCCGTGGCCGACCTACCCGATGATCTACCGGGTCTCCTCGGCGCACGAGGAGGGCGGGGACCGGATGTTCGCGGTCAGCACCAAGGAGTTCCTCGGCAACGAGGACGGCTCGGTGCGCGCACTGCACCTGGTCGAGGTCGCCCAGCGCGACGGCCGGTTCGAGGAGGTCGAGGGCTCGGCGCGCGAGCTGCCCGCGGACCTGGTGTTCCTCGCGATGGGCTTCACCGGTCCGGAGCAGGGTCCGCTGGTGCAGGGGCTCGGCGTCGCGCTGGACGCCCGCGGCAACGTGGCCCGGGACGCCAAGTACGCCACCAGCGTGCCGGGGGTGTTCGTCGCCGGCGACGCCGGGCGCGGGCAGTCGCTGATCGTGTGGGCGATCGCCGAGGGTCGGGCGGCCGCCGCGGCGGTCGACGCGCACCTGATGGGCTCCACGAACCTGCCCGCCCCGATCGCGCCCACAGCCCGCCCGATCGCCGTCTGACCTCGTCCAGGGGGAGGTCTGGACAGGCTCGACCGACGGCGGCCGGGTTTCGGGTCGACCGACGCGCGACGGGGACTCGGGGCCGTCGACCGGCGGGTGGGGTTCGGGCGTTCGCTGCCGGTGCGGGGCCGCCGGGGTACCGTGCTGCCGAGCCTGTCGCTCAGCGATCCAGCCCGCAGCTGCGCTGACCGATCAGCCCCGCAGCTTCGCTGCCCGACAAGCACGGAGGCGTGATGGAGCCAGAGCGCGTGCTGGACAGTCTGCGGCGGGCGGTCGCGGTGCTGCCCGACGATCACGTGCTGCGCCATCACCTGGCCGCGCTGCTGCTGGCCGCGGGCCTGCGCGAGGAGGCACTGGGCCACCTCGGTCGGCTGCTCGTCGTGGACCCGGGCAACCCCGAGCACGAGGCGCTGATGGCTCGGGCGGTGGCGGCCGGCGAGGTGCCCGGCGCGGCCGGCGAGCTGCCCGGCGCGGCACCCGCCCCGCTGCCCGACGACCAGGAGGGCTTCGACTGGGGGGCCGCCGAGCAAGACCTCGAGGGCGGCCTGACCCAGGAGCCGGTGGCGACGCGGCTGCGACTGGCCGACGTGGGCGGACTGGCCGACGTGAAGGCCCAGATCGAGTCCACGTTCCTGACTCCGCTGCGCAACCCCGAGCTGCGGGCCCGGTTCGGTGCGACCATGCGCGGCGGTCTGCTGCTCTACGGCCCCCCGGGCTGCGGCAAGACGCACCTGGCCCGCGCGGTCGCCGGCGAGCTGGGGGCCGGGTTCGTGGCGGTCGGCCTGACCGACGTGCTCAGCAAGTGGGTGGGGGAGTCCGAGGCGAACCTCGCGGCCTTCTTCGAGCAGGCCCGCCGACAGGCGCCGTGCGTGGTGTTCCTCGACGAGCTGGACGCGCTGGGCCGGGCCCGGACGGGGCTCGGGTCGGGCGGGGCCGCGCTGCGCGGGGTGGTCAACCAGCTCCTGGTCGAGCTCGACGGGGTGAGCACCAGCAACGACGGCCTGTTCGTCCTGGGCGCCACGAACGCCCCATGGGACGTGGACCTGGCCCTGCGGCGACCGGGCCGGTTCGACCGCACGGTCTTCGTCGGGCCGCCGGACGCGCCGGCCCGTGCCCACATCCTGACCACCGAGCTGGCCGCGCTGCCGGTCCAGCCCGGCCTTGACCTCAACCCGCTGGTGGCGCGCACCGAGGGGTTCTCCGGAGCCGACCTGGCCCTGGCCGCGCGCACCGCCGGGCAGCTGGCACTGGTCGACTCGGTGCAGACCGGGCGGCTCGATCGTGCGGTCGGGGCGGCGGATCTGGTGCGCGCGATCGAGGGGATCACCCCCTCGACGCGGAGGTGGTTCGACTCCGCGCGCAACGTCGTCCTGTTCGCCGACGCCGGTGGCGAGTTCGCGGCGATGGCCGCCTTCATGAAGGCTCACCGGCTGCTGTGACCGGCCCCGCGTCCGGACCCGCCGCGGCCCCCCGGCCGGAGGACCAGGACCCCTACCTGGTCGTCCAGTCCCTGGTCTCCGCCCAGCGCTGGGACTCGGCCCTGCCCGCGGTCGGGGCCGCGCTGGCCCAGGCCCCGGGCGACCCGCGGCTGCTGGGGCTGCTCGTGCGCACCCTGCGCGGGCTGGGCCGCCGCGAGGATGCGGTGCAGGCTGCGCGTCAGCATCTGACGGCCGCCCCCCAGGACCCCTACGCGCTGCGCCTGGCCTGCCTGTGCCTGCTCGACGTGGGCTGGGTCGACGAGGCCATCGGGCTGGCCACCCGCGCGGTGGCCCTGGACCCCACGACCGCGGCCAACCACCTGGCTCTGGCCCGGGCCTGGGCCCAGTCCGGGCACCCGCAGGCCACGGCGCACCAGCTCGCCGCCGCCCGCGAGGCGATCCAGCTGGCCCCCACCAGCCCGGACGCGCACATCATGATCGGGGCCGCGCTGGCCGCCGCCGGAGATCCGGCGGCCGCCCGGGCGGCGTACGCCGAGGCGCTGCGGATCGACCCGCGCAGCTCCGCGGCGCTGAACAACCTGGCCGTGCTGGACGTCTACTCCGGATCGCACGCGGCGGCCTCCCGCACGCTGGCCGCCGCACTGGCCGCCGACCCGCAGGACCGGGCCGCGCGGCACAACCTCGACGTGATCGCGGTCCGCACCCTGAACCGGGTGGCCTGGTGGCTGCTGGTCCTGCCGATCCCCGCGCTCATCCTCGCTGCTTGGGACCGGCCGCTGGCGGCCCGATTGCTGGCCATGCTCGGACTGCTGGTTCCCCCGATCCTGCTGAGGCGCTGGCTCACGGCGCTGACTCCCGGGCATCGCGCGCACCTGCGCACGATCACCGGCCGCATCCGGGCCCGCACCTGGCTGTGGACCGGGACCGCCGGAGTCGTCGGGCTGGTCGGGCTGGCCCTCGCGGGCGTGGCCCCGCAGCTCGTGCGCTGGACCGACGTCTCGATCTTCGTGTGCGGTGCGCTGATCCTCGCCGTGGCCCGGACCGCGGTGGCCACCACCCGGCGCAGCTGGGGCGCCGAGCTGGCCAGCAGGACGGCCCGCCCCCGGCGGTGACTGAGCCTGTTGGGCAGCGGTGCTGCGGGGCTCGCCGCCCGACCCCCCTGGGCGCTTCGCGCCTGGCGGGGGGCCGAGCAACTCACTCCTCGCACCGCTGAGCCTGTTGGGCAGCGGTGCTGCGGGGCTCGCCGCCCGACCCCCCTGGGCGCTTCGCGCCTGGCGGGGGGCCGAGCAACTCACTCCTCGCACCGCGCCCGGGGGGTCGCGCGGGGCTGGGGCTGGCTGAGGGTTGAACAGGTGTATAGAGTGTTGAACATGCGTTCAGCGTCGGCGGACGATCGCACTGCGCGGGCTCGGATCCGCGATGCGGCGATCGCCTGCTTCGCCGAGAGCGGAGTCGCAGGGACGAGCGTGCGCGCCATCGCGGCCCGGGCGCAGGTGTCCCCGGGTCTGGTGATCCACCACTACGGGTCCAAGGACAGGCTGCGGGTGGCCTGCGACGAGTGGGTCGCCGAGCGCATCCACGAGGTGAAGTCCGAGGCGATCGACGAGGGTCTGTCGATGAGCCCCCTGGGCACGGTCCACCAGTTCGACGACGGTCCGCCGGTGGCCGCCTACCTGGCGCGGACCCTGGTCGACGGGTCGCCGCATGTGGCCGGGCTGGTCGACGCGCTGGTCGCCAACGCGGTCGCCATGTCGGAGCAGAGCGTGGCGGTCGGGCTGATGAACCCGACCTCCGACGAGCACGCGCGGGCCACCGTCGTCACCATCTGGAGTCTGGGCGCCCTGGTCCTGCACGAGCACCTGCGACGCCTGCTGGGCGAGGACCTCGTCGGCGACATCGAGAACGCCCATCGGTACCTGCGGGCCGCGGTCGACATCCTGAGCAACCCGCCGCTCACGGCCGTCACCGGCCGGCTGATCGCTGACGCATTCCCACCACCACCGCTAGGGAAGGACTGGGCATGACTGCCGCCATCGAGGTCTCCGGACTGGTCAAGACCTTCGGACACGTCCGGGCCCTGGACGGCCTGGACCTCACCGTCGAGACCGGTGAGGTGCACGGCTTCCTCGGGCCGAACGGGGCCGGGAAGTCGACCACGATCCGCGTGCTGCTGGGCCTCCTGCGGGCCGACTCCGGCAGCGCGCGGGTGCTCGGCATGGACCCCTGGACGCAGGCGGTGCCCCTGCACCGCGAGCTCGCCTACGTCCCCGGTGACGTCAACCTCTGGCCGAACCTGACCGGCGGCCAGGCGATCGACCTGCTGGCCCGGTTGCGCGGCGACTACGACCAGCGGCGCCGCGACGAGCTGTGCGAGCGGTTCGACCTGGATCCGACGAAGAAGGCGCGCACCTACTCCAAGGGCAACCGGCAGAAGGTGGCGCTGGTCGCGGCGCTGGCCAGCGACGCGCAGTTGCTCCTCCTCGACGAGCCGACCGCCGGACTGGACCCGCTCATGGAGGCGGTGTTCCAGGAGGTCCTGCGCGAGGACCGGGACAAGGGCCGTACCGTCCTGCTGAGCAGCCACATCCTGGACCAGGTGGAGAAGCTCGCCGACCGCGTCTCGATCATCCGGCTGGGCCGGACCATGGAGACCGGGACACTGGACGAGCTGCGGCACCTGACCCGCTCCAGCGTGCAGGCCCATCTGAGCGGTCGCGCCGAGGGGCTGGAGGCGATGCCGGGGGTCCATGCGGTTCGCCGCTCGGCCGGGATGGTGAGCTTGGACGTGGACGGCGGCGACCTGCCGGCGGTGATCGCGCTGCTCAGCGCGGACGGCCTGCAGTCGCTGGTCTGCCATCCGCCGACCCTGGAGCAGCTGTTCCTGCGGCACTACGGCGACGACCTGGCCGCACTGGGGGCCTGAGATGGCCACCGCGACCCTGGCACCCGCCGCGGCGCCCACCCGGGGCGGTGCAGTGCTCACCGGCACCGGCCCGCTCGTCCGGTTCGCGTTGCGCCGCGACCGCGTCCGCCTGCCCGCCTGGGTGCTGGGCATCTCCCTGACCCTGGCCGCGACGGCCGCGGCCTTCCCCGGCATCTACCCCGACGCCGCCGCCCGGCAGGCCCGGGCCGCGCTCATGGGCAGCCCGGCCACGGTCGCCCTCGCGGGCCCGCAGATCGGCGTGGAGGACTACACGTTCGGCGCGATGATGACCAACGAGATGCTGGCGCTGACCTCGATCGTGGTCGCGCTGATGAGCATCTTCACCGTCGTGCGGCACACTCGTGGCGAGGAGGAGACCGGCCGCTCCGAGCTGGTCCTGGCCAACCCGGTCGGGCGGTATGCGCCGCTGGCCACCGGCCTGCTGATGGCCGGCATCGCGAACCTCGCCCTGGCGGTGCTCACGGCGGTGATGCTCGGCGCGCAGGGCGTGGAGAGCATCACCTGGAGCGGCTCCTGGCTGTACGGGGCGGCGCTGGCCGGGGTCGGCCTGGTCTTCGCCGGCGTCGCGGCGGTGACCGCGCAGGTCAGTGAGCACGCGCGCTCGGCGTCCTCGCTGGCCGGGCTCGCGCTCGGCGTGGTGTACACGGTCCGGGCGATCGGCGACGTGGCCGGATCATGGGTGTCCTGGCTCTCGCCGATCGCGTGGGCCCAGCGCACGTACGCCTACGTCGACGACCAGTGGTGGCCGCTGCTGCTGTCCGCGGCACTGGCGATCGTGCTGGTCGTGCTCGCGGTGCGCCTGAACGCGCGCCGGGACTTCGGCGCGGGGCTGCGCCAGCCTCGGCCCGGGCCGGCCAGCGCCTCGCCCCGGCTGGCGTCGTCGCTGGCGCTGGCCCTGCACACCCAGCGGGTGGCGATCCTCGCGTGGGTGATCTCGCTGGGGCTGTTCGGACTGCTCTACGGCACCCTGCTCGGCGAGGTGGAGGGGTTCGCGGCCAAGCTGGGCTCGACCCTGGAGGACGTCCTGGGCACGACCGCCTCGGATGCCCTGATCCCCGCGTTCCTGGCCCTGCTCGCGATGCTGATGTCGATGTTCGCCTCGGTGTTCGCGGCGATGGCGGTCCTGCGCGCCCGCTCCGAGGAGAGTTCCGGGCTGGCCGAGCACGTCCTGGCCACGCCGACCTCCCGGGCCCGGTATCTGGCCGGGCACGCCGTGGTCGCGGTCCTGGGCGGTGTGCTGGTGCTGCTGGCCGGGGCGCTGGGCATCGGGCTGACCGGCTCGATGGCGCTGGGCGACTCCGGGGTGCTCGGCCAGGTGGCGGGCGCGGCACTGGTGCAGGTCGTCCCGCTGGTCTTCGTCGTCTCGATCGGGGTGGCGCTCTACGGGCTGGTCCCGCGGCTGGCCAGCCTGGTCTGGGTGCCGGTCGGCTACGGCATGGTCGCCTCGATGATCGGCGGGCTGCTCGGGCTGCCGCAGTGGGCCCTGGACATCTCGCCGTGGGCGGTCGTGCCCATGCTGCCGGCCGAGCCGTTCGCGCTCGCCCCGGTCCTGGGCATGCTCGCGGTCTGCGCGATGCTGCTCGGGGCCGGGTTCGTGGGCTACCGGAGACGCGACCTGCAGACCGTGGCCTGAGCGCAGTCGAGCCGGCGAGCCCACTCCAGGGGCCGAACTGGGGGCGGATTCCCGTTCAGGTCGCCCCTGGGGAACGCGCGTCGTTACGCTGCCCGGCATGCGTCGCGCCAAGATCGTGTGCACCCTCGGCCCTTCGGTCTCCACCTACGAGCAGATCAGGGAGCTGATCCAGGCGGGCATGAACGTGGCCCGGCTCAACATGTCGCACGGGGACCACTCCGTGCACGCCACGACCTACGCGAACGTGCGTCGCGCCGCCCGGGAGCTGGGCATCGGGGTCGGGATCGTCGCGGATCTGCAGGGTCCGAAGATCCGGCTGGGCCGGTTCGCCGACGGTCCGGTGATGCTGGAGAACGGCGCCGAGTTCACGATCACCACCGAGGACGTCCTGGGCGATGTGAACATCTGCGGCACGACCCACAAGGGCCTGGCCGACGACTGCACGCCCGGCGAGATCGTGCTGGTCGACGACGGCAAGGTGAAGCTCGAGGTGATCGACGTCGTCGGGCCCCGGGTGCGCACGCGCGTGCTGGAGGGTGGGCCGGTCAGCAACAACAAGGGCATCAACCTGCCGGGCGTCGCGGTCAGCGTCCCGGCGCTGTCGGAGAAGGACAAGGACGACCTGCGCTGGGCGCTGCGGATCGGCGTGGACATGGTGTTCCTGTCCTTCGTGCGCGACGCCGCGGACGTCGAGGGCGTGCACGAGATCATGGACGAGGTCGGCCGGCGGATCCCGGTGCTGGCCAAGGTCGAGAAGCCGCAGGCCGTGGAGAACCTCGAGGGGATCGTGGCCGCGTTCGACGGGATCATGGTGGCCCGCGGCGACCTGGGCGTGGAGCTGCCGCTCGAAGAGGTCCCGATCGTGCAGAAGAAGGCGGTCCAGATGTGCCGGGAGGCCGCGAAGCCGGTCATCGTGGCCACCCAGATGCTGGAGTCGATGATCGAGAACTCGCGGCCCACCCGCGCGGAGGCCTCCGACGTGGCCAACGCCGTCCTGGACGGGGCGGACGCGGTGATGCTCTCGGGCGAGACCAGCGTCGGCAAGCACCCGAACACCGCGGTGCGCACGATGGCCAGCATCGTGGACTACACCGAGGAGCACGGCCTGGACCGCCTGCCGCGGCTGCCCAAGCGCAAGGACAAGGGCGTCGGGTTCGCGGTCACCAAGGCGGGGGTGGACGTGGCCAAGACAGTGGATGCCGCCTTCCTGGTCGCCTTCTCCGAGACCGGCCGGGTGGCGCGCTACATGGCCGCGGCTCGGCCCCGGGTTCGCATGCTGGTCTTCACGCCCAGCGCGCTGACCCAGCAGCAGCTGTCGGTCGTGTGGGGCGTGACGTGCTTCCTGGTGCCGGCCGCCTCGCACACGGACGGGATGGTCGAGCAGATCGACGCCGAGCTCCTGGCCACCGGCGTGGGCCGCCCGGGCGAGCTCGCGGTGGTCATCGCCGGCGTGCCCCCGGGCGTCTCGGGGACCACCAACGGGCTGCGCGTGCACACCATCGGAGCCGGGTCCATCGAGCGCACGGTGGGCTGACGCTGTGTGAGCTGACGACGGGAGCGCTCCCGGTGAGCCTGAGGAAATCGGGCTCAGAGCCCGCGCCAAGTTGCTTGCCTTTGGTCACGCTGCGTAGTTTGCCCAGTGATCCGGAGGAGCAGGCATGGCTGGTGAGTACACCCGGGCGCTGGGGGCCAGGCTGCGAGCCGTGCGCCACCAGCAGGGCCTGTCCCTCCAAGGGGTGGAGCTGAAGTCCGCGGGGGTCTGGAAGGCCGTCGTGGTGGGCTCCTACGAGCGCGGCGATCGTGCGGTGACCGTCCAGCGGCTGGCCGAGCTGGCGGAGTTCTACGGCGTTCCGGTGGCCGAGCTGCTGCCCGAGCCGGCCTCCCCGGCGCTGGCCGATCAGCCCGCACGACTCGTGCTGGATCTGGAGCAGGTCAGCGCGCTGGACTCGGAGGCAGGCGGGCCGCTGGTGCGGTTCGTGGCCTCGTTGCAGTCCCAGCGCGGGGACTACAACGGCCGCGTGCTCACCATCCGCCGCGAGGACCTGCGCACCCTGGCCGTGATCTACGACGAGGCCCCCGCGGTCGTGGCCGAGATGCTCATCAGCTGGGGCGTGCTCACCCCCGACGCCCGCCGCGCGATCCCGTAGCCCAGCGCCGCCGAGTCCCGCGTCGAATCTGCTCCGGTTTGCGTCATCTGCTCCGCCCGCGGGTGGAGCAGATGACGACGAATGGAGCAAATGCGGCGGGCTGTGCGGGCGTCGGTACACTGGGGGCCGATTGTGACTCTCCTTTAACGACCGTCCTGTGAGGCGGGGAAGGAGTGGGTGTGACCACCCGCGTGCTCGACGCGCACGACATGTCTCGTGCGCTCTCCCGCATCTCCCACGAGATCCTCGAACGGGAGAAGGGCCCGACCGATCTGGTCCTGCTCGGCATCCCCAGCCGGGGCGTCCCGCTGGCCGCCCGCATCGCCGAGCGGATCCGCAGCATCGAGCCTGGAGCAGAGGTTCCGGTCGGCTCGCTGGACGTGACCATGTACCGCGACGACCTGCGTCTGCACCCGCCCCGGGCGCTGGAGCCCACCGTGATGCCGCCGGGCGGGATCGACGACAAGATCGTGGTCCTGGTCGACGACGTGCTCTTCCACGGGCGCACGATCCGCGCCGCGCTGGACGCGCTGGCCGAGCTCGGCCGCCCGCGGGCGGTGCGGCTGGCCGTGCTCATCGACCGGGGGCACCGCGAGCTGCCGATCCGCGCGGACCACGTGGGCAAGAACATCCCGACCTCCCTGCGTGAGAACGTCGCCGTTCACCTGGCCGAGATCGACGGCAGCGACGAGGTCCTGATCGGGGAGGACGCGTGATGCGCCACCTGCTCTCGGCCGCAGACCTCAGCCGTGCCGACGCGGTCCGGGTGCTGGACACCGCCGCCGAGCTGGCTGCCGCCAGCGGTCGGGGGGTCCGCAAGCTGCCGACGCTGCGCGGGCGGACCGTGGTCAACCTGTTCTTCGAGGACTCCACCCGCACCCGCATCTCGTTCGAGGCCGCGGCCAAGCGGCTGTCCGCCGACGTCATCAACTTCTCCGCCAAGGGGTCCAGCGTCTCCAAGGGCGAGAGCCTCAAGGACACCGCGCTGACCCTGCACGCGATGGGCGCCGACGGGGTCGTGATCCGGCACGGGGCCAGCGGCGCGCCGCACCGGCTGGCGACCTCGGGCTGGATCGACGCGGCCGTGGTGAACGCCGGCGACGGCACCCACGAGCACCCGACCCAGGCCCTGCTGGACGCCTACACGCTGCGCGAGCACCTGGCCGGGGCGACCGGCGACCTGGCCGGGCTGCGGGTCACGATCGTCGGCGACGTGCTGCACTCGCGGGTCGCGCGGTCCAACGTCCTGCTGCTGCACACGCTGGGCGCGCAGGTGACCCTGGTCGCCCCGCCTACGCTGCTCCCGGTGGGCGTGGCGAGCTGGCCCTGCGCGGTGTCCTACGACCTGGACGCGCCGCTGCCCACGTCGGACGCGGTGATGATGCTGCGCGTGCAGCGCGAGCGGATGGACGCGGCCTACTTCCCGAGCGAGCGGGAGTACTCGCGCCGCTACGGACTGGACGCCCGGCGCGCGGGCGCCCTGCCGGAGCACGCGATCGTGCTGCATCCGGGGCCGATGAACCGCGGGATGGAGATCACCGCCGAGGTGGCCGACGGGCCGCGCTCGGTCATCGTCGAGCAGGTCACGAACGGCGTGAGCATCCGCATGGCCGTGCTGTACCTGCTCCTGGGAGGGGCCGAGGCCGCATGACACACGTTCCGAGCGCACCGACCTCTCGGCGGGGCGCGGCGTACCTGATCGCCGGCGCCCGCCCGCTGGGCGGTGACCCCACCGACGTGCTGCTGTCCGGCGGCGTGATCGCCGCGATCGGCGCGCCCGGCTCGCTGGCCGCCGGCGACGCCAAGGTGATCGACGCCGACGGCCTGGTCCTGCTGCCCGGCCTGATCGACCTGCACACCCACCTGCGCGAGCCCGGCCGCGAGGACGCCGAGACCGTGGCCACCGGCTCGGCCGCTGCCGCCCGCGGCGGGTTCACCGCTGTCCACGCCATGGCCAACACCGACCCGGTCGCCGACACCGCAGGGGTGGTCGAGCAGGTCTGGAACCTGGGCAACCAGGTCGGCCTGGTCGACGTGTTCCCGGTCGGCGCGGTCACCGTCGGCCTGGCCGGCGAGCGGCTGGCCGAGCTGGGGGCCATGGCCGACTCGGCCGCCGGCGTGCGGGTGTTCTCCGACGACGGCAAGTGCGTCTCCGACGCGGTGCTGATGCGTCGCGCGCTGGAGTACGTGAAGGCGTTCGACGGGGTGATCGCCCAGCACGCCCAGGAGCCGCGGCTGACCGAGGGCGCCCAGATGAACGAGGGCGAGCTCTCCGGGCGGCTGGGGCTGCGCGGCTGGCCGGCCGTCGCCGAGGAGGCGATCATCGCCCGCGACGTGCTGCTCGCCGAGCACGTCGGCTCGCGGCTGCACGTCTGCCACGTCTCCACCGCAGGGTCGGTGGAGATCGTGCGCTGGGCCAAGTCGCGCGGCATCGACGTCACCGCAGAGGTGACCCCGCACCACCTGCTGCTCACCGAGGACGCCGCCGGCTCGTACGACCCGGTGTTCAAGGTCAACCCGCCGCTGCGTCGCACGGCCGACGTCCAGGCCGTGCGCGCCGCGCTGGCCGACGGGACCATCGACATCGTGGCCACCGACCACGCCCCGCACCCCACCGAGGACAAGGAGTGCGAGTGGGCGGCCGCCGCATTCGGGATGCTCGGCCTGGAGCAGGCGCTCGGCGTGGTCGTGGACACGATGGTGGCCCCGGGGCTGCTCGACTGGGCCGGGGTCGCCGATCGGATGTCGGTCGCGCCGGCCCGCATCGGGCGGCGTGCCGGGCACGGGCGGCCGATCGAGGCGGGGGAGCCGGCCAACCTGGTGCTGGTCGACCCCGAGGCCCGTCGGGCGGTCGACGCGGGCCGGTCGGCATCGCGCAGCCGCAACAACCCGTACGCCGGGCGTGACCTGCCCGACCCGGTGGTCGCGACCTTCCTGCGCGGGGTGCCGACGGTGCTGGCCGGATCGGTGGTGGCCCGGTGAGCGGACTGCTCTCGTCCGTGGTGGTGCAGGGACTGCCCGCCGGCGGGCACTTGGGTGCCGTGCTGGCCGCCGGCGAGGAGTCGGTCCCCGTCACCCATGTGGGCCTGCGACTGCTGCTCACGCTGGCCACGCTGGCCCTCATCGGGCTGGGCCTGTGGGGGATGCGCCGCGGCTGGCGCAACCGCGGCGCCCGGCAGTCCGGCGTGCCCCAGCCGCCGAGCCCGCCCCGCGATCTCCCGCCCGCGCAGGCGGTTCCGGGCCTCTACGTGGCGACCACGACCGCCGGTGACCTGCTCGACCGGATCGTCGTGCACGGCCTGGGCAACCGAGGCCGAGCCGAGCTGTACCTGCGCACCGAGGGCCTGCTGATCGACCGGACGGGGGAGCCCTCGCTGTGGATCCCGCGCGAGTCGCTGGTCGACGTGCGGCTGGGCCGCGGCCAGGCGCAGAAGGCGTTCGAGGCCGGCGGGGTGATCCTCGTGCGCTGGGCGCTGGGCGGCTACGAGTTCGAGACCGGCTTCCGCGCCGACGACCCCGATGCCCACGTCGCCACCGCGTCCGCGCTGGCCGGGCTCCTCACGAACCCTGGAGGCACCTCGTGACCCTCACCGACGTCCAACCCGCCGTGCTCGTCCTCGAGGACGGACGCACCTTCCACGGCCAGGCCTACGGAGCCGTCGGCACGACGCTGGGGGAGGCCGTCTTCAACACCGGCATGTCCGGCTACCAGGAGACCCTCACCGACCCGTCGTACCACCGGCAGGTGGTGGTGATGACCGCCCCGCACATCGGCAACACCGGGGTCAACGACGAGGACCCGGAGTCCGCACGGATCTGGGTCGCCGGCTACGTGGTCCGTGACCCGGCCCGCCGGTCCTCCAGCTGGCGCGCGAAGCGCACGCTCGACGAGGAGCTGGTCGCGCAGGGCGTGGTCGGGATCAGCGGCATCGACACCCGTGCGCTCACCCGGCACCTGCGCGACCGGGGCGCGATGCGCGTGGGGATCTTCTCCGGGCCGGACGCCGGCCAGCCGGTCGAGGCGCTGCGCGAGCGCGTGCTGGCCAGCCCGCCGATGGCCGGCGCCGACCTGACCGCCGAGGTCAGCACCGCGCAGGAGTACACCGTCGAGCCGGTCGGCGTGCACACCGCGACGGTGCTGGCCATCGACTTGGGCATCAAGGCGATGACCCCCACGCTCATGGCCGCGCGCGGGATGCGGGTGCACGTGCTGCCCGCCAGCGTCGAGCCCTCGGCGCTGGTCGCCCGGGCGCGCGGGATCGAGGGCCCCGTGGGCATCTTCCTGAGCAACGGTCCCGGCGATCCGGCCACGGCCGAGCATGCCGCGGACCTGGTCCGGGCGGCCCTGGCCGAGCGGATCCCGGTGTTCGGCATCTGCTTCGGCAACCAGATCCTGGGCCGGGCCCTCGGGTTCGGGACCTACAAGCTCGGCTACGGGCACCGCGGCATCAACCAGCCGGTCATGGACCGGACCACCGGCAAGGTCGAGGTGACCGCGCACAACCACGGGTTCGCCGTGCGCGCCCCGCTGGACGAGGTGAGCCAGACCCCGTTCGGCCGGGTCGAGGTCAGCCACGTGTGCCTCAACGACGACGTCGTCGAGGGCCTGCGCTGCCTGGACGTGCCGGCGTTCTCGGTCCAGTACCACCCCGAGGCCGCCGCCGGCCCGCACGACTCGGCGTACCTGTTCGACCGGTTCGGCGACCTCATGCGCGAAGCGCATGAGCTCGGGCGCGGTGCGAGGAGTGAGCTGACCGAGCCCCCGCCAGGCGCGAGGCGCCCAGGGGGGTCGGGCGGCGAGCCCCGCAGCACCGCTGCCCGATCAGGCACAGCCCAGCTGATGTCCAGCTCCGTCGCCCCGACAGACTCAGAGGTTCACTAGATGCCCAAGCGTGACGACATCTCCTCGGTGATGGTGATCGGCTCCGGCCCGATCGTCATCGGCCAGGCCGCGGAGTTCGACTACTCCGGGACGCAGGCCTGCCGCGTGCTGCGCGCCGAGGGCCTGCGGGTGATCCTCGTGAACTCCAACCCGGCCACGATCATGACCGACCCGGAGTTCGCCGACGCCACGTACGTCGAGCCGATCACGCCGGACTTCGTGCGCCGGATCATCGCCAAGGAGCGCCCGGACGCGCTGCTGCCGACGCTGGGCGGGCAGACCGCGCTGAACGCGGCGATGGCCCTGCACGCCGACGGCACGCTGGCCGAGTTCGGCGTCGAGCTGATCGGCGCCAGCACCGAGGCGATCGAGCGCGGCGAGAACCGCGAGCGGTTCAAGGAGATCGTCGCCTCGATCGGGGCGCACTCGGCCCGCTCGGCGATCTGCCACTCGATGGCCGACTGCCTGGCCGCCGTCGGCGACCTGGGGTACCCGGTGGTCGTGCGCCCCAGCTTCACGATGGGCGGGGCCGGCTCGGGGATCGCCCACGACGAGGACCAGCTGCACGCGATCGCCGGGGCCGGCCTGCAGGCCTCGCCGACCACCGAGGTGCTCCTGGAGGAGTCGATCCTGGGCTGGAAGGAGTACGAGCTGGAGCTGATGCGCGACCGCCACGACAACGTGGTGGTCGTCTGCTCCATCGAGAACGTCGACCCGATGGGCGTGCACACCGGCGACTCGATCACCGTCGCGCCCGCGCTGACGCTGACCGACCGCGAGTACCAGCACATGCGCGACGTCGGCATCGCGATCATCCGCGCGGTCGGCGTGGACACCGGCGGGTGCAACATCCAGTTCGCGATCGACCCCGCGACGGGGCGGATGATCGTCATCGAGATGAACCCGCGCGTCTCGCGCTCCTCGGCGCTGGCGTCCAAGGCCACCGGGTTCCCGATCGCCAAGATCGCCGCGCGGCTGGCGATCGGCTACACCCTCGACGAGATCCCCAACGACATCACGACGCGCCCCGACGGGGCGAGCACCCCGGCCAGCTTCGAGCCGACGCTGGACTACGTCGTCGTGAAGGCGCCGCGGTTCGCGTTCGAGAAGTTCCCCGCGGCCGACCACACGCTGACCACGCACATGAAGAGCGTGGGCGAGGCGATGGCGATCGGGCGCAGCTTCACCGAGGCGCTGCAGAAGGCGCTGCGCTCGCTGGAGAAGAAGGACGGCGGCTTCCACTGGGTCGGCGACCCCGCCGCGATCGACCGCGACGATCTGCTGGTCTCGATCCGGGTGCCGCACGACGGGCGCATCGAGGAGGTCCAGCAGGCGATGCGCGCGGGCGCGAGCATCGAGGAGGTGCACGCGGCGACCGCGATCGACCCGTGGTTCCTGGACCAGATCGAGCTGCTCAACGAGATCGGCGAGCAGGTGCGCACCGCCGAGGAGCTGACCCCGGACCTGCTCCGGCTGGCCAAGCGCCACGGCTTCTCCGACGCGCAGATCGGCACCGCCCGCAGCCTGCCGACCGACGTCGTGCGCGGCATCCGGCACGCGCTGGGCATCCGGCCGGTGTTCAAGACCGTCGACACCTGCGCCGCGGAGTTCGCCGCGCGCACGCCCTACCACTACTCCAGCTACGACGAGGAGACCGAGGTCGAGCCGCGCGCGACGCCGGCCGTGCTCATCCTCGGCTCCGGGCCCAACCGGATCGGCCAGGGGATCGAGTTCGACTACTCGTGCGTGCACGCGTCGCTGACCCTGCGCGAGGCCGGCTACGAGACCGTGATGGTCAACTGCAACCCCGAGACCGTCTCCACCGACTACGACACGTCCTCGCGGCTGTACTTCGAGCCGCTGACGCTGGAGGACGTGCTGGAGGTGTACCACGCCGAGCTGGTCGCCGGGCCGGTCGCCGGGGTCATCTGCCAGCTCGGCGGGCAGACCCCGCTGGGTCTGGCGCACGGACTGCAGGCCGCCGGCGTGCCCATCGTGGGCACGTCGCCGCAGGCGATCGACCTGGCCGAGGAGCGCGGCGCGTTCGGCCGGGTGCTCGGCGCGGCCGGGCTGCCCGCCCCGCAGTACGGGCTGGCGTCGTCGTTCGACGAGGCGCGCGGGGTGGCCGACCGGGTCGGCTACCCGGTGCTGGTCCGGCCCTCGTACGTCCTGGGCGGGCGCGGCATGGAGATCGTCTACGACGAGGAGATGCTGGAGTCCTACATCGACCGGGCCACCCAGGTCAGCCCCGAGCACCCGGTGCTGGTGGACCGGTTCCTCGACGACGCTCTGGAGATCGACGTCGACGCGCTGTTCGACGGCGAGGAGCTCTACCTCGGCGGCGTGATGGAGCACATCGAGGAGGCCGGCATCCACTCCGGCGACTCGGCGTGCGCGCTGCCGCCGATCACCCTGGGCCGCGCGGACATCGCGCGCATCCGCGAGTCCACCGAGGCGATCGCCCGGGGCGTGGGCGTGCGCGGGCTGCTCAACGTCCAGTACGCGCTGGCCTCGGACATCCTCTACGTGCTGGAGGCCAACCCGCGCGCCTCGCGGACGGTCCCGTTCGTCGCCAAGGCCACCGGCGTGCCGCTGGCCCGGGCCGCGGCCCGGATCGCGCTGGGCTCCTCGATCGCCGACCTGCGCGTGGACGGCACGCTGCCGCCGTTCGGGGACGCGGCCACGCTGGCCGACGGCGGGATGGTCGCGGTCAAGGAGGCGGTCCTGCCGTTCGGCCGGTTCCACGGGGTGGACACGGTCCTGGGCCCGGAGATGCGCTCGACCGGCGAGGTGATGGGCCTGGACACCCAGTTCGGCACTGCGTTCGCCAAGTCGCAGATCGCCGCGTTCACCTCCGGACTGCCCACCTCGGGCACGGTCTTCGTCTCGGTGGCCAACCGGGACAAGCGCGCGATGATCTTCCCGCTCAAGCGGCTGGCCGACCTGGGCTTCCAGATCCTGGCCACCGGCGGCACCGCCGACGTCCTGCGCCGCAACGGCGTGAAGGTCTCGGAGATCCGCAAGATCCACGAGGCCGGCGAGGGCATGGACACCGTCGAGGCGATCCTCGGCGGGCACATCGACCTCATCGTCAACACTCCGTACGGGGTCGGGCCTCGGGTGGACGGCTACGAGATCCGCACCGCCGCGGTGGTCCGGGGCGTGCCGTGCATCACGACGGTCCAGGGACTGGGCGCTGCCGTGCACGGCATCGAGGCGCTGATCGCCGGTGACCTGGCCGTCCGGTCCCTGCAGGAGCACGCCCGCGAGCTGGCCGGGCTGCGGGCCGCCCAGGCGGCCGGCGGGGTCGGGCCGCGCGCCGGGGCGGCGGATCGCTGATGCCGGTCCAGGTCGTCGCCGAGGTGGTGGGGGTGCGCCGGGTCGGCGCGTACCACCACCTCACCCTGCTCGCCCCCGGCATCCCCGAGGCCACTCGGCCCGGCCACTTCGTCGCGGTCGCGGTCGGCGGGCAAAGCACCGGGATGCTGCTGCGCCGGGCGTTCTCGATCCACAAGGTCACCGAGGGCGGCCCCAACGGGGGCACCGTCGAGATCGTGGTCGCCGCGCACGGGCCCGGCACGCGCTGGCTCACCGAGCGCCGCCGCGGCGACAAGGTCGACGTCATCGGGCCGCTGGGCCGGCCGTTCACGCTGCCCCGCGAGCCGGTGGCCTGCGTGCTGGTCGCCGGCGGCTACGGGGCGGCGCCGCTGTTCGCGCTGTCCGAGCAGCTGCGGGCGCGCGGCTGCCGGGTCGACATGGTCCTGGGCGCGGCCAGCGAGGACCGGCTCTACGGAGTGCTGGAGGCCAAGCGCACGTCGGCCTCGGTCACCGTCACCACCGACGACGGCTCGGCCGGCATCCGCGGGCGGGTCACCGACCCGCTGCCCGAGATCATCCGGGCCAGCGGCGCCGACGTGGTCTACGCGTGCGGGCCGATGGCGATGCTGGCCGCGGTCGCGTCGGTGGCCGCCGCGCAGGGCGCGCACAGCCAGTGCGCGGTGGAGGAGGCGATGGCCTGCGGGATCGGGGTGTGCATGACCTGCGTGCTGCCGGTCCGCGGCGCCGACGGAGTCACGCGCATGGTCCGCTCGTGCACCGAGGGCCCGGTGTTCCGCGGCGGCGACGTGCGCTGGGCAGACGTGGGGACCGTGCCCCCCGATGCGCTGGGCGCCCCGGTTCCGGGGGGTCACTGATGGCGAGTCTGGCTCCCGCGCAGGTGGACCTGAGCACCCGGCTGGGCTCGCTGGTGCTGCCCGATCCGGTGCTCACAGCCTCGGGCTGTGCCGCAGCCGGTCGTGAGCTGGCCCCGTACCTGGACCTGGGCGCCATCGGTGCGGTGGTCACCAAGTCGATCATGCTGGCGCCCCGCTCCGGCCGGCCCACCCCGCGGATGGCCGAGACCCCCTCGGGCATGCTCAACTCGATCGGCCTGCAGGGCCCGGGGGTCGAGGCGTTCGTCGCCAAGGACCTGCGCTGGCTGCGCGAGCGCGGCATCCGCACGGTCGTCTCGATCGCCGGCGGCTCGGTGGGGGAGTACCAGAAGCTGGCCCAGCGGCTGCGCCACGAGCCGGGGATCGCCGCGATCGAGGTCAACATCTCCTGCCCCAACGTGGAGTCGCGCGGCCAGGTGTTCGCGTGTGACCCGTTCGCCGCGGCCTCGGTCGTGCAGGCGGTGCGCCGGCAGACCCCGCCGGACGTGCCCGTGCTGGCCAAGCTCAGCCCGGACGTGACCGACATCGTGGCCATCGCGAAGTCGGTGCGCGAGGCCGGCGCCGACGGGGTCTCGATGATCAACACCCTGCTGGGCATGGTCATCGACCCCGACACCATGCGACCGATGCTCGGCGGGATGACCGGCGGTCTGTCCGGCCCGGCGATCCGGCCGGTCGCGGTCCGCGCGGTCTGGCAGGTGCATGCCGCCTTCCCCGATCTCCCCATCCTGGGCATGGGCGGCATCCGCACCGGCCAGGACGCGTTCGAGTTCCTGCTGGCCGGGGCCAGCGCCGTCTCGGTCGGGACCGTGGTCTTCCACGACCCGGCCGCTCCCGCTCGGGTGTCCCGCGAGCTGCGCGAGCTGCTGGCGCAGCGCGGCATCGCCTCGCTGCGCGAGGCCGTCGGCCTGGGCCATGTCATGCAGGCACGTCACGTCGCGGCGATGCAGTCGCGCACCAGCCAGGAGGCACGACCTTGACCGAACCCACCCGGGCGCCCGTCGCGGTGGCCCTCGACGGCCCGGACCGCGAGACGACCCTGCGCTGGGCCGGCGCGACCGGCCCCCACGTTCGCGTCATGAAGGTCGGCCTGGAGACGTTCCTGCGCGACGGCGCCCCGGTGGTCGAGGCGGTCCGCGCGACCGCACCGGGAACCGGGCTGTTCCTGGACCTCAAGCTGCACGACATCCCCAACACCGTGGCCGGCGCGGCGCGCAGCGTGCGCGGCCTCGGTGTGGACTACCTGACCGTGCATGCCAGCGGGGGAGCGGCGATGGTCGCCGCGGCCGCGGAGGCACTGCCCGACACCCGGGTCACCGCCGTCACCGTCCTGACCTCGCTGTCCGCCGGCGACCTGGCCGCGATCGGGCTGGCCGGCCCGCCCGTCGAGGCCGCGGTGCGGCTGGCCCGGCTGGCGGTCGCCGCGGGGGCCCGGGCGCTCGTCTGCTCGCCGCAGGAGGTCGCCGCCATCCGGGCGGCCGTCCCCGCCGACATCCACCTGATCACCCCCGGCGTGCGTCCGGCCGCGGGCGCGGGCGCGGCGCTGGCCGACCAGGCGCGCGTGGCCACGCCGGAGCAGGCGCTGGCCGACGGCGCCGACCTGCTGGTGATCGGCCGGCCGCTCACCGGCGCCGCCGATCCGGGTGCCGCCGCGGCCGCCCTGGCCGGTCAGCTGGCCGGTCATCCGGGGGCGCGCCCGGCCGGGGCTACCCTGCGCCCATGAGTCTGCCCCCGCTCACGCCGCAGGAGCGATCCGCCGCGGCTGCCCGCGGGGTGGCCGCCCGCCAGCTGCGGGCCGGCGTGAAGCGCGGGCTGCGCCAGGGCACCCTGACGCTGACCGAGGTCCTGGCGCAGGCCCAGGCCGACTCCGACCGCGGCCGGGCGCTGGCGCGCATGAAGGTCGCCGAGCTGCTGGCCGCGTTCCCGCGAATCGGTCCTGTGCGGGCCGCAGCACTCATGGACCGGCTGGGGATCGCGGCCAACCGCCGGGTGGGCGGGCTCGGGCAGCACCAGATGCGGGCCCTGGTCGCCGAGCTGGGCGCATCGCATCCCCGGGGGGTGCTCGTCGTCCTCTCCGGGCCCAGCGGCGTGGGCAAGGGCACCGTCGTGACCCGGATGCGCGCGCTTCGGCCCGACGTGTGGGTGTCGGTGTCGGCCACCACGCGGGCGCCCCGCCCGGGCGAGGTCGACGGCGAGCAGTACCTCTTCTGGTCCGACGAGCGGTTCAGCCGCACGATCGCCGAGGACGGCTTCCTCGAATGGGCACAGTTCGCCGGCAATCGGTACGGCACGCCCCGGGAGCCGGTCGCCCGGCACCTGGCGCAGGGCCGCCCGGTGCTGTTGGAGATCGAGCTGCAGGGCGCCCGGCAGGTTCGCGACGCCGCACCCGAGGCGCTCATGGTCTTCCTGACCCCGCCCAGCACGCTGGCGCTGGAGGACCGGCTGCGCGGCCGGGGCACCGAGTCCGAGGCTGCCGTGCAGGCCCGGCTGGAGCGCGCCCGGTACGAGCTGGCCGCCGCGCCCGAGTTCGACGCGATCGTCATCAACGACGATGTCGGGCGGGCGGCGACCGCCTTGGTAGACTTGCTTCCGCCCGGTGACCCGGATCTCCTGTCATGATCGGCTCCTGAGCCACGTCAGACCCCCTATGACGGAGCCCGGTGACAGGGGCCGCAGGATCCCGCAGCGCGCATCCGCGCCCGTGGCGGCCTCGCTGCCCACCACGTCACGCGCCGGGCCTCCGTAGGATCATCGTCACGACAGGGCGCCGGTACCCGGCGCCCGGAGAACCAGGAGGGCACCGAGTGTCCGGCTTCCGCCCCGAGGGCATCACGTACCCGCCGATCGACGACCTGCTGGGCAAGTCCCAGTCCAAGTACTCGCTGGTCATCGAGGCCGCCAAGCGTGCCCGCCAGATCAACGCCTACTACGCCCAGCTCAGCGAGGGTCTGCTCGAGTACGTAGGCCCGCTGGTCGACACCCACCCGCAGGAGAAGCCGCTGTCGGTCGCCCTGCGCGAGATCAACGACGGGCTGCTGTTCACCGAGCCCGTCGAGGAGCCCAGCTGAGCCCGGCCGAGACCCTCGATTCCGGGCCCGCCCAGCGGGCTCGGATCGTCCTCGGCGTGTCCGGCGGCATCGCCGCCTACAAGGTCGCGCACCTGCTGCGCATGCTCACCGAGTCCGGGCATGACGTCCAGGTCGTGCCGACCGAGGCCGCGCTGAGCTTCGTCGGGAAGGCGACCTGGGCCGCGCTGTCCGGCCACGAGGTGCACACGAGCGTCTGGGAGGACGTGGCCGGCGTCGAGCACGTCCGGGTCGGCCAGGACGCCGACCTGGTCGTGGTCGCCCCCGCCACCGCCGACCTGCTCGCCCGCGCCGCCAGCGGGCGCGCCGACGACCTGCTGACCGCCACCTTGCTCACCGCGACCTGTACGGTCGTGATGGCCCCGGCGATGCACACCGAGATGTGGCGGCACCCGGCCACCCAGGCCAACGTCGAGACGCTGCGCTCGCGGGGCGTGATCGTCATGGATCCGGCGGTGGGTCGGCTGACCGGCGCGGACAGCGGCCCGGGGCGGCTGCCCGAGCCGCAGGCGATCGCCGACATCGTCATGTCGGTGCTCTTCACCGGCGGGCGGCGCGACCTGGTGGGTACGCATGTGGTCATCAGCGCGGGCGGTACCCGCGAGCCGATCGACCCCGTGCGCTTCCTGGGCAATCGATCCAGCGGACGGCAGGGGTACGCGCTGGCGGTCACCGCGGTCGCGCGCGGCGCCACCGTCACCCTGGTCAGCGCCAACGTGGAGCTGCCCGACGCGCCGAGTGTCCGGATCGTGCGGGTGGCCACAGCCGTGGAGCTCGAAGCGGCCATGAGCGCCGAGGCGCCCGCCGCCGACGTGATCGTGATGGCCGCGGCGGTGGCCGACTTCCGGCCGGCCGCGGTGGCCGCGGACAAGATCAAGAAGGACGAGAGCACCGACGGCACGCCGCCACCGATCGCCCTATTGCGCAACCCGGACGTGCTGGCCGGACTGGTGGCCCGGCGCGCGGCCGGCGACCTGCCCGGCTGCTCGGCGATCGTCGGCTTCGCTGCCGAGACCGGCGACGCGGACGGCACCGCGCTGGAGCACGCGGCGCGCAAGCTTCGGCGCAAGGGCGTGGACCTGCTGGTGTTCAACGACGTGTCCGGTGGGGGAGTCTTCGGCCAGCGCGAGAACGTCGTCCAGCTGCTCACCCCGGACGGCACGGTCGGCGAGCCGGTCAGCGGCTCCAAGGCGCGGGTTGCGCACGCCATCTGGGACAGATTGACCGAGCTTCGCGCACCCGGACCCTAGAATCCCCGCGACGGCGCCCGCGGGCGTCCTCGTGATCATCCGGTCGGCCACCGTGCCGGCCATGCTGCACCAGGAGCATCCATGACCCTGCGCCTCTTCACCTCGGAGTCCGTGACCGAGGGGCACCCGGACAAGATGGCCGACCAGATCAGCGACGCCATCCTGGACGACCTGCTCAGTCAGGACCCGCGCTCGCGCGTCGCGGTCGAGACCCTGCTGACCACCGGCCAGGTGCACGTCGCCGGCGAGGTGAACACCGAGGGCTACGCCGACGTGATGGGCATCGTGCGCAACGTCGTGCTGGAGATCGGCTACGACCACTCGGAGAAGGGCTTCGACGGCGAGTCGTGCGGGGTGTCCGTGTCGATCGGCCGGCAGTCCGCGGACATCGCCCAGGGCGTGGACGAGGCGTTCGAGGGCCGGGTCGAGGGGTCCGGGGACGCGCTGGACCTGCAGGGCGCCGGCGACCAGGGCCTCATGTTCGGGTTCGCGTGCACCGACACGCCCGAGCTGATGCCGCTGCCGATCCACCTGGCGCACCGCCTGTCCGAGCGCCTCACCGAGGTCCGCAAGTCCGGCCAGGTCGACTATCTGCGCGCCGACGGCAAGACCCAGGTGACCATCGGCTACGACGGCGACCGCGCGGTCACCATCGACACCATCGTGGTGTCCACCCAGCACGCGGCCGAGATCGACCTGGACGGCCAGCTGGCTCCGGACATCCGCAAGCACGTGGTCGAGCCGATCCTGGCCGAGGTCGACCTGGACACTTCCGGCACCCGGCTGTTGGTCAACCCGACCGGCCGGTTCGTGGTCGGTGGGCCGATGGGCGACGCCGGCCTGACCGGCCGCAAGATCATCGTCGACACCTACGGTGGCTTCGCCCGGCACGGTGGCGGCGCGTTCTCCGGCAAGGACCCGTCCAAGGTCGACCGGTCCGCGGCGTACGCGATGCGCTGGGTGGCCAAGAACGTCGTGGCCGCCGGGTTGGCGACCAAGTGCGAGGTCCAGGTCGCCTACGCGATCGGCAAGGCGCACCCGGTGGGCCTGTTCGTGGAGACGTTCGGCACGGGTGTGCTGCCCGACGAGCAGATCCAGTCCGCGATCCTCGAGGTGTTCGACCTGCGCCCCGGCGCGATCATCCGGGATCTGCAGCTGCTGGACACCCACGTCGTGCAGTACCGCCCGACGGCGGCATACGGGCACTTCGGCCGCCTCGGGAGCGCGCAGTCCACGTTCACCTGGGAGCGGCTGGACCGCGTGGCGGCACTGCGGTCGGCCACCGGCCTCTGAACCCTCAGGCGCGCGGCACCGCGGCTCGCGGGAGGGGCGCGCTCGGGACCGCCGGCAGCCGCAACGCGGCTCGCGGCCTGAGGCCGTCCGCCGCGACCGGCAGCTCAGGGGGCGTGGTGGAGGAGGAGCAGCTGGCGCTGCCCGGCGCGGCGCCGGCCCGTCGGCGGGCCAGTCGTCGGCCCAAGCCCGCGGCGTCGGTGCATCCGGTCGCCCGGGTTGCCTTGATGACCCCACTGCCGCATCTGGACCGGCTCTTCGACTACTCGGTTCCGGTGACCCTGGACGAGGGCGCCCAGCCCGGGGCCCGGGTCCGGGTGCGGCTGGCCGGGCGGCTGGTCGACGGGTTCGTGGTCGAGCGCGTCGAGCACTCGGATCACCCGCTGCAGCCGCTGGTGTCCGTGCACGGTCCGCCGGTGCTCACCGAGGAGATCCGCGCGCTGTGCCGGGCAGTCGCCGACCGGTACGCCGGCACGCTGGCCGACGTCCTTCGTTCCGCGGTACCGCCCCGACATGCCCGGGCGGAGCGCGCGGCATCGGCCCGCGCGACCTCGGGTGAGGTCTCGACAGGCTCGGCCCGCGGGACGGCCGGCTCGGACGGTGCAGGCGCGGGGATCGGGGCTGACGGGCTGCGGCCGTCCGCGACCGCGCAGGACCCCGCGCCGGCGTGGGACGCCTACCAGGGCGGGGCCGAGCTGCTCGCCGGGCTGGGGGGAGCCGACCCGGCGCGTGCGCTGTGGATCTGTGGGCCGGGGGAGGACCCCGGCGCCCGGCTGGCCGAGCTGGCGGGCGTCGTGCTGGACCGCAACCGCTCGGTCCTGATCGTCGTGCCGGATGCCGCGGACGTCACCCGGTTCGCCACTGCCCTGACCGCCGCCGGGCTGACGGTGGCCACCCAGACCGCCGAGGACGGACCGGAGCGGCGCTACCGGACGTTCCTGGGTGCGCTGCGCGGGACCACGCGAGTCCTCGTCGGCACCCGGACGAGCATCTTCGCCCCGATGGCCGACCTCGGGGCGATCGTCGTCTGGGGCGACGGCGAGGACTCGATGGCCGAGCAGCACGCACCGGGCTGGCACACCCGCGAGGTGGCGGCTCTGCGCAGTGCCCAGTCCGGCGCCGGACTGGTGCTGGCAGGTCCGGGCGTCACCCTGGAGACCGCACGGATGGCGGGCGCGGACTGGCTGGCGGTGGTCGCCCTGCCGCGGGCCGGCGTCCGCGAGCGGATGCCGCTTGTCCAGGTCTCGGCGGATCTCCTGCGCGGCGACCCGGCGCGCGGCGGCCGGCTGCCTGAGGAGGTGACCGGGGTGCTGAGGGCCGGCCTGGCCCACGGACCGGTCCTGGTCCTCGTGCCGCGCGTGGGCTACCTGCCCGGCCTGGCCTGCCAGACCTGCCGGGAGCCGGCGGTGTGCCCGGTCTGCGACCACGCCCTGATGGCGACGGCGAAGGATCGGGTGCCGGCCTGCCCGGCGCACGGCCCGATCCCGGGGTGGCGCTGCCCCCGATGCGGGGCCGACCGGCTGCGCGCCACCGCGGTCGGGGCACGGCGCACGGCCGAGGAGCTCGGTCGGGCGCTGCCGGGCGTGCCGGTGATCGTCTCCACGGGTGAGTCCCCGGTGCGCTCCCTGGCTCGCGCGCCGTCGCTGGTCGTCGCCACCGCCGGTGCCGTCCCGGATCCCGGGCCCGCGGGCTACGCCGCGCTGGCGATCCTCGACGTGACCGCGGCCCTGGCGCGTCCTGGCTCTCGGGTGGGGGAGGAGGTGCTGCGCCGCTGGCTGGAGTCGGCGAGCCTCGTGCGCTCGGCGGCGCAGGGCGGTCGGGTGGTGGTCGTGGGGCCGGCGGACCTGCGCGAGGTGCAGGCGCTGGTCCGCTGGGATCCGCTGGGGTACGCCCAGCGCGAGCTGGCCGAGCGCCGCGAGCTGGGCCTGCCCCCGGCCGTCCGGGTCGCCGTGCTCACCGGCGCGCCCACGGCGACCGCGGAGCTCGCCGACCAGGTGTGCGCCGAGCTCGGTCGGGTCGTCCTGCGCCGATCCGGTCCGTTGCCCGGCTCCCCGCTCGGAGAACCCGACACGACCGTCTACGTGCTCACCGCCGCCCTGGCCGACGGCCCCGCCCTGACCCATTCGCTGGCGCTGGCCAAGTCGGTGCGCAGCGCCCGCAAGGCCCCGGTGGTCACGGTCCGCATGGACCCCCCCGAGCTCCCCTGAGGCCTCTCTGCGCGGGACCGCCCGGCCGGCTCGGGCAGCGATGCCGCGTGCCCCTGCGCTCCGAGCCGGAGATCTGCCCCCAGGACAGCACCCTCCGACGCGCCGGGGCCGTCGGCGCCTCTCGGCGACCACCTCGACCGGGCCCTCGACCGAGCCCTCGACTGGGCCTATGGAGAAGGAACACACTGGCAGCGGTCGCGCGGGCGCCACGGTGGTCGCCTCGTCGGCCGAGGGAGGCCACCATGGCTTCGGGATACCACGACGGGAGCCGGGCCCTGCAGGACCAGTTCGACACCCGGGCTCTGGCAGACCGGATCGACAGCCTGCTCGTCTCGAGCTCGATCAGCGCGTCCGACCGCGCGTTCGTCGAGGCGCGGGACATGTTCTTCCTGGCGACCGCCGACGCCGACGGTCGCCCGACCTGCTCCTACAAGGGCGGCGAGCCGGGCTTCGTGCGGGTCATCGATCCGCAGACGCTCGTGTTCCCCAGCTTCGACGGGAACGGCATGTACCTGTCGGCCGGGAACGTGCTGGTCAATCCGAACGTCGGACTGCTCTTCATTGACTTCGAACGGGGCCACCGCATGCGGGTGGAAGGCGAGGCCTCGATCGACCTCGCGGACCCGCTGGTGACCGAGTATCCCGAGGCGCAGTTCGTCGTCCGGGTGCACACCCGGGCGGTCTATCCGAACTGTCCTCGCTACATCCACCGCTACCAGCTCGTGCGCAGGTCGCGCTTCGTCCCGCGCAGCGACTGCGTGACCCCGGTCCCGGCCTGGAAGCGCTCGGACTGGGCGTTCGACGTGCTGCCCGCGAAGGATCCCGCACGGGACACGGAGGGCCGGGAGATCCTGGGCAGGTAGCGCCGAGCGTCCGGGGCAGCGGCACCGCCGAGGATCGCCGACCCGGACGGCTCAGCCAGCCCAGGGGATCGCACCTAGAATCCGCCCATGTCCCTCAAGCCGATCCGGCTGTTCGGCGATCCCGTGCTGCGCACCCCCGCCGCCCCCGTCGAGACCTTCGACAAGGAGCTGCGCCAGCTGGTCGCCGACCTGACCGACACCATGCTCGACGCGCCCGGGGTCGGGCTGGCCGCCCCCCAGCTGGGAGTCTCGCTTCGGGTCTTCACCTACGCCGTGGACGACACGATCGGGCACCTGGTCAACCCCAGCCTCGACCTGTCCGACGAGACGCAGGACGGCGAGGAGGGCTGCCTGTCGCTGCCGGGGCTCTCCTTCGACACGCCGCGGGCGATGCGGGTGGTCGCCAAGGGGATGAACATGCACGGGGAGCCGGTGGTCGTCGAGGGCTCCGAGCTGCTGGCCCGCTGCGTGCAGCACGAGACAGATCACCTCGACGGGATCCTGTTCATCGACCGGCTCGACCGGGAGACCCGCAAGGAGGCCATGCGGGCGATCCGAGAGTCGGAGTGGTTCGGCGCGCCGCCGACGGTCCGGCTCAGCCCGCACGCGATCCACCCGGGCCTGGGCTGATGAGGCTGCTCTTCGCGGGCACGCCGGAGGTGGCGCTGCCGTCCCTGCTGGCGCTGCTCGACAGCGACCACGAGGTGGTCGCGGTGCTCACCCGCCCCGACGCACCTGCCGGCCGAGGTCGCCGCCTGGTGCCCTCCCCGGTCGCGCAGGCCGCGCTCGACGCGGGGATCGAGCTGCTGCGCCCGGCTCGGCCCCGCGACCCCGAGTTCCTCGCGCGGCTGGCCGAGCTGGCGCCCGAGGCCGCCCCGATCGTCGCCTACGGGGGCCTGATCCCCCCCGCGGGACTGGCGGTCCCGGCGCACGGCTGGGTCAACCTGCACTTCTCGCTGCTGCCCGCCTGGCGGGGGGCCGCGCCCGTGCAGCACGCGATCATCGCCGGCGACGACGTGACCGGCGCCTGCACGTTCCTGCTGGAGGAGGGCCTGGACACCGGGCCGGTCCTGGGCGTGGTCACCGAGACGATCCGTCCCACCGACACCGCGGGGGACCTGCTCGGCCGGCTGGCCGACTCGGGTGCCGGGCTGCTGCGGGCAACCCTCGACGGACTGGCGGCTGGGCGGCTCGCCGCGGTGCCGCAGTCGCCCGACGGGGTCTCGCTGGCGCCCAAGCTGACCGTCGCCGACGCCCAGGTGCGCTGGACCGATCCGGCGATGCGCGTGGACCGGCTCGTGCGCGGGTGCACGCCCGCACCCGGTGCGTGGACGACGTTCCGGGAGGAGCGGCTGCGGCTGGGTCCGGTCACCCGCGACCTGGACCTGACGGGCCTGGCGCCCGGCGAGCTGGCGGTGAGCCGCGCGGCGGTCCATGTGGGCACGGCCACCCACGCGGTGCGGCTGGGCGACGTCGCGGCCCCCGGTCGCCGGGCGATGCCGGCGCCGGACTGGTCGCGCGGGGCCCGGATCGAGCCCGGCGAGCGCCTTGGCTGAGCAGGGGCGGCCGACGGGCGGGAGGTCCGCAGGCGGACCACGCCGGGGTGGCCGACCGGGCGGGCCCGCCGCGACCGGCGGGAGCCGTCCGCGGCGGATCGATCCGACCCGCGCCGCGCCCTTGGCTCTGCTGCGGGCGGTGGACCGCGACGACGCCTACGCCAACCTGGCGTGGCCCCGGATCCTGGCCGACTACCGGCTGTCCGGGCGCGACGCCGGCTTCGCCACGACGCTCGCCTACGGGACCCTGCGCTGGCGGGGACTGCACGACGCCGTGCTCGCCCGCTGCGTCGATCGGCCGTTGGCCGACCTGCAGCCCGACCTCCTCGATGCGCTGCGGCTGGGCGTCCACCAGCTGCTCCTGATGCGCGTCGGGGCGCATGCCGCGGTCGACCGCACGGTCGATCTGGTGGCCGCGCAGGTCAACCCCGGTGCGGCCCGGCTGGCCAACGCGGTCCTGCGCCGGGCGGCGGCGCACGAGACGGTCCAGGAGTGGTTGGCGGTGCTCGCCGAGTCCGGCCACCTCCCAGCCCTGGACGACGACCCGGTGGCCCATCTCGCGATCACCACGTCGCATCCGCAGTGGATCGTGCGTGCCACCCACGAGGCGCTGGCGGCGAGCCTGCCGGGCCGCACGTGGGCCGACACGCGCGCGGCGCTGCTGGCCGACAACGAGCCCGCTCACGTGACACTGGCCGCGCGCACGCTGCCCCGAGACGAGCTGCTCGCGCAGGTCCGCGAGCAAGGGGTGGACGCCCAGCCGGGTCGGTGGTCGCCACGAGCCGTGCGGATCTCCTCGGCCGCCCCGGCGTCGGTGCCCGCCGTGGCCACCGGCGCGGCCGGGGTCCAGGACGAGGGCAGCCAGCTGGTCGCGCTCGCGCTGGCCGAGGCGGTCCTCGACGGGCCGGACGCGCGCTGGCTGGACCTGTGCGCCGGCCCGGGCGGCAAGGCCGCGCTGCTGGCCGCCTGCGTCGCGGAGCGCGGCGGGCGGCTCACCGCCGTGGAGCAGCACCGGCACCGCGCCGAGCTCGTGCGCTCGACCCTGCGGCCGATCCGGGGCCGGCACGAGGTGGTCGTGGCCGACGGCACCACGCTGCCGTGCCCGCCCGAGGGCTTCGACCGGGTCCTGGTCGACGCGCCCTGCACCGGACTGGGGGCACTTCGCCGGCGGCCGGAGGCCCGCTGGCGCCGCGGCTCGGCCGATCTGGCCACGCTCACCCCGCTGCAGGCCGCGCTGCTCGGCCATGCCCTCGATCTGGTGCGCCCGGGCGGGCTGGTGCTCTACGCGACGTGCTCCCCGCACCTGGCCGAGACGCAGGCCGTGGTCGAGCGGACCGTCCGCCGCGCCGGAGCCGAGATCGTGCCGCTGGCCGAGGCGGGGATGCCGCTGCCGCCGGGTGCCGCAGCCGGACCGTACCTGCGGCTGTGGCCGCACCTGCACGACACTGACGGCATGTTCGCCGCTCTCCTGCGCCGCCCGGCCTGACCGGCACCCCGAGTGCGGGCTCTTGGCGGCGGGCTCCCGGTGGCGGGCACGGCGCTGGCGAGCACGGCGCTCCCGGTGGCGGCTCCCGGCGGCGGGCACGACTCTCCCGCACGCTGCCGCGAAGCGGCCAAGGCCGTCGAGGGATCCCGTTCAGCCGGTGTGCGGCACACCCGCGCTCCTAGACTCGCCACGCCGACGACCCCCGAGGAGCGAACGTGTCCGAGCGCCGACTGTCCCCTGCCGATGCCTGCTGGCTCTACAGCGACTTCGAGGGGAACCACCAGACCGTCTCAGCCCTGATGTGGCTGGACCGCCAGATCGATCCGGACGACTACCGGCAGCTGATCCAGGAGCGCCTGCTGGACGTCTACCCCACCTTCCGCCAGAAGATCCGGCCCTCGCGCAACCCGCTGCTCATGCCCAGCTGGGTGGACGACGAGGACTTCGATCTGGACTACCACGTGGACGTCATCACCCTTCCTGAGCCCGGCGACCGGGCCGCGCTGGAGAAGCTGGTCTCCGAGCAGCGCAGCCAGATGCTGGACCACACCCGGCCGCTCTGGCGGTTCCACATGATCCAGGGCTACGAGGGAACGACCGCGATCCATGCCCGCATCCAGCACGCGATCGCCGACGGGTGGGCGCTGGTCCGGCTCATCATGAGCCTGGCCGACGAGGCGGTCGACGCCGAGCAGGTCAAGATCATCGACCGCGAGCGCAAGCGCAAGCGCGACCGGGCCCGCTCGGCGGTCGCGCCCGCGGTGGACGCCGCCACGGCGGTCGTCGGTGGGGCCGCCGCGGCAGCCTCGGGTGCGACCGACGCGGTCACCGAGGCGCTGCGCAATCCGCGCACGATCCCGGCCCAGCTCGCCAGCGGCGTGGAGGCTCTCACCGAGGTCATCAGCCTGACCCCGGACCCCGCGCGGTTCGTCGAGTTCGGCTCGGGGCTGGCCGAGCAGGCCGCCGAGGTGCCGGGCGCGGTCGCGGAGCAGGTGTCCGGGATCCCCGGGGCCGTGGTCGACCAGGCGACCGGGATCCCCGCGGCCGTGGTCGAGCGGGCCGCCCCGCTGAGCGCTGCCGGCTCGTACGTGTCCGGCGCGGTGGACTTCCTCAATGCCCCGAAGCCGGGCAAGTCCGCCGCGCTGCACGGGACCGTGTCCGGGCACAAGAAGGTCGCGTGGATCGACCCGATCCCGTTGGCGCCGATCAAGGACGCGGGCAAGGTCTTCGGCGCGACGATCAACGACATGCTCGTGGCCGCCACGACCAGTGCGCTGCGCGCCTACCTGCTGGAGAAGGGGGCGCTGGACGTGGAGGGCCTGCTGGTCTCGGTCCCGGTCAGCCTGCGCCGTGCCGACGAGCCGCTGCCGCGCGAGCTGGGCAACCGGTTCGGCCTGGTCAACGTCCTGCTCCCCGTGGGGATCGAGGATCCGGTCGAGGCGGTGCGCAGCATCAAGGCCGAGATGGACGAGATCAAGAAGTCGACCGTCCCGGTCGTGTCCTTCGGCCTGGCCTCGGTGGCCGCGATCACCACCCCGCAGGCCGAGCGGGCGATCCACAAGATCACGCAGGAGCAGCACGCCGGCGTGGTGACCAACGTGCCTGGGCCACGTGGCCCGCTCACGCTGGCCGGTGCGAACGTCGTGGGCTCGTGGGGACTCGGCGGGGTTGCGGCCAACATGAACCTGTGCGTCGGGATCTTCAGCCTCAACGGCGAGATCAACTTCGCGGTCAGCACCGACACCGCGATCACGCCCGATCCCGAGCGGATCGTGGAGCTGTTCCCCGCGGCGGTGCAGACGCTGCTGGACCGGGCCGGGGTGTCCGCAGACGAGCAGTGATCGACGTCGGCCCGCAGCAGCCCGGGAGTCTCCAGGTTGCTGCGGGCCGTGCCGCACGCCGGTGGCTCCACCGAGCTTGCCCCACGGGCACGCCGCCGGCCACCGCACGCCGGCTGCCACCGGCGTGCGTCGCCCGGCGTGCACCGGCCGATTGCCGCCGGACGTCCTGCTCGGACCACGGGTGGGTCGCTACCCTCGCCGCAGGGGCTCGACGGGAGTCCGGCCGCCGCTTGACTTCAGGAGGACCGCCGTGGGCATCCAGATCTCGCCGAGCATCCTCTCGGCCGACTTCGCCAGCCTGGCCGCGGAATGCGCGCGCGTCGAGGGGGCAGCCGACTGGCTGCACGTCGACGTCATGGACAACCACTTCGTGCCCAACCTGACGCTCGGGCTGCCGGTGGTCGAGTCGCTGGTGCGGGCCGTGCGCACGCCGATCGACTGCCACCTGATGATCGAGGACCCCGACCGGTGGGCGCCTGCCTACGCCGAGGCGGGGGCGGCCAGCGTCACCTTCCACCTGGAGGCCGCCGCTGCGCCGGTCCGGCTGGCGCGTGCGCTGCGGGCCCAGGGCGCCCGGGCCGGGGTGGCACTCAAGCCGGCCACCCCGGTGCACGCGGTGGCCGACCTGCTCGACGAGGTCGACATGGTGCTGGTGATGAGCGTGGAGCCCGGCTTCGGCGGGCAGTCGTTCATCGAGACCGCGGTGCGCCGGATCGGCGAGGTCCGCCGACTCATCGGCGGGGCCGACATCTGGTTGCAGGTCGACGGCGGGATCACCGCCGAGACCATCGAGCGCTGCGCCCGGGCCGGCGCCGACGTCTTCGTCGCGGGCTCGGCCGTCTTCGGCGCCGACGACCCAGCGGCGGCCTGCGCCTCGCTGCGCACGGCCGCCGGCACGATCCGCGCCTGAGCCCAAGGCCGCCCCCCCGGCACCAGGGCGATTCGGCGCAACCCCTGCCCTGAGGTGACAATGGGCGGACTTGGATCGCCCTCGCGGGACCGTCCAAAGATCCAACTTTCTGCGCCGGAGGTGGGACGTGTTCACCGGGATCGTCGAGGAGCTCGGCCAGGTGGTGTCGGTCCAGGCGTTGGCCGACGACGCCGCGCGGATCGTGGTGTCCGGGCCGCGGGTCACCGCCGACGCCTTCCCCGGGGCGAGCATCGCGGTCAACGGGGTGTGCCTGACGGCGGTGGACCTGGTGGACGGCACGTTCAGCGCGGACGTGATGGCCGAGACGCTGCGGGCCAGCAGCCTGGGAACCCTGGCCCCCGGGCAGCCGGTCAACCTCGAGCGGCCGATGCGTGCCGACGGCCGGTTCGGCGGACACATCGTGCAGGGTCACGTCGACGGCGTGGGCCGGATTCGCGCCCGGCGTCCCAGCGAGCATTGGGAGATGGTCGAGATCGACCTGCCGGCCGAGCTGGCCGGCTACGTCGTGGCCAAGGGCTCGATCACGGTGGATGGAGTGTCGCTGACGGTCGTGCGGATCGTGGACGGCGAGCAGCCGTGGCTGTCGGTGTCGCTGATCCCGACGACCCTGGCCGAGACCACGCTGGGAACCCGCGCGGTGGGCGACCCGGTGAACCTGGAGGTGGACGTGATCGCCAAGTACGTCGAGCGCCTGATCGGAGCCCGGGCATGAGCGGGCACGGCATCCGGATCGGGCATGCCGGCATCCCGGTGGACGACGACCACCGGCCGCGCGCCCGCCGGGACGCAACCGCGGCGGCGGTGGGCGCCCCGACTCCGGGCGGTCTCGGCACCCCGGATCCGGCGCAGACGGTGCCGGGCGCCGGGGCGGTGCGCCTGGACTCGATCGAGGCGGCGCTGGCCGCGCTGCGCGAGGGCCGGCCGGTGGTCGTGGTCGACGACGAGGACCGCGAGAACGAGGGCGACCTGATCTTCGCCGCGCAGAGGGCCACCCCGGAGCTGACCGCGTTCATGATCCGGCACACCTCGGGCTACATCTGCGTCTCGCTGACCGGCGAGGACCTGGACCGGCTCAAGCTGCCGCCGATGACCTGGGTCAACGAGGACCGCAAGCAGACCGCGTACGCCGTCTCGGTGGACGCCCGCGACGTGGAGGCGACCGGCATCTCGGCGACCGACCGCGCGCACACGATCCGCGTGCTCTCGGACTCCGCGACCGACCCGCACGACCTGACCCGGCCCGGCCATGTGATGCCGCTGCGCGCGGTCCCGGGCGGCGTGCTGCGCCGGCCCGGGCACACCGAGGCCGCGGTCGACCTGACCCGGCTGGCGGGCCTGCGCCCGGTCGGCGCCCTGTGCGAGCTGGTCCACGACGACGGCACGATGATGCGGGCGCCGGCCTGCCGGGCGTTCGCCGACGAGCACGGCCTGGTGATGATCTCGATCGCCGACCTCATCCGGTTCCGTCGCGGGCACGAGTGCCTCGTGGAGCGGGTGGCCACCACGTCGCTGCCGGCCCGGTCCGGGCCGTTCACCGCCTTCGGCTACCGCGGCACGCTGGACGGGGTGGAGCACATCGCGCTGGTGGCCGGTGACCTCGGCGACGGCACGGACGTCCTGGTCCGCCTGCACTCTGAGTGCCTGACCGGCGACACGCTGGGCTCCCTGCGCTGCGACTGCGGCCCGCAGCTGGAGGCCTCGCTGCAGGCGATCAGCGCTGCCGGCCGGGGGGTGCTGGTCTACATGCGCGGCCACGAGGGCCGCGGGATCGGGCTGGTCGCCAAGCTCTCGGCCTACGCGCTGCAGGACCAGGGACAGGACACCGTGGACGCCAACGTGTCGCTGGGACTGCCCGTGGACTCCCGCGACTACGGCACCGGCGCGCAGATCCTGGCCGACCTCGGCGTGCGCACGATCCGGCTGCTGACCAACAACCCGGACAAGCTCGCGGCGCTGTCCGGCTACGGGCTGGAGGTCGTGGGCCGCGAGCCCCTGGAGATCCCCGCCAACGAGTTCAACATCCGCTACTTGCAGACGAAGGCGACGCGCATGGGTCATCAGCTCGGAGAGGTCGGCACCACCGTCGCCGGAGGTGCCCGGTGAGCGGCTCGGGGGCCCCGTCCGCGCAGGGCCTGGCCGCGCCGGGCCTGGTGGTCGCGATCGTGGCCAGCCGCTGGCACACCGAGGTCATGGACGGTCTGGTCGCCGGCGCCCAGGGCGCGGTGCACCGGGCCGGCGCCACCGCGCAGGTGCTGCGCGTCCCGGGCGCCTTCGAGCTGCCGGTGGCCGCCCAGGCCGCCGCCCGAGCCGGGTTCGACGCGGTGGTCGCCCTGGGCGTGGTCATCCGCGGGGGCACCCCGCACTTCGAGTACGTGTGCGAAGCGGCCACCTCCGGCCTGAGTCGAGTCGCCCTGGACACCGGAGTCCCGGTCGGGTTCGGGCTGCTGACCTGCGACGACGAGGCGCAGGCGCTGGACCGCGCCGGATTGGTCGGATCGACCGAGGACAAGGGCGCCGAGGCGGCCGAGGCGGCACTGGCGATGGCGCTGCTGCTGCCCGACATCCGCCGACCGGGTGGGGGATCGGCCACCGGCTTCGGCGAATGAGCCCCGCGCGCGCCGGTACGCTGCGGCCCGTGAAGACGTTCGACGCCCTGCACGCCGAGCTGCTGGCGAAGGTGGCCGAGGCCGACCCCGCGTCCGGCACCGTCCGACTGCTGGGCGGGGGAGTGCACGCGGTCGGCAAGAAGGTCGTCGAGGAGGCCGCGGAGGCCTGGATGGCCGCCGAGCACGAGGGCCCCGACCGTGCCGCCGAGGAGATCTCCCAGCTGCTGTACCACGCGCAGGTGCTCATGATCGCGGCCGGCGTGAGCCTGGCCGACGTCTACGAGCACCTCTGATCCGCCTGCGACTGCCCACGGCCGGCAGGCCACACGACCCCACGAGGAGGGGCCCCATGCTGCGCGTCGCCGTCCCCAACAAGGGCGCATTGTCCGAGCCCGCCCGCGCGATGCTGCGCGAGGCCGGCTACCTGCACGGCGCGCAGATCAACGACCTGGTGGCGACCGACCATGCCAACGGGGTGGAGTTCTTCTTCCTGCGACCCCGCGACATCGCCATCTACGTGGGCTCGGGGACCCTGGACCTCGGCATCACCGGGCTGGACATGCTCCTGGACAGTCGGGCCGAGGCCCGCGAGGTGCTGCGCCTCGGGTTCGCGCCCTCGACGTTCCGGATGGCGGTGCCGGCCGACGGCCCGGCGCGCGTCGAGGAGCTGGCCGGCCTGCGGATCGCGACCTCGTACGCCGGGCTGCTCGACGACTACCTGACCCGCGCCGGGGTGGACGCGACCATCGTCCGTCTCGACGGGGCGGTCGAGAACGCCGTGCGGCTGGGCGTCGCGGACGCCGTGGCCGACGTGGTCGCCACTGGCGGCACCCTGCGGCAGGCCGGGCTGCAGGTCATCGGCGACCCGCTGCTGGTCAGCGAGGCGCTGCTGGTCCGCCGTTCGGGCGTGGGGTCGAACGGCGAGGTCGCCACTCTGGTCCGGCGCTTGCAGGGCGTGCTGGCCGCCCGCACCTACGTCATGGTCGACTACGACATCCCGGCGAGCCTGGTCGCACAGGCCTGCCGGGTCACGCCCGGCATCGAGTCCCCGACCGTGTCCGCGCTGGCCGACCCGACGTGGTCGGCGGTCCGCGCGATGGTCACCCGCGACACCGTGCACCGGGTGATGGACGAGCTGTACCAGCTCGGCGCGCGCGGCATCATCGTCACCGACATCCTCGCCTGCCGGCTGTGAGCCCGGACCGGCTCGTCGCCCCGCCCGGCGCCCGGGAGGCGGTGGCGTCGGCACCTCGGCGCCCGGAGTCGCGCCCGGAACGGCTGACCGCCCTGGCCGCGATCCGCCGGATCGCCGACGACGGCACTTGGGCGCCCTGGCCCGACCCGGTCGGCCTGGCCGACCGCATCCGCTCGGCCACCGCCGCGGGCGAGGCGCGCTACGCCGAGGAGCTGGCCGCCGCTCGCGCGGCCACCGGTCACGACGAGGCGGTGGTCGCCGGCGCCCTGCGGATCGGCGGGGTCCGCGCGGCGATCCTGGCGTGGGAGTTCGGCTTCCTCGGCGGCTCGGTCGGCGTGGGCACCGCGGCGCAGGTGGTCGAGGCCATCCAGCGGGCCACCCGCGAAGGGCTGCCGCTGCTGGCCCTGCCGCGGTCCGGCGGCACCCGCATGCAGGAGGGCACCCCCGCGTTCGTGCAGATGGTCCCGATCGCCGCGGCGCTGGCCGAGCACCGCGCCCAGGGCCTGCCCTACCTGGTCCACCTGTGTCATCCGACGACCGGCGGGGTGCTGGCCACGGTGGGCGCGTCCGGCGATCTGGTCACCGCCGAGCCCGGTGCGATGGTCGGCTTCCTCGGGCCGCGCGCGGTCGCGGCGATCACCGGCACGCCGCCGGGTCCGGGGGTGCAGACCGCCGAGAACCTGGTCGCCCACGGCGTGCTGGACCAGACCCTGGACTGGCCGGAGCTGCGCGCGCACTGGACCACCGCCCTGGCGCTGTGGTCGCAGGCGCGGACCCGGCGGCCTCGCCCTCGGCCCCGCCCGCAGCCCAGCTCGCCTCCGACGCCCGACGGAGCCGCCGCCCAGGAGGGCGCGCCGCAGAGCGCCGATGAGCTCTGGGCCTACGTGACCGCCTCCCGGGCGGCGCACCGCCCTGACGCCGCCGAGTGGATCGCGGCGACCCTGACCGACCGGATTGTCTTGCCCGGGACCGGCGACGGCGCGTTGGGCTCCGGGGTGCAGGTGGGGCTGGGCCGGCTGGCTGACCAGCCGCTCGTCTTCGCCGGCACGGTGGATCGCCGCTGCGGGCAGCCCCTGACCGTCGGTGGGCTGCGGACGATCCGCCGCGGCATCGCGCTGGCCGAGCACTGGGGACTGCCGGTGCTCACCGTCGTGGACACCCTGGGTGCTCAGCTGTCCGATGCCGCCGAGGAGGCGGGCATCGCCGGGGAGATCTCGCGGGTGATGCTCGACCTGGTGTCCTGTCCCACGCCGACGGTCTCGCTGCTGCTCGGCGCCGGGACCGGAGGCGCGGCGATCGCGCTGCTGGCCGTGGACCGGATCGTGGCGGTCTCGCATGCCTGGGTCGCGCCGCTGCCGCCGGAGGGTGCCGCAGCGATCCGCCGCCAAGGGGAGCCCGACCCGCCCCGAGTGGCCTGGGAGCAGCAGATCGGGGCGCACGCCCTGACCCGCATCGGCTTCGTCAGCAGGCTCGTGCGCGAGTCCACCCCGGTGTGGGGGGAGGTGGCAGCCGACGCCCTGGTCGACGAGCTGGCCGACCTGGGCTCCGGCTACGACCCGGAGCGCCGCGTGGGACGATTCGCCGCATGGCCGGCTGGAGGAGCTCGATGACCGCGCCGCACCCCGCCCCCGACTCCGACGCCACCCCCGACTCCGAGGCTGCCGCCCTGCCCGAGGCTGCCGCCCTGCCCGAGGCCGCCGCCCAGCCCGGTCCTGCCGGCCGGTCTGTCGAGGCCGGTCGCACCGCCGCCCAGCCCGAGGACGACGGCAGCGCCGACGCCCGGCTCGCCGAGGCCCTGGTCGGTCGGATGCGGGGCACGCACGGCGTCCGCGAGGTCACCGCTGCCCTGGCCGGCGCGCGGCTGCTGGTGCCCCTCCTGGAGATCCCGGCGGAGCGGCTGGAGGAGTCCGACGGCCACGAGGACGCGTGCGGCGGCGGGGACCGGACCGTCGCGGCGGTGTCGATGCGCACTCCGCAGGGCTCGGTGGGCCTGGCCTTCTCCAGCCTGGCCACGCTGGCGGCCTGGAACGACCGGGCGCGGCCCTGGCCCGCGCCAGCCGACCGGGTCGCCGCGTCAGTGCTGGCCGAGGGCGGCGACCGGCTCGTCGTGGACCCGGGATCCGCGCATGTGATCGTGCTCAGCGGGACCGCCCTGCGCCGGCTGGCCGCGAACGAGGCGTGGCCGGAGCCGTGGGTCGATCCCGCGGTGCAGGACGCGATCGTAGAGGAGCTGGCCCCGGCCATCGCGGCCGGCGAGCTGGCGGTCCGGCTGCGTGCCGCGCAGGCTCCGCAGGCGCCGCACGGGCTGGCCGTCGAGGTCGCGTTCCCGGCCGGGACCCCCGACGAGCTGGCCGGCGAGCGCGCCGAGGTGGTCGCCCGCCGACTGGCGGCCAGCATCGCGCTGCGCCAGGTGTTCGACCGGGCGCTGGTCGTCAGCCCCCGGATCCGCGCCGCAGCCGTACGCTGACCCACCCCGCACACCGTCACCCCACCCCGCACGCCTTCACGTCAACCAGCCCCCCGCCGCACCCCGCCGCCGCCCGCCGCACCCACTTCGCCGGAGCCGCCCCAGCCCGCCCCGCGCGCCTTGACGTCAGCCAGCCCCCCGGCCGGTCGAGCATCGAGACCCCACCCTGGGCGCGGGCGCTGCTGGTCGGTGGGGGCGTGCGGGATCCCACCCGAGCTCAGCGGCGCGCGCGCCAGTAGCCGCAGAAGATCAGCCGGTCGGTCGGCAGTCCGGCCTCGACCCAGTGGCGGCGGACGCCGGTCGCGAGCGCCTGCTCGCCCACGACCCAGCCGTAGGTCGGCCCCGAGGGCATGGGGAGGGCTCGGGCCGCGGCCAGCGCCAGCTCGCCTGGGGTGGCGTGTGGGTCGGTTCGCGCAAGCCAGGTCACAGCGACCCCCGGCGGCACCTCGAGGTCCTGGGCGTCCTGCGCGGAGGGGATCTCCAGCAGCGCCGAGCCGGCCATCCCCTCGGGCAGCGACGCGAGGATCCCGGCGGCCGCGGGCATGCCGGTCTCGTCGGCCACGAGCAGCACCTGCTCGGTGTCGGGCGGCGGCCGGAAGGCTGTCCCTTCGTCCAGGATCGCGACCGGATCTCCGGGCTGGCAGGTCTGCGCCCAGGCCGCCGCCGGGCCGGCAGTCCCGTCCTCGGGGGAGCCGTGCAGCACGACATCCACGTCCAGCTCCGGTCCCTCAGGCCCGTCGGAGCGGAACGCGCGCACGGAGTAGCTGCGCATCACCGGGCGATGCCGCGGGGTCAGCAGCAGGAACCGAAGGTACGAGGCGGTGTCCAGCTTGTGCGGGACCCGGTCTAGGGCGCCGCCCTGCACCGGGATGAACAGCCGGAACCACTGGTCGCCGCCCATCGGCACGAACGACGCGATGTCCCCGCTGCCCAGGGTGACCCGCTCGACGTTCGGAGTCACCCGATCCCGGCGCAGGACATGCAGCACCAGCAACCCCGGGGTGGCGGGCTGCACGCGCATCTGACGCATGTTGGTCCGGGCCATGGAGACCTCCTCAACGAGGTAGTAAGGAAAGGCTTACCTTACTTCCCTCACGTGACCGCCGGAACGCCGAAGGAGCCACCTCGTCGGTGAGTTCGCGGCGCGACCCGCCGCTGGGGTCTTGGAGTCGCAGGTCGGTCGGAGCGCACTCGTGCGGGGTTCGACAGGCTCGACCGGCGTGGTGTCGCCAACCTGCCCCACGTCGGTCGAGCTGGTCGAGGCCACCCCCTGTTCCCGGCCGGCGCGTGGGCGAGGGAGCGAACCGCTGTGTGGTTGGCTACCGTGTGCCGCGGCGATGGATCCCGCCGGGGCTGCTGCCCGAACCGCCGTGAGGCTGATGGCTTCCTGTCCCGTCCGAGCAGGCGGGCAGGCTTGGCCGTGCCCGCGAAGAGGAGTCAGCGTGGTCCCCGACGCCGGTTCGCCCGACCGATCGCCCGCATCCCGGCCCACTGCCGATCGAGGGCACGGGATCGGCGGATCGCCCCGCCACCTCCCCCCGCAGCCGCACATCTCCCGGCTCACCCCGTTCACGGGCCACCCCGCCGTGGTCGGGATCGTCCCGGACCAGCCCGAGCTGGTTGCCCTCACCGCACTGTCGTGGGCCCAGGGCAACGGCAACGCGCCGCTCTACTTCGCCTATGCCGACCCGATGCGGTACGTCGTCGAAGAGCTTCCCGACGGCTCGGTGCGGCACGGCGACGTGGACCCCGACGTCGGCGACGACTCCTGGGAGCGGCACGCGGCGGCCATGCGCGCGTTCCTGGCCGAGCGCCTCGACGGGAGCGGCGTGCCGTGGCACTTCCACTACTTGGCCGGTCGTCCGGATCGCGCCCTGACCCATCTGGCCCGCGCGGTCGACGCCTGCGTCATCATCGTGGGCACCAAGGTCGCGCACGACGGGGTGCGCACGACCCTACGCGAGCTGCTGGAGTCCTCGGTCTCGGTGCGGCTGTCCCACCACCAGCACCGGCCGGTGCTCACGGTCCCGCTGAGCGTCGTGGACTGGAAGGCCCAGCTGCCGTGGGGGTGAGCACGCCCGGCTCCGTCCCCGAGCCCGGCTCCGTCCCCGAGCCCGGCTCCGTCCCCGGCTCCGTCCCCGAGCCCGGCTCCGTCCCCGACTCGGGCTCCGTCGCCGAGCCCGGCTCTGTCCCGCGTGCCGCAGTCCCGGCGGCGCCCGCCGCTCGGCCCCTGTTCGCCCGCCCCGGGTTCCTGGCCCTGGTCTGGTTCGGCGGGGCGATCGGCACCCTCGTGCGCTACGCGATCGAGCAGGCCGCTCCGGCCGGGCCGGGGGAGTGGCCGTGGGCGACCTTCGGAATCAACGTCTGCGGGTCGTTCATCCTGGGTGCGCTGCTCGCCGGGCTGGCCCGCAGCGGCCCCGATCGTGGATGGCGGCGGACCGCCCGGCTCGGCGCGGGCACCGGGTTCTGCGGCGGGTTCACCACGTACTCGACGTTCATCGTCGAGGTCGACACCCTGGCCCGCGACGGATGGGTCGCGGTCGGGGTGGCGTACGCCCTGGTCAGCGTGGTGCTCGGGGTGGCCGCGGCCCTCGCCGGCACCCTGCTGATGCGCCGGATCCCCATGCCGTCGCCGGCGCAGGAGGCGACCGCATGACCACGGCGCTCGCGGTCGCTCTGGCCGGCGGGATCGGTGCGATGCTCCGGTTCGTGGTGGACGGCGTGATCGCGCGCCGCCGCCACCGGCGGCTGCCGGTGGGCACGCTGGTCATCAACGTGACCGGCTCGTTCGTCCTCGGGCTGCTGACCGCTCTGGCGCTGGACCACGCGGGCCTGAGTGAATGGAAGACCGTGCTGGGCACCGGGATGATGGGCGGCTACACCACGTTCTCCACCGCCAGCGTCGAGGCGGTCAACCTCGCGATGGCCGACGGCTCGCGCGCGGTCGCCGGCGCCGCCACCCACGCGACGGCGATGCTGGTCGCGAGCATGCTCGCGACGTGGCTGGGCCTAGCGCTGGGCTGACCCGGCGCCGGTTCCCGAAATCTGCTCCGGTTTCCGTCATCTGCTCCGCCCGCGGGTGGAGCAGATGACGAAGAGTGGAGCAGATTGACCGCGAGTGGTCGAGGGAAGCCAGGGGTCAGCTGACCGGGCCGGTGAGCCGTTCGCCGGGGCCCTGGCCGGGCGGGTCGGGATAGGCCGAGGCCTCGCGGAACGCCAGCTGCAGGCTGCGCAGCCCGTCGCGCAGGGGGCGGGCGTGGAAGCTCCCCAGGTCGGGGGCGGAGGTGACCACCAGTCCGGCCAGCGCGGTGATGAGCGTGCGTGCCTCGTCCAGGTCGGTGCCCTCCTCGCCCTCCTCGCCCAGGCCGCACTTGACCGCCGCCGCACTCATCAGGTGCAGCGCCACCGTGGTGATGACCTCGACGGCGGGCACCTCGCCGATGTCGCGCAGAGCCTGGGCCACCTCGGGATCGACCGGCAGGGGAGCCTCGGCCGGGGCCTCGGACGCCGCCTCGGGGGAGGGTTGGGGATTCGGGGTTTCCTCACTCACCCTGATACCCTTGCATGCGCGTCCGATCCGCCCAAATGGCGTCCCCGGCCGGCTCCACGAGCCGCACAGGGGCCACCGGCCGGGGGATGGCGGTACAAGCGGGGTCTCGAGCTCCCACCCGAACAGCCTGCGGGCCGTCGGGTCACGAACGGTGCAGCGTCCCTCGGGTCGCGCACCGGGCCGACGGTATCGTCGGCGCTTCGAGGCCTGCTCACCCGCCCGGGAGCAGGCCCTCTGCTTGAGGGAAGCCCCCGCGGTGCGTGACCACAGCACGAGGCACTGAGGAGGCGCCATCAGCGTCGAGCCACGGATCAACGACAGGATCCGAGTCCCGGAGGTCCGCCTGGTCGGGCCCAACGGCGAGCAGGTGGGCATCGTCCGGCTGGAGGATGCGCTCCGGCTGGCAGCCGAGGCCGATCTGGACCTGGTCGAGGTCGCGCCGGACGGCAAGCCGCCGGTCTGCAAGCTCATGGACTACGGCAAGTACAAGTACGAATCCGCCGTCAAGGCCCGTGAGGACCGCAAGAAGCAGGTCAACACGGTCATCAAGGAGATGAAGCTCCGCCCGAAGATCGACCCGCACGACTACGAGACCAAGAAGGGTCACGTGGTGCGGTTCCTCAAGCAGGGCGACAAGGTGAAGGTGACGATCATGTTCCGCGGACGCGAGCAGTCCCGGCCCGAGCTCGGGTACCGGCTGCTGCAGCGCCTCGCCGAGGACATCACCGAGTTCGGCACCGTCGAGAGCGCTCCGAAGCAGGACGGCCGCAACATGATCATGGTCGTGGCCCCCACCAAGCGGAAGGTGGACGCGCGCGCCGAGCGGGCCGAAGCCCGCCAGGCGACCGCCCCGACCGACCAGGCCCGATCGGCCTGACCCAGACCACGCGGTGGCCTGGATCACCGCGCACGCAATGCACTCGCGCGGCTCCCGCGCGGGCTCGAACCAAGGAGAACGACGATGCCGAAGATGAAGACGCACAGCGGCACCAAGAAGCGGGTCAAGAAGACCGGCTCGGGCAAGCTCATGCACGAGCAGATCAACAAGCGCCACCGCCTGGAGGTCAAGACCAGCAAGCGCTCCCGCTCGCTGCAGCTGGACTCCGAGGTCTCGGCCGCCGACCGCAAGAACGTCAAGCGCCTGCTCGGCATGCGCTGACCTGCTGACCCACCCACGAAGGAGCACTTCCCATGGCACGTGTGAAGCGGGCGGTCAACGCCCACAAGAAGCGCCGTGAGGTCCTCGAGCAGGCCAGCGGCTACCGCGGCCAGCGCTCGCGCCTCTACCGCAAGGCCAAGGAGCAGGTCCAGCACTCCGGTGTGTACGCCTACGACCACCGCCGCGACCGCAAGGGCGACTTCCGCCGCCTGTGGATCCAGCGGATCAACGCGGCCGCCCGGGCGAACGGGATGACCTACAACCGGTTCATCCAGGGCCTGAAGGCCGCCGAGATCGAGGTCGACCGGCGCATGCTGGCAGAGCTGGCCGTCAACGACGAGGCCGCGTTCGCCGCGCTGGTCGAGACCGCGAAGGCGGCCCTGCCGGCCACCCCGGCCGCGGCCTGACCCCGGTCCCAGCCGGCGATCCAGAGCCGGGCACCTGAGTCCGTCACCCACGAGGTGAGCGGCTCAGGCGCCCGGCTCTGCGCTGTCCGGAGCGCGCGATCCCCGGCCGGTGGTCTCAGCGAGGGGCCCTGACGTCGGTGAGCGCGAGCCGCAGCGCAGCCCGGGCGGCCGAGTACCGGCCGCGAGCCGTCGACGGGTTGAGTCCGAGGACCTCCGCCGCCTCCACCAGGGTCATGCCCTCCCAGTGGACGAGCGTCACGAGCTCGCGCTGGGCCTCGGGCAGTCGCAGGACGGCATCCCTGACCTCGCTCGCCTCGGCAGGATCCGGGACCTCGGCCTGGTCGATCAGCGACCGCAGCCGTTCGACCAGGGCCGCGCGCCGCCGGTTCGACCGGTGCTTGTTGGCCAGCACGTTCGACGCGATGCCGAACAGCCACATCCGCTGACGCTCGGCCTCGCCGGGCAGGGCGTCGCTCCGGCGCCACGCCTGCAGCATCGTCTCGGCCAGCAGGTCGGCCGCATCCTCGCGGTGCCGGACGCGCCGCACGAAGTAGTCCAGGAGGTCGTCGGCGTTCGCCTCGATCGCCGCGCGCAGGTCCGCGGCGCGCTCGGGCTTCACTGGCACGTCCAGGACATCCGCAGCGACACCCGCTGGCCGCCTTCGGCAGGCCCATCGACGCCAGGTGGGCATCCAGGTCCTGCCCGACCACGCGACCCACCGCTGCCAGCGCCAGCTCGCTGCCGATGAGTCGTCGCTGCTGCTCGGCCGGATCCGGCTGGGAGGCGATCGCCGCGTCCTGCTCCTTCTGGAAGTCGCGGATCGCTGCCTCCTCGTCGACCGAGTCCAGGTCGTACGTCGCGAGGAAGTGGTTGGCCTCGTCGATGGCGACGCGCAGCTGCGCCGGTCCGTCCTCGAGTGGCTGCTCGTACTCGAACTGCAGCGGCGCGCCCTCGGACGTGTCGTGCGGCTTGGCTGCGAACCGCATGCTGCACGTGCTGCCCTCGGCGGTCGTCCACGGCACCCAGCCGGGGCCGGACCCGGTCGCCGCCGCCGCACCCAGCCCGAGGATCGCCGCGCTCGCCCCGACCGCCACGGCGAACCGGCGCGTGCGCCTCGACCCGCGCGACCGCCGCTCCACGTCCGCGGCCAGGTCTCGCCTGGCCTCCCGAAGTTCCGGGGTCCGCTCCACCCCGGGGGGAGCCGATCGCGCCAGCAGCTCGTCGATGTCCATGTCCTCCGCCTCTTCGCCCGAATGGTGCCTTCACCCCCTACGTGTCCGGATCGGCGGGGATCGTCCAACGACGGTCGCCGTTCCGAAGGTGCGGACCGCGCAGAAGTCGACGCCGCGACCGCCAGGCCGGGTCCGCGGCCACCGGGGCCCGGGCGCTGGCATCCTTGCCCGCATGCGCGTCGGCGGGTCGGATCCGGTCGTCCTGACCTCCCGGTCGGGCCGGGTGAAGGACGCCCGTGCGCTGCTGATGCCCAAGCACCGACGCGACCGCGGGCAGTTCCTCGCCGAGGGCCCGCAGGCGGTCCGCGAGGCGTTGGCCGACGGCCTGGTGACGGCCGTGTTCGTCGATCCAGCCGTCCTGGACCGCCGCGCGGCCGAGGTGGAGTCGGCCCTCGCCCGCGGCATTCCCGTGCATCGGGTGGCGGCCGACGCGCTGGCCTCGCTGAGCACCGCGCAGACCCCGCAGGGGATCGTCGCGGTCTGCCACTGGGACCGGCTGCCGCTGTCCGCGCTGCTTGCGGGCCTGGGAACGCCGCGCACGGGGAAGCTGGTCCTGGCCCACGAGCTGTCCGACCCGGGCAACGCGGGGGCGCTCATCCGCGCCGCCGATGCCGCGGGTGCTGTGGGCGTGGCATTGGGAGCCGGCAGCGTCGACCCGACGAACGCCAAGTGCGTGCGCGCCACCGCCGGCTCGCTGTTCCACCTGCCGGTCGCCGAGGCTGGCGCGACGATCGGGGCGGTCGAGGCGCTGCGGACCGCTGGCTGGCCGACGCTGGCCGCCGACGTGACCGAGGACTCGGTGGACCTGTTCGACGCCGAGGCCGCCGGGCTGCTCGCCGGACGCGTCGCCTGGGTGTTCGGCAATGAGGCCCACGGGCTGCCCGCGGACGCCCTCGCCGCGGTCGACCATGTGGTCCGCATCCCGATCCTGGGCCGGGCCGAGAGCCTCAACCTGGCCACGGCGGCGGCGGTGTGCCTCTACGCGACCGCCCGAGCTCAGCGCACGGGGACGCACGACGACCCCTCGGACTGACCCTGCGCCGGCCGCGCTCGTCGAGCACCCGGGGTGCTGGGCTCAGCCTGCGTCGTCCTCGTCCAGGTCTGGGCTCGGCGCGAGCTCCGGGGTACGGCGCTGGCACTCGGCGACCGCGAGGTCCACCGTCTCGAAGACGTTCTGCTCGCCCAGCAGCGGGAGGATCTCGGCGTCCTCCAGGTCGTCGCGCAGCGTCCCGCGCATGGTCGCGAAGACCAGCCCGACCCCGGCGTCGTCCAGCCCGCGCTTGAGCTCCAGCAGCGCCGCCTGCGCTGCCGAGTCGGTGTCGGGCACGCCGGCCACGTCGAACACCAGCCAGCGCACGGGCTGTGGGGCAGCGCTCACGGCTGCCCACACCCGGGCATTCACATGCTGGCAGTTGGCGAAGAACAGCCGATCGTCCAGGCGGTAGACGACGATCCCGGGATTCACCAACGCGTCGGCATGGCTGGACACGTTGCCGTAGCGGTCGATGCTGGGCACGAACCCCATCACCGCGTCGTGCGGGTTGGCCGCGCGGTGCACGACGTCGGCCAGGGACAGCACCACCGCGATGAACAGCGCGGTCAGCACGCCGGTGGTGAGCACCAGCAGCATCGTGACCAGGGCGATCGCCACCTCGCTGCGGCTGCTGCGGCGCAGCGTCACCCACGCCGACGCCTCGATGATCCCGACGCTGGCCACGATGATGATGGCCGCCAGGACCGCGGTCGGCAGGTACTGCAGCGGTCCGGTGAGGAACACCAGGATCAGCGCGACCGCAGCCGCGTTGACCAGGCCGCCGACCTGGCTGGTCACACCCATGTCGTCGTTGACCGCGGTGCGCGAGCCGCTGGCCCCGATCGGCATCCCGGAGGTGAACCCGGCCGAGATGTTCGCGACCCCGAAGCCCATCAGCTCCTGGTCGGCATCCACCGTGTCGTGGTTCTTGGCGGCCATCGCCCGGGAGATCAGGATGCCGTCGGAGAAGCTCACCAGGAAGATGCCGATGGCCGGCACGATCAGCGCCTGCAGGTCCGAGAGGGTGAGCAGCGGTGCCGACAGCGCCGGCAGCCCCCGGGGGACCTCGCCCACCAGGGCCAGCCCGTCGTCGGCCAGCGCCCAGCGCCAGGCCACGGCGATCCCGGCGACCACGACCAGCAGCGCGGCCGGCCAGGCGGGCACGAACCGACGCATGAGCACCAGCACCAGCATCGAGACCAGCCCGACGGCCAGGGTCGCGGTGTTCGTCGCCGAGAGGTCCATGACATAGCCGTGCAGCTCGCTCAACGCGTTCCCGCCGGTCGACGGGATGCCGGTGAGCTTGCCGATCTGGCCGATGATGAGCACGAGCGCGACCCCGGCGATGTAGCCGACGAGGACGGCCTGGGACAGGTAGTCGGCCATCCAGCCGATCTTCGCCGCCCGCGCGATCAGGAACACGATCCCGGTCATCAGCGCCAGGGTGGACACCAGGGCCATCCAGCGCAGCGGGTCACCGCCGGCCAGCGGGGCGACCGCCACCCCGGTCACCAGCGCGACCGTGCCCTCCGGGCCGACGACCGTGCGGGGGGTCGAGGAGAGCACCGCATACAGCAGCACCGGCAGGATCAGGGTGTACAGACCGGTGGTCACCGGCACGCCGGCCACCTCGGCGTAGGCCATCGAGGAGGGCAGCGTCAGTGCGGCGACGGTCAGGCCCGCGACCACGTCGGTCCGGGCCCGGGCGCGGGTGTAGCCGCGGATCTGGCCGAGCAGCGGGATCACCCGGCTGGGCCCACGCCGCCGCCGCGCCTTGGCGAACGCCGGCCGCCCGGAGTACGCATGCGCGAACCCGATCCGCCCGGACGCTGACCCCTCCGACGCGGCGCCGGCCGTAGGCCGCTCCTTGCCCACGCCCACCTCCGCCGGTGTTCATCTGCTGTTCATGCTCGTGTCCGCGAGTATGGACGCGCAGGGCGAGGCGATGCGCGCAGGTGGCGGGTGCTGGCGGCAGTTCGACGGAAGTGGGGGCGGTCCGCGATCCGCCGGTAGGATCGGCGCCGCTGTCCAGACCCCCCGGAAGGCCCCATGTCCGCCCCGAACAAGTCCTACGACCCGGTCGAGGTCAGCGCGCTCTCCGAGGAGGCCGTCCAGGCCGCCCGCGACGCCGCGCTGGCCGCCATCGCCGCCGCTCCCGACCTCGACGCGCTCAAGGTCGTGCGCATCGAGCACGGCGGCGACCGCTCCCCGCTGGCCCTGGCCAACCGGGAGATCGGCGCGCTGCCGCCGGCCGCCAAGGCCGAGGCCGGCAAGCGCGTCGGCCAGGCCCGGGCCGCCGTCCGCGCCGCCCTGGAGGCCCGCGAGGAGGTCTTGGCCGCGCAGCGTGACGAGCGCGTGCTGGTCGAGGAGTCCGTCGACGTCACCCTGCCGGTGGACCGCCGCCCGCGCGGCTCCCGGCACCCGCTGACCACGCTGATGGAGCGCATCGAGGATGTCTTCGTCGCGATGGGCTACGAGGTCGCCGAGGGCCCCGAGGCCGAGGCCGAGTGGTTCAACTTCGACGCGCTGAACATCGCGCCGGACCATCCCGCGCGCACGATGCAGGACACGTTCTTCGTCGGCTCGCCGGAGAGCGGGGTCGTGCTGCGTACGCACACCTCGCCGGTGCAGGTCCGCTCGCTGCTGACCCGGCCGCTGCCGGTGTACGTGATCTGCCCGGGCCGCGTCTACCGGACCGACGAGCTGGACGCCACACACACTCCGGTCTTCCACCAGGTCGAGGGGCTGGTCGTCGACGAGGGCATCACGATGGCCGACCTCAAGGGGACGCTGGACCACTTCGCCTCGGCGATGTTCGGCGCGGGCCTGGTGACCAGGCTGCGCCCGAGCTACTTCCCGTTCACCGAGCCCAGCGCCGAAGTCGACCTGCAGTGCTTCGTGTGCCGCGGCGCCTCGGTCGACGACCCGGCCAACCCGTGCCGGACCTGCTCGTCCGAGGGCTGGATCGAGTGGGGCGGCTGCGGCATGGTCAATCCGCGCGTGCTGGCCGCGTGCGGCGTGGACACCGAGCGCTACACCGGCTTCGCGTTCGGGATGGGCATCGAGCGCACGCTGATGTTCCGCCACGGCGTCACCGACATGCGCGACATGGTCGAGGGCGACGTCCGCTTCACCGCCGCGTTCGGCCAGGAGGTCTGAGGATGCGCGCCCCCCTGAGCTGGATCCGCCAGTACGTGGCCGTTCCCGCCGACCAGTCCGGCCGCGACGTGGCCGCCCGCATCGTCGCCGCCGGGCTGGAGGTCGAGACCGTCGATGTCCTCGGCGCCGAGGTCACCGGGCCGATCGTCGTCGGCCGAGTGCTCTCGATCGAGGAGCTCACCGAGTTCAAGAAGCCCATCCGGTTCTGCCGGGTCGAGGTCGGCGCCGGCCACGGCGAGGTCGTCGACGGGGTCACCACGACTCAGCGCGGCGTCATCTGCGGCGCGCGCAACTTCGCGCAGGGCGACCTGGTGGTCGTCGCGCTGCCCGGCGCGGTGCTGCCCGGCGGGTTCGCGATCGGGTCGCGGACGACCTACGGCCGGCTGTCCGACGGGATGATCGCCTCCGAGCGCGAGCTCGGCCTGGGCGACGAGCACTCCGGGATCATCGTGCTGCCGCCCGGCAGCGCCGAGCCCGGCGATTCCGGCCATGAGGTTCTCGGGCTGGGCGACGAGGTGCTCGACATCGCCGTGACCCCGGACCGGGGCTACGCGCTGAGCATCCGCGGCATCGCCCGCGAGGTGGCCACCGCCTACGGCCTGGAGTTCCGCGACCCGGCCGCCGGCGACCCGGAGTCCTGGCTGCCGGCGCCCTCCGGCGAGCACCCGCACGGCTGCGCGATCCAGGATCCGTCCGGTGCCGACCGGTTCGTCCTGCGCACGCTGACCGGGATCGATCCCAGCGCCCCGTCGCCGCAGTGGATGCGCCGGGCGCTGATCGCCTGCGGGATGCGACCGGTGTCGCTGGCCGTGGACGTCACCAACTACGTCATGCTCGAGCTGGGCCAGCCGCTGCACGCCTTCGACCGGGACAAGCTCTCCGGCCCGCTGGCGGTCGCCGCGGCGGCCCCCGGTCAGCCGCTGGAGACCCTGGACCACGTGCAGCGCACCCTCGACGGCGAGGACCTGGTGATCGCCGAGCCGCGCGGACCGCTGGCCCTGGCCGGGATCATGGGCGGGCTCTCCTCGGAGATCGACCAGGCCACGAGCAGCGTCGTGATCGAGGCGGTGCACTTCGACGCGGTCCGGATCGCCCGGTCGTCGCGGCGGCACAAGCTGTCCAGCGAGGCGTCGCGCCGGTTCGAGCGCGGTGTGGACCCCGAGCTCCCCGCGGTGGCGACCGCGCGGGCCGCCGACCTGCTCATCGCGCACGGCGGTGCCAGGTACGTCGGCACCAGCCGGGTCGACGACGTCGCGCCGGCCGGCTCGATCACGATCGACGCCGCGCTGCCGGCTCGGGTCTCCGGGCTGCCGATCGCTCCGACGCTGGCCGAGGAGCGCCTGTGGGCGGTCGGTGCCGAGGTCGTCGCGCGCGACGGTGCCCTCGTGGTGACGCCCCCGTCGTGGCGGCCGGACCTGACCGACCCGGCCGACCTGGTGGAGGAGGTCGTGCGACTGGGCGGCTACGACAGCCTGCCCGCGACGCTGCCGCGAGCCCGCGCCGGCTTCGGCCTGACACCCGCGCAGCGCCTGCGCCGCCGGGCGGGCCGGTCGCTGGCCGCCGCCGGCCTCGTGGAGGTGCTGTCCTACCCGTTCCTCGGCGTGGCCGAGCTGGCGGCGCTGGGCATCGGTGAGGACGACCCGCGCCGCGCGTTGGTCGGACTGGCCAACCCGATGTCCGACGAGGCGCCCGCGCTGCGCACGACCCTGCTCCCCGGGCTGGTCGCCGCGGCCCGGCGCAACCTGAGCCGCGGTCTGGAGCCGCTGGCGATCAGCGAGATCGGGCTGGTGTTCCGGGGCGCCGGGACGGCGAACGCAGGCGAGCCGCCGCGGCCCTCGGTCGCCGGGCGGCCGTCCGACCAGGAACTGGCTGGGCTGGAGGCGCTGCTTCCCGCACAGCCCCGGCACGCCGCCGGGCTGCTCACCGGCGAGCGCGACAGGGCCGGCTGGTGGGGGGCGGGTCGTGCCGCGACGTGGGCCGACGCGATCGGCGTGGCCGTCGACCTCGCCGCCGACCTGGGGGTGCCGTTGTCGACCCGCTCGGGCGCGATCGCGCCCTGGCATCCGGGGCGGTGCGCCGAGCTGGTCCTGTCCGACGGCACCCTGATCGGGCACGCCGGCGAGATGCATCCGCGGGCGATCGCCGCGACCGGCCTGCCCGCTCGGACGGTGGCCTTCGAGCTGGACCTCGACGCCCTGATCGCCGCTGCCCCCGACGCTGTCCCGGCGCCGGCGTTCTCGACGATGCCGGTCGCCAAGGAGGACGTCGCGCTCGTGGTCGGGTCCGAGGTGCCCGCGGAGTCGGTGCGCGCGGCGCTGGCCGCGGGTGGCGGCGAGCTGGTGGAGAGCGTGCGTCTGTTCGACACGTACTCCGGGGGGCAGGTCGGCACCGGCAAGGTCTCGCTCGCGTTCGCCCTGCGGCTGCGAGCCCCGGGCCGGACCCTGTCCTCAGCCGAGGTGGCGGCGGTCCGCGAGGCAGCGCTGGCCGAGGCCGCGGCCCGCACCGGAGCCGTCCTGCGCGCCTGACCGACCCGAGCCCCGAGCCGCCGCGCGCTCACTCGCAGACGATCTCCCGTCAGTCGAGCGTCGCCAGGTCAGGTGGTGGGCTGGAAGTCCCCGATCTCGTCCTGACCTGGCTGGATGACGCGCCAGGAGGACTCCGGGACCTCCTGCCACGCGCCCACCAACCCTCCGAACGGCTCGGAGACGACCAGCCGGGTCTCCTCGTCCATGTCCCAGAGCCGCGGGTTGTTCGGGTAGTGGGCGCGCAGGGTCGCGACGTCGCGGCTGACGAACAGCGACCGTGAGCTGTGCTCGCTGGAGTACCGGAACGCCCAGACCCGCTCGCCGTCCGTGGTCGCCACCGTCATCTGCACCGGGTTCTCGACGCCGTGCCGCCGCCCGGTCGCCTCGATGAGCCCGACAGCCCGCTGCACGGCCGGCACCGGGTCGGTCTGCAGCCCGAAGGTGAGGGCCAGGTAGAAGAACAGCTCGGAGTCCGTCGAGCCCTCGATCGAGGAGAACAGCGCCGGGCTGACCTCCACGGCGAGGTCGCGCTTGACCAGGGGGAAGTCGCGGATCAGCCCGTTGTGCATCCACAGCCATGGCCCGTGGCGGAACGGATGGCAGTTGGTCTGCTGGATCGCGCTGCCGGTGGACGCGCGGACATGGGCGAACACGAGGGGCGACTCGATGTGCCGGCACAGCTCCTTGAGGTTGCGGTCGTTCCAGGCCGGCTCGGTGCTGTGGAAGACGCCCGGCCGGGTGCCCGACCCGTACCAGCCCAGGCCGAACCCGTCGCCGTTGGTGGTGGTGGCCCCCAGGGTCGAGTTGAGGCTCTGGTCGATCAGCGAGTGCTTGGGGCGCAGCAGGATCTCCTCGATCCGGATCGAGCCGCCCGAGTACGCCAGCCACCGGCACATCGCAGCCTTTCCGGACGCAGCCGTGCGGGCCGGCCCTGCTCGGCGGCCACAGTAGGCGCGTGGGGTTCGCGGTGCGCGACGGACGGCGGGCCCTCGCGACCGATGGGGACGCCCGTCGCTGGCCGGGGACCTGCGCGGGGAAGCGTCGGGGGCCGTCCAGGGAGAGGGCGCGGGGCAGTGCAGGAGTGGCGAGGGGGGATTGGCCTGGGCTGCTGGCCGGCGACCGGCCCCTCCGACCCGGGCGCGGGCTGCGCGTTCAGTGCCAGCATGTCCGACATGTCGACGAGGTCGTGTGTACCCGCGGAGACTGGCCCACGCGCGCCGTTCGCGCTGGACCACGCCTGGGATGCGGCTGACCGTGGCTGAGCGCACAGCCCTGGTGACCGGGGCGAGCCGGGGGATCGGTCGGGCGATCGCCGAGGACCTGCTCGCTCGGCGCTGGCGGGTCGCCGCGCTGGCCCGGGACCGCGACCGGCTCGCTGACCTGGTCGAGGCGGCCGGGCCGGACCGGGTGCTCGGGCTGGTCGCCGATGTGACCGACCCGGCGGCGATGCGCTCGGCCGGGGACTCCCTGACCGCGCGATGGGGCCCGCCGGACCTCGTCGTGGCCAACGCCGGCGTCCTGCGCGCCGTCGGACCCACCTGGACGGTCGACCCGCAGGTGTGGTGGTCCGAGTTCGAGGTCAACGTCCGAGGCGTCCAGCTGACCCTGGCCGCGACGCTGGCTGGCATGGTCGCCCGGGGGAGTGGCCGGGTGGTGCTCATGTCCTCGGGCATGGGCCGCGGGCCGTCCCCGTGGTCCTCGGCCTACGGGGCGAGCAAGGCCGCGGTGACCCAGCTCGCGTCGTCACTGGCCGGCGAGCTGGCGGGCACCGGGGTCTGCGCCTTCGCGATCAGCCCGGGCATGGTGCGCACCGACATGACCGACTGGCCGCCCGGGCTGGTCGCCCACCGCCCAGAGCTGCGCGACCAGCCGGACTCTGCCTTCCTGCCGGTGTCCGCGGCGACCGAGCTGGTGGCCGACCTGGCCAGCGGGCGCTTCGACGCCCTGAGCGGTCAGTTCATCCACGCCCGCGACGACCGAGAGTCGCTGCGAGCCCAGACCCCACAAGCCCAGACCCCACAAGCCCAGGTCCCACGAGCCCAGGCCAAGCGCCCCTGACCGACAACCGGGAGACCCCACCGGTCGTGCCCGGCGCTGGAACCCAACCCCACGTCGAGCAGCCCTGTGTCAAGGTTGTCGAGACCTTCTCAGGTCGCCAGACCCGTCGAGCGAACGGTGCCTGGGCGGATGCCCAAGTGATTCACGTCTCAACCATTTTAGTTGCATGATGCACGCAAGCATGATCCGATACTCCGCATGACCGAGCTGTGGCGTCCGGAGTGTCCTGAGGACGAGGTTCTCGTGGCCTTCGCCTCGGCCAAGCGCGCCTTTGCGGTGGGGTCGTCCGGCGACCCGGGGGTCTTCCCCGTGCTGCACGTCCTGGCGTCGTCCGGTGCGTCCCGCCAGGGAGCCGTGGCCGAGTCGCTGGGACTGGACGCGTCGACGATCAGCCGCCACGTCCGCACCCTCGTGCGCAGCGGCGAGGTGACGGCCACCCGCGATCCGGACGACCGCAGGGCGACCGTGCTCACGATCACCCCGGCCGGCCGGGCGCACCTCGTGGAGCGGATTCGCCGGCACCGCGTCCGCCTGACCGCTGCGCTCGAGAGCTTCACCGAGCAGGAGCGGGCCGAGCTTGCCCGCCTGCTCACCAATCTGGCAGTCGCCCTGAGCGGCTCTGAGGAGAACCATGAGTGACAGCACGAATCCCGCGGGCCAGGCCCTGCGGGCGGCCGTGGGGGCCGACCGGGCTCCGGGCGCGGTGGCGTCGGCCGCGGTGGCGACCGCGGCCCCGACCGCTCCGACCGATCCGGGCCACACCTACCTGAGCCACCGCGCGATCCTGCAGGTGATGGGCGGCCTGATGGCCGGCATGTTCCTGGCCGCCCTCGACCAGAGCATCGTCGGCACCGCGCTGCCGCAGATCGTCTCGGAGCTCGGCGGCCTGGACCACCTGGCCTGGGTGGTCACCGCCTACCTGCTGACCTCGACGGCGTCCACGCCGCTGTGGGGCAAGGTCTCGGACCTGTACGGCCGCCGGCCGCTGTTCCAGACCGCCATCCTGGTGTTCCTGGTCGGCTCGCTGATCGCCGGCGCCGCGCAGTCGATGGGCATGCTCATCGGCGGCCGGGCCGTCCAGGGTCTGGGCGGCGGCGGCTTGATCGCCTTGGCCCTGGCCATCGTCGGCGACGTCATCCCGCCCCGGGAGCGCGGCCGCTACCAGGGCATGTTCGGCGCGATGTTCGGCGTGGCCAGTGTGGCCGGGCCCTTGCTCGGCGGGTTCTTCACCGACGGTCCGGGCTGGCGCTGGATCTTCTGGCTGAACATCCCGATCGGATTGGGCGCGCTGTACGTGACGTCTCGCGCGCTGCGCGGGGTGAAGGCCGTGCGGCGCAGCCACCGCATCGACTACCTGGGCGCGACCGTGATCGTCGCTGCCGTCTCCAGCATCCTGCTCTACACCTCGTGGGCCGGCACCCAGTTCGGCTGGGGTGACCCGCGGGCCCTGGCGCTGCTGGTCACGGGTCTGGTGCTGGCGGTGGCGTTCGTGTTCGTCGAGCTGCGGGCCAGCGAGCCGATCATCCCGATGCACCTGTTCGGCCGCCCGGTCTTCCGGGGCAGCACGTCGTTCTCGTTCCTCATCGGCATGGCGATGTTCGGCGCGATCGTGTTCCTGCCCTTCTACCTGCAGGTGGTCCGCGGCTACTCGCCGACGGAGTCCGGTCTGGCGCTGCTGCCGATGGTCATGGGCATGCTGCTCACCTCGGTCGGCACCGGGCAGCTCATCACCCGGACCGGGCGCTACAAGGCGTTCCCGATCCTGGGCTCCGCGCTGGTCACCGTGGCTCTGGTGCTGCTCACGCGGCTCGACCTGGACACCCCGTATGCGGCGTTCGCGGGGGCGATCTTCGTGATGGGCGCCGGCCTGGGCGCGACGATGCAGACCGTCGTGGTCGCCGTGCAGAACGACGTCGACCGGCGCGACCTGGGTACGGCCACCTCGTCGGTGACGTTCTTCCGGTCGATGGGCGGGGCGTTCGGCACCGCGGTCTTCGGGGCGGTCCTGTCCAGCCGGATGAGCCACCACCTGGCCGAGTCGCTGCCGGGCGCGCAGGGCTCCGTCGGAACCAGTCTGGGCGACATGTCGGCGATCGCGAAGCTGCCCGACGCCGTGCGGCTGCCGGTCCTGGAGGCGTTCATGCACTCGATCCAGGACCTGTTCCTGGTGGCAGTCCCGTTCGTCCTGGTCGCGTTCGCGGTCGCCTGGCTCATCCCCGAGAAGCGCCTGCAGACCCGCCACGAGCCCGTCGAGGCGGCGGGCGAGCCCCTGGTGCTAGCCGCGGAGTAGGGAGCCGGTCGAGACCCGCCCCAGGGTGCTCCTCTCGCCTGTCACCCCAGGAGTATCCGCATATGCGTATACTCCTGGGGTGACCTTCACCGTCTCCGTCGCAGGCGCGTCCGGCTATGCCGGGGGCGAGCTTCTGCGCCTCGTCCTGGCCCATCCGCAGCTGAGCCTGGGCGCGCTGGCGGCCGGCGGCCGGGCAGGTCAGCCGGTCACGGCCACCCACCCGCAGCTGGTCGAGCTCGCGGGCACCGACTTCGTCCTCACCGACGCCGACGCCTTGGCCGACGCCGACCTCGTGCTGCTCGCGCTGCCGCACGGCCAGTCCGCGGCGCTGGCCCAGGCCCTGCCCGCAGACCTGCCGATCGTGGACCTCGGCGCCGACTTCCGCCTCCACGACGGGAGCGCGTGGGCCCACTACTACGGCGGGACCCCGCACGCCGGCACCTGGGCCTACGGGCTGCCCGAGCTGCCGGGCCAGCGCGATCGGCTGACCGGCGCGAGCCGGGTGGCCAACCCCGGCTGCTACGCCACCGCGGTGGCCCTCTCCCTGGCCCCGCTGCTGGCCGCCGGCCTGGTCGAGCCGGCCGATGTCGTGGTGGTCGCGGCCTCGGGCACCTCCGGAGCCGGGCGCAAGCCCTCGGACGCCCTGCTCGCCTCCGAGGTGATGGGGTCGATGAGCCCGTACAAGGTCGGCGGCGTGCACCAGCACACCCCCGAGATGGAGCAGGCGCTGACCGCCGCCGCGGGGGAGCCGGTGACGATGCTGTTCACCCCGACCCTGGCGCCGATGTCGCGCGGCATCCTGGCCACCTGCACCGCGCGGACGGTCGCCGGGGTCGACGAGGGCACCCTGCGCGACGCCCTGCATGCCGCCTACGACGCCGAGCCGTTCGTGCACGTCCTGCCCGCCGGGCACCTGCCGCGAACCGCGGCCACCTACGGCTCCAACAGCGTGCACCTGCAGGTGGTGGCCGACCGGCACTCCGGGCGCACGACCGTCCTGGCCGCCGAGGACAACCTGGTGAAGGGGGCCGCCGGCCAGGCCCTGCAGAACGCCAACCGCATCCTCGGCCTGCCCGAGCCGATGGGTCTGCCCGTGCACGGAGTCGCACCATGAGCAGCACACCCGATCCCGGCCTCGCCGGTGCCGCACCCGAGCCCGGCGTCAGCGGTGTCGTCCCCGAGTCAGGCCTTGCCGTGGCCACTGGCTCGGAGTGCGGGGGCGTGACCGCACCCGCGGGCTTCCGCGCCGCCGGTGTGGCGGCCGGGCTCAAGTCCTCGGGGCTGCCCGACATCGCGCTGGTGGTCAACGACGGCCCGCGCTGGGACGCCGCCGGCGTGTTCACGACCAACCGCTTCCAGGCCGCCCCGGTCCTGTGGACCCAGCAGTGCGCCCGCTCGGGCCAGTTCCGCGCGGTGGTCCTGAACTCCGGCGGCGCCAACGCCTGCACCGGCCCCGACGGGTTCGCCGACACCCACCGGACGGCCGAGCATGTCGCCGAGACGCTCGGCGTGGCCCCGCTGGAGGTGGCCGTGTGCTCCACCGGGCTGATCGGAGAGCGGCTGCCGATGGACCGGCTCCTAGCCGGCGCCGACGCCGCCGCCGCAGGGCTCAGCGAGGCCGAGGGCGAGGCGGCGGCTCGCGCGATCATGACGACCGACACGGTGCCCAAGCTCGTGCGGGTCAGCCACCCCGACGGCTGGTCGGTCGGTGGGATGGCCAAGGGCGCCGGGATGCTGGCGCCGGGCCTGGCCACGATGCTCGTGGTCCTGACGACCGACGCCGCCGTGGACGCCCACGAGCTGGATGCCGTCCTGCGCACCGCCACCCACACGACGTTCGACCGGATCGACTCCGACGGGTGCATGTCCACCAACGACACCGTCCTACTGCTGGCCTCGGGCGCGCACCACGCCCGGCCCGCCCTGGAGGATCTCAACGCCGCGGTGCACGCGGCGTGCGCGAGCCTGGCCCGCCAGCTCATCGGCGACGCCGAGGGAGCGACCAAGGACATCCGCATCGACGTGGTCGGCGCGGCCAGCCAGCGCGAGGCGGTGACGGCCGCGCGTGCGGTGGCCCGCAGCAACCTGCTCAAGTGCGCGATCCACGGGGAGGACCCCAATTGGGGCCGGATCCTGTCCGCGGTCGGCACGACCGACGCCACCTTCGAGCCCGACGCGGTGGACGTGGCGATCAACGGGGTCACCGTCTGCCGGAACGGCGCCGGTCACGGCGACCGCGACGAGGTGGACATGACCGGGCGTCAGGTGGTGATCGCGATCGACCTGCGCAGTGGTGACGCGCAGGCCAGCGTCTGGACCAACGACCTCACCGCGATGTACGTCCACGAGAACTCGGCCTACTCGACCTGAGCGGCTCACCCACCCCCCGGGTTGTCAGCGCAGAGGCCATCGGATGGCCCCAGGACTGACAACCGGCCCCCGACGGAGGAGACCATGACCCGATCGCGCAGCATCCCGAGCGCCGAGGCGCTGGCCAAGGCGACCGTGCTGGCCGAGGCCCTGCCCTGGCTGGAGAAGCTGCGCGGGGCCACGGTCGTGATCAAGTACGGCGGCAACGCGATGACCAGCCCGGCGCTCCAGCGCGACTTCGCCGCCGACGTGGTGTTCCTGCGGCTGGCCGGCCTGCGCCCGGTCGTCGTGCACGGGGGCGGCCCCCAGATCAGCCAGATGCTCGACCGGCTCGGGGTCGCCACCGAGTTCCGCAGCGGGGTGCGGGTCACCACGCCCGAGGTGATGGACGTCGTGCGCATGGTGCTGACCGGCCAGGTGCAGCGCGACCTCGTGGGGCTCATCAACGCCCACGGGCCCCTCGCGGTGGGGATCTCCGGCGAGGACGCCCACCTGTTCACCGCCAAGCAGCGCACCCACGGCTCCGACGGCGAGCCGCTGGACGCCGGCCTGGTCGGCGACGTCACCCGGGTGCGACCGGAGTTCGTCACCAGCCTGCTCGACGACGACCTGATCCCGGTGGTCTCGACCATCGGCGTGGCCAAGGGCGGGCAGATCCTCAACGTCAACGCCGACACCGCGGCGGCTGCTCTCGCGATCGCGCTCGGCGCCCACAAGCTCATGGTGCTCACCGACGTCGAGGGCCTGTTCGCGGACTGGCCGGACCGGACGTCGCTGATCACCGAGCTGCCGGCCGCCGAGCTGGAGGAGATGCTGCCCACCCTGGGCTCGGGGATGGCGCCGAAGATGGAGGCCTGCCTGCGCGCGGTGCGCGGGGGAGTGCGCAGCGCGCACGTCGTCGACGGACGGGTCCCGCACAGCCTGCTGCTGGAGATCTTCACCACCGAGGGGGTCGGCACGATGGTTCTTCCCGACAAGCCCGGGAAGGTTCGGGCATGACCGGCCACCGGCCAGGGCCCGCCGACTGGTGGCCGGCGGAGGCCACCGAGAGCAGGTCCCTGACCGAGCGCTGGCGCGCGGTCATGCAGGACAACTACGGCACCCCGCCGATCGCGTTGGTCTCCGGGTCGGGCTGTCGGGTCCGCGACGACGCCGGCCGCGAGTACCTCGACCTGCTGGGCGGGATCGCGGTCAACGCCCTCGGCCACGCGCATCCGGCGATCGTCTCGGCCGTGACCGAGCAGCTGTCCACGCTCGGGCACACGTCGAACCTGGCGATCACCGAGCCCGCCCTGCGCCTGTCCGAGCGGCTGGCCGCGCTCGCCGATCCGGACGGCGGGGCCCGGGTGTTCCTGTGCAACTCCGGTGCCGAGGCGAACGAGGCCGCGTTCAAGCTGGCCCGGCTGACCGGCCGCCGGCGCATGGTGGCCACCACCAACGGGTTCCACGGCCGCACGATGGGCGCCCTCTCGCTGACCGGGCAGCCCGCGAAGGCCGACCCGTTCCGCCCGCTGCCCGGCGACGTGACGTTCGTCCCGTACGGCGACGCCGAGGCGCTGGCCGCTGCTGTCGACGACACCGTCGCGGCCGTGATCCTCGAGCCGATCCAGGGCGAGGCGGGAGTGGTCGTGCCGCCGCCCGACTACCTGGTGCGGGCCCGGCGCATCACGCACGACCACGACGCGCTGCTGATCCTCGACGAGGTGCAGACCGGCATCGGCCGAACGGGTCGGTGGCTCGCGCACCACGGTTCCACCCACCACGGGATCCGTCCGGACATCCTCACCCTGGCCAAGGGGCTGGCCGGCGGCCTGCCGATCGGCGCGATGATCCGCCTGGACCACCCGCGCTGTCCGGCGTTCGAGCCCGGGATGCACGGCTCGACCTTCGGGGGCAACCCGATCAGTGCCGCCGCGGCGCTCGCGGTGCTCGACGTGATCGCCACCGACGACCTCCTCGGCAACGCGCGCGCACGGGGTGAGCAGCTGCGCGACGGCCTGGCGGCGGTCCCCGGCGTGGCCGGTGTCCGGGGGGCCGGCCTGCTGCTCGGCGTGGTGCTGGAGCAGCCGGTGGCCAAGGCGGTCGAGGCGGCGGGCCGCGCACGCGGGCTCCTGGTCAACGCCCCGGCTCCGGACGTGATCCGCCTGGCGCCCCCGCTGATCCTGAGCGAGGCGGAGGCGGCCCGCGGGATCGAGCTGCTGGGCGCGGCGATCGCCGAGGCCCTGGCCGCGGCGGGAGAGTCCTCGTGACGAGCCCCGGCGTCGCCCCGGCCCGCGAGCGGTGGGCCGCCGTGGGTCGTGCCCGAGGCGGCCGGCCATGACGATCCCCTCCACCAAGTCCGCCCGGCACCGCCGGATCGTCGAGCTGCTGGGCCGCCGGCCGGTCGCCTCCCAGGCGGCCCTGGCCGACCTGCTGGCTGCCGACGGGCTGATCGTCACGCAGGCCACCCTGTCTCGGGATCTGGACGAGCTCGGCGCGGTGAAGGTGCCGACCGAGGGCGGCGCTTCGGTCTACGCCGTCCCCGCCGAGGGCGGCGACCCGAGGGTGCATCCCCCCGTGAGCGACACCGCGGGGCGGCTGGCCCGCGTGGCCTCCGACGTGCTCATCAGCGTCGAGCACTCCGCCAACGTCGTGGTCCTGCGCACACCGCCCGGTGCGGCCCAGTATCTGGCGTCGGCGATCGACCGAACCGACTGGCCGGAGGTGATCGGCACGGTGGCCGGCGACGACACCGTGCTGCTCATCACCCGCGAGCCCGACGGTGGGGGTCAGGTCGCCACCAGCGTCCTGGCGATGATCGACCCCCGTCGGTGACCCCGAACGGCGGTGCCGCCCGCCCGTCCCCGTGCGTGCGGCTCAGCCCTTCCTGTCCTGGTCCTGACGGCGCTTGAGGACGATCGCGACGACGGCGATCGCTACCGTTCCGACGAAGACCCACATGCCTTCAGGCTACGCCCGTCAGGCCAGGATGTCGGGGGACCGAAAGCCATGCGTATATGCGTATACAATGGGCCGCGTCGTGCGGGAGGACCGCACCAGGAGCGAGGAGTGACTGATGGGTGACCGCGTCGTACTGGCCTACTCGGGCGGGTTGGACACGTCCGTGGCGATCGGCTGGATCAAGGAGGAGACCGGCGCCGAGGTGATCGCCTGCGCCGTCGACGTCGGCCAGGACGGCGAGGACCTCGACGTCATCCGCGAGCGCGCGCTGGCCTGTGGGGCCGTCGACGCCTACGTGGTGGACGCCAAGGAGGAGTTCGCCGACGAGTACTGCCTGCCCGCGCTCAAGGCCGACGCGCTCTACATGGACCGCTACCCGTTGGTCTCGGCCCTCTCCCGCCCCACGATCGTCAAGCACCTGGTGGCCGCGGCCAAGCAGCACAACGCGAACATCGTCGGCCATGGCTGCACCGGCAAGGGCAACGATCAGGTGCGCTTCGAGGTCGGCATCACCAACCTCGCCCCCGAGCTGACCTGCATCGCGCCGGTCCGCGACCTGGCGATGACCCGCGACAAGGCCATCGAGTTCGCCGAGGCGCACGACCTGCCGATCGACGTGACCAAGAAGTCGCCGTACTCGATCGACCAGAACGTGTGGGGCCGCGCGGTCGAGACCGGCTTCCTCGAGGACATCTGGAACGGCCCGATCGAGGACGTCTACTCCTACACTTCCGACCCGACCGTTTCGCGCGACGCCGACGAGGTGGTCATCACGTTCAAGTCCGGCGTGCCGGTCGCGCTGGACGGCCAGCCCGTCACGGTGCTGCAGGCCATCCAGCAGCTGAATGCCCGGGCCGGCGCGCACGGCGTGGGCCGGCTGGACATGGTCGAGGACCGGCTCGTCGGCATCAAGAGCCGCGAGGTGTACGAGGCCCCCGGGGCGCTCGCGCTCATCACCGCGCACCAGGAGCTGGCCAACACCACGGTCGAGCGCGATCTGGCCCGCTACGGCCGGGGCGTCTCGCAGCGGTGGACCGAGCTGGTCTACGACGGTCTGTGGTTCTCGCCGCTGCGCCGGGCCCTGTCCAGCTTCCTCGAGGAGCTCAACGAGCCGATCTCCGGCGAGATCCGGATGACCCTGCACGGCGGTCGCGCGGTCGTCACCGGCCGCAAGTCCGAGGAGTCGCTGTACGACTTCGGGATGGCCACCTACGACACCGGCGACACATTCGACCAGTCGCTGGCCAAGGGCTTCATCGAGCTCTGGGGTCTGCCCTCGAAGCTGGCCGCCGCGCGCGACCTGCGGCTGGGCCGGAGCGTGGAGTGAGCCAGCCCGACCAGGCCGCGGAGGGCGCCGGCTCGCCCGGCACCCCCGCGGCCCCGCCCGGCCGTGGGACCCCCGGCGCTTCGGCGGCGCCGGCTGCTGGCGTGGGCGGTCCGGCGGCGAGCGGCCGTCCGGCCGACCCCGGCAGCCCCGCGGGCTCGGCGCCCACCCGCCTGTGGGGCGGGCGGTTCGCCGGGGGTCCGTCGCCGGAGATGGCGGCGCTGAGCCTGTCGGTGCACTTCGACTGGAGGCTGGCGCCCTACGACCTGCTGCAGACCCGCGCCCACGCGGGCGTCCTGCGGCGCGCCGGCCTGCTGACCGAGGCCGAGCACGCGCAGGTGCAGACGGCCATCGCGACCCTGGCCCGCCGGGTGGCCGACGGATCGTTCGCGGCCACCCCGGACGACGAGGACGTGCACACGGCCGTCGAGCGCGGCCTGCTCGACCTGCTCGGCCCGACCGGCGGCAAGCTGCGGGCCGGGCGCAGCCGCAACGACCAGGTCGCCACCGACCTGCGCCTCTACCTGCGCGACCAGGTGCGCGCGGTCGCGCTGGCGCTGGTCGGCCTCGTCGCGGCCATCACCGAGCAGGCCGAGGCGCACGTCGACACCATCGCGCCCGGGTTCACCCACCTGCAGCACGCGCAGCCCGTGTCGTTCGGCCACGAGCTGGCCAAGCACGCGCACGCGTTCGGCCGCGACCTGGACCGGCTCGCGGACTGGGACCGGCGCGCGGGGCTGTCCCCGCTCGGTGCCGGCGCCCTGGCCGGGTCGGCGCTGGAGCTCGACCCGGAGGCGGTCGCCGTCGAGCTGGGCTTCAGCGGCCCCATCGCGAACTCCATCGACGCCGTCTCCGACCGGGACTTCGTCGCGGAGTTCCTCTTCGTGGCAGCGATGATCGGCGTCCACCTCTCGCGGCTGGGCGAGGAGATCTGCCTGTGGGCGTCGCGTGAGTTCGGCTGGGCCGTGCTCGACGACGGCTGGTCCACCGGGTCCTCGATCATGCCGCAGAAGAAGAACCCGGACATCGCCGAGCTCGCGCGTGGCAAGTCCGGGCGGCTGATCGGCCACGTCACCGCGATCCTGGCCACCCTCAAGGGCCTGCCGTTCGCCTACAACCGCGACCTGCAGGAGGACAAGGAGTCCACGTTCGACGCGGTCGAGCAGCTGCTGCTGGTGCTGCCCGCGATGGCCGGCAGCGTGGCCACGCTGCGGTTCGACACCGAGCGGATGGCCGCCGCCGCGCCCGAGGGCTTCGCGCTGGCCACCGAGATCGCCGAGTGGCTGGTGCAGCGCGGGATGCCGTTCCGGGAGGCGCACGAGGTGTCCGGGGCGTGCGTGCGGGCCGCCGAGGCGCGCGACGCCGAGCTGTGGGACCTCGCCGACGAGGAGCTGGCCGCCATCTCGCCGGCCCTGACCCCCGAGGTCCGCGAGCGCCTGAGCGCGGCTGCCGCAGTCGCGGCCCGTTCGCGGTACGGCGGCACCGCCCCGGACCGCGTGCGCGAGCAGCTGGCCGCGCTGCGGGTGCGGACCGCTGACTGGCAGGCGTGGGCCGCCGCGAACCCGGTCTCGCACCTCTGAGGCAGCCCGGCGTCGGGCACCGAGCCCGCCCGTCGAGACGTCGTGACGGGGACAGGCCCACGGGTTGGCCGTCGCGACTGCCGCGGTGCCCGGCTTCACGCGACGCCCCGAGGCCTGGTGACCTCACGTCGCGGTGGCGATCCGGATTCACCAGAAGACCACTGAGGGGAAGGCCCGGCGGGGCCCGCTGAGCCGGCCGGCTCCGCGGGGCCGGTGCCGAGCGCTGCGGGGCGTGGCGAGGGCGAGCGTGGCCGGGGCTGGCGTGGCGTGGCGTGGCCTGGCGGGGGCGTGGCCTCCCGCTGCGCGGTGCCGGTCCGCGCACACCGTGACGTCCGCGACAATGACGCCCATGACCAGCGACATCGCCCCTGCGCGGCCGGACGTCCAGGCGTCGGCCGAGGTCCCCCTCTCGGCCGGCCCCGACGGCTTCCTCGGCGCCGCGGTCCTCGACGACCTCCAGTGGCGGGGGCTGATCGCCTCCTCCACCGATCTCGACGCATTGCGCGCCGAGCTCGCCGCCGGTCCGGTGACGCTCTACTGCGGCTTCGACCCGACGGCGGCCAGCCTGCACGTCGGCCATCTGGCCCAGACGCTCACCGCACGTCGCTTCCAGCTCGCCGGGCATCGGGTACTGGCCCTGGTGGGCGGCGCCACCGGCATGATCGGCGACCCGAAGCCCACCGGTGAGCGCCAGCTCAACAGCGCCGACGTCGTCCAGCAGTGGTCCGACGACCTGCGTGCCCAGCTCGAGCGCTTCTTCGACTTCGACGGCCCGGCTGGGGCGCGGATGGTGAACAACCACGACTGGACCGAGTCGATGTCGGTCATCGACTTCCTGCGAGACATCGGCAAGCACTTCAGCGTCAACCGGATGCTGGACCGTGAGGCGGTCGCCCGGCGACTGGCCGATCAGGGCATCTCGTTCACCGAGTTCAGCTACGTGCTGCTGCAGTCCATGGACTACCTGGAGCTGTTCCGCCGCTACGGCTGCACGCTGCAGACCGGGGGATCGGACCAGTTCGGCAACATCGTCGCCGGCGTGGACCTGATCCGGCGCACGGAGGGCGCCAGCGTGCACGCTCTGACCACCCACCTCATCACGAAGGCCGACGGCACCAAGTTCGGCAAGACCGAGGGCGGCGCGGTCTGGCTGGCCCCAGACCTGACCAGCCCGTACGCCTTCTACCAGTTCTGGCTGAACACCGACGACCGCGACGTACCGGGCTACCTGCGGATGTTCTCCTTCCGCACCCGCGAGCAGATCGAGGAGCTCGACCGGGAGCTGGCCGAACGTCCCGCCGCCCGGGCTGCCCAGCGCGCCCTGGCCGAAGAGCTCACCGAGATGGTGCACGGGCCCGAGGCGCTGGCAGCGGTGCAGGCGGCATCCCGGGCGCTGTTCGGCGGCGGCGACCTGGCCGACGTGCCGCCGGCGACGCTGGATGCGGCACTGCGGGAGACCGGGGGAGCCGAGCTGCGGGTCGGCCCCGAGGGGGTCGGAGTGGTCGACGTGCTGGTCGCGTCGGGGCTAGCCGCCTCCAAGGGCGCCGCCCGGCGCACGATCGCCGAGGGGGGAGCGTCGATCAACAACCGGCGCCTGAGCGACGCCGACGCCGTCGTGCGGGTCGGGGACGCCCTGCCGGGTGGCTGGTTGGTGGTGCGCCGCGGTCGCCGAGCAGTGGCCGGAGTCCGGCTGACCGAGGCCTGAGCACCCGTGGCGTGACGGTTCGGCGCTCCTCCGACCTGCCCGGTGTGCCCGAGAACGCCTACAGGAAAGGCGATTTGACCGCCTCGGCACCGGCAGCGTATGGTTCTACCACCGACCGCGAGGGAGGCACCGGCGAGGCACAAGCCCGCCGACGGCCGCTCGCCAAGGATCCCGCAAGCACTTCGGACGCGGACAACCGCGTCCGCTGCCACGCGGGAAGAACTGAAGACAGCGAGGCCCACACCGCGACACGCGGAGGCTGAGCCCGGGATTGACCGGGCGCAGGTTATGGGCTAAGTTAGTCGGGTTGCCCCGGCACGGACGCGCAAGCAGCGAGTGCCGAGCAACCACCCCGGAAGTGCGTGAGCAACGGACGATCCCTCGGCCTTGAGGTCGGAGTCGATCGGGCGGTCACCACGCCGGGCTCACACTGCGAGAGCGGTGTGGGGCATGCCCTCGGGCGTGAGACAATAGAACGACACCAAGGTGTCCAAGATCGCCGCGAACCGGCCAGGGTCGAAAAAGCCCCGATTTGACCGGATCGCACCAATCAGGATAGCCTTACGGAGTTGCCCCGGAGTTGAAGCAAGAGCTTCAGTGAAGGTGCGCAATCGCTCCTTGAGAACTCAACAGCGTGCCGAAAGTCAATGCCAAAACAACTAACCCCGTGTGCGGTTGGCTGTACGGCCTTCGGGTCAATCAGTCAGGCGCACCGGATTCCTTTGGTGATGACGACAAGCAGACAGCTTGAAGTCTTGCCACGATCAACGCAAAGTTGATGAACCAGCCCGCGCGAGCGGGCTCATTCTTTGACGGAGAGTTTGATCCTGGCTCAGGACGAACGCTGGCGGCGTGCTTAACACATG
>CAYQMN010000003.1:0-237551 GCA_964418695.1 uncultured Bifidobacteriaceae bacterium | reverse complement strand
TCAGCCCGCTCGGGTGGGACTCAGCCCGCTCGGGTGGGACTCAGCCCGCTCGGGTTGGGGGTGGCGGTCGGCTCGGCGAACTCCTCGGAGTCGTACACCTCGATCGAGATGCCGCGCGGCCACTCGCCGGGGGCCAGCCCGGCCTTGCGCCACAGGGCCGCCAGGAACCCGGCCGGGCCCGGCAGCTGCTCCCAGACGGCCGGCAGGAACGTCCCCCGCCGGCGGCCCGCCGTCACCACGACGCCCGAGCCGACGGGCAGCCGGGCCAGCAGATCGGCGTAGTCGCGGCACGGGAACGGCCGGGTCGGAGAGAGCACCGAGATGTCGATGACCATCCCCTCGGCGCGCGCCCGGGTGAGCGGAGGGAAGCGCGGGTCGCGGAACGCCGCGTCGTAGGCGTGGTCGGCCACGTCGCGGACCAGCGGCTGATGGGCGGACAGCGTGCCGATGCAGCCCAGGAGGTCGCCGGACGCCGACCGCAGCGTGACGAACGCGGCCCCCGGCTCGCGCAGCACCGGATCGGCGCCGCGCCAGTCGTCCGGGTTCGCCGGGACTCGGCGACCGGTCGTGAGGGCGGTCTCGATGGTGGTCCGGGCCACGGCCAGCAGCTCGGCGCGGGCAGCCGGACCGATGCGGACGGGCCTGACCGGGGCGCTGTGTGGACCCGTCTCGGGCAGCGCGTCGGCCCCGCCGGCCGGCCCAGGACCGGCGGAGGCGGTCGGAGCGAGCGGACCCGAGCCGCCCGGACCGCTCGGACCCGACCCGGCCAGGGCTCCCGAGGGCCCCGTGCCCACTGTCGGCGCGGATGCGGCGTCCTCCCCCGTCTCGTCCACCGCACCGCCTGCACCAGCCGGCCCCCCGCGGAGCACGAACGCCGCGTAGCCGACCACCCGGCTCCGGTCGCCGGCCGTGTCCCCGGAGGTGCGCGCGTCCAGCAGCTCGACCTCCCACTCCTGGGCCGCCGCGGCCGTCAGGAGTCCGCGCAGCGGATACCGGCCACAGGCATCACGCGGGCCGATGCCTGCCGCGTCCCGGCGCAGGACGGCCGCGATGGTGCGGGCGTCCATCTCGACCGCGCTGTGGTGTTCCAGATAGTGCGACAGGTCCGTGGAGAGGACCACGAGCGTGCCAGGCAGGGCGGTCGCGCGGGCGATCAGGGCGCCCACCTCCTCGGGCAGGTCCGTCCCCACCAGCAGGGGCACCAGCGTCCAGCCCGGGTCGAGCACGCGCTGCAGGAACGGCAGCTGGACCTCCAAGCAGTGCTCGGGTTCGTGCGCCCGGTCCGCGGGGGCAATCCGGTCGGTCGTTGCCGCGAGCTCGCTCAGGGCATCGGCGTCCAGCGGAACCTCGCCGAGCGGGGTTCGCCAGGCACCGGCCGAGCTTGACCCGATGCCGTCGACCGGGACGTAGTGGGCAGGTCCGAGCAGCACCACCCGATCCACACGGGCCGGATCGAGGCTCGCGTACGCGTACCCGGCCGTCGGCCCCGAGTAGACGTGCCCGGCGTGCGGCACGATCACCGCGCGCACTGCGCGTCCGGAATCAGCCCCACTCGGGTGAGTGACGCCCGACCGGCCAGCCCCCGGGACGCCTTCGCCTTCGCCCGACCGCTCAGCGCCCGACGCGAGCCCACCCGACGCGAACCCACCCGACCGTTCCCTGCCCGGGACGCATTCGCCTGAACGCGCCCCGGCCAGACCCTGACTCGACCCCTTCGCCCGCGCTGCCAGCGCCGCCCTCGCATCCGCGACGTAGCCGTCCACCGCCGCCGCCAGCCGCTCCGGGCGACCCTCGTAGAAGCGACCCGCGACCGCGGGCTCGCGGACGACTCCCGCTCGCCAACCCGTCCAGCCGCCGGCGCCCCGCACGTCACACCGCCGCGAGCCGGACCGGCAGCCGCCGGCGTCCCCACGTGCCGGGCGGTCCGTCGAACACCCCGGGCAGCACCGTCCCGCACGCCCGGCAGTGCCCGCGGTCGTCCAGGGCGTAGTCCACGAGGTCGTACCAGCTGCGCACGATCACCTCGGCCCCGCATCCGCGGCATCGAGTGGTGTCGCCCTCGCGGTCGTGCACGTTGCCGGTGTAGGCGAAGTGCACGCCGTTGGCCAGCGCGATCTGCCGGGCCCGGGTCAGCGTCGCGCCTGGCGTGCGCGGGACGTCGAGCATCTTCCAGTCCGGGTGGAAGGCGCTGAAGTGCATCGGGATGTCGGGTCCGCAGGTGTCGACCACCCACCGGGTCATCGCGTCGATCTCCTCGTCGGAGTCGTTCTTGCCGGGGATGAGCAGCGTGGTCAGCTCCACCCAGCACTCGGTCCGGTTGACCGCGTAGTCGATGGTGTCCAGCACCTTGTCCAGGTCGGCCCCGCAGACGCGGTGATAGAAGTCCTGGGTGAAGCCCTTGAGGTCGATGTTGGCCGCATCCATGTGCCGGTAGAACTCCTCGCGCGGCTCGGGCTGGATGTAGCCGGCGGTCACCGCGATCGTGCGCACGCCTCGCTCCTTGCAGGCGATCGCGGTGTCGATCGCGTACTCGGCGAAGATCACCGGGTCGTTGTAGGTGAACGCCACGCTCGCGCACCCCAGCTTCTGGGCGGCCGAGGCGATCGCGGACGGCGAGGCGGCGTCGGCCAGCGTGTCGGTGTCGCGGGACTTGGAGATGTCCCAGTTCTGGCAGAACTTGCACGTCAGGTTGCACCCGGCCGTGCCGAACGAGAGCACCGACGAGCCGGGCAGGAAGTGGTTCAGCGGCTTCTTCTCCACCGGGTCGATGCAGTACCCCGAGGAGCGGCCGTACGTCGTGGAGACGATCGCGTCGTCCTGCCGGGCGCGTACGAAGCACAGGCCGCGCTGGCCCTCGTGCAGCCGACACTCGCGCGGGCACAGATCGCACTGGACCCGTCCGTCGGGCAGTGCGTGCCACCAACGGGTCGGATGGGTGCCCGTCAGGCGCGTGGCCTGCTGGGCGTCGCTGCCGCCCACGTCTCCAGCATGCGCCCGCGCGAGCGCAGACGCCAGCCACGAGCACCCCCGCGCGGGGAATCCTCGCGCAGGTGAGTGGTCTCGACAGGCTCGACCGGCGGTTGTCGCGCCGTGGGTGCGCTGCGGGTCGAGTTGTCAGTCCAGGGGTCATCTGATGGCCTGTGGACTGGCAACTGTGGGCCCCGCCCCGCGAGCCGGGCTACTCGAGGGGAACCACCCCCGCGAGCCGGGCTACTCGACGACGGCCACGATGTGGTGGGCGTCCACCGAGTCGCCGACCGAGACCCGGATCTCGGTGACCGTGCCGTCGGCGCCCGCGCGGATGCGGTGCTCCATCTTCATCGCCTCCAGGATGACCACGGTGTCCCCCGCGGCGACCTGGTCGCCCTGCGCGGCCAGCACCGCGGTGACCGTGCCAGGGACCGGGGTGGCCAGGCCGTGGTCGGCTCCGTGGTCGGAGGCCGAGTCGAAGCGGGGCAGCGCGCGCACGGCCTGCGTGCGCTGCGGGCCGCCGATCAGCACCCACTCGTCGACCGGGTTGACCCACCAGGTCGCTGCGATGCCGTCCAGCTCGACGGTCAGGTTCTCGCGCTCGTAGCGCTCCCGCCCGATCTCGACCCGAAGGGGTGCCGCCGCCTCACCGGAGCCGTCGTCACCCGGCAGCCCGTGGACCTCGGCCCCGGTCACCCTCTCGGGCTCCCCGGCCGCCTCACCGGCGCTCGGTGCCCCGGGCAGCCCGTGGACCTGCGCCCAGGCGGCCCCGCGCCGCCGGAACACCCGCACCTCGACCGCCAGCTCGGTGCCCTCGGGCGCGGGCACGCCGAACCGGTGCACCTCGGCCACGGCCGGCACGTTGCGCCATCCGAGCGGTGCGAGCGAGGACCACGGGGTCTCCTGCGCCGCAGCGTGGCCCAGCCCGAGTGCCGCGGCGACCAGCGCCCGCGCCTGCTCCTGCGCCGGGACCGCCGCGGCCAGCACGTCCGGGTTCTCGGCCAGGAAGTCGGTCGTGGTGTCGCCGGCCAGGAACGTCTCGGAGCGCAGGATCGCCGCGAGCGACTCGCGATTCGTCCGCACCCCGGCGACCTCGAAGCGCTCGAGGCACTCGGCCAGGTTGACCGCAGCGTCCTCGCGGGTGTCCCCGATGCCGATCAGCTTGGCCAGCATCGGGTCGTAGAACGGCGAGACCTCACTGCCGGTCCGCACGCCGGTGTCGACGCGCACGTAGGGATGCCCGGAGTCGTCGAACCAGGCCAGCCGCCCGGTGTTGGGCAGGTACCCGTTGGCCGGGTCCTCGGCGTAGAGGCGCACCTCGATCGCGTGCCCCTCGCGGGTGATCTCGTCCTGGGTCAGCGGCAGCCGCTCGCCGCGCGCGACCCGGATCTGCCACTCGACCAGGTCCAGCCCGGTGGTCTCCTCGGTGACCGGGTGCTCGACCTGCAGGCGGGTGTTCATCTCCAGGAAGTAGAAGACCTGCTCGTCGCCCTCACCGGCCACGATGAACTCGACCGTGCCGGCGCCGTGGTAGCCGATCGCGGCGGCAGCGGCCACCGCAGCCGGGTACATCGCGGCCAGCGTCGCGGGCGTCGCGCCCGGTGACGGGGACTCCTCCACCACCTTCTGGTGGCGGCGCTGGATCGAGCACTCGCGCTCGAACAGGTGCACGACGTTGCCGTGCTGGTCGCCGAACACCTGGACCTCGACGTGCCGGCTGCGCTCCAGGTAGCGCTCCAGGAACACGGTCGGATCGCCGAACGCGGAGGCCGCCTCGTTGCGCGCGGCGGCCACCTCCTCGACCAGCGCAGCCGGGTCGCGCACCAGGCGCATGCCCTTGCCGCCACCGCCCGCGGAGGCCTTGACCAGCAGCGGGAAGCCCACCGACTCGCCGGCCGCGGCGATGTCCGCCGGTGACGCGTCGGCGGCCAGCTCGGCGCCTGGCACCAGCGGCACCCCCGCCTGCGCGACCAGCCGCTTGGACTCGACCTTCAGGGCCATCGCGCGCATCTGCTCGGGCGTCGGCCCGATCCAGACCAGCCCGGCGTCCGTCACCGCCTGGGCGAACGCCGGGTTCTCCGAGAGGAACCCGTACCCCGGGTGGATCGCGTCGGCGCCCGAGCGGCGCGCGGCGTCCAGCACCTTCTCGGCGTCCAGGTAGGACTCCGCGGACGTGCGCCCCCCCAGGCGCACGCTGAACAGCGCGTCGGAGACGAAGGGCGCATCCGCGTCGGGGTCGGAGTGCACCGCGACGGTCTGGATGCCCAGGTCGCGCGCCGTGCGCATCACCCGGCTGGCGATCTCGCCGCGGTTGGCCACGAGGATGCGGCGGATCCGCCGGAGTTGGTAGTGAGTTTGGCCAACTGAGTTGGCCGAATTCACTACCAACGGCCGGGAACCCGCCGCGCCGGCCCGGTCATGGGTCTGGCTGTCGGTCTCGAACATGTCGCGCTCCCCTACATCCGGAAGACGCCGAAGCCCGACGTCCCCGCGACCTCGTTGGAATGAATGGCCGACAGCGCCAGCCCCAGGACCGTGCGCGTGTCGCGCGGGTCGATGATCCCGTCGTCCCACACCCGCCCGGTCGAGTACAGCGCCGTCGACTCGCGCTCGACCTGGCCCTCCAGGCCCTCGCGCATCGGCGCGAACGCCTCGTCGGACCACGGGATCCCCAGCTTCGCGGCCTTCTGCTTGGCCACGATCTCCATGACCCCGCCCAGCTGCTTCGGGCCCATGACGGCGATCCGGTGCTTGGGCCAGGTGAAGACGAACCGGGGGTTGAACGCCCGCCCGGCCATCCCGTAGTTGCCCGCGCCGTAGGACGCGCCGACCATCAGCGTGAGGTGCGGGACGGTCGAGTTGGACACCGCGTTGATGAGCTTGGCGCCGTCCTTGATGATGCCGCGCTGCTCGTAGCGGGTGCCGACCATGAACCCGGTGGTGTTCTGAAAGAACAGAATCGGGGTGTCGTGCCGGTTGCACAGCTGGATGAACTGCGTGGACTTCTGCGACTCCTCGCTGAAGAGGATGCCGTTGTTGGCGATGATCCCCACCGGGTAGCCGCCCAGCTCGGCCCAGCCGGTGATCAGCTGCGCTCCGTAGAGCGGCTTGAACTCCTCGAACCGCGAGCCGTCGACGATCCGGCCGATGATCTCGCGCATGTCGAAGGGCAGCCGCACGTCGGCGCTGGCGATCCCGAGCAGCTCCTCGGGGTCGAGCACCGGCGCGTCCGGGGTGCTGGTGCGAGGGGCCGGGCCGAGCTTGCGCCAGTTGAGGTGCCCGACGATCTCGCGGCCGATCCGCAGCGCGTCCCACTCGTCCTCGGCCAGGTAGTCCGAGAGACCCGAGACCCGCGAGTGCATCTCTGCGCCGCCGAGGTCCTCCTCGACCGCGTCCTCGTTGATCGCCATCTTGACCAGCGGCGGCCCGGCCAGGAACACCTTGGCGGCCTGCTTCTGCATGACGATGTAGTCGCTCATCCCGGGCACGTAGGCGCCGCCCGCGGTGGACGAGCCGAACACCAGCGTGATGGTCGGGATGCCCGCAGCCGAGAGCTGCGTGAGGTTGCGGAAGCTCGCGCCGCCGGGCACGAACACCTCCGCCTGGTTGGGCAGGTCGGCGCCGCCGGACTCGGTCAGGCTGATGAGCGGCAGCCGGTTGACCTTGGCGATCTCCATCGCGCGCAGCGCCTTGTGCATGGTCGAGGGACTCTGCGCGCCGCCCTTGACCGTCGGGTCGTTGGCGCTGACGAGGCACTCGACCCCGCTGACCCAGCCGATGCCCGTCACCAGCCCGACGCCCAGCTCGTCCTTGGAGCCCCAGCCGGCCAACGGCGAGAGCTCCAGGAACGGGCTCTCCGGGTCGAGCAGGCCGGCGATCCGCTCACGCGGGAGCAGCTTGCCGCGGCTGCGGTGCCGGGCGACGGCCTTGGTGGCCTTGGCCGGATCCGACGCGCCGCCGCCAGCGGTCACCGACGCGGTCAGCTGGTCGATCTCGGCGATGGCTTCGAGCATGGCCTCGCGGTTGTCCCGGAAGGTCTGCGAGCGGGGGTCCAGCGCGGTGCGCAGCACAGGCTTCACGGAAGTTGACGCTACCGTCAAGTTGACGCGAGCGTCAAGTTTCCCTCTGCCCGGGCGGCGGGGTGGCGGCGGGCCATTCCGGCGATGCGATCAGGCGTCCCGGCCGGCGTCGCCCGGAGGCGGTCACGCACGGTCAGCAGTCGGTCACGATACTGGGAGGTAACACTCGCGGGTAACTGGTGGGTGTCCCACGCCGATGCTCCCCTAGGGGCTGAGCCTCCGGCACGGACCGGAGCCCGAGACTGCGGAGTGCACGATGTTCATCGCTGACGAGTCCCCCGACCATGTCGTCCTGACCCCCGAGGCCCGGGCGCGCGTGCACACCATGCGCAACGGCCATCCGGTCGTGCTGCTGCTCACCGACGACGGCGCACAGGTGCTCCCCGGGCCCGACGCGGTGCCGCCGGGCTCCCTGCGCCTGATCGCCGAGGATGCCGACGTGCTGGTGGCCGCGTCCGCCGACGCGCACACCGCCTGGTGGCGCACCCGGGCGCGCATCGGCCTGGGCGCGGCCCCCGAAGCCGGGTTCGCACTGGACCTCACCGAGCTCAGCGAGAAGGAGCTGTTCGCCGCCCTGGCCAGCGGCCCGCTGCCCCGATTCTGAGGCTGGGCCAAGGCAGCTCTCGACCCACCCCGACCAGTCGGCGCCCACCCGGTGGGCGTCGCGCCAACAGCCGGGCGACCACCCGTCCCGGTCCGACTCGTAGCCGGCTGACGGACCTATGTGGGCCGCGGCCCTGGCTCCTGCGCACCATGCCCGCCGGGCGAGGGGAACCGGGTCCGGTCGGGCCGGCCGAGGTCGTCGAGGTCGACGGCGGCGCGGCGGATGACGACCACCCGGTCGCCGTGCTGGAACACCCGCACGCGACCTTCGTCGAACCGGGTGAGCACCCCGTCACGGACGACCGCGAGCACCAGCTCGCCCTCGGACTGCACGTCGGCCGGCGCCAGCCCGAGCTCCTCGCGCGTGATCGGGCGCTCGGCGACCTCCAGGCCGCGCCCGGTGTCCATGAGGTCCTCGATGAGCTCGCCCACGTTGCCCGAGACCAGCGAGAGCGCCATCAGGCTGCCCGCCGACTCGGCGTGGGTGATGACCCGGTCCGCCCCGCTCTGGCGCAGCAGCTCGGCCGACGAGGTCTCGCGGGCGGCGGCCACGATGGTCGTGTCCGGCGCCATCGCCCGCACCCGCAGCGTGATCATGATCGCGGTGTCGTCCTCGTTGGCAGCGATGATGACGCGCTTGGCGGTCGGCACCCCGGCGTCGCGCAGCACCTGGTCGTCGCGGGCGTCGCCGACCACGCCCACCACGCCGGCCCGGGTGGCGTCGGCCACCGGCTGCCGGTCCGCGGCGATGACGACCAGCTCGCGCGGGTTCATCCCGTGGCTGAGCAGGCTGCGCAGCGCCGCCTTCCCCTTGACCCCGAACCCGATGACGATCGTGTGGTCCTTCATGGTTCTCCTCCACCGGGCGACCCGGGAGCGCTGGCGAGCGGTCTGCGTGAGGACCTCGATCGTCGTGCCGACCAGCACGATCAGGAACAGGAACCGCAGCGGCGTGATGAGCACGATGTTGGTGATGCGGGCCATGTCCGACACCGGCGTGATGTCGCCGTACCCGGTCGTGGAGAGGGTGACCGTGGCGTAGTAGAGGGCGTCCAACGGGCTCAGCGGATCGTTCTGGCCGCCGTCGCGGTAGCCGTCGCGCTCCCACCACACCACCAGCGTGGTCAGGACGATGCAGCCCACGGCGATCAGCACCCTGATCGTGAGCGCCTCGCGGGCGCTGCGGGCGCGCGACGGGATGACGATGTCGCTGGGCAGCGGATAGCTCTCACCCAGGAGCCCGGACCGTCTCACGGGGGCAATGTAGGCGGGGCGGGGACGTCCGGGCTGCACCAGAATGGGCAAGTGACCGAGAACCAGGTGGATCCGAGCGTGTCCGGACAGGCAAGCCACGGTGCCGTGCCCATGATCGTGGGCCCGGACGGCTCGCCCGTGGTGGTGGCTGCGGGGCGGTCCGGGGCCGACGGATCTGGCGTCGGCGGGTCGGGGGCGGACGGGTCCGGGGACGACCAGAGCGATGCCGGCTCGGTTGCGGACCTGATCGAGCAGCCGGCCAAGGTGATGCGGGTCGGCAGCATGATCAAGCAGCTCCTGGAGGAGGTCCGGGCCGCCCCGCTGGACGAGGCGTCGCGGGTCCGGCTGCGCGAGATCCACACCCGGTCGATCAAGGAGCTCGAGTCGGGTCTGGCCCCCGAGCTGGTCGACGAGCTGGAGCGGATGTCCCTGCCGTTCGGCCCCGAGGACACCCCCAGCGACGCCGAGCTGCGGATCGCCCAGGCCCAGCTCGTGGGCTGGCTCGAAGGGCTGTTCCACGGCATCCAGACCGCGCTGTTCGCCCAGCAGATGGCCGCCCGAGCCCAGTTCGAGCAGATGCGCCGAGCGGCGATCACCGCCCAGCCCCAGGGCCACGACCACGGCCCCGACGGCACCCTGCGAGGCGGCACGAGCGGCCCGTACCTGTAGACCCACCCCAGGGCGGCTGCCCTCGGGGCGGACCGTCGGCTCCCCGCACTCCCGTAGGCTCGGCGCCCATGATCGACCTGCGGACGCTGCGCCAGGATCCCGAGCCCTTCCGGGCCTCCCAATCGGCGCGCGGCGAGGATCCCGGTCTGGTCGACGAGCTGCTGGCCGCCGACGAGGAGCGCCGGGCGGCCGGCGTCGACTTCGACGCCCTGCGCGCCGAGCAGAAGGGCCTGGGCAAGCAGGTCGCCGCCGCCCGCGGCGACGAGCGAGCAGCCCTGCTGGAGCGCGGCAAGGATCTGGCCGAGGCCGTGCGCGCCGCCGACGCCCGTCGCGCCGAGGCGTCGGCCCGTGCGGACACCCTCCTCCTGGGGCTGAGCAACCTGGTCCACCCCGACTCGCCGCGCGGCGGCGAGGAGGACTTCCGGGTGATCGAGGAGCGGGGCACGATCCGCGACTTCGCCGCCGAGGGGGTCACCGTGCGCGACCACGTCGAGCTCGGCGAGGCGCTCGGCGCGATCGACATCGAGCGCGGGGCCAAGGTCTCCGGGTCGCGGTTCTACTTCCTGACCGGGATCGGGGCGCTGCTGGAGCTGGCGCTGGTCAACCACGCGATCGCGCTGGCGGTCGGCAACGGGCTGCTGCCGGTGATCCCGCCGGCGCTGGTGAAGCCCTCGGCGATGGAGGGCACCGGCTTCCTCGGCCAGGCCGCCGAGAACGTGTACCGCCTGGAGGCCGACGACCTGTACCTGGTGGGCACCGCCGAGGTCCCGCTCGCGGCGATGCACAGCGACGAGATCCTGCCCGCCGACACGCTGCCGCGCCGCTACGTCGGCTACTCCCCGTGCTTCCGGCGCGAGGCCGGCACCTACGGCAAGGACACGCGCGGCATCTTCCGGGTGCACTGGTTCGACAAGGTCGAGATGTTCACCTTCGCCGAGCCCGAGCGGGCAGCCGACGAGCACGCGCGGCTGCTGGCCCAGGAGAAGGAGTTCCTCGACTCGCTGGAGCTGCCCTACCGGGTCATCGACGTGGCGACCGGCGACCTGGGCGCCAGCGCCGCGCGCAAGTTCGACTGCGAGGCGTGGATCCCGTCGCAGGGTCGCTACCGCGAGCTGACCTCGACCTCGGACTGCACCTCGTTCCAAGCCCGCCGGCTGCGGATCCGTCAGCGCGACGCCGACTCCTCCGTGCGACCGCTGGCCACGCTCAACGGCACGCTGGTCGCGGTTCCGCGCACGATCGTCGCGCTGCTGGAGAACCACCAGCAGGCCGACGGCTCCGTGCGGGTCCCCGAGGCGCTGCGCCCGCACCTGGGCGGCCGCAAGACCCTCGACCCCCTCGGCTGACGCCAGCCGGGCCGGCGCCGGAAGCTCCCCGGTGCTGGGCGTGCGTGCGAGACTGGACGGCATGTCCGCGACCCCGATCCCGGTCCCGGACGACCTGGCGCTCATCGGCTCGGACCTGGACGGAACCCTGCTCGACTCCAGCCTGACCGTCGGCCCGCGGACCTGCGCCGCGCTGCCGAAGGCGGTCGCCTCGGGCATCGCGTTCGCGTACGTGACGGGCCGGCCGCCGCGCTGGCTGGCCCCGGTCACCGACCAGACCGGGATCGCCGGAATGGCGGTCTGCGGCAACGGGGCGGTGGTCGTCGACCTGGCCGGGCAGCGCCTGGTCCGGGCCAGCACCATCGAGTCCGACCTGGCCGTCGAGATCGTGACCCACCTGCGCGAGGCGGTCCCCGGGATCACGTTCGCGGTGGAGCGGCTCGCCCCGGGCGCGGCGCAGCGCCACGACCTGCCTGGCCTGTCGGTCTTCGGGATGGAGCTGGAGTACTCGCCGCTGTGGGGCCGCCCGCCGCAGGCGGAGGTCGCCGACGTCGCCACCCTGATCGGGCGCGGGCCGGTGCTCAAGCTGCTGGCCCTCCCACCGGCGGACTCGACGCACGACAGCGACTCGCTGGTCGAGCTGGCGCTGGCCGACTTCGACGGACGACTTCATGTGACGCACTCGGGCGCCCGGCACGCGCTCATCGAGATCATGGACGGGTCGGTCGACAAGGGCGTCGGGTTCCGCGAGGTGGCCGCCGAGCTGGGCGTGGACGTGGCCCGGACCGCCGCGGTCGGCGACATGCCCAACGACATCCCGCTGCTGCGCGTGGCCGGGACCGGATACGCCGTGGCCAACGCGCATCCGGCCACCCGGTCGGCAGCCCGTCACGTCCTGCCCAGCAACGACGACGACGGGGTCGGCGCCCTGCTCGACGCGGTGCTGGCCGCCCGCCGGTGAGCACGCCGACGAGCCGACCCTCGGCCTGGAGGCAGGGCTCCGGACGGCTGGCGTTCCTCGGTCCGATCGGCCCGCCGCTGATGCTGGTCGCGGTGATGTGGGCCCTGGAGCTCCTGGACGCCCTGCTGCGATCCACCCTGGACCGCCACGGCATCGAGCCCCGCGAGCTCGACGGCCTGCCGGGGGTGATCTTCGCCCCGTTCCTGCATCACGGGTTCGGCCATCTGCTGGCCAACTCGGTGCCGCTGCTCGCCCTGGGCACGCTGGTGGCGTTCGCCGGGCGTCAGGTGTTCTGGCGAACGACCGCTGCGATCGTGCTCCTGGGCGGCCTGGGCACGTGGCTGATCGCACCGGCGAACACCGTCACCATCGGCGCCAGCGGGCTGGTGCTGGGCTACCTGGGCTACCTGCTGGTGGCCGGCATCCGCACCCGCCACTGGGCCGACCTCGCGCTCGGGCTCGGGGTGCTGCTGGTCTACGGCAGCCTGCTGGTCGGGGCGCTGCCGTGGGCGGTCCCCGACGGGATCTCGTGGCAGGCGCATCTGTGCGGGGCGCTCGCCGGCGGGCTGTCGGCGTGGTGGCTCGCCCCGAGCCGGCGCTGAGCCGGGCGGAGTCGGCTGCCCCGCTGGGGTGGCCTCAGACAGGGTCGCGGCGGGACCTGCTGGCCGGGTAGGTGCCCAGGATCGTGACCTCGTGGGAGAAGAACTCCAGCTCCTCCAGGGCGAACTGCAGACCGCGGTCGGCCGGGTGCCCCTCCACGTCGGCGTAGAACTGGGTCGCCGAGAAGTGGCCGTCGAGCATGTAGCTCTCCAGCTTGGTCATGTTGATGCCGTTGGTGGCGAACCCGCCGAGCGCCTTGTAGAGGGCGGCGGGCACGTTGCGGACCCGGAAGACGATCGTGGTGATGAGCGAGCCCTCGCTGGGCTCGATGTCCTCGGGCTCGCGCGCCAGGACGAGGAACCGGGTGGTGTTGTGGTCGGCATCCTCGATGTTCTCCTCGAGGACCTCCAGGCCGTAGATCCGCGCGGCCAGCCCGGAGGCGATCGCCGCTCGCGTGGGATCGCCCACGTCCGCGACCTCGCGCGCGGACCCCGCGGTGTCGGCGGCCACGATCGGGGTGAGCCCCAGGCGCCGGATCGCCTGGCGGCACTGCCCCAGCGCCATCACATGGGACTCGACGGTCTTCAGCGAGCCGATGCTCGACCCCGGGACACCCAGCAGCTGGTGGCGGATCGGCAGGAAGTGCTCGCCGATGATCGACAGCCCCGAGACCGGCAGCAGGTGGTAGATGTCCGAGACGCGCCCCGCGAGCGAGTTCTCGATCGGGATCATCGCCATCGGCGCGACCCCCTCGCGGACCGCGGAGAACGCGTCCTCGAAGGTAGGGCAGGGCAGCGGCTCAGAGCTGGGGAACAGCTCCTCGATGGCGATGTGCGAGTTGGCGCCCAGCTCTCCCTGGAACGCGACGACCTTCACGACTGGCTCCCCGGGATCCCGGCAGCGGCGGCAGTGACGGCCTGCTGCTCCTCGTCGGTGAGGGTACCGTCGCCGACCCCGTCGGAGATCGCGCGCACGTAGGTCCGCACGTCGGCCTTGCCCGACAGCGTGGTCAAGACCAGCCCCGAGCGGGTGTCGTCGAGCAGCGCGACGCTGTACGAGAGACGACCGCCGACGTCGGCGAAGGCGTCGTAGCGGACGATCGCCAGGTGCCGCAGGGCAGTCGCGTCTCCGGCATGGGCGGCAGTGGTCGCGGTGTCGGCGGCGGCGACCGCAGCCTCGGCGGAGCTGACCGCGGCGTCGGCGGTGCTCATCGCCACCGCTGCGGCGGCCCCGGCACCGGTCGCGGCCTCGCGGGCGGCCTCGGCAACAGCGGCGGCCTCGGTGGCGGCTGCCGCGGCTTGGGTGGCGACCCCCACGGCTTCAGCGGTGTGCGCAGCGGCTGCGTCGGCCACCGCGGTCGCTTCGTTCGCCCGATCCAGAGACTCCCCGGCTGCCGATTGGGCGAGCCCCGCCCGGCCCAGGGTCTCGTCGAGCGCCGTCTCGACACCGCGGGCGCGGTCCTCGGCATCGGCGACGCGATGCGCCAGCGCCGCCAGCTCCGCACGCAGGCTGGCCAGGTGCTCGGCCAGGTCTAGGGGTGCTGAGCCGTGGCCGTCGGGCCCCGTCACCGGGGCAACCGCGCGCTCGGTCGCCGGGCCAGGGAGCCCAACCTGCGCAACCACCCCGACCGACGACGACTCACCCTCGACGCTCGGCGTCGCAGACAGAGGAGTCGTCGTCGTTGTCGAGCGGGGGGGCCGCGGACGGCTCGCCCACCGACGGTTGGCGATCGTGGCAAGCACCAGGGCCAGGACCGACGCGGTCAGAGCCATCAGCACGGCCAGCCCGCTCACCCATCCCGGCACCATGGGTGAAGGCTACGTGTCACCCGCACCCGCACCGGCTGCTCGCCACCCGCCGCCCCAGGGCCCGCCGCCCGCACCCGCACCGGCACCCACCGCCCGCGCACCCGCCCCCGCACCCGCACCGGCACCCGCGCCGGCCGCTCGCCACCCGCCACCCCAGGGCCCGCCGCCCACCGCCCGCACCACGTCCGGCCGAGGCCTCCCTTGCGCCGGCCGACTCCGGTCGAGGCCGTGCCGGCCAACGCGCTGGGCCCAGCTCGACTCAGCGGTCGAGGATGTCGCGCACCTCGCGCGGCCGGTTGGTGATGATCGCGTCGGCGCCCAGCGACCAGCACATCAGCACGTCGGCCGGGTCGTCGACGGTCCACACGAAGACCCGGCCGCCCTGCTCGTGGACCCGGCGGACGTAGCCGGGATGCGCGCGCACGATCTCGACGTCGACTCCGGCGACGTCCGCGCCGAACGGGAGCAGACCGCCGCGCATGCGCAGCGGGACCCGGTCCATGAGGAAGACCCGAGGCACGCCCGGAGCGAGCGTGCGGAAGCGGCGCACCGCGACCTGCGCGAACGACATGAGGACCACCTGCTCGCGCCGCTTCGCCGCCGGGCTGAGCAGGCCGAACCGGTGCAGCTGGGCCACCACCGCCTGCTCGACCCAGCCGGAGTAGCGGGTGGGGTGCTTGGTCTCGATGGCCAGCCGGATCGGTCGCGGCGAGGACGTCACCAGGTCCAGCAGCATCGGCAGCGTGAGGATCCCGCCGGCGGCATCCCGGTAGCCGTCGTCCCCGGGCCAGGACTCGGCCCGCCGCGCGGCCACCCGACGCTCCCGCAGCGGGCGGCGCTTGCGCTGCGGGGGGCCGTCGGTCCAGGACTGGAAGTCGTGCCGGGACAGGTCGGCCAGGGTCTTGGTCGAGACCAGGCCCCAACCGTCGCTGGTGCGGTCGATCCGCCGGTCGTGGACGCAGACCAGGTGCCCGTCGGCGGTCAGCCGGACGTCGCACTCGACACCGTCCGCGTCCTGGTCCAGCGCCTTCTGGTAGGCGGCCAGGGTGTGCTCGGCGTGCTCGACGCTGGCACCGCGGTGAGCGATCACGAGGGGACGGTCGGCCACCGGCACAGGATGCCATCGCACCCGGTCCCCGGTCCTGGCTCGACCGGCGCGCGGAACGTGCGGCGGGCGACCGCGGGCCGGGTGGGGGCGGGCTCGCTCGGGAGCCGCCCCGGGAGGGCTCGACCAGCTCGACGGGCGGGCGCGGGTCATGACGGGAGGAATCGGGGCTCACCTGGAGGTACCGGGCTCACCGTCGGTACCGGACTCCCTGGCGGACCCGGGGCTCGGCCGCCGGTACCGGGGCTCGGCCGACGAGGCCCCATGGGCTCACCGGACCCAGACCGCCAAGCCCCCCACGACCTCGAATCCGGCGGCCACCGCCGACGACAGGTCCGCCCCACGCTCGTAGCCGACCATCGGGCATTCCGGGGCCAGGCCCGCCACGGCCGCCACCAGACCGTCCCAGTCAGGCAGCGGCCCCTGCTCGCCGTGCACGTTCGAGAGGTAGGCGACACCGTCGACGAGGCTGAGCACGGCGCCGCCCTCGACGGACCGTCCGTTCCCGATCGCCAGGACCGTCACCTGCGAGAGCTCCAGAACCGCCGGGATCAGCACCGGGGCGGTGTCCCAGCCGGCGTTCCAGTTCGCCAGCTCGTCAGGGTCGCGCACGACGTGCCAGCCCGTCGTCGACTCTGGCGAGCCGGCCGCCCGATGGATCCAGGACGCGGAGAACAGCCTGGTCATCCCCGCCGCACTGGCATCCGCCGTGGCGAAGCAGTCCTTGAGCCCGGCCGGGCGCCGGTCGCCGAGCGCCGCCAGGGCTCGGGCGACGGAGATGCCCTCCGCCACGATCTGCACGTCCGAGTGCAGCGGTGGCGGTCGGTCCAGGGCCGTCCAGATCCCCTCTGCCAGCCGGGTGCGGACCCTATGCAGCGCGCACATCTGGTCGTACCAGGCGATGTTGGCCTGGATCGCCATGGCCAGCCGAGGGTCCGGCTCGCTCATCGGTCGGCGCCCGCCGCCGCCTCGCTCGGGTCGAGCAGGACGCCCCGGTTGAGCAGGAACTCGGGGTCGACCGTCTGCTTGATCTGGCGCATCCACGCCACCTCGTCGGCGCCCCGAGCCCGGGCGAGCAGCCCGACCTTCGCCCGGCCGATCCCGTGCTCGGCGCTGACGCTCCCGCCCCGCTCGGCGACCAGGGCCAGCAGCTCGTCGGGCAGCCCGGTCGCGGCCCCCAGCAGCTGGACGTGCAGGTTGCCGTCCAGCGCGTGCCCGAAGACCCCCACCTCCACCGGCTGCCCGTCCCGGGAGACGGCGCGGGCGGCGGCCGTCCGCAGCGCAGCCACACCCGCGTCCAGGTCGTCGAGCCGGAACGCCACGTCGAGCTTGTCCAGGCCGCGCCGGCGCCCGAGCTGCGCGTACAGCTCGGGCTGCCCCTCGCGCAGCGCCCACAGCCGGGACCGCGACGCCGCATCGGTGCCGACCGTGACCACCGCCTCGGCGACCCCCGCCAGGGCGGCCCCCTGCCCCCCGTCTGCGACCGAGAGCAGCAGCCCCCACCCGTCGGACCCGAGCGGGTCGGCCTGGCCATGGGCGTGGGCCAGCCGGCCCAGCCCCGCCCCGTCCACGACCTCGGCGGCCAGCACCCTCGCCCGCGCCTGCACCATGCGGCCCAGCGCGACCGCCGAGCGCAGCGACGCCGCGTGCAGCAGCGCCACCGTCGCTGCCGACGGGCGCGGATGCAGGACCACCTCGACCTCGGTGATGACCGCGAGCGTCCCCTCGGAGCCGACGAGCAGGGCGTCCAGCGCGAAGCCGGTGTTGTCCTTGCGAGGCCGGCCGGTCGTGTCCACCACCCGGCCGTCGGCGAGGACCGCCACCAGCCCGCGCACGTTCTCGCGCATCGTCCCGAAGGCGATCACGCCCAGGCCGCCGGCGTTCGTCGCGGCCATCCCACCGATGGTCGCGGTGTCGCGCGACGCGAGGTCCACCGGCATCACCAGGCCAGCCGCGTCGGCCGCCGCGGCGACCCGGGCACACGGCACGCCCGCCCCGGCACGCACCGTGGACTCCACGGGGTCCACCTCGCCGATCCGGTCCAGGCGCTCGGTGCTCAGGACCAGCGACGAGACCGACGGGACCCCACCGCCGACCAGCCCGGTCCGCCCGCCCTGCACGTGCACCGGCACCGCGTGCTGCCGGGCTGCGGCCAGCACCGCGCGCACGGCCGACGTGCTGTCGGGCCGGACCACGCCGAGCACGGGACCTGTCCAGTGGCCGGTCCAGTCCACCGCGTGCCCGGCAAGCACGCCGGGCTCGGTCACCACCTCGACGCCGGCCCCGCGCAGCGCGGCCAGCAGCGCCTCGGGCAGCCGCTCGGGTCGGGTCCGGTCCATGCACCCATCCTGCCCTCGGGAGCCTGTTCGCCACCGAGCGTCGCGCTGGGCTCGGTGTCAGGATGACGGCATGCGCGAGCGGAGTGCGTCGCGCTGTCCCATGAAGAGGAGCTCGACACATGCCCATCGCGTCACGTGAGGTCTACGAGCAGATGCTCGACAACGCCAAGGCGGGGGCCTTCGCCTATCCCGCGGTGAACTGCACCTCGTCGCAGACGATCATCGCGACCATGCGCGGCTTCGCCGAGGCCGAGTGCGACGGCATCGTGCAGTTCTCGACCGGTGGCGCCGAGTTCGCGTCCGGACAGCTCTCCAAGAACATGGTCGCCGGCGCCGTCGCCCTGGCCGAGTTCGCCCACTCGATCGCCGACCAGTACCCGGTGAACATCGCGCTGCACACCGACCACTGCCCCGAGAACAACCTCGACAAGTACATGCGCCCGCTGCTGGAGATCGGCGCCGAGCGCGTCCGCAACGGCCAGCGCCCGCTGTTCAACTCGCACATGTGGGACGGCTCGGCGATCGCCCTGGACAAGAACCTGGACATCGCCGACGAGCTGCTCGACAAGTCCAATGCGGCCAACACGATCATGGAGATCGAGATCGGCGCGGTCGGCGGGGAGGAGGACGGCGTCGAGGCCAAGCACGACGCGCACCTGTTCTCCACGCCCGAGGACGTCGAGGCCATGATCGCCAAGCTCGGCCTCACCGAGCGCGGTCGCTACCTGGTCGCGGCGACGTTCGGCAACGTGCACGGCGTCTACAAGCCGGGCAACGTGGTCCTGACCCCGTCGATCCTGCGCGAGCTGCAGGACAAGGTCATCGAGCTGCGGGGCGGCGAGGCCGGCAGCAAGCCGCTGGACCTGGTCTTCCACGGCGGCTCCGGCTCGCTGCTCTCGGAGATCCACGAGGCGCTGGACAACGGCGTGGTGAAGATGAACATCGACACCGACACGCAGTACGCGTTCACCCGCCCGATCGTGGACCACATCTTCAAGAACTACGACGGCGTGCTCAAGATCGACGGCGAGGTCGGCAACAAGAAGACCTACGACCCGCGCTCGTACGGCAAGTCGGCCGAGGCCGGCATGGCCGCCCGCGTGGTCCAGGCCGCCTCCGACCTGCGCGCCACCGGCACCAAGCTCACGTAGCGCCACCAGCAGCACACGAACGGCGGCGCCCACCCCCAAGGAGGGCGCCGCCGTTCCGCGTCCTCCGGGGGTCTCCACGAGTTGGTAGTGAATATGGCCAACTGACTTGGCCGGATTCACTACCAACTCGGGGTGGACCATTCGGAGGATCGGGAGACCGCCCAAACTGCCTGTGGATAACTCAGGGCGGAGGCCCAAATCGGGCTGAGGATGGGCGAATGCCGCCACGCCTCACCCCTGCCGCACGCACGCTGCTCCGCCGCCAGCGGGGCCTCATCGCCGACTGGCAGGCCCCGGACGTGGGGCTCAGCCGCGGCCAGCTGGTACGCGCTGCCCGCCACGACTGGTCACAGGTGAGCCCACGAGTCTTCTCCCAGTCGGAGGAGGAGGCCTCCGCCGGGCAGCGGAGGTTCGCAGGGGTGCTCGAGTGCGGACCGCAGGCAGCGCTCACGGGATGCGCCGCCCTGGTCGAGGCCGGGTGGAACGGCTCGGAGCGCGACCTGGTCGACGTCCTGGAGCCACGGGGGGCCCGGCGCACCCGAAGGCCCCCGGGGTGGCTGCGCGGGCACCAGCCCCGACACGAGGTGCGGTCTGCGGGCTCACCGCGCCGGATCTCAGCCTCGTGGGCAGCCATCGACGCCGCCGGCTGGGCCGCGTCGGATCGTGAGGCGGTCATGATCCTCGTCAGCGCTTTGCAGCAACGGCTCTTCACCCCGGACGGGCTGGCCACCGCCGCTCGGGGCCGGCAATGCCTGCCCAGAGTGGCGCTCATCCGAGATGTGCTCGAGGACTTCCAGGTGGGAGCCACCAGCACCCACGAGCGAGCATTCCTTCGGCAGTGCCGACAGCGCGGGCTTCCGACTCCTCGGATGCAGAGCCGGCGCGTCGGTCGCACACGCCGCACGGACGCTGAGTTCGTCCTGCCCAGCGGACGGCTGCTCATCGTCGAGATCGACGGGCTCGGCCATCTTGAGGCCGCCACCTGGCAGGCGGACATCGCCCGCCACAACGAGCTCGCCCTCACCACCGGAGCCCTCGTGCTGCGGATCACAGGCTGGGAGCTCCGCCACGACCCCGACCCCTTCTTCAGGACTCTGGAACAGCTGCTGCATCCAGGTTGGTAGTGAATATGGCCAACTCAGTTGGCCATATTCACTACCAACTCGGAGATGAGAGGCCGGGGCGGCTGCTTCGCTAGGGTGAGGCGGCACCACTACCTTGGCGGTGCCGCCCCCGGGCTGGGGCGCACAGACTCGGCGGAGGGACACCATGCCGGCGATCGTGATCGTGGGCGCCCAGTGGGGCGACGAGGGGAAGGGCAAGGCCACCGATCTGCTCGGCGGTCGCGCCGACTACGTCGTGCGGTACCAGGGTGGCAATAACGCCGGACACACGGTGGTCATCGGCGACGCGAAGTTCGCGCTGCACCTGCTGCCCAGCGGCATCCTCTCCCCGAGCTGCACCCCAGTGATCGGCAACGGCGTGGTGGTCGACCTCGAGGTGCTCTTCCGTGAGTACGACGGGCTGGTCGACCGCGGCGTGGACCCGAGTCGCCTGCTCATCAGCGCCAACGCCCACATCATCACGCCCTACAGCGTGACGCTGGACAAGGTCACCGAGCGGTTCCTCGGCAAGGCCAAGATCGGGACGACCGGGCGCGGCATCGGGCCCACCTACGGCGACAAGATGGCGCGCGTCGGCATCCGAATCCAGGATCTGCTCGACCCTTCGATCCTGCACCGCAAGGTCGAGGGCGCGCTGGTCAACAAGAACCAACAGCTGGTCAAGGTCTACAACCGCCGCGCTGTGGAGGCCGACCAGGTCGTGGAGCACCTGCTCTCGTTCGCCGACCGCGTGCGGCCGATGATCGCCGACACCGCGCTGCTGCTCAACAAGGCCCTGGACGAGGGCGCGACCGTGGTCCTCGAAGGCGGCCAGGGCACGCTGCTCGACGTCGACCACGGCACCTACCCGTACGTGACCTCGTCCAACCCGACCGCGGGCGGTGCGGCCACCGGCTCGGGCATCGGGCCGACCCGGATCGACCGAGTGCTGGGCATCCTCAAGGCGTACACCACCCGCGTGGGCGAGGGCCCGTTCCCGACCGAGCTGTTCGACGACGACGGCGAGAGGCTGCGCACGATCGGCGGCGAGGTCGGCGTGACCACCGGGCGCGACCGGCGCTGCGGCTGGTTCGACGCCCCGATCGCGCGCTACGCGACGCGGGTCAACGGGATGACCGACTACTTCCTGACCAAGCTCGACGTGCTCAGCACATTCGAGGCGATCCCCGTGTGCGTGGGGTACGACGTGGACGGCACGCGGGTGGACGAGGTGCCGGTCACCCAGACCGACTTCCACCATGCGAAGCCGATCTACGAGGTGCTGCCGGGGTGGCGGTCCGAGATCCGCCAGGCGCGGGAGTTCGCCGATCTGCCGGCGAACTGCCGGGCTTACGTGCGGTTCCTGGAGGAGCAGAGCGGCTGCCGGGTCTCGGCGATCGGGGTCGGCCCGGACCGCGACGAGACGCTGGTGCTGCACGACCTCCTGCCGTAGCGCGCACATCTTCGCGGGGCCGGTGTGCGCGCACTGGGCAAACCCTTGAGGGCGAGGCGTCCCCGGCGGCGGTCTCGACAAGCCCGCCCGACAGAGCGAGCGCGGGTCTCGACTGCCTCCCTGGCGTGCCCGGGCGCCCAGGACGGGTTCACTGGTGAAGACCGGGGACCACCGACGTATCTCGGGCAGCGGGCCGCCCGCGGGTGAGGCGGGGGCCCGTTACGGTGAGGTCGCCGCTGCTGGCGGTGGCGTGGCCGAGCAGCCCGCCCGTCACGTCGAGGAGCCTCTCTTGAGCACTCTGTTCACGCCCCTCACTCTGCGCGGCCTCACCCTTCCCAACAGAGTGATGGCCGCGCCGATGTGCCAGTACTCGGCGGTGGACGGGTTCCCGCAGGAGTGGCACCACGTGCACCTGGGCGGGATGGCGCGCGGCGGGGTCGCTCTGGTGCTGACCGAGGCGACCGCCGTGAGCCCGGAGGGCCGGATCAGCCCCGAGGACACCGGCATCTGGTCCGACACCCAGGCGCAGGCGTGGGCACCCATCGTGGACTTCCTGCACAGCCAGGGGGCGGCCGCCGGGATGCAGCTGGCGCACGCCGGGCACAAGGCCTCGACCTGGCGACCGTGGGCCGACGAGAAGGGCTCGGTACCGCAGGACCAGGGTGGCTGGCAGACGGTCGGCCCGTCCGTGACCGGCTACCCCGGCCTGGCCGCGCCGCGGGCGCTGGCCACCGACGAGCTGCCCTCCGTCGTCGCCGCCTTCGCCGACGGTGCCCGCCGGGCGCTGGCTGCCGGGTTCGACACCGTCGAGATCCACGGCGCCCACGGCTACCTGCTCCACGAGTTCCTCTCGCCGCTGACCAACGACCGCACCGACGAGTACGGCGGCGACCTGGCCGGGCGCGCGCGGCTGCTGCTGGAGGTGGCCGAGGCGGTCCGGGCGGTCTGGCCCGACGAGCTGCCGGTGCTGACCCGGCTCTCGGCGACCGACTGGGTCGAGGGCGGCCACGACGTGGACGCGACTGTGCAGGTCTCCCGCTGGCTGGGCGAGCGCGGGGTCGACCTGATCGACGTCTCCTCCGGGGGAGCCAGTGCCGCCCAGCAGGTCGTGACCGGCCCGGGCTACCAGGTCCCCTTCGCGCGCCGGGTCAAGCAGGAGTCCGGGGTGGCCACCGCGGCGGTCGGGATGATCACCACGGCGCAGCAGGCCGAGGACATCCTGGACGAGGGATCGGCGGACCTGATCGCCCTGGCCCGCGCCCTGCTCCGCGACCCCCAGTGGCCCCTGCGCGCGGCGCACGACCTGGGGGTCGCGGTGCCTTGGCCGCCCCAGCTGCGGCGGGCGAGCCGCTGGTAGGCGCCGCCGGGACGGGTGGCCGGGCGACGAGCGGCCGGCGACGGCGACGAGCGGCCGGCGACGGCGTCGGGCGACGGGCGGCCGGCGACGGCGACGAGCGGCCGGCAACGGGCGACGGGCGACGGCGACGAGCGGCCGGCAACGGGCGACGGGCGACGGGCGACGGGCGACGGGCGTCGGGCGTCGGGCGTCGGGCGTCGGGCGTCGGGCGTCGGGCGTCGGGCGAAACCACGGTCGACCCGGCCACCCCGGGGCCGGCTGACTGAGCCTCAGCAGCGGACCGGCCGGCGGAACGGCCGGCGGAACGGGCGGCGACCGGGCGGCGGACCGGCGGGGGAACGGGCGGCGGACCGGCGGCGGACCGGCGGTCGAGCGGGCGGTGGACCGGACGGCGGACGGGCGGTGGAACGGGTGGAGGACCGGGCGGTGGAACGGCGGTCGAGCGGGCGGTGGAGCGGGCGGTCCAGCGGGCCGGGGGATACCTCCGATTCGCGCCGAATCGGACGACCGGTAGGTTCTGCGCCGGACCCGCGTCGAGAGGACGAGCCGTGCGCATCGGTGTGCCCAGAGAGACCAGCCCCGGCGAACGCCGGGTCGCCGCCACCCCCAAGACAGTCGAGCAGATCCGCAAGCTCGGCTACGAGGTGTCGGTCGAGTCCGGCGCTGGCCGGCTGGCGGCGTTCGACGACGACGCCTTCCGGGCCGCGGGGGCGCAGGTCGCCGGCGCCGACGAGGTGTGGGCCGCGGACGTAGTCTTCAAGATCAACGCCCCGTCGGCCGAGGAGATCGACCGGCTGCGCTCCGGGCAGACCGTGGTCAGCCTGCTCGCTCCGGCGCTCAACCCCGACCTGGTGGCCGCCCTGGCCGCCCGCGGGGTCACTGCGCTGGCGATGGACGCCGTGCCGCGCATCTCGCGCGCCCAGGCCCTGGACGTGCTCTCGTCGATGGCCAACCTGGGCGGCTACCGCGCCGTGATCGAGGCCGCGAACGAGTTCGGCTCGCTGTTCACCGGCCAGGTCACCGCGGCGGGCAAGGTGCCGCCGGCCAAGGTCCTCGTCGTCGGCGCCGGCGTCGCCGGGCTGGCCGCGATCGGCACGGCGAGCAGCCTGGGCGCGATCGTGCGCTCGTTCGACGCGCGCCCCGAGGTCGCCGAGCAGGTCGAGTCGATGGGCGCGGAGTTCCTGCGCATCGACGTCGAGGACACCGGCCCCAGCGCGACCGGCTACGCCAAGGAGATGGGCGAGGACTTCAACCGCAAGGCCGCCGAGCTCTACGCCGCGCAGGCCGCCGACGTGGACATCGTCATCACGACCGCGCTGATCCCGGGCCGCCCCGCGCCCCGGCTGATCACCGAGGAGATGGTCGCCACGATGAAGCCGGGCAGCGTCGTGGTCGACATGGCCGCGAGCAACGGCGGCAACGTCGCCGGCAGCCGGGCCGACGAGCGCGTGGTCACCGAGAACGGCGTCATCATCCTGGGCTACACCGACCTGCCCGGGCGCCTGCCCACCCAGGCTTCCCAGCTGTTCGGCACGAACCTGGTGAACCTGCTCAAGCTGGTGACCCCGGAGAAGGACGGGCAGTTCACGCTCGACCTGGAGGACCCGGTGCAGCGCGGCATGACCGCCGTGCGCACCGGCGAGGTGCTCTGGCCCCCGCCGCCCGTGCAGGTCTCGGCGGCGCCGGCGAAGGTCCAGGCCGCTCCGGTCGAGCCGGCCGCCCCGAAGAGGAAGATGTCCGCGGAGGCCCGCCTGGGCCTGATCGGCGTGGGTGCGCTGGGGTTCCTGGCCCTGTCGTCGGTCATGCCCGAGCCGTTCCTGGGCCACTTCATGGTCTTCATGCTCTCGGTCGTGATCGGGTTCTACGTGATCGGCAACGTGCATCACGCCCTGCACACGCCACTCATGTCGGTGACCAACGCGATCAGCGGCATCATCCTCGTCGGCGCCCTGCTGCAGGTGGGCCACGAGGGCAAGGTGCTCCAATCCCTGCTGGCGTTCGTCGCGATCCTGGTGGCCAGCATCAACGTGTTCGGCGGCTTCACCGTGACCGCGCGGATGCTGCAGATGTTCAAGCGTGAGGACGCGGCCTGATGAGCATTCCTCTGACCCTGGTGCAGGGCTCGTACATCGTCGCGGGCCTGCTGTTCATCCTCGCCCTGGCCGGGCTGAGCCGGCACGAGTCCGCCCGCATGGGCAACCGCTACGGCATCCTCGGCATGGGCATCGCGTTGCTGTTCACGGTCCTGGCCGCGACGTTCGGCGTCTCGGTGGCCGGTGGCCTGCTGGAGACTCCCGGCACCGGCGCCGTGGGCCTGCTGCTCATCGTCGTGGCGATGGGGATCGGCGCGACGATCGGCATCGCCCGGGCGCGCAGCGTCGAGATGACCGGCATGCCCGAGCTGATCGCGATGCTGCACAGCTTCGTCGGCCTGGCGGCGGTGCTGGTCGGCTGGAACAGCGCGTTCGAGCACGACGTCGCCTACCCCGGCATCCACGACGCCGAGGTCTTCGTCGGCGTGTTCATCGGCGCGGTCACGCTGACCGGCTCGATCGTCGCCTACCTGAAGCTCTCGGCGAAGATCAAGTCCGCGCCGCTGATGCTGCCGGCGCACAACGCGATCAACCTCGGGATCATCGTGGCGTTCTTCGCGATGACGGTGCTCTACGTGCTCACCCCGCACGACGACACCGCGCTGCGGGTGCTGTTGCTGACCGTGATGACGGCAATGGCCCTGTTCCTCGGCTGGCACCTCGTGGCGTCCATCGGCGGCGGCGACATGCCGGTCGTGGTCTCGATGCTCAACAGCTACTCCGGCTGGGCGGCCGCTGCTGCTGGCTTCCTGCTCAGCAACGACCTGCTCATCATCACCGGCGCGCTGGTCGGCTCGTCCGGTGCGTACCTGAGCTACATCATGTGCCGGGCGATGAACCGCTCGTTCGTCTCGGTGATCGCCGGCGGGTTCGGCGTCGAGGCGGGCACCTCGTCGGGCGACACCGACTACGGCGACCATCGCGAGGTCATCGCCGAGGGCGCCGCCGAGCTGCTCGCCGACGCGCACTCCGTGGTCATCACGCCCGGCTACGGCATGGCGGTGGCCCAGGCGCAGTACCCGGTCGCCGAGCTGACCCGCAAGCTGCGCGAGCGCGGTGTGGACGTGCGGTTCGGCATCCACCCGGTCGCGGGCCGACTGCCCGGGCACATGAACGTGCTGCTGGCCGAGGCGAAGGTGCCCTACGACATCGTCCTGGAGATGGACGAGATCAACGACGACTTCCCCGCGACCGACGTGGTGCTGGTGATCGGCGCCAACGACACGGTGAACCCGGCCGCCATCGACGAGCCCGGCAGCCCGATCGCCGGCATGCCCGTGCTGCACGTGTGGGACGCCAAGGACGTCATCGTGTTCAAGCGCTCCATGGCGACCGGATACGCCGGCGTGCAGAACCCGCTGTTCTTCAAGGAGAACACCCAGATGCTCTTCGGCGACGCGAAGGACCGGGTCGAGGACATCATCAAGGCGCTGTAGAGGCCGAGGCGGGAGACAGGGCGGGGGCCGGGGCGGGAGACGGGACGGGGGCGGACGCGGCGAGCGGGGCGTACCGGCCAGCCGGAGCTCGATGGAGCCGGCGGGGTCGCCCCGATCGAGCCGGCCTGGGCGAGACCGTTCGCAGTGGGCGACTCGGTACGGTGGGGGCCCGCCGCGATCCGCCAGGGGGTCCCCATGTCCGAGCTGCCGCCCGCCACCTCCCTGCCCGCCACATCCTGCCCGCCACCTCCCTGCCCGCCGCCGACCCGGCCGCCGGGGTGCGCGCCGTCGAGCTGGACCGGGCGCACGTCTTCCACTCCTGGTCCGCGCAGGCCGGTCTGGACCCACTGGCCCTGGCGACCGGCAAGGGCAGCTACGTCTGGGACTTCGAGGGCCGGCGCTACCTGGACTTCGCCAGCCAGCTGGTCAACGCCAACATCGGCCACCAGCATCCGAAGGTGATCGCAGCGATCCAGCAACAGGCCTCGGTCCTGGCCACGGTCGCCCCGCAGCACGCGAACGCCACCCGCTCGGAGGCGGCCCGGCTGATCGCCGAGCTGGCCCCCGACGGCATGGACAAGATCTTCTTCACCAACGGGGGGGCCGACGCGAACGAGAACGCGATCCGCATGGCCCGGCTGCACACCGGGCGGCGCAAGGTCCTGAGCTTCTACCGCAGCTACCACGGCAACACGGGCGCGGCGATCCAGGCCACCGGCGACCCGCGCCGCTGGCCCAACGAGCACGCCGAGGGGCACGTCCACTTCTTCGGCCCGTACCCGTACCGCTCGCACTTCTGGTCGGACTCCCCGCACCAGGAGAGCCAGCGCGCGTTGGAGCACCTGGCCGACGTCATCCGGTTCGAGGGGCCGGACACGATCGCGGCGATCCTGGTCGAGACGATCGTGGGCACCGCCGGCGTCCTCGTCCCGCCGCCGGGCTACCTGGCCGGTGTCCGGGCGCTGTGCGACGAGCACGGGATCGTGCTCATCCTCGACGAGGTGATGGCCGGGTTCGGCCGGACCGGCGCGTGGTTCGCGTTCGAGCACTTCGACGTGGTCCCGGACCTCGTCACGTTCGCCAAGGGCTCGAACTCCGGGTACGTGCCGGTGGGCGGGGTCATCATCTCCGCGCCCATCGCGGCCACCTTCGAGGATCGCGTGTTCCCGGGCGGGCTGACTTACTCCGGGCATCCGCTGGCCGCCGCGTCCATCGTGGCCAGCATCACCGCGATGCGCGACGAGGGCATCGTCGAGAACGCTGCCCGGATCGGCCGGGATGTTCTCGGCCCCGGGCTGGCCGACCTCGCGGACCGGCATCCGGTGATCGGCGAAGTGCGCGGGCTCGGGGTGTTCTGGGCGCTGGACCTGGTCCGCGACCAAGCGACCCGCGCGATGCTCGCCCCCTACGGCGGCAGCTCACCGGCGACGTCGGCGCTGGCCGCCGGGTGCCGCCGGCGGGGACTGCTCCCGTTCGTGAACTTCAATCGGCTGCACGTCGTGCCACCGTGCACCGTCACCGACGACGAGGCCCGCGCAGGCCTGGCGATCCTCGACGAGGTTCTCACCGAGGTGGACGAGTTCTACGAGGGCTGACGCACGGCTGGGGTGGGTTGGACCGAGCTGGTCGAGCTGGTCCGCAACGGTGACCCGCGCTGGGAGTCTCCAGCCGGATCGGTCTGGACCGGCTCGACCGGCGCCGGAGCTGGCTGGCTTGCACCCGCCAGGCACGACCGGCGGGGGGCGGACCCGGTGGCGCCGGTAGCCTCCTCGGCGTGAAGATCCTGCTCCTCGGGTCCGGTGGGCGCGAGCACGCCCTGGCCCTGGCCCTGGCCGCCGATCCGCATGTCGAGGCGCTGACCGTGGCGCCGGGCAACCCGGGCACCGCGCAGGTCGGCACGAACCGCCCGGTGGACGCCAGCGACCCGCAGGCCGTGACCGCGCTGGCGACCGAGCTGGGCGTCGACCTGGTGGTGGTCGGGCCGGAGGCGCCGCTGGTGGCCGGGGTCGCCGACGCCGTGCGCGAGGCCGGGATCGACTGCTTCGGGCCGTCGGCGCGCGCCGCCCAGCTGGAAGGCTCGAAGGCGTTCGCCAAGCAGGTGATGGCGCAGGCCGGCGTGCCGACCGCACTCGCGCACGTCTGCACGACGGTCGACGAGGTGGCCGCCGCGCTCGACCAGTTCGGCGCGCCCTACGTGGTCAAGGAAGACGGGCTCGCCGCGGGCAAGGGGGTCGTGGTCACCGACGACCGGGACGCTGCGATCGCCCACGCGCGGGCGTGTCTGGCCCGCCCCGGGGCGATGGTCGTCGTCGAGGAGTACCTCGACGGGCCGGAGGTCTCCCTGTTCGCCATCACCGACGGGGTGACCGCCGTGCCGCTGGTGCCGGCCCAGGACTTCAAGCGCCTCGGCGACGGCGACACCGGCCCGAACACCGGCGGGATGGGCGCCTACGCACCGCTGCCCTGGGCGCCGGCGGGTCTGGTGGACGAGGTGATGACCCGGGTGGTCCAGCCCACCATCGACGTGATGCGCGAGCGCGGGGAGCCGTTCGCCGGTCTGCTCTACGCGGGCCTCGCGCTCACCAGTCGGGGCCTGCGCGTCGTGGAGTTCAACGCCCGGTTCGGCGACCCGGAGACCCAGGTCGTCCTGGCCCTGCTGCGCACTCCGCTGGCCGGGGTGCTGCGAGCAGCGGCCCGCGGCACGCTCGTCGACCTCCCCGACCTGCAGTGGCACCCCGGCGCGGCGGTCACGGTCGTCCTGGCCGCGCCCGGCTACCCCGCGGCCGCCCGGACCGGGGGCGAGCTGACCGGCGTCCCGAGCGCATCGCCCGCCGCCGACTCCGCGCCCGCCGGTGAGCCGACCGGGCGGTCCACGGGCGAGCCGCCCGGGGGGTCTGCCTCGGCGTGGGTCGTGCACGCCGGCACCAGCCGCGACGGCGACGGCCGGCTGCTGGCCAGCGGTGGCCGGGTGCTGTGCGCCACCGCCCGCGGCGAGGATCTCGGCCAGGCCCGCGCGCGCGCCTACGCGCTGCTCGGCGGGATCTCGCTGCCCGACGGCCAGCACCGCACGGACATCGCCCAGGCCGCCGCCGAGGGCCGCATCCCCACCCCCTGACCCACCTCTCTCCGCAATCCCCCCACCTGGTTCGCCGCCCCGCCGCCCTCGCCTCCCCGCAATCCCCCTCACCCGCGACCCTGCCCCTCCCTCCCCCTCCCCCTCACCCCTACGTCTCCCAACTCCGTGGTCAGAATCCGACACCGGTGTCGGATCTCGACCGCTGTCTGTCGGATCCTGACCACGGAGTCTCGCCGGGTGGCCGCACGGCCCCCGACGCGTCGGGGAGAATGTCCGGCGTGTCAGCCCCTGTGATCCCCAACGTCCTGGCTCAGCGGTACGCGTCGGCCTCGATGGTCCAGATCTGGTCGCCCGAGGAGAAGGTCCGCCTGGAGCGCGACCTGTGGATCGCCGTGCTGCGGGCCCAGTCCGAACTCGACATCCCGGTGCCCGACGGCACCGTCGCCGCGTACGAGGCGGTCCGCGACCAGGTGGACCTCGCCTCGATCGCTGCCCGGGAGCGGGTGACCCGGCACGACGTCAAGGCCCGGATCGAGGAGTTCGCCGACCTGGCGGGCACCGAGCACATCCACAAGGGCATGACCTCGCGCGACCTGACAGAGAACGTCGAGCAGCTGCAGGTGCGTCGCTCGCTGGAGCTGGTCCGCGACCGGATGGTGGCGGCCCTGCACCGGCTGGCCGACCTGGCCGCCCAGCACACCGACCAGCCGCTGACCGGCCGCAGCCACAACGTGCCCGCCCAGACCACCACCCTGGGCAAGCGGTTCGCGAGCGCGGCGCAGGAGCTGCTGGTCGCCCTGGACCGGGTCGAGGAGCTGCTCGCCCGCTACCCCCTGCGCGGGATCAAGGGCCCGGTCGGCACCGCCCAGGACATGCTCGACCTGCTCGACGGCGACGCGGCGCGCCTGGCCGAGCTCGAGCGCCGGGTGGCCGCGCACCTGGGCTTCTCCCAGGTCCTCACCTCGGTGGGGCAGGTGTACCCGCGCAGCCTGGACCACGACGTGCTCTCGGCCCTCGTGCAGGTGGCCGCGGGCCCGTCGAGCTTGGCCACCACGATCCGGCTGATGGCCGGCAACGAGCTGGTCACCGAGGGGTTCAAGGAGGGGCAGGTCGGCTCCTCGGCGATGCCGCACAAGATGAACTCGCGCTCCTGCGAGCGGGTCAACGGGCTGGCGGTGATCCTGCGCGGCTACGCCTCCATGGCCGCCGAGCTGTCCGGCGCGCAGTGGAACGAGGGCGACGTGTTCTGCTCGGTGGTCCGCCGGATCGCGCTGCCCGACGCCTTCTTCGCCATCGACGGGCTGTTCGAGACGTTCCTGACCGTGCTGGACGAGTTCGGCGCGTTCCCGGCGGTGATCGACGCGGAGCTGCGGCGCTACCTGCCGTTCCTGGCGACCACGAAGGTGCTGATGGCCGCGGTGCGCGCCGGGGTCGGCCGCGAGGCCGCGCACGAGGCGATCAAGGAGCACGCGGTCGCGGTCGCGCTGGACATGCGCCGCGGCCAGCAGGCCAACGACCTGTTCGACCGGCTGGCCGGCGACTCCCGGCTCGGACTGGACCGTGCCGCCCTGGCTGCCCTGGTCGCCGAGCCGATCGATTTCACCGGGGCGGCTCGCGACCAGGTCGCCCAGGTGGTCGCCCGGGTCGGCGAGGTCCTCGCCGAGCATCCGCAGGCCGCGGCCTACGTGCCGGGGGCGATCCTGTGAGCTTCCCCATCGTGGACGGCCTGCGCGGCATGGAGTTCGGCACGGTGTTCGGAATGGATCTGATCGGCCTGGTGCTGGCGGGGACCAAGGTGGCCACGTTCGGTCTCGTCGAGGAGTACGCGGAGGCGGACGAGCCGATCGAGCACGTCGGGGAGCGGCTCGCGCTCACCGACGAGGCGGGGGTCCGTCACGGAACGGTCGAGATCACCGAGGTCCGGCGGGTGCGCACCGGCGAGGTGTCCTGGGCGATGGTCGAGGCCGAGGGAGAGGGCGCCGTGTGCATCGCCGATTGGCGGGCCGGCCACGACCGGTACTGGCGCGCCGAGGGCCGTCCGCCGATGGCCGACGACACCGAGCTTGTGTGGCTGCGCTTCCGGCTCGTGGACCCCGCGCCTGCCGTGCATCGCGTCACCGCCGGGGACCTCGGCCTGCCCGAGGGCTACCGCGGGGTGTACTCGGGCAAGGTGCGCGACCTGTTCGAGACTCCCGACGGTCAGCTGCTCTTCGTCGCCTCCGACCGGATCTCGGCCTACGACTGGGTGCTGCCCACGCCGATCCCGGACAAGGGCGCGATCCTCACCCAGCTCAGCCTGTGGTGGTTCGGCCAGGTGGCCGGGCTCGTGGACAACCATGTCGTCACCGGCCAGGACGCGCCGCCCTCGGTGGCCGCCCGGGCCATGGTCTGCCGGCCGCTGGACATGCTGCCCGTCGAGTGCGTGGCACGTGGGTTCCTGACCGGATCGGGCCTGGTGGAGTACCGGGAGACGGGATCTGTCTGCGGGATCGCCCTGCCCGCCGGCCTGGTCGACGGCTCCCGGCTGCCGCAGCCGATCTTCACCCCGGCCACCAAGGCGGCGCTGGGCGACCACGACGAGAACGTCGACTTCGACGCGGTCGTGGACATCGTCGGCGCCTCCGACGCGGAGCGGCTGCGCGCGCTGACGTTGGCGGTGTACGCCCTGGCCGAGCGGATCGCCGGGCACCGCGGGATCGTGCTGGCCGACACTAAGCTCGAGTTCGGCCGCGCCCGCGGCGACGAGGACGCGCCGATCGTCCTGGCCGACGAGGTGCTCACCCCCGACTCGTCGCGGTTCTGGCCCGCCGACAGCTGGCGGCCGGGCACCCCTGGCGGCCAGCCGTCGTACGACAAGCAGTTCGTCCGCGACTGGCTGACCTCGCCCGCCTCGGGCTGGGACCGGGCCTCGGGCGAGGCCCCGCCGCCGCTGCCCGATGAGGTGGTCGAGCAGACCCGGGCGCGCTACGTGGCGGCCTACGAGCAGCTGACCGGCCGCCGCTGGCGCTGAGCGCCGCGCCGCGATCGCCCCACCCACGCGAGCTCCGCCCCGGCACACGCGAAGGCCGCCCCGGCGAACCGGGACGGCCTTCTGCATGGGACAGATCCGCTATGCGGCGGTCATGGCCGCATCCTCGGCCTCCGCGTCCTCCTCACGGCCCGGAGTGCGCAGGTTCCACGTCCTGATCGCGAACCGGAAGACGAAGTAGTACACGGCCGCGAAGACCAGCCCGATCGGGATCAGCAGCCACGGCTTCGTGGCGATGCCCCAGTTCAGCGCATAGTCGAAGAACCCTGCCGAGAACGAGAATCCGTCTCGGGCTCCCAACGTGTAGCTCACCGACATCGAGAGTCCCGTGAGCAGCGCGTGCAGGCCGTAGAGCACCGGCGCGACGAACATGAAGGAGAACTCGATCGGCTCGGTGACGCCGGTCAGGAACGAGGTCAGGGCGACGGCCGGCAGCACGCTGGCTGCGGTCTTGTCCCTGGCCTCGGCCATCATGGCGAAGGCTGCCGCAGGCAGGGCGAACATCATGATCGGGAAGAAGCCGGTCATGAACAGGCCGTACCGCTCGTGGTTCTCGGTGGCCTTGAAGAAGCAGTTCAGGTCGCCGCCGGTGGTGCCGGTCGCCGTCACGCACTCGGGCACCTGGAACCACACCACGTTGTTGATGATGTGGTGCAGACCGGTGGGGATCAGCAGGCGGTTGACCACGCCGTAGATGCCGGCACCGATCTCGCCGTTGTCGTACATCCAGTTCGCCGCGGAGTCCAGCGCGTCGCCGATGGGCGGCCACACGTAGCCGAACGCGACAGCCCACAGCAGAGCGGCCACGGCTGCCAGCATGGGCACCAGCCGCCGGCCGGAGAAGAACGCCAGCGCCTGAGGCAGCTTCGTGCGGTGGTACTTCTGCCACAGGACCGCGGCCGTGATGCCGATGGTGATACCGCCGAAGACGCCCGGATCGGGGGCCTTGAACACCTCGGGGTCGGGGTTGGTGTCGAAGGCGCGGAAGTTCAGCACGTTCTTGAACACCAGGTAGCCCACGACACCGGCCAGGGCCGTCGACCCGTCGGCCTTCTTCGCGAAGCCGATGGCCACGCCCAGGGCGAACAGCAGCGGCAGGTTGGCGAAGATCGCGTCGCCGGCCAGCGCGAGGATGGACAGCGGCCCGTCGCCCTTGTCCGGCGCTGTCTCGCCGTACTGGCCCAACAGGTCGCCCTGGCCCAGGCGCAGCAGGATGCCTGCGGCTGGCAGGACAGCGATCGGGAGCATGAGGCTCTTGCCGACGCGCTGCAGCATTGCAAAGGTCTTGGCACCAAGACCCGGTTCATTGACGGCGGTACCCGCCGACGAAGCACTCATAGGTGCCCCCCTCGAGGATGTCCGATTTGCCCCGGGACCGCCCCGGATGCGGTGAACGTACACCTGTGACGGGTATCGACTCTTGTTACACAGCGTGTGCAGCGCGAGGAATGAGGTGGGGGCGAGCCCGAAGGGCCGGCCCCCACCGAGTCCCGCAGCGCAAGCACCCACAAGCACAGCGTGTGCAGCGCGAGGAATGAGGTGGGGGCGAGCCCGAAGGGCCGGCCCCCACCGAGTCCCGCAGCACAAGCACCCACAAGCACAACGTGCGCAGCGCGAGGAATGTCCCACTACCTCGTCACACAGAGCGAGGAACGCGCGAAGGGCGCCCCGCGGGTGCGGGACGCCCTTCGTCCTTGACCCGGACCAGCCGGATCAGTCGATCTACAGGCCCAGCTCTGCCAGCCTCGGCAGCGCCGCGCGTGCGGCGTCCTTGGCGCTCGCGGCGTCGGCTGCGTCGCGCGCAGCCACGGCCGCGGCCTGGCACTGCTCCAGCGTGTGCGCGGCCAGTGCCGCCCGCACGCCCGGCAGGGCCCCGGCGGACATCGACAGCGTGTTCACGCCCAGGCCGACCAGCACACAGCCCAGCGCCGGATCGGAGGCCGCCTCGCCGCAGACACCCGTGGGGATGCCGTTGGCCTGGCCACCCTCGACCGTGGCCGCCACCAGGTCGAGCAGCGCGGGCTGCCACGGGTCCTGGAGCCGGGCGACCGACCCGATCTGACGATCGGCCGCGAAGGTGTACTGGGTCAGGTCGTTGGACCCGATGGAGAAGAACTGCGCGACCGCACCGAGGTGCCGGGAGCGCAGCGCCGCTGCGGGGATCTCCACCATCGTCCCGATCTTCGCCTGCAGGCCCGCCTTGCGGCACGCCTGCTTGAACCACTGCGTCTCGTAGACGTCGGCGATCATGGGGGCCATCACCCACAGGTCGGTGTCCACGCCCTCCGCCGCCCGGGCCAGGGCCCGCAGCTGGGTGTGCAGGATCTCCGGCGCCTGCATGCAGATGCGCAGACCCCGCACGCCCATCGAAGGGTTGGGCTCCTCGCCGAACGGCAGGAACGGCAGGGGCTTGTCGGCTCCGGCGTCCAGCGTGCGGACGACGACCTTCTTGCCCGCGAAGCCCTCCAGCACGGCGCGGTACAGCCCGTACTGCTCGTCTTCGCTCGGGGCGTCGCCGCGGTCGAGGAAGAGCAGCTCGGAGCGGAAGAGCCCTACTCCCTCGGCGCCGTTGTCCAGCGCCTTCTCGACGTCGCCAGGCCCGCCGATGTTGGCCAGCAACGGAACCTCGTGGCCGTCCGAGGTCGCCCCCGGATCGTTGCCGACGGCCGCCAGGGCCGCCCGCCGCCGCTCGTCGGCCCCCGCAAGCCGGTCCACCAGCTCGTCGGGAGGATCGACCACGACACTGCCGCCCGCGCCGTCGACGAGCACGCGCGTGCCCGGCGCCAGCTCGCGCACGCCCGGGCAGCCGACGACCGCCGGGATCCCCAGGTTGCGCGCGAGGATCGAGGTGTGCGAGGTCGGGCCGCCCTCCTGGGTCGCGAACGCCAGCACCATCGACTTGTCGATCAGTGCGGTGTCCGCCGGAGCGAGGTCCAGCGCCACCAGGATCGAGGGCTCGGTGAGGTCCGGGATGCCCGGGGACTCGACGCCCAGCAGCCGGGCCACGGTCCGGTTGCGGATGTCGTCCAGATCGGAGACCCGCGCCGCGAAGTACTCGCCGAGAGTCAGGAACAGCTCGCGCGTGGCGCCGAACGTGTCGTACGCGGCACGGGCCGCGTTCGTGCCCGAGGCGGTGCGCTGCTTGATCCCTGCGGCCAGGTCGGGGTCGCGGGCCATCAGGGCCTGCGCCTCGAGCACATGCTGTGCCTCGCCGCCGGCCCGGGCGCCGCGATCCTCCAGGTCCGCCGCCACGTCCTCCAGAGCCGCCACCGCGGCGGCGTACTCCTCCTCAGCCGATCCGGCCCCGGGACCCTGCTTGGGTTCGGGGACCGAGTCGACGACCCGGACGACCGGGCCCACCCCCACGCCGGGGCTGACCCCCACCCCGGTCAGGGTGGTGGGATCAGGCATGGCCGTCCTCGGGGGTCTCCAGGAGCACCTTGAGATCGGCGAGCAGCGCTTCGGCGCCGTCGCCCTCGGCGACCACGACGACCTCCTCGCCGGCCTTGGCGCCCAGGCCCATCACACCCAGGATGCTCTTGGCGTTCACGCCCGGCTCGCCGGGACGCCCGATGGTGACGTCGCACGACGACTTCGTCGCGGCGTTCACGAACTGGGCGGCGGGACGTGCGTGCAACCCCACACCGGGGGGCAGGGTCACGGTGATCTCAGCCACGGTCTACACCTTTCGAAAGGGAACTGTGCCCGGGGACGGGCGGTTGGGAGATGGTTGGTTGACGTTCAGGAGACTTCGAACAGCGGGGCGCCGGCCTCGACCGTCGACCCGACGGCGGCGAGCTGGGTGATGTCGCCAGCCTCGGCCTGGATCGCGATCACCGGGGTGATGACCGGCAGGTTGTGCTGGGACTCGATGACCGAGGGATCCCACTGGATGACCGGCTCGCCGGCGCTGACCGCGTCACCCTTGGCCTTGAGCAGCGTGAAGCCCTGCCCGTTCAGACCGACCGTCTCCAGCCCGAGGTGGACCAGGATCGAGTACCCGTCGGCCTCGATGCCCATCGCGTGCGGGAAGAGGCTGGCGATCGTGCCGGAGATCGGCGCGACCGCGGTGACCGGGCTGCGGGGCGGGTCGATGGCCACGCCCGGGCCGAGCATCGCCTCGGCGAACATGGGGTCGGGAACCTCCGACAGGGCGGCCACGCGGCCGGGCAGGGGGGATAGGACTTGCAGTGCCACGGTGCTGCTCCTCAGCCGATGATGTCGTTGATGTCCATGGCCAGGCCGTCAGCCTCGCCGCCGACGATGACCTGGATGACCGAGCCGGCAGAGAGCACGCCGAACGCGCCTGCCGCCTTGAGGGACTTCTCGTTCACCGAGGACGGGTCTGCCACGACCGTGCGCAGACGGGTCGCGCAGGCCTCGATCTCCTCGATGTTGTCCGCGCCACCCAGCGCCGCGATGATGTCCTCCGCCTTGCCCATGTGCTCCTCCGATGGTTCGTGGGGCGGACGCGCCCCGGCGTGGGGTCAGTCTGCCTGCTGGATCGGCTCATGTCCTGATGACTCCAAGGCGTCCTGAGCACGCGGGGGCCGAGCCGCCAGGCACCCGCGCCGGGCCGCCCGGAGGGAGGGCTCGGTGGCCCAGCGGGCTCCCGGTCGCGGCTGCGGGCAGGTCGGCCGCACGCGGGCGGCACCGGGTGCCGGACCCGGCTGTCCCGGGCGCGACGCGACGTTCGCCGACCCTGCCGACTCACCGGCCGGGAGTCGTGCGCAGCCGCTCGATGTCGCCGTGCACCTCGACCCCGGCGCAGACCCCCTCGCCGGCGAAGACCGTGCCGCCGTGGACGTCGGTGAGGGTGACCGACACGGTCCCGTCGAGGGTCTCGGCGACCCGCTGGTGCATCTGGGTGCGCACCGGCGCGTGCAGCAGGCCGGTGGCCCGCCCGGTCGTCACCGCCTCGATCCGCAGCTGCTCCTCCCCTCGGCGCCCGGTCAGCGTCCACGCGACGCGGTCCTCGGCGACGTCCAGGCCGGTGGTCTGGGCACCGGTGTAGGTGGTGAAGCGGTGCAGGCCGGCGTGCCGGCCGGTCGGGATGCGCAGGGCCACCAGGTCGCCGCGGAAGTGCGCCCGGCGCCACGGGATCAGCGCGGTCGAGGCGACCAGGCTGACCCCGGGCTCGTCGAAGTGGTTCGAGTGGATCCACACGTAGCCGGCCGGGAACGCGGTGCCCCAGTCCTTCTCCAGGTAGCCGCGGCCACCGCCGAGGTCCACGGTGCCGGCGGCCGTGCGGACCCAGCCGGACAGCTCGTGGTGCAGGCTGACCACTCCGTGATAGCACTCCATCGTCGGCACCCACGCGTACCAGCCCATCGCCCCGGGCTCCCTCACCGTGACCGGCCACGGGTTCAATGGGCCGAACCGCACGTCGGCGCTGAGCCCGGGCAGGTCCAGGACGACGCCCTCCGGGGAGAACCGGTTGGGCCCCACCCGCACCTCGAACCGGTGCTCGTCGGCGGCGAACTCGGCCAGCTCGAAGCGGTGGTAGCCGGTCTGCCCCGTCGTCCCGTCGAGCACCTGCACGAACGACTCGGCCAGCGTCCCGTCCTCGGAGAGGAAGACGCCCGGGATCACCGCGAGCCGGGTGCCCCGATCGGCGCTGACCAGCTTGACGTACCAGCCCTCGAAGAACGAGCGGCGCGGGTGCCGGCCACGAGCGTGAGCGGCCAGCCGCCCGGTGCCGTGGAAGCCGGCCGGGTGCAGGACGGAGCGCGGGCTGGGCACCGGCCCAGCCCACCAGGGAAGGCCCGGCGGCACAAGAGGGGCAACGGAGTGCGGGGCGCTCGTGGGCCCGGCGGCCAAGAGGGGCAACGGGGTGCGGGGCGCTCGTGGGCCCGGCAGCACAGGGGGGCAACGGGGTGCGGGGCGCTCGTGGGCCCGGCAGCACAAGTGGGGCAACGGGGTGGGCGGTCGTGGGCCCGGCGAGGTTGGGGTGCGGGCGGCGGGGTTGGGTGCCGCGGGTGGCTCGGTCCGAGCGAGGCGCGGCGGGGGCGAGCGAGGCGCGGCGGGCGCGGCGGGGGCGTGCGCGGCGGGGTTGGGTGCCGCGGATGGCTCGGTCCGAGCGAGGCGCGGCGGGGGCGTGCGCGGCGGGGTTGGGTGCCGCGGATGGCTCGGTCCGAGCGAGGCGCGGCGGGGGCGTGCGCGACGCGGCGTGCGCGGCGGGAGGTGCGCGACACTGCTGCCGTGCACACCCGCCCCGCCGATCGGGCCTCGATGCGTCTGGCGCTGGACCAGGCGGCGCTCGCGCTGCCCGCGGGCGACGTGCCGATCGGGGCGGTGGTCCTCGACGCGACCGGGGCGGTGCTGGGCCGCGGGTACAACCGGCGCGAGGCCGACGCGGATCCGACGGCGCACGCCGAGGTGATCGCGCTGCGGGCGGCAGCCCGGACTCGCGGCGAGTGGCGGCTGACCGGCGCCAGCCTGGTCGTCACGCTGGAGCCCTGCACGATGTGCGCGGGGGCGGCCGTGCTGGCCCGCGTGGACCGGCTGGTCTTCGGCGCCTACGACCCGAAGGCCGGGGCGGTCGGGTCGCTCTGGGACGTGGTGCGCGACCCCCGGCTCAACCATCGCCCGGAGGTGGTCGGCGGGGTCATGGACACCGAGTGCGCCCAGCTGCTCAGCACCTTCTTCGCCCACCACCGCAGTGACCGGGCCTGATCGGGTCGGACACCTGAGCCGGTCGGGCTCCCGTCGATCCGGCTGGACACCCTCTTCGCCCACCACCGCAGCCGACCGGGCCTGGTCGGGTCCACACATGAGCCGGTCGGGCTCCCGTCGATCCGGCCGGACACCCTCCTCGCCCACCACCGCAGCCGACCGGGCCTGGCCCGGTCCAACACCTGCGCCGGTCGGGCTCCCGTCGATCCCAGTCGGAACAGCCTCCCCCGCCCACGACCGCGGCTGACCGGGGCCCGTGTCGCCGGCCGCCCTGGCTAGGCTCGCGACCATGCGCACGCTCGTCGTCGATCATCCGCTGGTCGCCCACAAGCTCACCACTCTGCGAGACACCCGGACCGACTCGGCGACCTTCCGCCGGCTGGTGGACGAGCTGGTGTCCCTGCTGGCCTACGAGGCGACCCGTGACCTGAAGGTCGAGCCGGTCAGCCTCCAGACCCCGGTCGCGACGGCCCAGGGCGTGCGGATCGCCCGGCCCGGGCCGGTCGTCGTGCCGATCCTTCGAGCAGGCCTGGGCATGCTCGAAGGGATGACGCGGCTGATGCCGACCGCCCAGATCGGGTTCCTCGGGATGATCCGCGACGAGGAGACCCTGCTGGCCACGACCTACGCCGACCGGCTTCCGCAGGATCTGGCCGAGCGCTCGGTGTTCCTGCTGGACCCGATGCTGGCCACCGGCGGCACGCTGACGATGGCCATCGACCTGGTCCTGGATCGCGGCGCGCGGGATCTCACGGCCATCTGTCTGCTGGCCGCCCCGGAAGGCATCGCCGCCGTGGAGTCCCATGTCGCCGGCCGGCATCGCTCGATCACGCTGGTGACCGCCGCCGTGGACGAGCGGCTCAACGAGCGCGGCTACATCGTCCCCGGCCTCGGCGACGCCGGCGACCGCCTCTACGGCCTGGTCTGACCCCGCCGGCAGTCAACTCGACCCTGGGCGATCCGGCTAGACCTGGCCGGCGTCGACCGGGCCGGCGTCGACCGGGCTGGCGTCGACCGGGCCGGCGTCGACCGAGTCAGGTTCCGGCTCAGGCTCCGGGTCCAGCAGCAGGTCGCCGACCTGGCCATACACCCACGGCTCGTTGTCCGGGTCGTGGCCGATCGGCGCGCCGACCGCCACCGGGACCCCGAACGCGGCCAGCCGCTGCTCCATGAACGACTCCGCGTGCAGGTCGCGCTCCCCCGGGACCGCGCTGAACGACCCGAGGACGAACGCGCGCACCCCCATCAGCCCGCCGGAGAGCTGCAGCTGGGTGACCATCCGGTCCAGTCGGTAGACCGGCTCGCCCACGTCCTCCAGGATCATGATCGCGTCGTGCGAGCGCAGCGCGTGCGGGGTGCCCGCGAGCGCGGCCAGCATCGCCAGGTTGCCGCCGACGAACGGTCCGTGGACCGACTCGCGCGGCCCCGCCACATGGTGCACGTGCGCCTGGAACCCGCTGCCGGTGGTGAGCAGCGCGAGCACCCGCTCCCGCACGCGGGGGGCGGCCAGATCCCCCAGCGCGGTGATGACCGGGGCGTGGATGCCGAGCAGCCCGGGGCCCTCGGGATGGAGGGGATCGTCCACGAGTCCGTGCTCTCGGTACAGCGCGGCCAGGAACGCGGTGGCGTCGGAGAAGCCCAGCATCGGTCGCCACCCGGCCAGCCCCCGCCCGATGGCGATGAGGTCCTCCAGCAGGTGCATCGCCCCGAAGCCGCCGCGCGCGAACCAGATCGCGTCCAGGCCGGGGTCGGTCATCGCCCAGTCCAGATCCTCGCGGCGCTGCGCGACGGTGCCGGCCGTGTGCCCGGCGCTGGCCAGGACGTGCTGCCCGAGCACCGGGGCGAACCCCCAGTCCCTCAGCACGGTCAGCCCGGCCTCGAGGCGGGCGGGGGCGACCACCCCGGAGGGCGCGATCACCCCGATCCGGGCCCCGGGCGCGAGCAGGGGGCCGGGGAGATCCGGCTGCGTGAGCTGCACCCGTCTCCTCCCCTCGGCCGGGGTCCACGGTACGCGGCCGGACGTCGGCAAGCCGGGTCGCGGCGGCGCCGAGGGCGCGATGGTGGCGGCGCTCGGGCCGGGCGAGGGTCAGACGGGAGGGGAGCCGGGCCGGGCGAGGGAGAGGAGCCGGGCAAGCAGCGACCCCCCGCGCACCCGTCAGAGCCCGTTTATCCTTGCTGCCTTCCGGCCCTGGGGAGGTTCACAGGGTGACGCCACGCGGGGGGTCGGGGAGAAGTCTACCGGCCCCCGAGCGGCCCCCCAACCGCGAAGCCGGGCGCCGGGCTACCGGTGATCCTTCACAACCCGGGGCGGGTCTTGACAGGCTCGACCGGCGCGGCGGTCGAGCTGGTCTCGGGCGCTGGGGCTGTGGAGGCGGCCACGATTCGGAGGAATCCCGCTGCGGCCCGTAGAATTCGCGGCGGAGGATTCGCCTAGTGGCCTAGGGCGCACGATTGGAAATCGTGTTGGGGCAACACCCCTCACGGGTTCAAATCCCGTATCCTCCGCTGGTATCACCGCAGGTCAGGGGCCGGTTCCCGCACAAGGGACCGGCCCCATGCGCTTGTCCGTGAACCCCGGCCGCCGGGCCGGCGAAGGGTCGGCTCACCCGGCGGGCCGCTGGCGCCGGGTGATCGGCGACACCCTCCACGCTCCCGACCCGCTCATGCGCGCGCTGGTCCTCTGGGGCAGGATCGGGGGCACCCGCCTGGTTCCCGAGGGCGGGCATCCGATCCCCTCGCGTCCCCTCGAAAGGTTCCCCATGACAACGACTCGCAGCGCATCGGCGGTCTGGAACGGCGCACTCCTGGACGGCTCCGGCCAGGTCACGCTGGACTCCTCGGGCATCGGCACCTACCCGGTCTCCTGGCCGGCCCGCTCGGCCGAGCCCAACGGCGTCACCAGCCCAGAGGAGCTCATCGCAGCGGCCCACGCGACCTGCTTCGCGATGGCTCTGTCGAACGAGCTGGCCAAGGCGGGCACCCCGCCGACCGAGCTGCGGACCTCCGCCGAGGTGGACTTCACCGTGGGCACCGGGATCACCGCCATCCGGCTGCACCTCGAGGGCGAGGTCCCCGGCCTGGATGACGCCGGGTTCCGCGCCGCGGCCGAGGGCGCCAAGGAGCACTGCCCGGTCAGCCAGGCGCTCTCCGCAGTCCCGATCAGCCTCACCGTGAACTGACTGGCACGCCGTGAGCTGACTGGTCTTCGCGCTGTCAGCCCAGAGGCCATTCGATGATCCCTGGGCTGGCAACGCGACGAGTCTTGACTCCACCGGCTGGCCGGCGCAGGCTGCTGAGATCGATCCCTCGGCTGCCGCTCTCTCTGGAGGACCCATGGCGCACGGCGACATCACCCACATCGACATCCCGGTCAGCGACATGGCGAAGGCCGGCGCGTTCTACTCCGACCTGTTCGGCTGGCAGATCGCCGAGATCCCCGGGTTCGAGGGGTATCCGATGTGGCAGGCACCCAACAAGATCAGCGGCGGCGGTCTGGCCCCCCGCGAAGAGGGGTTCACCGAGCCGCGCTCGTACGTCGAGGTCGACTCGATCGACGAGGTGCTGGCCAAGGCCACCGCGAACGGCGGTCGCGTGCTCATGGCGAAGAGCCAGATCAGCCCCACGAGCTGGTGGGCTGTCCTGGCCGACCCCGACGGCAACCACATCGGCCTCTACGAGGGGACGACCGACCCCGGCCAGGAGTAGCCCGCGCGAGGTCGAGCTCGACCGACGAACGGCCCAGTCCCTCCGCCCAGGCCGATCCGCCCAGCACCGGCATGGTCGCGCGTCGAGCTCGACCGACGAACGGCCCAGTCCCCCGCGAACCCAACCCTCGCCGCTCGAACCCCGCACTGGAACCCAACCCCCGCCGGTCCAGTGTGCTTGTCGAGACCTCTCCCGGGGGCGCTCAGGTTGCCGTGAGCAGCAGACCCGGCGCGCCGTCCGCGGGCACGTCCACCACGATCGACGAGCCGTCCTGGAAGTCCCCCGCCAGCAGGCCGCGGGCCAGGGGGTCGCCGATCGCGGACTGGATGAGCCGGCGCAGCGGGCGCGCTCCGTAGATCGGGTCGAAGCCGTGCTCGGCCAGCCACATCCGGGCGTCCGGGGAGACCGCCAGCGAGATCCGCCGGTCGGCCAGCCGCCTCACGAGCCCGGCGACCTGCAGGTCCACGATCGAGGCCAGCTCCACCTGGGTGAGCGACTCGAACACGACCATCTCGTCCAGCCGGTTGAGGAACTCGGGCTTGAACGACGTCCGCACGACCGCCATGACCTCGTTGCGGCGCTCCTCCGGCGAGAGCAGCGGGTCCACCAGCGCCTGCGAGCCGAGGTTCGAAGTGAGGATCAGGATCGCGTTGCGGAAGTCGACCGTGCGCCCGTGCCCGTCGGTCAGCCGGCCGTCGTCGAGCACCTGCAGCAGGATGTTGAAGACCTCCGGGTGCGCCTTCTCGATCTCGTCGAGCAGCACGACCGTGTAGGGCCGGCGGCGGACCGCCTCGGTGAGCTGGCCGCCCTCCTCGTACCCGACATACCCGGGCGGGGAGCCGATCAGCCGGGCCACCGAGTGCTTCTCCCCGTACTCGCTCATGTCGATGCGGGTCATCGCCCGCTCGTCGTCGAACAGGTAGGCCGCCAGCGCCTTGGCCAGCTCGGTCTTGCCCACGCCGGTCGGCCCGAGGAACAGGAACGAGCCAGTCGGCCGATCCGGGTCGGCGATGCCGGCCCGCGCCCGGCGCACCGCGTCGGAGACGGCCTGCACGGCCTCGGCCTGGCCCACCACCCGCTGGCCCAGCTCGGCCTCCATCCGCAGCAGCTTCTCGGTCTCGCCCTCGAGCAGGCGCCCAGCCGGGATGCCGGTCCACGCGGCGACCACCTCAGCGACGTCGTCGGGGCCGACCTCCTCGCGGACCATCGCCGAGCGGCTGTTCGCCTCCGCGGCGGCGTCGGCCAGCTGGGCCTCCAGCGCGGGCAGCTCGCCGTAGAGGATGCGGGCGGCCTGCTCGAAGTCGCCGTCGCGCTGGGCGCGCTCGGCGAGCATCCGCAGCTCGTCGATGCGGATCTTCAGGTCGCCCACCTGGTCCAGGCCCGCCTTCTCCTGCTCCCAGCGCGCGCGCACCGCGGCCAGCGCCTCCTCCTTGTCTGCCAGGTCGGTGCGCAGCTTCGCCAGCCGCTCGACGCTGGCCGAGTCGGTCTCCTTGCTCAGCGCCAGCTCCTCCATGCGCAGCCGGTCCACGGTGCGCTGCAGCTGGTCGATCTCGACCGGCGAGGAGTCGATCTCCATGCGCAGCCGGGACGCGGCCTCGTCCACCAGGTCGATCGCCTTGTCGGGCAGGAACCGGCTGGTGATGTAGCGGTCGGACAGCGTGGCCGCGGCCACCACGGCGGCGTCGGAGATGGCCACCTTGTGATGGGCCTCGTACTTCTCCTTGAGGCCGCGCAGGATGCCGATGGTGTCCTCGACGCTGGGCTCGCCGACCAGCACCTGCTGGAACCGGCGCTCCAGCGCGGAGTCCTTCTCGATGTGCTCGCGGTACTCGTCCAGCGTGGTCGCCCCGACCATCCGCAGCTCGCCGCGAGCCAGCATCGGCTTGAGCATGTTGCCCGCGTCCATCGCGGAGTCGCCGGCTGTGCCCGCGCCGACGACGGTGTGCAGCTCGTCGATGAACGTGACGACCTGGCCGTTCGAGTCGGAGATCTCCTTGAGCACGGCCTTGAGCCGCTCCTCGAACTCGCCGCGGTACTTGGCCCCGGCGACCATCGCCGAGAGATCCAGCGAGATCAGCCGCTTGCCCTTGAGCGACTCGGGGACGTCGCCGGCCACGATCCGCTGGGCCAGACCCTCCACGACCGCGGTCTTGCCGACCCCGGGCTCGCCGATGAGGACGGGGTTGTTCTTGGTCCGCCGGGAGAGCACCTGGACGACCCGGCGGATCTCGGCGTCCCGGCCGATCACCGGGTCGATCGCGCCTTCGCGGGCGCGCGCGGTCAGGTCCACGCCGTACTTCTCCAGCGACTTGAACGTGCCCTCGGGGTCGGCGGAGTCCACCCGCTGCGCGCCGCGCGCGGTGTCCAGCGCCGCCAGCAGCGCGGAGGGGGTGGCCCCGGCGGCGGCCAGCATCGGGCCGGTCGGAGCCTGCGGGTCGGCCAGCGCGATGAGCAGGTGCTCGGTGGAGACGAACGAGTCGCCGCGGCTGCCGGCCAGCTCGCCGGCCGCCCGCAGGACTCGGTAGGTGGGCTGGGCGAGGTCGGCGTTGGCCACGGTCGCCCCGCTCGCGCTGGGCAGCGCCTTGATCGCGCGCTGCACCTGGGCGGTCAGCGCGGACACCTCCACGCCCAGCCCGGCGAGCAGCGCCACGGCGATCCCGTCACGCTGGTCGAGCAGCGCGGCCAGCATGTGCGCGGCCTCCACATGGGCGTTTCCGCGCCCGGCGGCGTCCTGCACAGCCGCGGTCAGGGCCTCCTGGGCCCGGGTCGTGTACTGGTCGGCCATCAGATTCCCTTCGGTCTGCTGAGTTGGTAGTGAATATGGCGAACTGAGTTGGCCGAATTGACTACCAACTCGGCGGCGGTGGCGGCGGGCGGGCGGGTCACGTCAGCGGCGGCGGTCCGGGCGCCAGATGACCAGCGCCGTGGAGCGCTCCTGGCGCTCGACGGCGGCCAGCCGCTGGCGGATCCGGTCCAGCTCGCGCTCGAGCTCGAGGATGCGCACGATCCCGGTCAGGTTGACCCCGTCGGAGGCCAGCCGGGTGACCTCGCGCAGGCGCGCGATGTCCCGGGTCGAGTAGAGGCGGTTGCGCCCGCCGGTGCGCTCAGGCGAGACCAGGCCAAGCCGGTCGTACTGCCGCAGGGTCTGCGGGTGCAGCCCGGCCAGGCTGGCCGCCACGGAGATCACGTAGACGGGGGTGTCGTCGTCGAGATCCATGAGCACCTCCTCAGCCGCTCGCCGGCCCGGCCGGTCCGGTGGTGCCGCTCGCCGCTCCGGCCGGTCCCCCGGCCGCACCGCGGCTGGCCGCACCGGCGGTGCGCGAGTCGGCGCGGGCCAGCAGCTCGGCTCGCGGGTCACCGTCGGGCGCGGCCGCCGCGAAGGCCGCCAGCGCCTCACGGGCCTGCTGGTCGAGCACCCGCGGGACGACCACTTCGACGCTGACCAGCAGGTCGCCGTAGGTCGCGTCGCGGCGCGCCGCACCTCGCCCGCGCACCCGGAACGTGCGCCCGTTGGCGGTGCCCGCCGGGATCTTCAGGGTGACCCGGCCGCCGCGCGGTAGGGGCACCGGGATGTCGGCCCCGAGCGCGGCCTCGGCGAACGACACCGGGACCGTCACGGTCACGTTGTCGCCGGTCCGGCCGAACACCGGATCGGAGCCCACGTGGACCACGATGAACAGGTCGCCGGGCGGCCCGCCGTTCTCGCCCGAGGCGCCCTTGCCCTTCAACCGGATCTTGGCCCCGTCCGAGACGCCGGCCGGGATCCGCGCGTTCACCGGGCGGGCCGCCTTGGAGTGCCCCGAGCCGGAGCAGTCCGGGCACGGGCTGTCCACGACCATGCCCCGGCCGCGGCAGTCGCGGCAGGGCTCGGGCAGCGCGAAGCCGCCCGCGCCACCGCTGCGCAGCACCTGCCCCTGGCCGTCGCAGGCCGGGCACATGCGCGGCATCGTGCCCTTCGCCGCGCCGGTGCCCTGGCACGTCGCGCACGGCTCGTCGGTGGTCAGCCGCAGCGAGACGGTGACGCCGTCGAGCGCCTCGGCGAACCCGATGGTCGCCTCGCTCTCGATGTCGGCGCCGCGGCGGGCCGGGCGCACCGACGTGCGCGGCGGGGGCCCCGCGGTGCCGCCGCCCCGGTTGAACAGCCCGCCCAGCAGGTCGCCCAGCCCGCCGGTGAAGCCACCGCCACCGGACCCGCCCTGCTGGCGCATCTGGCGCAGCATCTCCTCCATCGAGACGTTGCCCCCGCTGTTCCCACCTCCCGCGCCAGGGAACCGGAACCCGCCCCGGCCGGAGAACATGGCCCGGGCCTCGTCGTACTCCTTGCGCTTCTTGGCGTCGGAGAGGACGTCGTAGGCCTCGGAGATCTCCTTGAACTTGTCCTCGGCCGCCTTGTTGCCCGGGTTCTTGTCGGGATGGTGGGTGCGCGCCAGCGGCCGGTAGGCCTTCTTGATCTCGTCGGCCGTCGCATCCTTCTTGACGCCCAGAACCTTGTAGTAGTCCTTCTCGATCCAGTCCTTGGTGCTCATCGCGCCCCCACCTCCCTCCTGTTCGGTCGCATCCCTCAGTCGGTCCCCGCCACGGAGACGCGCGCCGGGCGCACGATCCGGCCGCGCAGCTCGTAGCCCACCTGGAACACACGGACCACCGTCGGCTCGTCCACGCCCTCGGCCACCTCGCGCATGAGCGCCTCGTGCCGGGTCGGGTCGAAGGCCTCGCCGGGCGCCCCGAAGGGGCTCAGCCCGTGCTTGGCCAGGGTCGCGCGGATGGCCTCGCCGACGGCCTTGAAGCCGCCGACCAGCTCGCCGTGCTCCTCGGCCCGGCCCAGGTCGTCGAGCACCGGCAGCAGGTCGGCCAGCACCGCCTCGACGGCCCGCTCGCGGACCAGCTCCCGGTCGCGCTCGACGCGCTTGCGGTAGTTGGAGTACTCGGCGTGGACCCGCTGCAGGTCCGCGGTCAGGACGGCCACCGGGTCCGGGGTTCCGGTCGGCGCCCCGGCACGACTCGCGGCCGCCGCCAGGGCATCGGCCTCGGCCGCGCTGAACTGGGCCTCGATGTCCTCGGCGTCCAGCGCCTCGGCCAGCAGCGCATCGGCCTCGGCCTGCCCAGCGGTCGTGGGCTCGACGATCTCGCCCTCGATGACCTCGTCCTGCTCCTCACCGGGTCCGGGCGCGGGCTGCTCCTGCGCAGCGTCGCCCTCCCCGCCGGCCGGGGGGACGAACCCCCCAGCCGGACGGTCGCGATCCGGGTCGCTCACTTGGGGTCAGCCTCCTCGTCGACGATCTCGGCGTCGATGACGTCCTCGTCGGGGGCGCCGGAGGACGAGCCCGCCGAGTCACCGTCGCCACCGGGTGCGGACTGCTGGGCCGAGGCGTACATCGCCGCACCCAGCGCCTGCGAGGCGGTGGCGACCTTCTCCGAGGCGCTCTTGATCGCCTCGATGTCGCTGCCCTCCAGCGACTTCTTCAGCTCGGCCAGCGGCTCGTCCACGTTGGAGCGGGCGTCGGCCGGGATCTTGTCGGCGTTGTCGCGCAGGAACTTCTCGGTCTGGTAGAGCAGCGACTCCGCGGTGTTGCGGACCTCGGCCTCCTCGCGGCGCTGGTGGTCCTCGGCGGCGTGCGCCTCGGCGTCGCGCATCATCCGGTCGATGTCGTCCTTCGGCAGGCCGGAGCCGCCGGAGATCGTCATCTTCTGCTCCTTGGCCGTGGCCAGGTCCTTGGCCGAGACGTGCACGATGCCGTTGGCGTCGATGTCGAAGGTGACCTCGATCTGCGGCACGCCGCGCGGCGCCGGCGGCAGGCCGGTCAGCTCGAACGTGCCCAGCTTCTTGTTGTAGGCCGCCATCTCGCGCTCGCCCTGGAAGACCTGGATGAGCACCGAGGGCTGGTTGTCGTCGGCGGTGGTGAAGATCTCCGAGCGCTTGGTCGGGATCGTGGTGTTGCGCTCGATGAGCCTGGTCATGATCCCGCCCTTGGTCTCGATGCCCAGGCTCAGCGGGGTGACGTCCAGCAGCAGCACGTCCTTGACCTCGCCCTTGAGGACGCCGGCCTGCAGGGCCGCGCCGAGGGCGACGACCTCGTCGGGGTTCACGCCCTTGTTGGGCTCCTTGCCGTTGGTCAGGTCGCGGACCACGTCGGAGACGGCCGGCATGCGGGTCGAGCCGCCGACCATGACCACCTGGTCGATGTCGGCCACGGAGATGCCCGCGTCCTTGATGACCGAGGCGAACGGGGCGCGGCAGCGGTTGAGCAGGTCCGCGGTCAGCTCCTCGAACTTGGCCCGGCTCAGGGTCTCGTCCAGGTGCAGCGGACCCTCGGCGCCGGCGGTGACGTAGGGCAGGTTGATGCCGGTCTGCATGCTGGAGGAGAGCTCGATCTTGGCCTTCTCGGCCGCCTCACGGAGGCGCTGGGAGGCCATCTTGTCCCGGCTCAGGTCGATGCCGTGGGCGTTCTTGAACTGCGCGACCAGCCAGTCGACGACGCGCTGGTCCCAGTCGTCGCCGCCCAGGTGGTTGTCGCCGGAGGTGGCCTTGACCTCGACCACGCCGTCGCCGATCTCCAGCAGGGACACGTCGAAGGTGCCGCCGCCGAGGTCGAAGACCAGGATGCGCTGCTCCTTGTCGGCCTTGTCCAGGCCGTACGCCAGCGCCGCCGCGGTCGGCTCGTTGATGATCCGGGAGACCTTCAGGCCCGCGATCTCGCCGGCCTCCTTGGTGGCCTGGCGCTGGGCGTCGTTGAAGTAGGCCGGCACGGTGATGACCGCGTCGGTGACCGTCTCGCCCAGGTAGGACTCGGCGTCGCGCTTGAGCTTCATCAGCACGCGCGCGCTGATCTCCTGAGGCGTGAAGGCCTTGTCGTCGATGGTGGTCTTGTGGGTCGCGTCGCCCATGAAGCGCTTGATCGAGCGGATCGTGCGGTCCGGGTTCGTCACGGCCTGCCGCTTGGCGACCTCGCCGACCAGGACCTCGCCGTTCTTGGCGAAGGCGACCACCGACGGGGTGGTGCGGGCACCCTCGGCGTTGGCGATCACGACGGGCTCGCCGGCCTCCAGGACGGCGACGCAGGAGTTGGTGGTACCGAGGTCGATGCCGACAGCACGGCTCATGGAAGGTGGTTCCTCTCGTTCTGGGGTTCGGAGGTCTGCCTCCGAAGATGTACGGGAACTATTCTGCCGGAACTCCTGGAAGATGCAAGTCCTGACGCACATCACTTGAGCCACTTCGACTCAAGTGACCGTTCCCGCGGTCGCGGTCGGCGGCTCACGGCCCGTCTCGTGCGCGAGATCGGCGCGGTGTGGCTACCCGGCGTGACCTCCACCACATCGTCATCCCATACTTGACACCGCAAGACTTCCTATGCATGCGCTCGTCGGGGAGCGGGGCGGTGACAGAGGTGTCCCGGTGGCGCGGATGGAGGTGCACGATGGCGCGATATCTCTCGCAGGGGATCGTGGTGATGGTCGACGACGCACCGGCGAGCCGCGTGCTCCCGGCGGTCGCGCTGGAGGCCTGGGAGAAGGTGCACGTCCTGGTCGCCGAGGGCGCCGAGGGTCTGCCCGCGGGCATCAACCTGGTGCATCCGGAGAAGGGTGCGGTGACCCTGGATCGGGCGTTCAAGTTCGCCCAGCGCGCGACCGTCCCCTGGGTGGGCCTGCGCCGCGACCTGGCCGCGCCCCAGGACCTCCTGGTGCAGCTGCTGGAGTGCACCGGCCGGCACGCCACCGAGGACCTGCCCGGGTTCGCCGCCCTCATGATGGGCAGCGAGGTCAGCGCGATTGACCGCATCCTGTGCGTCATCAATCTCGAAGACGGCAAGCCCTCCGGGCTGATGACCCTGATCGCCGTCGCCTCGGCCACCTCCACCGACGCCGAGCTGGACGTCCTGGTCCTCGGCGCGCCCGGCGAGCCGCTGCCCAAGAAGATCGAGACGGTCCGCGACCTGTTCGCCGGGGCCCGCGACCGCGACCTCTACGACCAGGCCCTGCGCCGAATCGAGGAGGCCGGCCGGCGGGCGAACTGGATCCTGGTCGACGAGGTGACCGACCCGGTCTCGGTCGTGCTGGATCAGCTGCGCTCGGGGGACTACCAGCTGGTGATCGACCACCTGGGCGACGTCAAGCTCGGTGGACGCTTCGGCCGGGCCAAGCGCCTGCGTGCGGCGACCGGGTTGCAAGGGCCCGGAGCGATTCCGAACGCGGTGCTCACCCAGACCGACGTGCCGTTCCTGCTCGTGCTCGACGCGGTCCGGCTCGGCATCGTCTCGCCGACCATGGTGAAGGCCGGCGCGGCGGGCCTGCTCGCCCTCGGCGCCATCGGCGCAGCGGCCCCGGCAGGCGCTGCCTCCAGCCGCGACCGGGCCGAGGCCAGCATCTCCCAGACCGTCACCGACTACGAGGCTGCGCTCGACCAGGCCGCCCAGGGCGCCTCGCCGGCCGAGGTGGCCGAGGCGCACGACCAAGCGCAGGAGAGCGCGCGATCAGCCAGAGCGGCGCTGGCCGAGGAGACCGGCCAGGACGTCGAGGCCGCAGAGGCCGAGACGGAGGAGGCTGAGGAGGCTTCGGAGGCCGCCGCCAAGGACGAGGACGGCGACGCCGACGAGGGCGCCACGGATGATGCCGCCGCCGATGAGGGCGCCGCCGAGGAGGAGGCCGACGAGGCCGAGACGCTGGCGCCGGGCTCCGTGGACCCGAAGGAGGTCACCCCCGAGGAGGCCGACAACGTCAAGGCCGACGACGTGGACGTGGATGCCGACGAGGTCTCGGTGAAGGACGCCCAGAAGTCCCAGGACAAGGCCGAGGACACCAAGGACGAGCTGAACGAGGCCGAGAAGGACTTCGAGAAGGCTCAAGACAAGTCGGTGGACAAGCAGAAGGACGCCGACAAGGCCGCTGAGCAGGCCGCGGAGGCCTCCGCCGAGCTGACCGCCGCCCAGGCCGCCTACGACGAGACCGTCGCAGCGACCGAGGACGTCATCAGCCAGGGCACCGGGCTGAGCGCCGCGGTGCCCGGCACCGCCAGCGACGAGGAGGTCGCCGAGGCGCAGGCGGCCCGACAGGAAGCGGCCGACGACCTGGCCGCCGCGACCCAGGCTGCCGACGAGGCGCTCGTGGCCTACGAGGAGGCCGCACTGGAGGCCAACGAGGCCTACCTGGCCATGGAGGCGCAGGCCACCGACGTCACGCAGGCCGACGCCGAGCACGAGGAGGCCTCCGCGGTGGCGAAGGCCGAGCAGGAGGCAGTGGCCAGCCAGCGCCAGTCGCCGGTCGAGGGCTACGACATCAGCACCGACTACGGCGTCAGCGGGCCGATGTGGAGCACCGGCACCCACACCGGCGTGGACTACGCCGCCCCGACCGGCACCGACGTCACCGCGGCGGCCAGCGGCACGGTCGTGGAGGTCAGCAGCGGTGGCGCGTACGGCAACCGCGTGGTCATCGAGCACGACGACGGCTACTACACGACCTACAACCACCTGTCCTCGATCAGCGTGAGCGAGGGCGAGGAGGTCACCGTCGGTGACAAGGTCGGCGAAGTCGGGAACACCGGCAACTCCAGCGGCTCGCATCTGCATTTCGAGGTCACCACGGGCGGCGACGGCTGGGGATCGGGCAGCTTCATCGACCCGGCGGAGTGGCTGGCCGGGGAGGCCTGAGCCGCACGCCCTTGGCATCGACCGCCCGGCGCCTCGTCGCGCACGGGCGGCGCCCCATGACGCACGGGGCGGCATCGGCGCTTCCCCCATGTCCCGGCCCGTCCACGCCCCGGGAGATTTCGTGGCGAATCAGTCGCTGTGAGTGAGCAACGTGAGCACGCGTGCCGCTACTTTCGCGGGGAAATGTTCTTCTACTAGGAAGGAACACTGATGGGACGCGTATGGGCATCCTGCCTAGGCATGATCCTTGCATTAGTGGTCGTCCGGTTGGCTGGCCCGCTGGGCGGGCCGACCACCATGCTCACCGCGGCTGCGGCCGTGGGCGCCGGCTTCGTCGGCGCTCAGCTCGGCCGTCCAGACCGTGCCTTCGCCCGCGGGCTGTGGATGCTCCTCGGCGTCGTGTTCGCCGGTCTCGGCTTCACGATCGGCGCGCTGCTGATGCCCGACACGATCAACGGCCTGCTGATCGGTGGGATCATCCCGCTGCTGCTCGCCGCACTGTCGGCCACGTGGACCCGCAGCCAGGTCACCTACATGGCGATCATCCTGGGTGAGGGCGCCATGACCGCGGTCTTCGCGACCACGTTCAACCTCGACCCACAGGGCCTCAACGTCGCGATGCCGATCGCGCTGGGCCAGACGGCGTTCCCGCTGGCACTCGGCTTCCTCGCCGGCGTGCTCATCCGCATGTTCGTGGCCAGCGACGAGGAGGCCGCAGCGGCCAAGGAAGCAGAGAAGATCGCGAACGCGGGGGTGGCCCAGTGACGCTCAACCGACGACTGACGACGGCGCTTGCCGCCACCGCCTCGGTGGCACTGGTGCTCGGGCCCACCGCGGCGTGGGCCGATGACGAGCCGCTGACCCCGCTGGAGAGCACCAACTCGATCGGCCAGAGCCTCCAGGTTCGCGTCAACGCCGACGGCACGCAGAACGCGCAGGCGCTCAACTACCGCTGGGCTGCGACTCAGATCACCGTCAGCGGGGAGCCCGGCACGACGGTGACGGTGAAGAGCCCGGAGAACGGCAAGGCGCTGCACAACCTGGAGAAGTTCGGGTTCATCCACCAAGAGAACGGGATGGGCGTCTACAACATCCCGATCGCGGACAACGGCGTCGGCGTCGGCCGCTCGGTCAGCCTGTTCCCGCAGGACCAGGCGCTGCCGATGGAGCTGAAGGTCGAGTTCACCCTCGACGGACAGCCGATCACGGCCGAGGACCTGCGCGGCAAGTCCGGCCAGGTCACGGCCAAGTACTCGCTGATCAACAAGTCGACCCAGGAGATGGACGTCACCATCGACTCGATCAGCGGCGAGGAGGTCACCAAGAAGGTCCAGGCCGACGTGCCGTGGGTCGCCGAGGCCTCGACGCTGCTGCCCTTCCGGTTCGCCGGGCTGAACGCCGGTCACGGCGCCATGCTCGGTGCGGACGGCCGCGGCAACTGGCTGGTCAAGTGGATCAAGCTGCCGTTCCGGCCGATCGCCGAGGACGGCATCGCCTCCTTCGGGTGGTCTGCCAACGTCGAGAACGTCCAGATCCCCAAGATGCTGATCCAGGCGTCGCCGGTGTACATCGCGCCGGAGGACGAGCAGACGGCCGAGGAGGCCGCTGCCGAGGCCTCGGCGAAGGCCGGCGTGCCCCCGCCCAACACCAGCGCTGACAAGGCTCTGGTCCAGGACGGTCTCGCGCAGGTCATCAAGGGCCTCGACCAGCTCACCGCCGACGACGGCGAGGATGATGGCCCGACGTTCGTCGAGAAGCTGCCCGGGTGGATCGAGGAGCTCAATGGTGTCATCGAGGACCTCGAGGACGTCGACATGGAGAAGCTTCAGCAGTGGAGCGACGCGATGACCCCCGGGGATGCCGAGGCCCTGGAAGAGCTCAGCAAGGAAGTGGCGAATCTCGCCGACTGGGCGATGACCATCGACGACATCCCCGCGTACTGCGCCGCCCCGCCCACGATCGATGACGACGAGGGCCGTCCGAAGGCCTGCGAAGAGGCCCTGACGAAGCTCAAGAGCAAGGACTTCCAGACGGCCGCTGCGGTGTTCGAGAAGGTCGGGCCTGCTCTGCCTGGCGTGGACGCCCTTCTCGAGACCCTGTCCAGCAGGCTTCCGCTTCTCGAGAAGAGGCTGATCAGCCTCCGCGACACGCTCGTCGAACTGCAGGACGGTCTGCCCACCGTGGACGAGATCGTCGACGGCATCATCTCCTCGCCTGGTGGCCAGGACGTGCAGCAAGGCATGGCCAAGATCAACGAGGGCATGGGCGGGATCAAGAGCGAGCTCTCCGTCTGGGCCGGGGCGATGGCGGTCGCGATCCAGTCGGCCGCTGCCGAGGCCAAGACGGCGATCGAGTCCGGCAAGGATGCGGCGGCAGCAGCCATCGAGCATCTGGACACGCTGTCCGCTGAGGTCCACGGCCTGAAGCTGGCCGCGGCCACCTCACCGCTGCCGTTCGGCGGGTTCCCGGAGACTGCTCCTGCCGGGACGAAGCTGGCCGGTGCGTACGAGTTCCGGATCGATGCTGCGGATGCCGAGCATCCCAGCACTCTGCCCCGGCTCCTCATCGCACTGGTGCTGTTCATCGGCGGCGGGTTCCTGCTGCGCGGCCTCGCCGGCCGGCACGCAGCCACCGTGGCAGTCGGCGGGCAGCTCTGGAGCGCGCCCTCGATCGCGGGAGCGCACAAGTTCTCCCACGACACGGCCGCGACGCCGGTCTCACCCAGCCATGAGACCAGCGTGCTGCCTCCCGTCGAGGAGGACCAGCCCTAGCAGGCAGCGCTGAGAGCAAGCGAGAGGGCCGGGACCACAAGTCCCGGCCCTCTCCGCATTGCCCGCCCCTCCCCCAGCCCGCACCCCCAGCGCCCTCTCCCCCTCGCCCCCCTCCCCCAGCCCGCACCCCCTGCCCTCCCCAGCCCCCCAGCCCCACCCTCAGCCCCCAGCCCCAGCCCCACCCTCACCCCCCAGCCCCCCGGATAGGCCCCACCTTCCGGATTTGCTCCACTTTCCGGCAGATGCTCCGCCCCGGGGCGGAGCAGATGTCAACAACCGGAGCATCTGTGGGCTGGGCTGGGCTGGGCCGTGCGGGGCTGGGCCGGGCTGGGCGGTGTGGCCGAGCGGAGCATCCTCGACGCGATTGCCGGACCCGTCAGGGGATCGGCTATGTTACCGGCGAGTAGCCATCGGCCCCGGCTGCTGTCAGACGCCGGGGCGAGAATGTGGGCGGCCGCCGAGGCAGCGCGCCGGGAGGGTGATACGCACATGGAAGCCACCATGATCGTCCGGGCCGTCATCGGTCTGGCCATGATCGTCGCGACCGCGCTCGTGGCCGGCCGGCGGGTGCAGTTCCTCTACACCCTCATCCGGGGCGGGCAGCCGGCGATGGGCCGCACCGACCAGGTGCCGGCCCGCATCGAGACCCAGTTCACCGAGGTGCTCGGCCAGAAGAAGCTGCTCAAGTGGAGCGTGCCCGGCATGGCGCACGTGTTCGTCTTCCTCGGGTTCCTGATCCTGGGCCTCACCGTGGTGGAGGCGTTCGGCGAGCTGTTCATCGCGGACTTCGCGTTCCCGATCATCGGCACCTGGCCGATCGTGCGCTTCGCCGAGGACCTCTTCGCGGTGCTGGTCCTCGTCGGGGTCGTCGTGTTCGCCGTGATCCGGCTGCGCAACAACCCGGCCAAGGAGGGCCGCTGGTCGCGGTTCTTCGGCTCGCACCTGTCCGGGGCGTGGATCGTGCTCGGGATGATCTTCCTCGTCGTCTTCACGCTGCTGACCTACCGCGGCGCGAAGGTGGGTGCCGCGCTGGCCATCGGCGAGACGCCGGCCGACGTGGGCATGAGCGGGGCGTTCGTCTCCCAGGGGATCGGCCACCTGCTGGAGCCGCTGGGCCACACCGCTAACGAGTGGATCGAGACGATCTTCGTGATCGGGCACTGCGCGGTGATCCTGGGCTTCCTGCTCATCGTGCTGCACTCCAAGCACCTGCACATCGGCCTGGCGCCGCTGAACGTGGGGTTCTCCCGGCGCCCGGACGCCCTGGGCCCGCTGCTGGAGATGTACTCCGGCGAGGAGAAGATCGACTTCGAGGACCCCGCTGAGGACGCCGTGTTCGGCCGCGGACGGATCGAGGACTTCACCTGGAAGGGCCTGCTGGACTTCGCGACCTGCACCGAGTGCGGCCGCTGCCAGAGCCAGTGCCCGGCGTGGAACACCGAGAAGCCGCTGAGCCCCAAGCTCATGATGATGAACCTGCGCGACCACGCGTTCGCCAAGGCGCCCTACATCGCCGCGGTGCAGGCCAAGAACGGCGGGGGCAACGGGGAGTACGGCGAGATCGACGAGGAGATCCTCGCGAAGATGCCCGAGAAGGTGCAGGCCGAGGTGGCCCGCCCGCTGGTCGGCTCCCGCGACTTCGACCCGCACCACGCCACCGACGGCTACGACGCGCAGGGCCACCGCTCGCACGAGGGCCCGGTCATCGACTCGACCGCGCTGTGGAACTGCACCACCTGTGGCGCCTGCGTGAACCAGTGCCCGGTCGACATCGAGCACATCGACCACTTCCTGGACATGCGCCGCCACCAGGTGATGATCGCCACCGAGTTCCCGAACGAGCTCAACGGCCTGTTCAAGAACCTGGAGAACAAGGGCAACCCCTGGGGGATGAACGCGGCCAAGCGCAACGACTGGATGAGCGAGGTCGACTTCGAGGTGCCGGTCTTCGGCGCCGAGGGCGAGGAGGAGATCCCCGGCGACGTCGAGTACCTGTTCTGGGTCGGCTGCGCCGGCGCGTACGAGGATCGCGCCCGCCAGACCACCAAGAACGTCGCCGAGCTGCTGCACATGTCGGGCGTGAAGTACATGGTCCTGGGCGACGGGGAGACCTGCACCGGTGATCCAGCCCGCCGCGCCGGCAACGAGTTCCTGTTCCAGATGCAGGCCATGCAGAACGTCGAGGTGCTCAACGAGATCAAGGCTCGGCGGATCGTCGTCACCTGCCCGCACTGCCTGAACACGCTGGGCCGGGAGTACCCGCAGCTGGGCGGCAACTACGAGGTGGTCCACCACAGCCAGCTGCTGGCCACTCTGCTCGCCGACGACCGGCTGCGCCCGCTCACCCCGATCGACTCCACGGTCACCTACCACGACCCGTGCTACCTGGGCCGGCACAACAAGGTCTACGTGCCTCCGCGCGAGCTGGTCGCCTCGGTGCCCGGCGTCCGGCTGGTTGAGATGGACCGGACCATGGACAAGTCCTTCTGCTGCGGCGCCGGTGGCGCGCAGATGTGGATGGAGGAGCGGATCGGCACCCGGGTCAACCAGAACCGGACCGACGAGGCGCTGGGCACCGGCGCGGACAAGATCGCCGTGGCCTGCCCGTTCTGCTCGGTCATGCTGCACGACGGGGTCACCGTGCGCACCCAGGAGGCCGGCGCCGAGCGCCCGGTCGCCGAGGTGCTCGACGTGGCCACGCTGCTGCTCCAGTCGGTTCGGGCCAGCACGCCCGAGCCCGAGCACACGCACTGAGCGAAGAGCGGTCGGCCTGGTCCGGCCTGGTCCGGCCTGGGGCGGGTCCTGCGGCGGGGTTCTGGGCCATCACGCGACTGGTCCGGCTGCCGCCCTGACATGGGTCTCGATGGGCTAGACCGGCGCAGGGTTGACCTGGCCTGGGTCTCGACGAGCTCGACCAGCGCCGGGGTGGCTCATGCCCTGGGCCTGGGGAATAGGGGTCTGGGTTGCGCTGTTGCTGAACGAATCCGGTCTTCCGCCGGCTCCTGACCGCTCCGACCCGCCCGAGGAGTCCGCCGTGCTCGCCCGTCGCCGTCAGGCAGTTCTGCTGCAGACGGCGAACCTGCTGGCCGGGATGGCCAACGGCGTGGTCACTGTCGTGATCCCGTGGCTGGTCATCGAGCGCACCGGCTCTCCCGCCGCCGCCGGGATGGTCGCCGCCCTCTCGGCGCTGCCCGGCATCGTCGTCTCGCCGTTCGTCGGGGCGCTGGTCGACCGGCTGGGTCGCCGACGGGTCTCGATCGGCTCCGACGTGCTCTCGGCCATCTCGGTGGTGCTGTTCCCGCTGGCCGACCGGGCCGGCGTGCTCTCGCTGAGCGCGATCGCCGCCTTGGCCGTGCTGGGGGCGGTCTTCGACCCGGCCGGCTACACCGCGCGCAAGGCGCTGCTGCCCGACGTCGCCCGCGACGCCCGGGTTTCGGTGGACTCGCTCAACGGCATCCACGAAGGGATCTCGGCGGCCGGATGGGTCGTCGGCCCGGCGCTGGGCGCGCTCGGCATCGCCACGGTGGGGGCGGCCAACGCGTTCTGGATCACGGCGGTCTCGTTCGTCCTGGCGATCGTCGCGGTGGCGGCCATGCGCGTCGACGAGAGCCAGCACGCCGCCCGGCACGCGGCCGGCGACGACGACGAGGCGTTCTGGTCGAGCACGCTGCGCGGCGCCCGGACCCTGTGGGCGGACCGCCCGCTGCGGGTCATCACCTTGACCGTCTGCGTGGCGATCATCGTCTACGTGCCCACCGAGGTGGTCATCCTGCCCGCGTACTTCGAGGGCCTGGACAGTCCCGACGGCTACGGCCTGGTGATGACCTCGATCGCCGCCGGGGTCAGCGTGGCCTCCTTCGCCTACGGCTGGATGTCGCGGCGGATGACCCGCCACCGGATGACCACGCTCGTGATGGGCACCTGCGCGGTGGCGATCGTCCCCATGGTCCTGCTGCCCCCGCTGCCGGTGTTCGTGATCGCCGCCTTCGGGCTGGGGCTGGCGTGGGGGCCGATGAACCCGCTGCTGAACTCGCTGGTGCAGACCCGCGTGCCCGCGCACGTCCAGGGCCGGGTGTACGGCGTGCAGACCTCGCTGTTCTACGCAGCGACCCCGCTGGGGATGCTGGTCACCGGGGCCGCCGTCGAGGCCTGGGGCGTGCGCCCGGTGTACCTGGCGTGCGGGGCCCTGCTGGCCTTGATGTGCCTGGCGACGGTCACCCTGCCCAGCCTGCGCGGACTGGACGACGCCACGGCACTGGCTCCCGACGGCGGAACCGGCAGCGGCCCCGGCCTGGGCGACGAGCCCGTGGACGTGGATCGCGTGCGCCACTAGCTGTTCTGTCCACGGAGGTTGGGCACGAGGTCGGCTGGTGACTTGCCCTTGAGTGCGGTGTGGCCGCGGTGGTGATTGTAGGTGTGTAGCCAGTCGGTGAAGGTGGCGACGCGTTCGGGTTCTGAGCGGTAGGGGCGGGCGTAGGCCCATTCTTCGAGCATGGTGCGGTTGAACCGTTCGACCTTGCCGTTGGTCTGGGGCCGGTAGGGCCGGGTCCGCTTGTGCGTGATGTCCTGGCCCAGGGCATCGGCGAACGCGTTGGACCGGTAGCACGACCCGTTGTCGGTCAGCACCCGCTGGACGGTGATCCCGGCGGCCTGGAAGTAGGCGTTGGCCCGCTTCCAGAACTCGGCGGCGGTCTCCTTGCGTTCGTCGTCGAGCAGCTCGCTGTAGGCCAGGCGGGTGTGGTCGTCGACGGCGTTGTGGATGTACCAGTAGCCCATGCCCCGGGCCCGGTTGCGCTTGCCCTGGGCACGTCCGAGGACCTTGTGTCCGCCACCGTCGGGGATCCGGCCCAGCTTCTTGATGTCGACGTGGATCAGATCGCCCGGGGCGTCGTGCACGTACCGGACCGGCTTCGTGCGGGCGCTCTTGATCCGGACCCCGGTCGCCGGGTCGGTCCAGGTCAGCGGAGGGGCGCCGTAGCGGCGCAGGATCTTGTGCACGGTCGAGGGCTGCAACCCCAGGCGGTAGGCGATCCGGGCCGGCCCCCAGCGTCGGGACACGCGCAGACCCAGCACTCGGCGCTCGACCCGGGTCGGTGTGCGCCGCGGCGAGGATGTGGGCCGTGACGATCGGTCGAGCATGCCCGCCCGGCCATGCGCCCGGTACCGGTCAGCCCACCGCCTCGCGGTCGTGACCGAGCAGTTCCACCGTTCGGCGGCCCGGCGCAGTGGCCAGCGCTGGTCCACCACGAGCTGGGCCAGGCGCAGCCGACCGGCCGGAGTCAGTTGAGCGTTAGCGTGGGACACGAAGACCTCCGAGGTGAGCCAGTGGGTGCGTGGTTGCTCCACACCTCACCCGGAGGTCTTCGTCACCGTCCAGACGCCACGCCGTACCTAACGTCCGTGGTCAATACAACTAGCGCTCCCCGCTGCATCCCGGGGGGGCCAGGGAATCCGACCTCGGATGCCTCGCCGGACTTGCTCCTCGTCCCGCCGGATGCTCGTGCAGGAGACCCGCCAGCTCGAGACCCCAGGAGTCGTGACCCAACCCCGGGGCCTGACGCTACTTGGGGTTGCGCGCGTACTGCGAGGCCACCGGACCGCTCTGACCCACGTACTTGGAGTTCAGCCCGTCGTGCCCGTACGGCCGTTCGGCCGGCGCGTCCAGAGTGTGGAAGCTCAGCTGGCCGATCCGCATCCCCGGCCACAGCTTGATGGGCAGGGTCGCGACGTTGCTCAGCTCCAGGGTGATCTGACCGCGTGGCCAGCCCGGGTCCACGAACCCGGCCGTCGCGTGGATGAGCAGGCCCAGCCGGCCCAGGCTGCTCTTGCCTTCGACCCGGGCGACCAGGTCGTCGGGCAGGCCGATCGCCTCGACGGTCGTGCCCAGCACGAACTCCCCCGGGTGCAAGACGAACGCGGCGCCCTCCGGCACGCGCACGCGCTCGTTGAGGTCCGCGGGCTTGTCGTAGGGATCGATGACCTCGGTGATGTGGTTGCGGAAGACCAGGAACTCCGGGCCGAGCCGGACGTCGACGCTGGCGGGCTGGATCTGGGCCTCGTCGATCGGGTCGATGATGAGGCGTCCCTGCGCCAGAGCGCGGCGGATCGAGCCGTCGGACAGGATCATGCGCGGGAGCCTACCTTCGGGCGCTTCCGCGCCGACTCGGTCCCGGGCCGGTCACGGGAAGGCGCCGGCCCGGGGTTCGCACGCCCCGGTGACGTCGGGCATAATCGTCCCCACGCGCCGGTCCGCCGGTGTCCGCGGGTGTAGTTCAATGGCAGAACATCAGCTTCCCAAGCTGACAGTGCGAGTTCGATTCTCGTCACCCGCTCCACCGAAGAGGGGACCGCTGAAGCGCCTTCGGGAGCGCTAGATCGTGCTGTGCATCAAGGCGGAAGGTCTCTTTCGCGGGTGAGGCCCGGGGCCGGGGAGGCCATTGCCCCACCTGGTGGCCAGCCTCTTGTCCTGTGACTCGCCCACCGGCCGATCGATGAGCCCGCAGCCTGCCGAGAAGAGGGTCATCCCGGACCAGGACCGTCACGTGGTCTGCGGGCATGCCCAGCTCCGCCCGTTGTTGCATTGCGGCAGAAGGGTGATGATATCGTTAGATATCGGAGGTGGTTCGTGATGGCTGACGTGCTGGTTCGCGACGTGCCCGACGAAGTCCTGGCCGGAGTCGACGCGCACGCGGCGCGTCTGGGCCTGTCGCGGGTGGAGTACATCCGTCGGCGGCTGGCGGCAGATGCGGCCCTATCCGCAGATGCGGTGTCGGCAGCGGACCTGAGCACGTTCAGCGAGATGGCCGGTGACCTGACCGACCCACAGGTGATGGGTGCCGCGTGGCAATGACTTGGCTGATCGACAAGTCCGCGCTCGTCCGGCTTGGCGACAGTCCAGACGCCGCGTTGTGGGCGGGGCGGATCGAGCGGGGTCTGGTGCGGATCGCGACCGTGACGCGGCTCGAGGTCGGCTACTCGGCTCGCAGCGGGAAGGACGCCCGGTCGATGTTCAACGGCCCACCGCTGTCGGCCATGCCCGTTGAGTACCTCACCCCTGCGATCGAGGGCAGGGCGGTCGACATCCAGCTGCTGCTCGCGAGCCAGGGCCAGCACCGCGCGCCGTCCATCCCCGACGTGCTGATCGCCGCGACAGCCGAACTGGCCGGTCTGACCGTCCTGCACCTCGACAAGGACTTCGAACTCATCGCTGACATCACCGGACAGCCCACGGAACGACTGCAAGCCTGACGCCAACCGGACCACGCGGCAGGGCGGCCCCCTACCGCCGCGTATCGTCGCCGATCGCCCGCACCCGCTCAGATCCGCAGACCCAGGTGGGCCGCCTGCTGCTTGCCGACGAATGACTTCTTGGCCGGGTCGCTGCCGAATCCGTGGGCCTTCTGGCACTTGCGGACCGCCGCGTCGGTGGCCGTCAGGTAGTTGCCGGTCGTTGGCAGCTTGAGGGCGGGGAAGTGCGCGTTGAGCGCCACCTGGAGGGCCTTCACGTCGGCGCTGGCCTTGACGCCGTACTTGAGGTTGGCCAACGAGACCTGGGGCGGCTTGCCGGTCTTCAGGGTCATCGTGGCGCCGTTGGCCGAGACGTCCACGATCTCCAGCCCCGACACGCTGCCGTTCCACCACCTGCTGTTGGGCAGCGTGACCGCCCCGAAGGTCTTGTGCTTGGGCCCGGCGAACAGGTCGCCGGAGTCGCCGCCCATGCCTCGCTCGAGGTCGAAGCGGCCGTCGGCCTGCTCCAGGGCGCACTCGTAGTGCTCCCCCTTGGTCATGGCCTCGAAGTCGTTGCTCCCCGTCTCGTCGACGTGCCAGATCGCCAGGCCATTGTCGGGCAGCGAGGCGTCACGGCCGGTGCGCTGCCGGTTCTCGACGAGGAAGTACTCCGTGGAGTTGCGCTTGTGGATCAGGAACGCGTTGGTTCCGGCCACCACCTGCGCGCTGGCCGCGGTGGGCGTCGCCGTGACCTTGGTGGCCCAGCCCGCCTGGCGCTTCAGGTAGGCGCAGACCTGCACGGGGTTCGTGTCCGACCCTCCGAAGCCCATGAGGCAGTAGTCGCCGACGCCGCTGGACTCGTACCCGTAGTCGTAGAGGTCGGGGAAGTCGCAGATCATGTGGCCGTTCTCGTGGCAGAACACCCGAAGCGTGAGCTCCGAGCCCATGTTGGTGATCTGGTAGTCGGAGAACGTCCGCCCGGGCGCGGCGACGTAGGGCTTGGCCAGCGCCGACGAGTGCGGCCACAGACCCTCGGCCCAGTCGTTCACGGTCTGCCCCACGTAGAAGACGTTCAAGGCTCGGACGTAGCCGTCGGCGTCGGCGCTGAGCCGGTTGAAGTCGAACCCTCGCGCCTTGATCCGGTCCAGGCCCTCTCGGATCAGGGTCTGGGCGCGCTTGCCGAACTCGACGGTCGGGTCGGCGTAGTACGCGCGGGGCCGCTTGGCCGTGACGTACTTGGTGACCGCGTTCGTGTAGGTCAGGCGCCCCGCGGAGACGTCGTGGAAGTAGTCGCGCACCGATCCGTTGTTGCCGAACTCGGCGTACCCCGGGTCGTTGCAGAAGCGCTGCACCTGGGCCCGCTCGATCTCGTCGGGCACGTCGGGGAACCGGATCAGCAGGCACAGGCCGACGTAGGAGCCGACGACGCCCTTGGCAGCGGCCGGCTCGGGCCCGGCGCCGACCGGGCCGGCCATCGCCGCGAGCGGGTCGGGGCCACGATCAGGGTCGTCGCTCTCTTCCTCCCGGCGGCTCACCGCCCGGCGCTTCCGCTGCGCGTTGCGCTGCCGCCAGCGTGGCGTGACGGCCGTGGCCGGCTCCGGCGCCCCACCGGCCTGAGCGGCTGCCTGGCGCAGGTCCCGGGCAGCCTCCTCCGCGGGCCGCGCGTGCGGGGCCAGGTCCAGGGTGGCGGGGTCCACGGTCCCGGCGACCGGCCCCGTCGGGAGCAGCCGCGCGCCGTCGGCGGACACCGTGGCGTACCGGTAGAAGCCGGTGCGCGGGTCCTTCACGACGGTGAAGCCGTCCAGTGTCTCGAAGACCGCGACGAACTGGTTGCCGAACCCGCGGACCCGCAGCTCGGACCCGTCCGGGTTGGTGAACGTGAACTCTCGGCCTGAATAGGGAGTGGGCATCTCGGCACCTCGCCAGATCCGCGGAAGCGTTCGACGACGACGGTACTCGGCAGGGCGCTCGGTAGCCCGATTCCGCAGGGCTCGCCAGGTTGGCTCGGCTCTCGGCCGAGTGGCACATAAGGTCTGCCGCGTGTCGGCGAAGTCGCAGTACGTCAGTGGTGTGAGGGTGGTCCGCTCGGGCCTGGACCGGGTGGGGGCGCTGTCCGCGCTCGACCGGTGGGCGCAGCACTCCACGACCGGAACGTGGGCCCGCTCACTCCTGTCGATCCACGACGCCGACGAGCTGGCCGCCCTGGACGTCCCGTGGTGGACCCTGGACTCGGCCGCCCGCGTCGACGCCTTCCTGGTCGGCCGGCGGGCCGCGCGAGTCTTCGAGTGGGGGTCGGGGGCCTCGACGATCTGGCTGGCCCGGCGCAGCGCGTCGGTCACCGCCGTGGAGCACGACCTGCGCTGGGCGCAGACGGTCCGCGAGCTGCTGCCCGCCGACGCCGCCGTCGACCTGCACACCGCGGCTCCACGCCCGGCCACCGGAGCGCCCGGCGAGGCCCGCTCCCAGAAGGCCGGGGCCCAGGACCTGGACTTCCGCGAGTACGTCGACGTGATCGACCTCGTCGGCGGCGAGTACGACGTGATCGTGGTCGACGGTCGCGCGCGCGAGGAGTGCCTGGTCCGCGCGGTGGAGCACCTGGCCGAGGACGGGATCATCGTCTTCGACAACGTGGACCGGAAGCGCTACCGCGACGCCATCGCCGCGCTGCAGCCCGCGATGCACGTGACGTGGACCCGCGGGCGGACCCCCGGCCTTCCCTATCCCACCCGCACCGCCATCCTGCGCCGCCACAGCAGCCGATGAGCCAGAGGGACGCCTCCCCTCACCGGCCGATCGGCTGGCTGGACGTCGCCCGCGTCCTCTTCGTCCTCCTCGCGGTCGGCTTCGGCTGGTGGGGACTGCGCTCGCGCGGCGCGGAGATCGTCGACGCGATGGCCCAGACCAGTCCCGGGCGGGCGCTGGGCGCCTGCGGCCTCGTGACCGCCGGACTGCTGCTCACCGCGACGGTCTGGCGTGGCTTCCTGGCCGAGTACGGGCACCCGGTGCCGGGTCGCGCCGCCGGCGCCATCTTCTTCGTCGGACAGCTCGGCAAGTACATCCCCGGATCGGTCTGGGCCCTGGGCGCCCAGGCGGACATGGCCCGCCGGCTGCGGGTGCCGGCCCGCACCACCGTCGCGGTCGGGCTGCTGTTCCTGTGGGCGCATGTGGCCACGGCCCTGTCCTTAGGCGCGGTGACCGCCGACCTCTCCGAGTGGCCCGGGCTGGACTCGGCCTGGCTGCGCGGCCTGGCCTGCGCCGCCGGGCTGCTCGGCCTGACCCCACCAGTGCTGAGCCGCATGGGCAGCGTGCTGGCCAAGGCGGCCGAGCCGCTGCGGATGAGCTGGGCGAACTTCGGCGCCCTCGTGCTGACGATGACCGCCGTCTGGCTGCTCTACGGGGCCGCGACAGTGCTGGTGGTTCCGCCCGACTCGCTCGCCGCCGCGGGCGGGCCGGGCTCGGTGCTGATCCCCCTGGTCGGGGCGTTCACGCTGTCCTACGTGGTCGGCGTCGTGGTGATCCTCGCTCCGGCGGGCCTCGGTGCCCGCGAGCTCACCCTGATCGCTCTGCTCTCCCCGGCCATCGGCGTCGCGGCTGCGGCGGCGACCGCCGTCCTGCTGCGGGTCGTGCACACGCTGTGCGACTTCTGCTTGGCCGGCGGGTCCTGGCTGGTGGCCCGAGGAGCGCGCCGGGCCGGGCTGGACGACCCAGCGACGGTCTGAGGCGTCGACCCCTCCCTCTTCCCTGCCTGCCCCCTTCGCCTGCCGCGTCGAGCGGCACGAGGAGGCCGTCCACGCCGGGGATCGCCGAGGTCGACCTGGGCCGGTCTTGAGACACCGGCGGGGGCTCACACCTCGTCGCCGTAGTGGCGCACCAGCTCCTGGGTGGCCAGGATGCGGTCCTCGCCGTCGAGGATCTGCTGCTTGATCTTCGCGACCTCGGCCTCCTTGCGCAGGGTTTCCGCAGCCGGGTCGGGCGCATGCGGCAGGGCCTCCTTGACGACCGCGTCGTGGACCGGCAGATCCAGGTCGGAGTAGCTGCCCGCCGCGTTGGCCACCGCCTTCATCCGCGCGACGTCGTCCTGCAGCGATCCCACGAGGTAGTCCACGCAGAAGTCACGGATCTCCTGGGCCTTGTGCGGGCTGCTGCGGAAGGCCCCGAGCGCAGCGAGGAAGTCGTTCGTGACCTGCCCGCCCAGGTTCCCGAACGTGCGCCCGGCGGCGTGCCGGCCGTGGTGCAGCATGATCGACCAGCCGAGCTGGGTCCGACCTGCGGCCACGTCACGCACGACCCGGCCCGCGAACTCGGGCTGCGCTGCGACAGTCTCGATGAGGTCGTTGTGCGGCTGGTGGTCGCGGTCGAAGTCGCTGCCCGGATAGTCCGGCTGCTCCCGGTAGCGAGCGACCAGACCCTCGATCCGGTAGCGCTCCATTGCCGCGCCCATCTTCTTCAGGTATCGGCCGGTGTCGTCGGCCTTGTGCGCCCGGAGGGGGTCGTCGCGGAACCTGGCCGGACGAGGGGAGAGGCTCGCGTCGGTCACCGCGGTGCCCAGGCGCTTGGCCAAGGCGTTGACCAGCACGATCATCCGGTGCAGAGAGCCGGCCAGCGCCTCCTCGGCCTCGGCGCGGGCCTGGACCGTCGAGGCCGCGTTGCCGAACACGCCGGTGGCGGTGAGGAGTCGAGCCTCGGCTGCGGTCCTGGCCGTGGCGAAGTTCTTCGTGGACGTGGCCAATCCGCGCAGCGCCTTCAACAGGTGGGTCTTCGACCCCGCCTTCGTCTCGAGCTTGGTGAAGCGCGCTGACAGCTCGATGATGAAGTCACCCACCGGAAGCGGCAGGCTCGCGATCATCAGCCGCCAGGTGCCGCCCCGCGGCTCGACGTACACGTGGTGCTGCTCGGTTCCGGCGGCGAACCCGATCACCGGCTGCTGGGTCACGTCGGCGACGCCCAACGCCGGCGTGAACGGGCCGCCCTCGCGGTTCTCGATGGCCACTGCCAGCCGGCTGTCCCGGCGGATCTCCTCGACGGCGGCCTTGCGCTTGTCCCGGGCCTGTCTGCCCGAGATCCCCGCGCGGGACTGGAAGCCCGCCAGCCGGGACCCCATCCGCTCCGGCAGGTGCTGACCACCCCGGCCGCCCTGCCCGCCCTGCGCCGGCGGCGCGTCGAACGGGTTGGCTCCGGCGGCCGACTCACGCAGCCCGTTGGCTCGCGTGACGATCCCGTTCGACTCGTCGTAGACGTCGCCCGGGCCCAGCAGGGCGGCCAGGTCGTCGGGCGCCAGAGCGAAGGTGGAGGGGCTCTGGCCGATCGGCAGGATCTGCCACGTCCCGGGGTCCCGACCCCACACCGTGCGCTGGATCGGCTGGGGCGCCCGGCTGCTCGGCGCCATCAGCGAGCTCACGGCCCGGTTCCCAGCCGTGGCCTGCAGGTGCAGCACCTCGGCGGGCCCGACCGGACGGAAGGCCGACTGGACGCCCGCGCACCCGGTTGCGGTCGCCGATGCGGCGATCGCGGGGCGCAGGCGCGGCTCGGACGAGAACTGCTCGTGGGCCCTCTTCCGCGCCGTCGCCACTGCGCCTCCTCGCGGGCCGCGTCCCCCCGTCGCGTGCCGCGGAATGCCACGGCGTGCACATACTTCACCCACCGGTGGGTCGGCCACCAGCCGATCAGCCTCCGGTCGTCCTCGAGGCGATCGTCGTGCGGCAGCTGGGAGGGCTGCTGGCGCTGCGGTCACGCCCGCGGCAGCTCGACCACGAAGGCGGGGAGCAGCACCTGGGTGAGGGGGCCGATGCCGACCGCGAACAGGACCGTCCCGACGCCGAGGTGCCCGCCGAGGAGCAGACCGACCACCACGACGCCGACCTCCAAGGCGGTGCGCACGAGGCGCAGCGAGAGTCCCGTGCGCCTGTGCAGCCCGGTCATCAGTCCGTCCCGGGGTCCGCGACCCAGCTGGGCGCCGATGTAGCAGGCAGTCGCGACCCCGCACAGGACGATCCCCGTGAGCATGTAGGCGGCGCGGACGGCCAGCGACTCCGGGCGCTCCAGGACCACGAGGGCGAGGCTTGCGGTCAGCCCGACGACGACCGCGTTCGCGATGGTCCCGATCCCCGGCCGCTCCCGTAGGGGGATCCAGGCCAGCAGCACGACGAAGCTGAGCAGCACAATGGTCACGCCGAGGTCGAAGGGCAAGTGGGCGGCCAGACCGGAGTGCAGCACGTCCCAGGGCGCCAGCCCGAGGTCCCCGCGCACCATCAGCGTCAGCGAGATCCCGTAGAGGAGCAGACCGACGACCAGCTGGGGCACCCGGCGGGCCAGCCGTCCGGCGCGCAGCTGGGCGATGGGGCCGAGGTCGACCAGGCCAGACGCGTCCCCGACGCTCGGCGCGGTCGGAGGGGCAGCAGCGATGGTGATGGCGTCCATGAGGGCCATCCTCGGGGCAATTGGTCTGGTCGCCAATAGCCAATCGTGAGACAGTGGCCTGCATGACGCCGCACATCCCCGCCTCGCGGGTCGCCGCGCTGGCCGGCCGGTTCGACCGTTCCCCGGCCTACGCCGGCCTGGCCGACGCCCTCACCGTGGCCATCGGCGACGGACGCATCGGCTACGACGTGCGCCTGCCCAGCGAGCGCGACCTGACCGAGGCGCTGGGCGTCTCCCGGACCACCGTGACCCGCGCCTACGAGGTGCTGCGCACCACCGGGTACGCACACTCACGCCAGGGCGCGGGCACCTTCACCCGGCTGCCCGGCGGCCCGGCGCGGCGACGCGACCGGGCCCTGGCGCCCGGGGCTCCGGAGGGTGCGATCGACCTCAGCTGCGCGGCCTCCTCCGCGCCGCCCGGTCTGGTGCGCGCCTATGCCGACGCGGTCGCCGAGCTGCCGCCGTACCTCGGCGGGCACGGCTACTACCCCGCGGGGCTCCCGCAGCTGCAGACCACCATCGCGGCCCGGTACGAGGCGCGCGGGCTGCCCACGGACCCCGAGCAGATCGTGGTCACCCCCGGGGCGCTCTCCGCCGCCGCGATCGTCGCCCAGGCGATCGCCGGCCCCGGCGCCCGGGTGCTGGTCGAGTCGCCGGTGTTTCCGAACGCCACCCAGGCCATCCGGTGCGCCGGCGCCCGACTGTTCCCGAATCACGTCGATCCGGCCGGGTGGGACCTCGCCGCGATCGCCGGCACCCTGCGCCAGGTCCGGCCCGCCGCGAGCTACCTGATCCCGGACTTCCAGAACCCGACCGGTCACGTGATGACCGCCGAGCAGCGCGCGGAGCACGCGGCGGCGCTGCGGGCCACCGGGACCATCGCCATCGTCGACGAGGCGCACCAGGCGCTGGCCCTCGACGGTCAGCAGATGCCGCCGCCGTTCGCCGCGTTCGCCCCCGACGCGATCACCCTGGGCTCGGCCGCCAAGGCGTTCTGGGGCGGCCTGCGGCTGGGCTGGATCCGCGCGCCACACCGTGACCTCGACCGGGTCACCCAGGCCCGTCTGGCGCTCGACCTGGGCTCCCCGGTGCTGGAGCAGCTGGTCCTCGCGCGGCTGCTCGCGGCGGGCCCGGTGCTGCCCGAGCACCTGGAGCGGCTGCGCGAGCAGCGCAACGCCCTGCTCGCCGCGCTGCGCGACCGGCTGCCCGACTTCCGCTTCCATCCCCCAGCCGGCGGGCTCGCGGTCTGGTGCGAGCTGCCGACTGCTCAGGCCAGCGCGCTGGCCGACGAGGGGGAGCGACGCGGGGTCGCGATCACCCCCGGGCCGGTGTTCGCCGTCGAGGGTGGGCTGGACCGGTTCGTGCGGATCCCATGGACCCGGCCGGCCGAGGAGCTGACCCTCGCGGTGGACCGGATCGCCGCCGCGTGGGACGTCGTGCGCACCGGGTCGGGTGCGGGCGGGCAGCGGCTGTCCAGGGTCACCGTGGCCTGAGGCGGGGCCGGTCGCCGTGACCGACAGGCCAGTGCCGTCAGTCAGGCCAGTGCCGTCAGTGCGGACCGGGACCCAGGCCCAGCCGGCCGTGGCTCTCGCCCATGCACCGGCGCGACACCACCGTCAGCCCGGCCTCGGTCGCGTAGCGGATCGCCTCGTCGGTCTGCGTGCCGAGCTGGAACCACAGCACCTTCGCGCCCGCCTCGACCGCGGCCTGGGCGACCTGCAGGGCCTCGGCCGGGGGGCGGAAGACGTCGACCACGTCGATCGGCCCGGTGACCTCGGCCAGCGAGGGGGCGACCGGGTTGCCGAACAGCTTGCCGGGCCGCGGACTCACCGGGATCACGTCGAACCCCTGCCCGGACAGGTACGCCGGGATCAGGTGCGCCTCCTTCGCCTCGTGGGCGGAGGCGCCCACGACGGCGATCGTGTGGGTGGCGCGGAAGATGTCGCGCAGGGCGTCGTCCTCCTGCACGCGGTCGACGGGCTCGGTGCTACCGGGAATGTGGATCGTCACGCCGCGACCGTAGCCGCCGCACACGAGTTCGGCACGACGTGCGACGCGCGTGACCTGCCCGTGGCACCCTCCCCTGCGGCCAGGAGAGGGTGCCACGTCGCCGACTACTCGACCGCGAGCGCGGCCACTGGCGGGGTGCGGACCGCGGAACGGGCGGGGAGCGCCGAGGCCAGCGCCCCAGCCGCGACGGCCACCGCGAGCACGCCCAGCAGGTCCGCCCACGGGACCGCCAGCCGCGTGCCCTCGACCGGCCCGAAGATGATGAGCGAGCCGGCCCATCCGTAGAGCAGCCCGAGGACGATCCCGGTGCCGGTACCGACCAGCGCGACCAGCACCCCCTCCACGGCCAGCGAGCCGCGCAGCTGGCGCCGGGTCATCCCGAGCGAGCGCAGCGTCGCGGACTCGCGGCGCCGCTCCAGAACCGAAAGCGAGAGCGTGTTGGCCACGCCGATCAGCGCGATCACCACGGCGACTGCCAGCAGCGCGACCACGATCGCCAGCATGACGTCGATGACCCGCTGGTACTGCTGGCGCTCGGCCGCCCCGGAGACGACCCACACCTGCTGATCGCCGATCGCGTCCTGGACGTCGACCAGCACCTGGGTCGCGCTGGCGCCCGAAGCGAGCTGGGCCCAGACCTGGGTGACCGGGGCGTCCGGGTCGAGGCGGTCCAGAGTCTGGATCGGCACGAGAGCCGACCCGGACTGCCCCCAGCCACCGACCGCGTCGACCGTCGCCTTGGCACTGCCGAGGGAGGCCGTGATCTCGCCCGTGGCCGCCATCGCGTCCGGCACCACCGCATCGCCGCGGGCGATCGCCTCGGACTGCGCCGTGTCGTGCAGCACGAGCCGCGCCTGCTCCGGCGTGACCGCGAGGAGCACCATCGAGGTCCCCTCGATGGTCGCGACCGTGCCGCGCACCGGGACCGCCTGGGCGACGCCCTCGACGGCGGTCACCGCCGGCAGGACGGAGCCGGCCAGCGCAGCGGCCGACGCGTCGCCGTCGTCAGCCAGCGCGGCCACGGACAGATCCACCGAGTACTGCTCGTCGAGCATCGTGTCCAGCGAGTGGCGAGCGGTGGCCGCGCCGGTGCTCATCGTGACCACGAGAGTCACCCCGATGAGCAGGGCAGCGCTGGTGGCGGCCGTACGCCGCGGGTTGCGCAGGGTGTTGGCAGCGGCCAGCTGGGCGGCCGCCCCGAGCCGGCCCAGCGGGGCGCCCAGACCCGAGACCACGCGCGGCATCCACAGCACCGCACCGATCAGGACGCCGACGAACGACAGCGCACCGCCCAGCATCCCCAGGCCCAGCCACACGGCCGCGTTCTCGAAGTCGCCGGCCTGGACCGAGGCGACTGTGGCCAGCACGAGCAGCGCAGCCCCCCCGACGGTCAGCAGCAGCGCGCAGGCCAGCCGGATGCGGCCGGCACCTCGGCGCACACTGGGCGCGTCGGCCGGGCGCAGCGCGGCCACGGGGGCGACGGCACCGGCCGCGCGAGCCGGGACGAAGCTGGCTCCCACCGTCACCGCGGTCCCGACCAGCAGGGGCGCGACCACGACCCAGATGCTCAGCGGCACCACGTCCGGCAGCGGGATGCCCATCGAGAGCCGGCCCAGCGCGACCAGCGCGGCCTGCCCCAGGCCGATCCCGAGCAGCACGCCCACCACCGAGGCGGTCAGGCCCAGCAGCGTCCCCTCGATCAGCACCGACGAGCGCAGCTGCCGCCGCCGGGCCCCCACGCAGCGCAGCAGGGCCAGCGTCCGAGTGCGCTGGGCGACCAGCACCTGGAACGTGTTGGCGATGACCAGACCGGCCACCAGCAGGGCGATCGCGGCGAACGCGAGCACCACCATGACCAGCACGTTGGAGCCCTCGGTCAAGGAGGCGACCTGCTCGGCGGCCACGTCCTGGCGCGGGCGGACCAGTGGCCCGTCCCCCAGCGCGGCGTGGAGCGCGGCGGTGGTCGCCGCGGGGTCGGGCGTGGCCACGAGGATCGCGTCGAAGGTCGGATCGTCCGACCCCGACCAACCCGCCACGGTGTCCACGGTCGCCAGCCCGGCAGAGCCCCACATGGTCCACGCCGCGTGCGGGTCCGCGACCAGGCCCACCAGCGTGGCCCCGCTGGTCTGCGGCTCCCCCGACTCGTCCCAGCCGTGCTCGACCCGCACGGTCTGGCCCACGCTGGCCCCGATCCGCTCGGCGGTGTCGGCGGGCAGCGCGATCTCGTCGGGCCCCGTGGGAGCCCGGCCGGTGGCGATGGTCAGCGGGCTCAGGGCCGAGTCCTGCGCCGCGGGGACGACCAGCTGGCCAGTGGCATTGCTGCCGGCGCCGACCGCCACCCAGGTCGTCATGAGCGGCGCCGCGGCGGTCACGCCCTCGGTGCCTCGGACCGTCGCCAGCGAGTCGGCGTCCAGCCCGCCGGTCGCGTCGGTGACCACCAGGTCGGCCGAGGCGTACTGGGCTGTGACCTGGTCGTAGGCGCTGCTCGTCATCACGTTGCCCGCGATCAGGGTCGCGGCGACGAACGCCGTGCCCAGCACGATCGCCAGGCCGGCCGGGATGAGCCGGCCCAGCGAGAGGCGCATCTGCGCCAGGGTCAGTCGGATCATCGGACCGGCTCCGTGACCTCGAGGCTGCGCAGCGCCTCCAGCCCGGCCAGCACGGAGGCGGGCGTCGGATCGTCGATGCGCCCGGCGATCCGGCCGTCGGCGAGCAGGATCACGCGGTCGGCATAGGCCGCCGCCGCCGGGTCGTGGGTGACCATGATGATCGTGCGCCCGAGCTCGCGGACCGAACGGCGCAGGAACCCGAGCACCTCCGCCCCGGAGCGCGAGTCGAGGTTGCCGGTGGGCTCGTCGGCGAACACCACGTCGGGCTTGGCGATCAGCGCCCGGGCGATCGCGACCCGCTGCTGCTGGCCGCCGGACAGCTCCGAGGGCCGATGGGTCAGCCGCGGGCGCAGGCCGAGCGTGTCGATCAGGAGGTCGGTCCACTCCGGGTCGGGCTTGACCCCGGCCAGGGTGAGCGGAAGCAGGATGTTCGCCTTCGCGTCGAACATCGGCAGCAGGTTGAACGACTGGAAGACGAAGCCGACGCGGGTCCGCCGCAGGACGGTCAGCGCGTCGTCGGAGAGCTTGGTGAGCTCGGTGCCGCCCAGGTGGACCGTGCCGGAGGTGGCCTCGTCCAGCCCCGCCAGCAGGTGCATCAGGGTCGACTTGCCCGAACCGGACGGGCCCATGATCGCGGTGAACGCACCCGCCTCGAAGTCGGCGTCGACGCCGTCGAGCGCGCGGACGGCCGACGGGCCGGAGCCGTAGACCTTCGTGAGGGCTCGGGCGGAGGATGCGGACTCTGGCATGACGGACTCCTGACGGTGGCGGCGCTGGCCGGTTCAGCCCGGGACGGTTCTGCCCGGGACGGCTCGATCGGTACTCGGCGACGCTATGCGGGCACCCGGTAGGCCCGCGTCGGGCTGTGGGCCGGTTCGCTCGGGGATCGGGTCATCCTGCGGGACTACGCGGGCCGGCGCCGGTCCGACCCGGGGGTGACCAGCCCGGCCTCGTAGGCGGTGACCACGGCCTGGACGCGGTCGCGAGCGGCGAGCTTGGCCAGGATGCGCCCGACGTGGGTCTTCACCGTCGCCTCGGCCACGAAGAGCGCGCCGGCGATCTCCGCGTTGGACAGTCCCTGCGCCATCAGCACGAGCACCTCGCGCTCACGGTCGGTGAGCTCGGCGACCGCGCGCTGGGCACCGGTGTCGTGCACGGCGGGTTCCGTGGCCGGCAGCACCTCGACCAGGTGCTCCAGGAGCCGGCGCGTGGACGACGGCGCGATCACCGCATCCCCGGCGTGCACGGTCCGGATCGCGGCCAGCATCTCCTCCGGTGGTGCGTCCTTGAGCAGGAAGCCGCTGGCCCCGGCCCGGATCGCGCGCAGCACGTACTCGTCGAGGTCGAAGGTGGTCAGCACGATGACGCGCGGGCCCCCGCCGGAGGCGGCCAGCCGCTCGGTGGCCGCCAGCCCGTCGAGCACCGGCATCCGCACGTCCATCAGGACCACGTCGGCGGTCGTGGCGCCGCCGGGGGCGAGCAGACGCAGGGCCGCGGCGCCGTCGCCGGCCTCACCGACGACGGTCAGGTCCGGCTGCGAGTCGATGACCATGCGGAATCCCGCGCGGACCAGCTGTTGGTCGTCCACCAGGGCGACGCGGATCGGCTCGGTCACGGTCTGGCCTCCTGGCCCTCGGGAGCGTGGTGGGGGCTCTGGTCAGCGGCGGGGCTCGCCCTTTGGGTCGGGCTCGTCCCCTGGGCCAGGCTCGGTGGCCAGTCGTCGGAAGCAAGCCCCGAACCCGGCCCGCTCGCCGCACCCGGCCCGCTCGCCGCACCCGGCCCGCTCGCCGCACCCGGCCCGCCCGCTGCACTTGCCCCGCTCGGGGGCGTGGGCAGGCTGGCCCGCACCCGGAATCCGCCGCCCGGACGCGGACCGGTGGTCACCTCTCCGCCGAACATCGCCGCTCGCTCGCGCATCCCGATCAGCCCCTGACCCAGACCGTCGGAGTCGGCCGCCGCGCCGCGGCCGTCGTCGCTGACCTCCACGACCAGCGCGGTCGGCAGCCACTGCAGCAGGACCGTGACCTGGGGGTCGGGCCCGGCGTGCTTGAGCACGTTGGTCAGCGCCTCCTGCGCGATCCGGTAGGCGGTCAGCCCGGTGCCCGGCGGGAGGTTCCGCGACGAGCCCATCCGCACCAGCGAGACGCGCAGGCCGTCGGCCCGCAGCCGGTCGACGAGCGCGCCGATGTCGTCGGTCGCCGGCAGCGGCCCCGTGGGCGCGTCGGTGTCCGAGTCGGCGGGCAGGCCCGTGGGCGGGCCGGTGGCCGCGCCCGTCCGAGCACCAGTCGCATCCCCGGCCCCGTGGGGTGCGCCCTGACCTGCCCCCGCCTCCCCCTCCGCCGGACCGGCGCGCAGGACGCCGAGCAGCCGGCGCATGTCGGTCAGCGCCGCCCGCCCGGTCTCGGAGATCGTGCCCAGCGCCCGGGTCGCGGCCTCGGGGTCGGTCGCCGCGGCGTAGCGGCCCCCGTCGGCCTGGGCGATCATCACGGTCAGCGAGTGGGCGACGATGTCGTGCATCTCCCGGGCGATCCGCGCGCGCTCCTCGGCGGCAGCGAGTTGGGCCTGCTGGTCGCGCTCGATCTCCAGCCGCTCGGCCCGGTCGATGAGTGACGCCATCGCCTCGCGACGAGCACGGCGGGCCAGCGCGACCGACCATGTCGTCAGGAAGATCAGGGCGACGCTGATCGCCATGGCCACCGCGTCGACCCGCGTGGCGGTGGCCAGCAGCCCGACCAGGATCGAGCCGGCCAACGCGCCGCCGATCGCGACCCGCCCGGCCCATCGGGGGCCGTGCACCGTCACCGACCAGAGCGCCCAGGCGACGAGCAGGTCCGTCGGCATGATGAGCGGCACCCCGGCCACCATGTGTGCCAGGGCCAGCGTGTAGACGACGGCGGCCGACGCGACCGGCGCGGTGCGCCGCCACGCCATCGCCACGACCATCGCCAGCGAGACGATGGCGACCCAACCGTCGCCGGACGGCGCGGCATCGACGACGAGCGCGTCAGAGGCGGCGGCGATCGGCACCACGAACAGCCCCACGAAGGCAGCGGTGAGCGCGTCCACAGCGAAGCGATTGCGCCGCGAGAACGCGAAGTACCGGCTCCAAGCACCCACGTCGGTCACCCTACGAGCGACCCCCGACACCGCACGTCCGTCCATGGGCTGATCGGCTGGGATCCGCAGTACGACCCCAGAACGGCCCCAGGAGGGCCAGGAGGCTCCGCCCCTGTCCACCGCGGCGTCCCCTCTGGGTGCCCGGCGGTCCGGGATACCGTGACGGCCTTGCGCGGCCCGCTCCCGCACCCGCGCCCCTTGTGACCCTGGGAGACCTGATGAGCGACACCGGCCTGCGCGATTCCGTCGCCGCGATGCGCGCGACCGGCGTGGCCGAGCCCGCGATCGACGTGTTCACCCACTACTACCGCCAGCTCGAGTCGGGTGTGACCGGGATCGTCGGCGAGGACACGATCCGCCCGCTGACCGACCCGCCGGCGCTAGCCGACATCGACCTCGATGCGGCTGCGGCGGCCGAGGCGCTCGGCCGCACCGCGTGGATCCGGCTCAACGGCGGGCTGGGCACCTCGATGGGCCTGGACCGGGCCAAGTCGCTGCTAGAGGTGCGCGGGGGGCGCACCTTCCTGGACCTCATGGTCGCCCAGGTGCGGCACGCCCGCGCCACGCACGGGGTCCGACTCCCGCTGATCCTGATGAACTCGTTCCGCACCCGGGAGGACTGCCTGGCCGCGCTGGCCGCCTACCCCGACCTGGGTGTCGACGGGCTGCCGCTGGACTTCTTGCAGAACCAGGAGCCCAAGCTGACCGCCGACGACCTGGCACCGGTCGCCTGGCCAGCCGATCCCAGCCTGCAGTGGTGCCCGCCGGGGCACGGCGACCTCTACACCGCGATCCTCGCGTCCGGGGTGCTGGACGCCCTGATCGAGCGGGGCTTCCACTACGCCTGCGCGTCCAACGGCGACAACCTGGGCTGCACCCCGGACCTCCGGCTGGCCGGCTGGTTCGCCGCGTCCGGGGCGCCGATCGCGGTCGAGGTCTGCCAGCGCACGGCGATGGACCGCAAGGGCGGGCACCTGGCCGTGCGCGTCGCCGACGGGCGCCTGGTGCTGCGCGAGTCCGCCCAGGTCGCCGCCGCGGACATGGTCGCCTTCCAGGACACCTCGCGGCACCGCTACTTCAACACCAACAACCTCTGGTTCGACCTGCGCGCACTGCGGACCGCGCTGACCGAGCGCGGCAGCGTGCTGGGGCTGCCGATGATCCGCAACGCCAAGACCGTGGACCCGACCGACCCCGACTCCCCGCGAGTCGTCCAGATCGAGACCGCCATGGGCGCGGCGGTCGAGGTGTTCGACGGGGCGCAGGCGATCCTGGTGGACCGGTCCCGGTTCCTGCCGGTCAAGACCACCAACGAGCTGGTCCTGCTGCGCTCCGACGCCTGCGAGCTCGGCCCGGACGCGGTGCCCCGGATGAGCGTGGACCCCATCCCGACGGTGGTCCTGGACCAGGCGCACTACCGCACGCTGGCCCAGCTCGAAGCGCGGATGCCGGCGGGCCCGCCGTCGCTGGCCGAGGCCAGCAGCCTGACCGTGCACGGCGACTGGACGTTCGGGGCAGGCGTCCGGGCAGTCGGCGCGGCGGTCCTGCCCGACACCGGCCGCCCGGAGCGGGTGGCCGACCACGCGACGATCGCCACGGACGGGCCACAGCCCGCGCGCGCACCCGCACGCTGATCGCGGCCGACGCCCACCCAGAGGCGGGTCAGGACACCGCGGAGCTGGCCGGTCGGTACGGGCGGAAGAACTCCCGAAGGTCCCGTGCGTACGCCTCGGGCTGCTCGAAGGGGGCGAAGTGCCCACCGCGTGGCGGCTCGCTGACGTGCACCACGTTCGCGACCCGCTCCAGCCAGGCCCGCGGCGGGCGCACGACGTCGCCGCCGAAGATCGCGAACCCCGAGGGCACCTCGACCCGGCGCGCGTGCTGCTCCCGCGGGATCGCCGCGTTCGCGCGATACGTGCGCATCGACGAGCCGATGGTCTGGGTGAACCAGTAGATCGACAGGTTCGTGAGCACCTCGTCGCGGGTGAACGTGCTCCACAGGTCACCGCCGCAGTCGCTCCAGTCGCACAGCTTCTCCACGATCCAGGCCGCCATCCCGGCCGGCGAGTCGGCCAGCGCGGCGGCGACGGTCTGCGGCTTGGTCCGGTGCATCGCGGCGTAGCCACCCTCCACGGCACCCCACGCCGCCGCGCCGTCGAGGAACGCGCGCTCCTCGTCGCGCAGATCCGCCCGGTCGCCGAGGTAGATCGGCAGCCCGGCGTCCATCCGGTGCACCGCGACGGTGCGGTCGGGATGGTCCAGCGCCAGGAACCGGGCGACGTGGCTGCCCATGTCGCCGCCGGCCGCACCGAACCGCTCGTAGCCCAGCACGGTCATCAGGCGCGCCCAGAGCCCGGCGACGACCTGGGTGTCCGGGACCACGCCGGTCGGGCGGTCCGAGAACCCGAACCCGGGCATGTCGGGGATCACCACGTCGAAGGCGTCGCCCGGGTCGCCACCGTGCGCGCCCGGGTCGGTGAGCAGGGAGATCACCTTGGTGTAGCGCCAGAACGAGTCGGGCCACCCGTGGCACAGCACGAGCGGGAGCACCGGCCCGACCGGGGCGACTGCGCGCGCGTGCACCAGGTGGATGCCCAGCCCGTCCAGCTCGACCCGGAACCGGGGCAGGGCGTTGAGCCGGGACTCCTGCGCGGGCCAATCGAACTCCTCGGCCCAGTAGGAGACCAGGTCGCGCAGCTCGGCGACGTCGGTGCCCATCGACCAGCCCGAGCCCTGCGGCGCATCGGTCCACCGGGTCGTGCGCAGTCGAGCGCGCAGGTCGTCGATCGCCTCGCGCGTGGTCACCGATCGGAAGGGCTGCGCCCTGGACAGATCGCCGGTCACCATCGGCACGGTAGTCCGCGTGATCGGCGGATGACGGGACTCGCGCTGCCAGACTGAGCGGCCCAGCACTGAGGGCTACTGTGCGGGCAACGGCCCGGGGTTCGGTGCCGCCGCGAACGTGAGGGGGGAGCGCCACCGATGTCCGACGACTCGTCCCGCAGCGCCAGCTGGCGCGAGCTGACCGCCGTGCTGCTGCTCTCGATCACCGCGATCCTCACCGCCTGGTCGGGCTTCCAGGCCAGCAAGTGGGGTGGCGCGATGTCGATCTCGTTCTCGAAGGCGTCCAGCGCCCGCATCGAGGCGGCCCGGCTCGACGGCGTGGCCAACCGCAAGATGTCGGTCCAGGTCGGCCTGTTCATCCAGTGGCTGGACGCGCGGGCGGAGAAGTCCTCCGAGCTCGCCGACTACCTGGTCGAGCGGTTCCCCGAGCCGATGGCCTCGGCGTTCACGGCCTGGCAGGCCACCGACCCCGAAGCGAACCCCGGCGCGCCAGAGACGCCCTTCGACATGCCGGAGTACCAGCTGCCCGAGCAGGCAGCGGCGCAGGCGGCCGACGACCGGGCCGACGCACACTTCCAGGACGCCCTGACCAACAACCAGCGCGGCGACAACTACACGATCCTCACGGTCCTGTTCGCCACGGTGCTGTTCTTCACCGCGCTGTCGGGGCGCATGCGCAGCGAGCGCGGGCAGTGGGCGCTGCTGGGCGTCGCATTCGTGGGCTTCGTCGTCGGCGCGGCGATCCTGATCTCCTTCCCGCGCCTGATCTGACCCGCACCTGATCCGACCCGAGCGGAACGCCCATCCTCGTAGACCTGGACGCCCTGGGGATTGGTCCGGACACGCTCGACCGGCGTGGGGCCGACTTGGCCTGGACCCGCGGGTGAGGCCGCACGATGTCGGTGGGGCGGTCTAGCCTGCCGGTCATGACGACGACGGGGTCCGGCCAAGACGAGGGGCAGCCGGTGGGACCGACTGTGGGGCCAACCACCCGCACAGGTGCGGGCGCAGGCGCGGGCGCCGACAGGGGCGCCAGCCTGGGTGCCGACGCCGGGCCGCTCTCGCTGACCAGGCGCACGACGGTCTCCTACGCCTTCGGGTCGGTCGGCACCGGCGTCTTCGCGACCGTGCCCGGCCTGGTCCTGGCCTACTACCTGACCAACACGCTGGGGGTCGCCGCCGGGCTGGCCGCGCTCGTCGTGGCGGTGCCCAAGGCGTGGGACGTGCTCGTCCTGCCGGTCGTGGGCCGGCTCTCGGACCGTGGCGCCGAGCGCCGCGGCACCCGGCTGCCGTTCCTGCGGGTCGCCGGCGTGCTGCTGCCGCTGGCGTTCCTGGTGATCTTCGCGGTCCCACCCGGGTTCGGCCCGCTGCTGGCCGCGGCCTGGGTGTTCGTCTGGTTCATCCTGGCGTCCACCGCGTTCGCGCTGTTCCAGGTGCCCTACATCGCGCTGTCCGCCGAGCTGACCGACTCGTCGGCGCAGCGGGCGACCCTGATGGCCTGGCGGGTGGCGTTCCTGACCGTCGCGATCCTGCTGGGCGGCGCGCTCGCGCCGGTGATCCGCGACGCCCTGGGCGGTGCGCACCTCGGGCACTTCGTGATGGCCGCGGCGATGGCCGCGCTGATGGCGGCCGGCATCTGGGCGTGCATCATGGGTCTGGCCCGGGCCCGCGCGCGGGTGACCCCGGCGGCCGAGGGATCGCTGGCCGGCCAGCTGCGGATCGTGCGCGGCAACCGCGCGTTCGTCTCCCTGCTCGCGGCGTTCGTCCTGCAGGCGCTGGCCACCTCGTCGATGCTCGGCGGCGCCCAGTACTACGCGACCTACATCCTGCACAGGCCGACCGCCATCACCTTGCTCTTCGTGTGCCTGGTGGCCCCGGCCCTGGCCGTGATGCCCGTGTGGAACTGGCTGGCCCATCGCGTGGGCAAGGTTCGTGGGTTCCTGCTGGCCAGCGCGCTGTTCCTGCTCGGCGCGGTGCTGCTGCTCCTGGGCGGTCGCGAGCTCGGCAGCGCGCTGGTCTTCGGCGCGATCGCGCTGTGCGGCATCGCGTACGGCGGCCTGCAGATGTTCCCGCTGGCGATGCTGCCCGACACGGTGGACGCCGACCGGCGGCGCACCGGCGAGGCCCGCGCCGGCGTCTTCACCGGCCTGTGGACCGCCGGCGAGACGCTCGGCTTCGCCCTGGGCCCGGGCCTGGTCCTGGTGGTGCTGGCGGTCAGCGGGTTCGTCTCCTCGAAGGCCGACGCCGCGGTCTCGCAGCCCGACTCCGCCATCACCGGAGTGCTGCTGGCGTTCACGCTCATGCCCGCGCTGCTGATCGTGATGAGCCTGCCCCTGATCCACGCGCACGGGCGGCTGGCCCGCCGCGAGGAGGCGGCGCTGGTCGCCGCCCTCGCAACACCGAGCGCCGCACCACCGGAAGCCAGCCCCGCACCACCGGAAGGAACCCGATGACCAACCCCCTGCCCCCGGCGTTCCCCGAGGAGCCGATCGACGAGGAGCAGATCCTCGCCGCGCTGGCCGCGTTGCGCGCGCTGGACGTCCCGGTCGCCGGCGGTCACACGACGTCCTACGTCTACGACAGCGGGGTGCCCGGCCTGGAGGCGCTCGGCCCGCGGGTCTGGGCGCTCTCCCAGCACGTCAACGGCCTGGACCCGACCGCGTTCCCCAGCTTCGCGGCCGTGGAGAACGACCTGGTCGCCGCCGGGCTGAGCCTGCTCGGCTCGGGCAGCCCGGCCGAGGTCGGCTCGCTGACCTCCGGCGGCACCGAGTCCTGCATGCTCGCAGTGCTCGCGGCCCGTCAGCGCTGGCGTGCTCAGGTGGGCGACCCGACCGCGCGCGCGGCCATGGTGGCGCCGGCCTCGGTGCACCCGGCGTTCCTCAAGGCGGCGCACCTGTTCGACGTCGACGTGGTCCGGGTGCCGGTCGATCCGCAGACGTTCCGCGCCGACGTGGCCGCGACCCGCGCGGCGCTCGATGAGCGCACCGCTCTGGTGGTCGCCTCCGCGCCGAGCTACCCGCAGGGCGTGGTCGACCCGGTGGCCGAGCTCGCGGCGCTGGCCGCCGAGCACGGGACCTGCCTGCACCTGGACGCCTGCATCGGCGGCTGGACGCTGCCGTTCATCCGCGAGGCCGAGGGCCTGCCCCCGGTCGGGCTGATGATCCCGGGCGTCACCAGCGTGTCGGTCGACCTGCACAAGTACGCCTACGTCCCGAAGGGCGCCTCGTTGATCCTCTGGCGCGACGCCGAGCTGCGCCGGCACAGCTGGTTCGCGACCGCCGACTGGACCGGGTATCCGGTCGTCAACACGACCCTGCTGAGCACCAAGGGCGGGGGCGTGCCCGCCGTCGCGTGGGCCTATCTCAAGCGCATCGGCCGGGCCGGCTACCGCGACCTGGCGCTGCAGACCTGGCGGGCGACCTTGGCCCTGGCCGAGGGGATCGACGCGATCCCCGGCTTGCAGGTCGTGGCGGCGCCCGAGTCGACGCTGCTCGCGTTCGCCGACGACGGCGCCGCGGACGGCCCGGACGTCCGGGTCGTGGCCGACGAGATGACCGCCCGGGGCTGGCTGCTCGGCGTGCAACCGGGGCGTGGTGGGCGGCCAACCGCCCACATCAGCGTCCAGCCGGTCCACGAACCGCAGGTGGCCACGTTCCTGGCTGACCTCGCGGCATCCACCGAGGCCGCCGCGGCGCAGCCGCGCAGCGGCGTCGATCCCCAGCTGCTCGCGTTCGCCCAGACCCTGGACGTGGCCACGCTGCCCCCCGAGGGGATCGCGCTGATCCTGGCCGCAGCCGGGTTGGGCGGCGGCCAGGACGGTGAAGGCGGGGAGAGCAGTGCTGGGGCCGCGCTCCCCGACCGGCGCGCGGAGATCAACGCGATCATGGACGAGGCCCCCCAGCCCCTGGTCGAGCGACTCCTCATGGAAGTCCTCGGCCAGCTCCTCACCCCACGAAGGCCCTGACCCAACCCGCGCCGGTCGCGACTCGCACCAGTCGGCGCCCTCGGCTACCCCACCGTCGGTCGCGGCGCGGGCTGGTGCGGTGCGGGCCAGAACCGGTGGGCGATCACGGTCCCGACGGCCACCCCCGCGAGGTCGGCGACCGTGTCCCACGGGTCGCCGCTGCGGTGCGGCAGCACGACGTGCTGGACCAGCTCGCTGAGCGGCGCGTGCGCAGCCAGAATCACGACGACCGGGGTGAGCGGCAGACCGGCCGCCACCAGAGCGACCACCGGCAGCGCGAAGACCAGCGCGTGCACGATCTTGTCGAGGGGCAGGCCACCGGTGGGCACGCTGGGCGCCTGCGGCGCGTAGACGACCGCCAGGTTCAACGCGACGGCCAGGACCGCCCAGAGGATGCGCATCGCGCGCCCCGGCGCGATCGAGAGCGCCCGATCCCCGACGTCCACGCCGCTCCGCCCCTTCAGCCACTCGCCCGCCGGACGGCACCCCTGCCCGCAGCTGCCCGGCCTTCGCGGACCCCGCACGATACCGACCGGCCCGCAGCCGTCTTGATGGTGGCCGCGGGCCGGTCGGATGCGAGGTCGCCCCAGCTTCTCGGAGGCCGGCGCCTACGAGGCCAGCCCCCACCGACGCCGCACCCGCGAGGCCGCCGAGGAGAACACGCCGTTGGCGAGCATCCCGATGACCAGGACGACCAGCATCGTGGCCTGCAGCTTGTCGGCCTGCGAGAACTGGCGCGCGTACTCCAGATCCGAGCCGAGCGCCGCGCGGCCGGCGATGATGACCAGCAGCTCGCCGGCCATCAGGCTGCGCCAGGCGAAGGCCCAGCCCTGGGTGAGCCCGGAGACGTAGCTGGGCAGCGCCGCGGGCAGCGTGATGTACCGGTACTGCTCGACCGCGTTCGCCCCGAGGACTCGGCCCAGCCGGGTGTAGGCGGGGGGTACATGGTCGATGCCGGAGATGACGCCGTTGGCGATGCTGGGTGCCGCGCCGAGCACCACGACGAACAGGATCGCCCGCTCGTTGAGTCCGAACAGCAGGATCGCCAGCGGGAACCAGGCGATGCTCGGCATCGTCTGCAGCCCCGTGATGAGCGCCCCGACCGCCAGCCGCAGCGGCCGGATCCGCGCCACCAGCACGCCGATCAGCGTCCCGACGACCAGGGCGACGCTGAACCCGACCAGCGCCCGGGTGAGGGTGGTCGCCACCGACTCCCAGAAGCGCTGGGTGCCCAGCATGTCGGCCAGGGTGGCCGCGACCGCTGATGGCGGGGCCAGGGCGTACTCCGGGCGCCACTGCAACCAGACGGCGACCTGCCAGACGCCCAGCACGAGCCCGACCGCCAGCGCCTTGGGCCACACCCAGGCCCACGCCCGGCCGGGCAGCCCCGCGCCCGGCCGGGCGGTCGGCGGGACGTCCACGACCGGCGTGAGCACCGTGGCGGTCATGCGCCGGCCTCCCGCCGCGGCTGCGGCAGCGCGCCACCCGCAGCACCACCATCGCTCGCGGCACGCACGTCAGCCACAGCACCCGCGACGCTCGCGACGCCACCGTCCCCCACCCCGTCCGAGTCGGACCGGCGACCTGCCTCGTGCAGCCGCGCGGTGAGGTCCCCGGCCCGGGTGGCGACGTCCGCGGAGTCCATGTGCCGGGGCCGGGGGAGCCCGACGACCTGCTCGTGGACGATCCGCCCGTGTGCCATCAACACCACGCGATCGGCCAGCCGGACGGCCTCGCGCATGTTGTGGGTCACGAACACCACGGTCAGCCGCTGCTCGGCGACGACCCGCTCGATCTCGTCGTGCAGGTGGTCGCGGGTCATCGCGTCCAGGGCGCCCAGCGGCTCGTCCATCGCGACGATCGACGTGCCCTGCGCCAGGCAACGGGCCAGGGCGACCCGCTGACGCATGCCGCCGGACAGCTCGTGCGGCCGGCGGTCGCCGGCGTCGACCAGGCGCACCGCCTCGAGCAGCTCGTCGGCCTGGGCCCCGGCGGCCCGTCGGCCGATGCCGCGCAGCCGCAGCGCCAGCGCGACGTTCTGGCGGGCGGTCAGCCACGGCAGCAGCGTCGCGTCCTGGAACATCAGCGCCACCCGGTCACGGCGGGTCACGCTGCCGCTGGTCGGCTCGGCCAGGTCGGCGACGACGTCCAGCAGCGTGCTCTTGCCGCAGCCCGAGGGGCCGACGACGGCGACGAACTCGCCCTGCTGGACCTCGAGGTCCACCCCCCGCAGGGCGCCCACGACCCCCTGCGGGGTGACGAACGCCTTGCTGACGGCCCGCACGGACAGCGCGGCCCCAGGCGCGGCCGACGCGCCCGACCCGACTGCCACCGACCCGACCCCGGCCGCCACCGAAGCCACCACCGGCGAAGCCGCCGACGACGACACATCAGCCACGGAGCCGACCCGGCTCATGGGGTGGCCACCGCGGGCTGGCCCTGCGCGGCCAGCACCTTGTTCAGGGGTGCCAGGTCGTAGAGCGACCCGGGCAGCCCACCGGCCGCGTCGACCTTGCCCTGATCCAGCAGCCCAACCTCGCTCGCGTGGTCGGCGGAGGCCTTGAGGGTCTCCGGCAGCGGGTCGGCGGTGAAGTCGACTTCGCCGAACGCCCGGTCCAGCACGTCGGCCTTGAGCTCGGAGCCGGTCAGCGACTTCAGGCTGGCGTTGGCCGCCGTCGCCGCCTCGGCCGGATGCTCGGCGATCTCGGTCAGCGCCGCGACGTGCCCGGTGAGGAACGCCTCGACGACATCCGGGTGCTCGGTCAGGAACTTCGTCCGCACGATCACATTGGTCGTGACGAACTTGCCGTCGGGCCACAGCGAGGTCTCGTCCACCAGCACCTTCGCGCCGGCCTTGAGGTACTCCGAGACCCACGGCTCGGGCACCCACGCCCCGTCGATCGCACCGCTGGAGTAGGCGGTCAGCCCCTCGGAGTTCGCCTGCGGGACGATGGAGACGTCCCCGCCCCCCTCGGTGTCGGACTTCAGCCCCTGCTGGTCCAGCCAGAACCTCAGTGCGACGTCCTGGGTGTTGCCCAGCTGCGGCGTGGCGATCTTCGTGCCCTTGAGGTCCGCGGCGGTCTCGATGCCCGGCCGGACCACGAGCGCGGCCCCGCCGGAGGCAGCCCCGGCGATCACCCGCACCGCCTCGCCCTTGGATTGGGCGTAGGCGTTGATCGTCGGGTTCGGGCCGATGTAGGAGATGTCCAGGGAGTCCCCGAACAGGGCGGCCACCGCGTCCGGCCCGGCGTTGAACGCGGTCGGCGTCACCGTGATGCCCAGCGGCTTGAGCGCGTCCTTGAAGTACCCGTCCTGCAGGCCGACCAGCGCCGGCGCGTGCGTGAGGTTCGGGAAGAAGCCCAGACGCAGCGTCTTGACCGCGGCCGGCTTGGCGTCCGTGCTGGCGCTCGCGTCGCCCTGTGCGGCCCCGCTGCTCGCGCAGGCGGTCAAGCCGAGCATGGCGGCAGCCGCCAAGGCGAGCAGGCCTCGGGTGCGGGTCGTGGGAGGGGTCATCGCGGTGCCTTTCCTTGGTTGTCCTACAGGAGTGGTCGGAAATATAGCCAATGCCGAACAGAACGCAAACGGGACCCGGCGGGCGACCCCCGCCCACCCGCACGGGTGACCCCCGCCCACCCCAGACGGCGACCCTCCCCCGCACGGGCGCCCGCATCGCCGGGGCTCACGGGTCCGCGCTGTGTAGGTTCACCCGCGAGGGTGACGCACCCGGATCAGGAGGCGGTCCCCATGACACAGGCTCAACCGCTGGCCGCCGCGCCCCGGCCTGGGACCGTCGAGCGCCAGCTGCTCGTCCTGAGCATGCTGGCGGTGGTCGTCGGCCTGGTGACCGGAGCCGCCGCGACGCTGTTCATCGCCGTGATCCACAACGTGGAGCACTACCTGTTCCATACGCTGCCCGGGCAGCTCGGCCACGAGCATGCCCCGCCCTGGCTGGTCACCGCGATCCTGGTCACCGGCGCTGTGCTCACCTGGGCGGCCAAGAAGCTGCCCGGCGGTGGCGGGCACTCCCCCCTGATGGGCTTCGGCCTGGACATCACCCAGCGCGAGATCGTCTCGGTGATGCTGGCCGCGCTGGCCTCCCTGCCGTTCGGCGCGGTGCTCGGCCCGGAGGCGCCACTGACCGCGCTGGGCACCGCTCTGGGCGCGCTGGCGTTCAAGGAGGGCAACCCCGCGCGCCAGGTCATGATGATCGCCGGCGCCATGGGTGCGGTCGCCGCCATCTTCGGCAACCCGATCGTCGTCTCCGTGCTCCTGCTGGAGATCGCCCTGATCGCCGGCGGCCGGATGAGCTCCCCGCTGGTCCTGGTCCCGGCTCTGGTCGGCACCGCCGCCAGCTACGTGCTGCAGGTCGGGTTCGCCGACTGGTCGGGGCTGGGCGAGGTCTCCATCGCGCTGCCCGACCTGCCCGCCTACCCCGGAGTCCGGCTGCTCGACCTGGTCGTCGCGATCCCCGTGGCCCTGCTGACCGCGATGGCCACCATGGGCGCGCGCCTGCTGGCGACCAAGGCCGACGAGCTGGGCCGGCGGCAGCCGCTGGCCACGATCGTGGGGGCCGCACTGCTCACCGCAGCCACCGCGGTCATCGTCTCCGAGATGACCGGCACGGGGATCGACCTGGTCCTGTTCTCCGGACAGGCCGCGATGCCGGGCTACCTGATGCTGACCAGCGTGGGAACCGTCGTCGCGGTCCTGATCGGCAAGCTGATCGGATACGGGCTGTGCATGGGCGGCGGCTTCCGCGGCGGCCCGATCTTCCCGGCGATCGCCCTGGGCTTCCTGGTCGCCGTGGGGGCCAGCCTGCTGGTCGGCGGAGCCGGGATCGCCGGCGTCGCCGCCGCCGGCCTGGCCGCCGGCACGGCCTCGGCGACCAAGGCACCGTTCATGGCGACCCTGCTCGCGGTGATGCTCACGATCGGAGCAGGCGGGGCGGTCACCGTGCTCGCCATCCTGGGCACCCTGGTGGGTCTGCTCATGCGGATGTCGGCCGAGCACCTGTTCCCCGCGCTGACGACTCCGGGGCGCTGAGCCTCCCGGTCTCTGAGCCACCAAGCCGCGACGCCGCCGAGCCACCGCCGGCCTACCACATCTGACGCGGCGATTTGTCCGTTTCGCCCCCGCAACTTGCCAAGGTTACCGGCCAGTAGCATCATGGCGTTACTGGCCGGTAACTATGCCCGTTCCCGGCGGAACCGAGCAGGTGAAGGAGACGCAATGTCCCATTACAAGGCCAATCTGCGCGACATCGAGTTCAACCTCTTCGAGGTCTTCGCCTCGGCCAACCACTACGGCGAGGGCCCCTACGCCCACCTCGACCTGGACACCGCCAAGGAGATCCTGCGCGAGGTCAAGGCGCAGGCCGAGGGCCCGCTGGCCGAGTCCTTCGCCGATGCCGACCGCAAGCCGCCGGTCTACGACCCCGAGACCAAGACCGTCGTGATGCCCGAGGGCTTCAAGAAGTCCTACGCCGAGCTGATGGCCTCCGAGTTCTGGCGCGTCGACCTGCCCGAGCACATGGGCGGCACCGCTGCCCCGCCGTCGATGCGCTGGTCCATCGCCGAGCTGATCCTCGGTGCCAACCCCGCCCTGTACATGTACATGTCGGGCCCCGGCTTCGCCGCGATCCTGGACCACCTGGGCAACGAAGAGCAGAAGCAGTGGGCCCAGCACATGGTCGACCGCGAGTGGGGCGCCACCATGGTGCTCACCGAGCCCGACGCCGGCTCCGACGTCGGCGCGGGCGTCACCAAGGCCTTCCCGCAGGCCGACGGCTCCTGGCACATCGAGGGCGTGAAGCGCTTCATCACCTCGGCCGAGCACGACATGAGCGAGAACATCGTCCACCTCGTGCTGGCCCGCCCGGTCGGCGTGGAGGGCAAGGGCGGCCCGGGCACCAAGGGCCTGAGCCTGTTCTTCGTCCCCAAGTACCACTTCGACGCCGAGGGCAACCTGGGCGAGCGCAACGGCGCCTTCGTCACCAACGTCGAGAAGAAGATGGGCCTGAAGGTCTCCACCACCTGCGAGGTCACCTTCGGCCAGAACGGGATCCCGGCCCAGGGCTGGCTGGTCGGCGACGTGCACGAGGGCATCGCGCAGATGTTCAAGGTCATCGAGTTCGCCCGCATGATGGTCGGCACGAAGGCCATCGCGACGCTGTCGACCGGCTACCTCAACGCGCTGGAGTACGCCAAGACCCGCGTCCAGGGCGCCGACCTCACCCAGATGCTGGACAAGAAGGCCCCCCGCGTCACCATCACCGCGCACCCCGACGTCCGGCGCAGCCTGATGCTGCAGAAGTCCTACGCCGAGGGCCTGCGCGCGGTGGTGCACCTGACCTCCTACTACCAGGACCAGATCGCCCTGTCCGAGCGCGGCGGCGCGCCGGAGGTCGACCTGGAGATGGCCACCCGGGTCAACGACCTGCTGCTGCCGATCGTCAAGGGCGTCGGCTCGGAGCGCTCCTACGAGATGCTCACGACCTCGCTGCAGACCCTCGGCGGCTCCGGCTTCCTGCAGGACTACCCGATCGAGCAGTACATCCGCGACGCCAAGATCGACTCCCTGTACGAGGGCACGACCGCGATCCAGGGCCTGGACTTCTTCTTCCGCAAGATGGTCCGCGACCAGTTCAAGGCCGTCATGTACCTGGGCGGGCAGATCGCCGAGTTCGTCAAGGGCGATCCGGGCGACTCGCTGACCCGCGAGCGCGAGCTGCTGGGCAAGGCGCTGGACGACGTGCAGGCCTCCATCGGCGTGCTGGGCGGCTGGGCGCTGGCCTCGCAGTCCGACCCCAAGGAGATCTACAAGGTCGGCCTCAACACGACCCGGCTGCTCATGATGATGGGCGACCTGGTCATCGGCTGGCTGCTCCTGCGCCAGGCCGAGGTCGCCCAGGCCGCGCTGGCCGCCGGCGCCTCGGGCAAGGACGTCGCCTTCTACGAGGGCAAGGTCGCCGCCGGCGCCTGGTTCGCCGCCAACCGGCTGCCGCTGCTGAGCGCAGAGCGCGCCGTGCTCGAGTCGACCACCGACGAGATCATGACCCTGCCGGAAGCCGACTTCTGACAGTCAGCCCACGACGAAGGGCCCGGTTCGGTGGCGATCCCACCGAACCGGGCCCTGTCGTCTGTGCGCGGCGCGACTCCGTGGTCAGAATCCGTCACTGATGTCGGATCCTGACCTGCCATTGTCGGATTTCGACCACGCAATGACGACGACTCAGAGGAACCGGTGCATGACGTGCAGCCCGACCAGCCCGTCGGTCGGGTGGTCGAACGCGGCCGGCACCGTGGCCAGCACCTGGAAGCCCAGCGAGCGCCACAGCGCGACCGCGCGCGCGTTCGTCTCGACCACCGCGTTGAACTGCATCGCGGCGAACCCGCGCGCCTTGGCCTGCAGCAGTGCCTCCTGCGCCAGCGCCCGACCGACCCCCAGACCCCCGGCCGCCGGGTCCACCACGAAGCTGGCGTTCGCGACGTGCGCGCCGCGCCCCGGGTGGTTGGGCCCGAGCTTCACGACCCCCACCACCCGGCCGGCCAGATGGGCCCTCCCCTCCAGCGGATCGCGTCCGCCCGGCGGGGGGCGCCCGGTGAGGGGGTCGGGGCCGGCTGGCCCGTCGTCGCCCAGCTGCGCAACCAGCACCAGCCACGGCTCGTCGAGCAGCCAGGCGGCGCGAGCGTCGGCCTCGCAGATGTCCTGCGGGTAGGTGTAGGTCTCCCCGGCGGCCAGTACCCCGGAGAGGAACGGCCAGATCTGCGCCCAGTCCGCGCTGGTCGCGGGCCGGATCAGCACCGTCGATCCGCGGCCGCCGCGCCGCTGCGGATCATGGGCGCTCGCCCTGGACGAGCGGGAGCCGGCGGTCGCCCAGCGCCGGGAAGGCGGCGCGCCACGCGGTGACCCGGCTCGGGTCCAGCTCGACGCTGAGCACCTCCTCGCCCGTCCCCGCCTCGGCCAGGATCTCCCCCTGCGGGTCGACCACCAGTGACCGGCCACCCATCGGGACCCCCGCGTGCGTGCCGCTCTGGTTGCAGGCCAGGACGAACGCCTGGTCCTCGATCGCGCGGGCCCGGCACAGGACCTCCCAGTGCGTGATCCGCCGCTCAGGCCAGCCGGCCGGCAGCACGAACGTGGTCGCGCCGGCGTCGACCAGCCGCCGGAACATCTCCGGGAAGCGCAGGTCGTAGCAGGTGGCCAGGCCGACCGTGCCCAGCGGGCTGGCGGCGACCTGGGGGGTGTGCCCGCCGCTGCTCATGACCGTCGTCTCGCCGCCGTTGAACCCGAACAGGTGCACCTTGCGGTAGGCGCCGACGCGGTTGCCGTCCGGGTCGAACACCACCTGGGTGTTGTAGTGCCGCACCGAGCCGTCCGGCTCCTCGACGCGCTCGGGGAACGAGCCGCCGAAGACCCAGGTCCCCTCCCGCGCCGCGACCCGCGCCAACGACCGGCACAGCGGGCCGTCCAGCGGCTGGGCGTGCGGGACGACGAGATCGACGGCGAACGCCCCGATCGGCCACAGCTCCGGGAGCACGATCACGTCGTGCTCGGCGGCGGCCCGATGCGCGTCGGCCAGCACCCGCGCGATCCGGGCGTCCACCGGCTCGTCGTCGCTGACCTCGACCTGCAGCAGCGCGACGGACACGGACATGGGGCGCAGCCTAGACCGCAGGCGCCCGACCGGACCCCGAGCCGGATCCCCGAGCCCGACTCAGGCCGACTCAGCCCGACAGCGCCTGGCGCAGACGCGCGGGATCGATCGTCCACACGCCCACGACCTGCTCGTCCACCAGGGTCACCGGGATCTGCTCCCAATACAGGTCTGCCAGCCCGGGGTCGTCCAGGATGCTCAACTCCGTCCATCCCACGCCCAGCTCGGCGCACACCGCGGCGACGACCACGCGCGCCTGGTCGCACAGATGGCAGCCCGGCTTGCCGACCAGGCTGACCCGCACATCGCTCACGGGCGACACAGCGCTCACGCGCGACGCCTCAGCGCTCACGCCCGGTCCCGCAGCTTGGCCCGGGTCACCTTGCCTGTGCCGGCCCGGGGCAGCCTGGCGGCGAACTCGATGATCGTCGGGCACTTGAACCGGGCCAGCCGGGTCTCGGCGAAGGCGCGCAGGTCAGTCGGCTGGGGCACCCCCTTGTGCAGGACGACGACCGCCTTGACCGTCTCCCCGGTCAGCGGGTGCGGCGCGCCGATCACCGCAACCTCCGCGACGGCCGGGTGCGTGGCCAGCACCGCCTCCACCTCGCGCGGGTACACGTTGAAGCCCGAGACGATGACGAGGTCCTGTCGCCGGTCCACGAGCCGGTAGTCGCCGTCCTCGTCCAGGATCGCGACGTCCCCGGTGTGCAGCCAGCCGTCGTCGTCCAGCGCCGGGGCGTCGGGCCAGTAGCCACGCAGCAGCGACTTGCCGCGCACCCACACCTCACCCGGGTCGCCCTCGTCGACCTCCTGGCCGCTCTCGTCGCGCAGGCTGACCTGCATGCCCGCGATCGGCCGCCCGACGCTGCCGGGCTTGGCCCGCCCGGAGACCAGCGTGGTCGTCACCACCGGCGAGCACTCGGTCAGCCCGTAGCCCTCCCAGATCGGCAGCCCGGTGATGGTCTGGAACTGCGCGAAGACCGAAGGCGGCAGCGCGGACGCGCCACTGATGAGCATGCGGACCCTGTCCATCGAATCGCGCAGCGAGCCCTCCGCGCTCCAGGCGACGTACATCGGCGGCGCCCCAGCGATGCCGGTGACGCCCAGGTCCCGCACCACCGCCAGCGCCGCGCGCGCCTCGAACCGCTCCATGAGGACCACGGTGGCGCCCACGCGGGCGGCCAGGGCCAGGCCCGCGTTCAGGCCGTAGATGTGGAACAGCGGCAGCACGATGAGCAGCCGGTCCTCGGCCGTCAGCGCCGGCGGCTTGCGCAGCTTGGCCAGCGCGTCGACATTGGCCCGCAGCGCCCCGTGGCTGAGCATCACGCCCTTCGGCTGGCCTTCGCTGCCCGCCGTGTAAAGCAGCACCGCCAGGTCGCGCCCGCGTAGCCGTGGCCCGGCGAACGCCCCCCGCCCGGTCGAGACGGCACCGGCCAGCGTCAGGCCCTCCGGGGAGTCCAGCGCCACCACCGCGAGCCCGGGCATCCGCCGACCGGCCGCCGCAGCGGCCTTCTGGCCGTGCCGGTCGTGCAACAGCAGCTCCGCCCCCGCATCACCGAGGAGGCGCGTGAGCTCGTGCACGGTGAGCCCGGTGTTCAGAGGCACCGCGACCATGCCCGCGCGCAGGATGCCGAAGTAGGCCACGACGAACTCGGGACGGTTGCCGACCATCAGCGCGATCCGACTGCCGCGCCGAAAGCCGCGCTCGACCAGGGCCCGCGCCACCCGGTCCACCCGCTCGTCGACCTGCGCCCAGGTCAACTCGCCGGCGCGGGTGACCACGGCCGGATGCTCGGGCCGACGGACGGCCGCCTCGCGCACCAGGTCCGCGAGGTTGGTCACAGTCGGCAGTGTCCCACGAGGGGTGCGGCTAGGCTCACAGCGTGGCTGATTCGGCTGTCCCCGACGAGGTGCTCGTCCCCGACCAGGTGCTGGCCCCCGGCGATCCGGATGCCCCGGACGAGCCGAAGGCCACCTGGGTGGTCCGCGGACTGCCGGGTCTGGCCGAGGACAACGCCGGACCGGGCGCCGCCGCATTCTTCGACATCGACAACACGATGATGCGCGGCTCCAGCTTCGGGGCGCTGGCCAAGGGGATGGCCGACCGCGACTACTTCACGACCGCCGAGATCGTCGAGTTCACCTGGAAGCAGCTGAAGTACGTGGTCTCCGGCCGGGAGAACATGGACGACGTGGCCAAGGCCACCGAGAGCGGGCTGGCCTTCGTCAAGGGCCGCTCCCCGATGGAGATCCGCCAGCTCGCCGACGAGGTCTACGACGAGACGATGGTGCAGCGGCTCTGGGTCGGCAGTGTCGAGCTGGCCGCGGCCCACCAGGCCCTCGGGCACGAGGTGTGGCTGGTCAGCGCGACCCCCGTGGAGGTCTCCGAGGAGATCGCCACTCGCCTGGGCCTCACCGGCGGCCTGGGCACCCGGGCCGAGGTCGTGGAGGGTGCGTACACCGGGCGGCTCGACGGGCCGCCGCTGCACGGGACCGCGAAGGTCGACGCCATCGCGCGCCTCGCCGAGGAGCATGGCCTGGACCTCACGCGGTGCTCGGCCTACTCCGACTCCGCCCACGACATCCCGATGCTGTCCGAGGTGGGGTTCCCGGTCGCGGTCAACCCGGACGGCCCCCTGCGGGTGCACGCCAAGGAGAACGACTGGCCGGTGCGCGACTACCGCCTGCGCGGCAACCAGGTGGTGCGCCGCGCCGTGCCCGCGGCGGTCGCCACGGGCGCCGCGGTCGGCGTCGCGGTCGGCGTGGCCCGGGTCGTGCGCTCACTGCGCGACGCCTGAGCGCCAGACCGGGCGCGCGCCCTCAGCGGAAGATGCCGCGCCGGCGCACCAGCATCCGATACAGGCTGTGCTGGATCGACTCGCGCACCTGGTCGTTCAGGTCGAACACCAGCATCGGGTCGTCCCCCGTGGCGTCCTCGAAGATGTCGGTGTCGATCGGCTCGCCGAACTCGATGATCCACTTCGAGGGCAACGGGATCATGCCCAGCGGGCCCAGCCACGGGAACGTGGGGGTCAGCGGGAAGTAGGGCAGTCCGAGCACCCGGGCCAGCAGCCGGGCGTTGCCCAGCATCGGGTAGGTCTCCTCGGAGCCGATGACCGATACGGGCACGATCGGCACCTTGGTGTCCAGCGCCGCCGAGACGAACCCGCCCCGGCCGAACCGCTGCAGCCGGTAGCGCTCCGAGAACGGCTTGCCGGTCCCCTTGAAGCCCTCCGGCCAGACCCCGACCAGCTCGCCGGACCGCAGCAGCCGCTCGGCATCCGGCCGGCAGGCCAGGGTCGAGCCGGACTTGCGGGCGAACGTGGACAGGAACGGGGTGCTGAAGACGAGGTCGGCGGCCAGCGGGCGCAGGTGCCGATGCGCCGGGTGCTCGTCGAGGACGGCCAGCTGCACCATCATCGCGTCCAGCCCGATGGTCCCGGCGTGGTTGCACACCAGCAGCGCGCCGCCCTCGCTGGGCACGTGCTCGATGCCGCGCACCTCGACCCGGAACCAGTGCCGGTACAGCGGGCGCAGCCCGGCCATGAGCACCGCGTCGTTGAGCTCGGGGTCGAACCCGAAGTCGTCGACCTCGTAGTCGCCCAGCGCCCGGCGGCGCAGGAACTCCACGCCCGCCCCGACCTGGCGGGCCCAGCTCTCGCGCAGGCCCACGGAGGTCTCCGGGGCGGCCGGCGGCTCCGGAGCCCCGGGCATGACCAGGATCTGCGCGTCGCTCATGAGGACCATCCGGTGAGGATTCGGCCGGCCACCGTGCCCGCGCCGGAGACCAGCTCGGGGGTCAGCACGTTGTTGAGGCGGCGGGCCTCGACGAAGTCGTCGAACGTGGCCGCCGTGGAGTAGCGCGGGGTGAACCCGAAGCGTCGCTCCAGCCGGCTGATGTCCAGGACCCGGCCGTTGGTGAGCAGCCGGACCTGGTCGCGGCTGAAGTCGGCGAACCGGCCGCGGGCGACCCGCACCCCGACCGGCCCTACGAGCGGCGTCCACAGCGGCAGCGCGACCCGGCCGGCCCGGCGGATCGCCTGGGACAGCGCGAGCACGCCCTCACCGGCGACGTTGTAGATGCCGGGATGGTCCTCGACGGTCGCGCGGCGGATGACCTCCAGGCCGTCGTCCTCGTGGATGAACTGCAGCCGCGCGTCGTGCCCCCACACGGTGGGGATCACCGGCAGCGAGAAGTACTGCGCCATCGGCGTGTTGGCCGTGGGCCCGAGGAAGTTGGCGAACCGCAGCGTGCTCACGGTGAGCTCGGGCCGGCGCCGGGCCAGGCCGCGCACGTAGGACTCGACCTCCAGGGAGTCCTTGGCCCAGCCGGAGGTCGGTGGGTGGCGGGGCTCCATGTCCTCGGTGAACATCGCCGGGTCCGAGGGGCCCGAGCCGTACACGGTGGACGAGGACTTCACGACCAGCTTGGCCACCGACGGGGCCTTCTGGCACGCGGCCAGCAGCTGCATCGTGCCGATGACGTTGATCTCCTTCATCGGCGCCCGGCCACCCGCCTGCTGCGACGTGGCGATGACGCCCATGTGGACGACCGTGTCGACCTCGGCGGTCGCGATGACCTTGCCGATGATCGGGTTGCGGATGTCCGCACGGACGAAGTCCGCGCCCCCGATGTCTCCCGTCGGGGCCACGACATCCACCCCGATGACCCGCTCGATGGCGGGGTCCTCGGTGAGGATGCGCGCCATCCGGCCACCGAGGTACCGGGAGACCCCGGTCACCAGGACGACGCGGGCCATGGGCTACTTCGAGTTGCGGCGCTGAACGCGGGTCTTCTTCAGAAGCTTGCGGTGCTTCTTCTTGGCCATGCGCTTGCGACGCTTCTTGATGACAGAGCCCACGGAACGATCCTCACGAAAGATGACTGACGAGCGCGCCCATGGTACCCGCGGCGGATCGCCCATCCTGACCGGTCGCCGACCGGCGGTGCGCTACATCGCGCCGTACGGGTCGGCCACCAGCCCCCAGTACGGGAACACCGCCTCGCGGCTGGCCATGATCGCCCGATCCAGCGGGCTCTCCGGGGTGTAGCTGCGCACGAACGGCTTGGCCCACGGGTCGAAGCCCTCGGTCATCAGCTCGGGACCGGGGCGACCGAAGATCTCCTCGACCAGCGCCCGGTACTCCTCCGGGATCGGGGTGCGCGGCGCGACCGGCCGGTGCACCACCTCGCCGATCAGGTGTGCCCAGGTCCGGGGCACCACGTCGACCCACTCGTAGCCGCCGCCGCCGACCGCCACCCAGTTGCCGTGGGCCAGGCGGTGGGCCATCCGGTGGATCGACGAGGCGACCGTGCGCTGGCCGTCCACGCTGAGCATCAGGTGGGTCAGCGGATCCTCGGCGTGCGAGTCGCAGCCGTGCTGGGAGATCAGGAACTGCGGGCCGAACGCCTCGATGACGTCGGGCACGACCGCGTGGTAGGCGCGCAGCCACTGGTTGTCGCTCACACCGGCCGGCAGCGCGATGTTCACCACCGAGCCCTCCGCGCCCCGGCCCCCCACCTCATGGGCGAAGCCGGTTCCCGGGAACAGCGTCCGCCCGCTCTCGTGGATGCTGACGGTGAGCACGCGCGGATCGTGGAAGAAGGCGGCCTGCACGCCGTCGCCGTGATGGGCGTCCACGTCCAGGTAGGCGATCCGCTCGACGCCCTGGTCGAGCAGCCAGCGGATGCCCACCGCGACGTCGTTGTAGACGCAGAAGCCGGCCGCCCGGTCGGGCATCGCGTGGTGCAGGCCGCCGGCGATGTTCACCCCGTGCGCGGCACGACCGTTGTAGACCTCCTGGACTGCGGCCAGCGTGGCGCCGCAGATGTGCTGGGAGGCCTCGTGCATCCCCAGGAACACCGGGACGTCCGCGGTGCCCATCCCCCACTGGGCGTCCGGAGCATGACCGGACTCGCTGGCCGCGCGCACCGCCTCCACGTACTCGCGCTCGTGGATCGCCAGCAGCAGGTCGTCGGGGGCGGTGGGGACCTGGTCCAGGAGCCGGATGTCCTCGCCGTCCAGCAGGCCCAGGTGCTGGGCCAGCGCCCAGGCCAGCTGCACTCGGATCGGGGCCAGCGGATGACCGCGCCCGAAGTCGTAGCTCGTCAGCGACGAGTCAGTGACGACGGCGTACGGGAGCTTCACAACTCCAACCTAGACCCGCAGGTCGCTGCGTCCCGGCTCAGCGGGGCGTGATCGGGGCACTCTGCCTACCCTGTCGGCCATGCCGGAGCGTCGCGTGCACAACGAGCCGCGCATGCGCATGTCCCGGGCGCGGCGCGAGCGGCGGCTGGAGGAGCGCCTGGACCGCGACGACTGGTCGGACTACCTGCCCGCGGCACGACGCTCCGAGGTGGTCGCGCGGTCCAAGCCCGGCCAGTCCCGGCTGGAGCGCCGGTCGCCGGCGCGCACCGTCGTGCTCTCCTTCCTCACCCTGGTCTGCATCGGGACCGTCCTGCTGATGCTGCCCGGGATGCAGGCCGGCGGCGGGCGCACGCCGCTGGTCGCCGCGGCGTTCACGGCCACCAGCGCGGTGTGCGTGACCGGGCTGAACGTGCTGGATCCGGCGACCCACTGGACGACCCTCGGGCAGGTCACGATCCTGCTGCTCATCCAGGTCGGCGGCTTCGGCATCCAGGCGCTGGGCACGCTGTGGATCCTGCTGCTGCACCGCCGGCTGGGCTCGAACTCCCGGCTGGCCACCCAGGCCGAGACCGGGGCGATGACACCCGGTGACGTGCGCAACGTCCTGGCCACCCTGCTCGCGGTGACGGTCGTGGTGGAGGTGTCCGTCGCGGCGCTGCTCACGCTGAGGTTCTGGACCGCCCATGACATGTCCCTGGGCAGCGCGGCCTGGTGGGGCCTGTTCCACTCGATCAGCGCGTTCAACAACGCCGGCTTCGCGCTGACCTCGGACTCGCTGATGACCACCGGCCAGGACTTCTTCATCCTCGCCCCGATCGCCGTGGCGATCGTGCTGGGCGGCCTGGGCTTCCTGGTGATCGCCGAGATCGTCTCGCGCGCCACCGGGCATCGCGGGCTGCTTCCCCGGCGCCGCAAGCGCACGGTCATGGACGTCGAGGCGATCACCGCGCGCGGTCAGGAGCTCGCGCGGCGCAGCCGGTACCGGGTGGGCGACGTGCATCCCGAGCGGCTTGGGCTGCGCAATCCGGTCCCGGTCTCGCTGCACACCCGGCTGATGCTGGTCGGCACCGGGCTGGCGATCCTGCTGGGCAGCGTCGGCGTGGCGCTGTTCGAGTGGGCCAACCCCAAGACGCTCGGGCCGCTGAACATCCTGCACAAGGTGCTCCAGTCGGTCTTCACCGGCGGCGTCACGCCGCGGACCGCCGGCTTCAACTCGGTGGACTACGAGCAGGTGCGCCCGGCCACCCGGTTCCTCACGGATGTGCTCATGTTCATCGGCGCGGGGTCGGGCAGCACGGGCGGCGGCGTCAAGATCACCACGATCGTGGTCCTGATCGTCGCCGTGATGGCCGAGGTCCGCGGGCACCGCGACGTGGCCGCCCTGGACCGGCGGATCCCGGACAGCACCGTGCGCGTGGCCATCGCCGTGGTCATGGTCAGCATGGCCGCTGTCGTGGCCGGCACGATGGCGCTGACCTGGCTGGCCGACGTCGCACTGGACGCCGCGCTGTTCGAGGTGATCTCCGCCCTGGCCACCGTGGGGCTCTCGGCGAACCTGACCCCACACCTGCCCGTCGGTGCGCAGGTGCTGGTCATCGCCCTGATGTTCCTGGGCCGGGTCGGGCCGCTGACCCTGGCCTCGTCGCTGACGATGCGCGGCTCTTCCAGCGAGTTCCGGCTCCCCGAGGGCCGCCCGATGATCGGATAGGCCAAGAGGCGAGAGGATCTGACCATGGTCGCCCAAGTGAACCGCGAGCCCGTCGTCGTGCTGGGTCTGGGGCTGTTCGGCCGTGCCCTGTGCATGGCCCTGACCCGCGAGGGCGTCGAGGTGCTGGCCATCGACCGCGACCCGGAGGCGGTCCGCGAGATCAGCCCGAACGTCTCGATGGCCGTCGAGGCCGACGTGACCAACCGGGAGGCACTCGCGCAGCTCGGGGTCGGCGAGTACACGCGCGCGGTGGTGGCGATCGGCTCGGACGTGCAGTCCTCGCTGGTCTGCGCGCTGGTGCTCAAGGACAACTTCCACATCCCCGAGATCTGGGCCAAGGCGGTCAGCGCCCAGCAGGCGCGCATCCTGCGCAAGATCGGCATCAGCGACGTGGTCTTCCCCGAGCTGGAGGTCGGCCGCCGGCTCGCGCACACGCTGGCCGGGCACCGCACCGAGTACGTCCCCACCATCGACGGGCTGGCCTACGCCGGCCTGCCCGTGCACGACCACATGGTCGGCAAGCGGCTGGGTGACCTCCGCGAGCTGAACGAGCGCGGCATCCTCGTGATGGGGGTCTCCCGGCGCGGTCGCAACATGCCCGAGCTGGCCCACCCGGACCTCATCGTGGGCCACCACGACGTCCTGGTCGCGTGCGGCCCGGAGGACGAGATCGGCCAGCTGCTGCTCTGATCCGCAGCGGCCGGCACGGGTCTCGACGAGCTCGACCGACGGGGCGGCCTTGCGGCGGGGCCGCTACCCCAGCTCGGCGGAGCGCTTGGCACAGGCCGCCATCGCTCGGGCGAACGCTGCCCGGACCGCGCTGGCGTCCAGCTCGTGCAGTGCGGCCGCGGTCGTGCCGCCGGGGGAGGTCACGTTCTCGCGCAGCTGGCTCGGATGCGTCTGCCCTTGCAGCATCGCCGAGGCGCCGACCAGGGTCTGCACGGCCAGGTCGTGCGCCAGCCCCCGCGGAAGCCCCAGCTGCACGCCCGCCTCGATCATCGCCTCGGCGACGTAGAAGACGTACGCCGGCCCGGACCCGCTGACCGCGGTCACCGCGTCCTGCTGGCTCTCGGGCACCGACCGCACCTGACCGATCAGCGAGAGCAGGTGGTGCGCCTGGTCGATCGAGTGCGGCGGGCAGCCCGGCGCCGGCGACATCACCGACATCGCCTGACCCACCAGCGCCGGGGTGTTGGGCATCACGCGGATGACCGGCTGACCGTCGGGCAGGTGGGCCGAGAGCACGTCCAGGCTGACCCCGGCCGCGATGGAGACGACCGTGGCCTCAGCGGGCAGCGACCCGGCGATGTCCTGCAGCACGCCCACCACATGGTGGGGCTTCACCGCCACCACGACCAGACCGGCCTCGCGCACCGCCTCGGCGGCCGGTCGGACCTCGACGTTGAGCTTGACACGCACGTGGGCGGAGGTCACAGGGTCGGGCTCGGCGACGACGATCCGGCCGGTCGGGTGCCCGGCCTCCAGCAGGCCGCGCAGGATCGCCTGCCCCATCTGACCAGCGCCGACGAACGCGACGACACCGGGCACGCGGGGTGAAGTGCCGGGCGCGCTTCGCGAAACCTGGCCGGGCTCGCCTCCGGTCGCGCCGCCCGCCGGCTGGCTCACTGGGCCCTGCCCACCGCGGAGCGCAGGGCCTTGCCGGCCGAGATCGGCGTGAACGAGATGCGGGTGGACACGTAGTCGGCCCAGGCCGGGCCGAACGGCAGCAGGATGCTCACCGACTCGCCGGCCGCCAGCACCTGCTGGGCCAGCCCGGGGGTGATCCCGCGACGGAACTGGAAGCTGCAGTGCCCCTCCTCGCCGACGCCGTGCCCGGCCAGCGCCTGGGCGATCTCCAGCAGCCGGGAGTCGTGCGTGGCCACGACCGTGCGCGCGCCACCCTGCAGCAGGATGCGCAGGCAGCGCACGTAGGACAGGTCGACGTCGTGCGGCTTGGTGAAGGCCACGCCGGTGCCCTCGTGCGCCTCTCGCTTGAACAGCCGAACCCGTGCGCCCACGGCCGCCAGGTCCAGGCAGTCGCCCTCGGTGCGGGTCAAGTGCGCAGCCAACGTGACCCCGAGGTCCGGGAAGTCGTCGGCGAGCTCCTCGCGCAGCGACAGCGCACTCTCGATCGAGGACCGACCCAGACCGGCCAGGGTGACGGTGATCCCCTCGGCGCTGGCCGCGGTGCAGATCGCGGCCACGTCGTCGCGCACGCGGCCGAGGTCGGCCCTGCCCAGACCCAGATGCGCGAGATCCACCGTCAGGTCGGTGCCGCTGCCCAGGTCGTGGGCGGCCAGCGCGTCGATCAGCTGGAGCTGGACCAACCGCGCCGCGACCTCCGTCTCGGTGTCGGCCAGGTACAGCAGCGAGGCCGCGAAGCCCTCGCTGGCCAGCTCGCCCACCGCCTCGACCGCGTCGGTCACGGACTCCCCGGCCACGAACGGCGCGGCACCGCTGCGCGCCACCGGCAGCCTGCCGACTGCCGACGGGAAGGTCGGTCGGCCTGAGAACACCCGGGTCACCGCACTGACATCCACCATGGAAGAGCCCTCCTTGGGCCGAAGGCTACGCCGCGAGCATCCTCCGTGGCTGACCCTCGACGATGTGCGGGCAACGCGCATCACCGCGCCGCGAGCCGTCCGCGGCGGCTAGCCTGACGGGCGAGCAGGGAGGTGGCGCGTGGACCTGGGTTCCATTCCGGGGGCGTCGATGGTGTCGCGGACCATCGAGGCGGTCGACTGGGTCGGTGTGGTGAACACCGTCAACGACGGCGTCAAGTACGGCCGGGTCCAGTTCAAGCGGACCCGCCGCTCCATGCGACCCACCGTGGTCGTCGCCTTCCGCGGCTGGTACGACGACGGCGTAGTCCGGCTGACCGCACGGGCGGTGGAGAAGCCCGTCTTCAGCGCCGGGGAGAACGAGCTGGGCACCGGCGCGACCCTCAAGGCGAACCTGCGCCGGTTCTGGGTGCTCGGGATCGCCGACGTGACGATCCAGGTCACCATCGGCGGGGTGTCCCAGGAGTTCACCAGCGACGAGCTGGGGTTCTTCGACATCCGGATCCCCCTCGAGCTCGCGCCGGGCTGGCACGTCCTGGACATCGACTCGCTGCCCGACGGGGTCTCGATCCCGCACACGATCGGGCGGATCTTCGTCCCCGATCCAGCCGGTGGGCTGGCCGTCGTCTCCGACATCGACGACACCGTGCTGAAGACCGGGCTGACCCAGTCCTGGACGGTGCCGCTGGTCCGCTCGCTGCTCTACGACGTGGCCGATCGCACGCCGGTGCCGGGCATGGCCGCGTTCTACGCCGCCATCACGCGCGGCCCCGACGGGAGCTCCCAGACCCCGTTCTTCTACGTCTCCACCGGCACCTGGAACTACTACGACTACCTCGTGGCCTTCCTGAACATGCACCGGTTCCCGCGCGGGCCGCTGTTCCTGACCGACTGGAGCCCCAACTCGGAGCGCCTGATGCGCGACGGTCGCGAGCACAAGCGCCAGACGATCCGCAACCTGTTCAAGGCCAACCCGGAGCTGGAGTTCATCCTCATCGGCGACGTCGGTCAGGGCGATCCGGAGACGTACGAGCTGATGGCCCGCGAGCACCCGGGGCGGGTCAAGGCGATCTTCCTGGTCTACGTCGGATCGCATCTGCCCGAGCGCAGCGAGGAGGTCGCCGCCCGCGCGGTCAAGCTGCGCGAGGAGGACGGGATCCCCATGTACTACGCGGGGGATGCAGCCGAGGCCGCGACCGCGGCCTGGCAGCTGGGGCTGGTCGACAAGGCCGCCACCCTCGAGGTGACCACGGCCCTGCAGGAGGGCTAGCTTTCGCGCGGGCTCCGGAGAGCTTGGGGCAGGGCTTGGGGGCTGGCCCGGTGTGATGCCCCGGGCTCACTCGGTCTCGGCGTCGGGCTCCCGGGCGGCCTCGGGAACCTCGCCGCTGGGCGGCTCGGGGACGGCCGCATGCCGGGGCTTGGGCTCGGACCCGGTGCTGGGCCGCGGCGGCACCGGCGTGGTCCCCGAGCGCCGGGTGCCCCCGGTCGACGAGCGGGAGCCGGTGGCCGGCGAGCGGGAGCTGCCGCTCCGCGAGCTGGCGGTCGACGAGCGGGCGCTGCCGCTCCGCGAGCCGGAGGTCGGCTTGTGCGAGCCGGACGCGGAGCCGGCGCCTCGCGTCGATCCCGACCCGGCGCCCGCGTCGATCTTGGACGCGGTGGGGTCAGGGTCGAAGTCCGGGACCGAGCGCGGTGCCCAGGCATCGGGGCGCGGCGGCACCGGCGTATCGGCCGCCGACTCCTTCGCCGGTTGGGCGGCCTTGGCGGCCTTGGTGTCTTTGGCTTCCTTGGCAGGCTTGGGCTTTGCTCCCGGAAGCGGCCTGCGCGGGTCCAGCAGATCCTGGACGACCGGGGCGACCATCCGCACGACGTCCTCCTCGCTGGCCGAGGCGATCGGCTCCAGGCGCATGGCGTAGCGGGTGGTCGCGATCCCGATGAGGTAGCTGGTGACCAGGTTCGCCCGCATCCGCGCGTCGGGCACCCCGATGATCCCGGCCATCCGGTCGACCACGGCGGTCTCGAGCAGCTCCTGCACCCCCGAGGTGGCCTGACCTGCGGTGACCCCGGTCTTGGCCAGGGAGATGAGGTCCTCGCGGGACTGCGGGTCCTTGAGGATGTCCAGCGAGTAGCGCACGATGCGCTCGCCCATCCCCTCGAGCCCAGGGGCGACCAGGGTGGGGATGGCGTGCATCGGGTCCGAGGGCAGCTTGAGGGCCGCCGCCAGGAGCGCGTCGCGGTTCTCGTAGTAGCGCCGCGCGACCTCGGGCGTGATCCCGGCGGCAGCGGCGGCGGTCTTCATCGACAGCCCGACGTACCCCCGGCGGTCGATGATGTCGCGAGCGACGGAGAGCAGGGCGTCGCGGGTCTCGTCAGGCACCCGGTCAGCGTACGACCCGGGATGCGACTCCCGCCGATCGAGCCCGCCAAGGCCTCACGGCACTGGGGACGCCGGACTGCGTGAGTTGGTAGTGAATCTGGCCAACTGAGTTGGCCAGATTCACTACCAACTCGCGCCCAGCCCCCGGATCAGGCCGGGTCCGACCCCACGGGTGCGGCTGCTCCGGACAGCGGGGCGGCCAGGTGCAGGCGGGCGAACGCCAGCGCCTCGGCGAGGTCCGCCTCGCGCTCCGCCCGGTTGGCGGCCTTGCGCGTGCTCACCTCGACCGCGATCTGGCCGGTGAAGCCGCCCGCCGCCAGGCTCTCCAGCAGCTCGGCACACGCCTGCGTGCCGCGCCCGGGGACCAGGTGCTCGTCGCGGGCCAGGCCGGTGCCGTCGGCCAGGTGGATGTGCGCGAGCCGATCCCCCAGGTCGGTCGCCATCGCCATCGCGTCGGTGCCCGAGACCGCCGTGTGGGACAGGTCCAGGGTCACGCTCGGGTAGTCCTCGTTGCGCGGATCCCAGCCCGGCGCGTAGGCGGCGAACTCCCGCGTGCGGGCTCGCCACGGGTACATGTTCTCCACGGCGAAGACCACCTCGGTCTCCTCGCGCATGCGGGCCAGGCCCTCGATGAACTCCCGGGCGTAGTCGCGCTGCCAGCGGAACGCCGGATGGACCACGATCGTGCTGGCGCCCAGCTTCTCGGCCGCGTCCTGGGAGCGCCGCAGCTTCTCCCAGGCGTCGGTGGTCCAGACCCGCTGCGTGACCAGCAGGCAGGGCGAGTGCACCGAGAGCACCGGCACGCCGTAGTGGTCGGAGAGCTTGCGGACCGCATCCGGGTCCTGGCTGACGGTGTCGGTGAAGACCATGAGCTCGATGCCGTCGTAGCCCAGCCGGCCGGCGATCTCGAAGGCCGAAGCCACCGACTCCGGGTAGACCGAGGCGGTGGACAGGGTCACCTTCGCAGTGGGCACCCGGACCGCAGACGGTCGCGAGCGCGGCGAGGTGCGGATCCCCGCGCGGGCCCTGCGCTTGCGCGGTCGCGGGGCGGTCGCCTCCGGTGGTTGATCGGCCGCGCTCGGGGTCGGGGTCGAGGACTCGCTCGGAGTCGGAGAAGCGGACTCGCTCGGAGTCCCGAGCGCGGCCGGTGCGGCGGTCTTGCGCCGACGCGCCGGCCGGGCCGGACGGGGGGCCGGGGGCTCGGGCGCGACGTCGCCACCCGCATCGGCCTTGCCCTCGGTCTCGGAGTCGCCTGGGGATACGGGCTCGGCGTTCCCGCGAGCTGGCGACGCTGCCTTGCGAGCCCGGGAGGTCTTTGCCGCGACCTTCTTCACCACGGTGCGTGGCCGGCGCACGGGACGCTTGCTCGGGCCGGACGACGAGTCCGCCGGCGCTCCCCCCTCGGCCTCGGTGGCCGAGCCGCCCTGGGACTCCGGGCTGCTCGGGCCGCTGCCGCCCGCAGCCGGCCCGGCGGGCTCGCCGCCGGACGGCGAATCGGGCGGTGGGGAGTCGCCAGGCGTGGCCGGGTCGTGGGCTTCGGAGCCTCCCGGCTGGTGCTGCTGGTCGTCCACGGGCTCAGCGTAGGTCCAACAGACCCCTCGGACACGGCGGCCCGACCAGCCGATGGCCCTACGCTGACGCCCGTGGCGGAGCTTCCCCTCGGCGGTGCGCGACACTGGGTCGAGTTCCCCGATCCGCAGGACACCGGCCGCGACCCCGATGTCGTCTTTCGCGCCGACCTGACCTGGCTGACCTCCCGCTGGACGTGCATCTTCGGTGCCGGCTGCCTGGGCATCTACGCGGATCGGCCGGACGACGGCTGCTGCACGCTGGGCGCCCACTATGCCGACGCCGAGGACCAGGCGCGTACCGAGCGCTGGGCTCGGCAGCTCGACGACGCCGGCTGGCAGCACCGCGCCGAGGGGATGGCGCAGGGCGTCAGCGACCGGGATGCCGAGGGGGAGCCGAAGACCCGGGTCGTAGACGGCGCCTGCATCTTCCTCAACCGGCCCGGCTTCGCAGGTGGGCCCGGTTGCGCCCTGCATGTGCTGGCCCGCGACCTGGGAGAGCCGATCACCGAGACCAAGCCCGAGGTCTGCTGGCAGCTCCCGATCCGGCGCAGCTACGCGGACGTGACGCGGCCGGACGGATCGACGGCCCAGGTGGTGGAGATCGGCGAGTTCGACCGGCGCGGATGGGGCGAGGGCGGCCACGACCTCGACTGGTACTGCACGACGGCGACCGAGGCCCACCACGGTCGGGAGCCGGTGTACGTCTCGAGCCGGGACGAGCTGGTCGCCCTCATGGGTCAGGCCGCCTACGACGTGCTGGTCGAGCACTGCCAGGCCCGCGAGCAGGCACTGGCCGCACTCGTGCGCCGCCGGCTCCCGCTGACCGGCCTGGCCCCGCATCCGGCCGACCCCGCTCCGCGTCGCTAGCCGAGCAGGACTCACCACCGTCAGCTGCTCACCACTGTCAGCGTCAGCGTCTCGCCACCGTCAGTCGCGCACCAGGGTCAGCGCGCGCGGCCCCGCCTGTCGTGGGCCGCTCAGGGCCGGGTCGGTCCAGCGGACGATGCGCAGCGCGGTGCCCAGATCGGCCGCCGGATGGACCCGGATCGGCACCTTCCCCAGCAGCTGGGCGTCACGCGGGGAGAGCAGCACGTCGGTCATCCCCAGCCGCACGGCCTCCGCAACTCGCTGCTTGGCGCCGCTGACGCTGCGCAGGTCGCCGGACAGCCCCACCTCGGCGATGGCCACCCAGCCCATGGGCACGGCCAGGTCCTGGACCGAGCCGTTCACCGCGATCGCGACGGCCAGGTCGGCCGCCGGCTCGGTCAGACGAGCACCGCCCACGGGCGCCACGTAGGTGTCGACCCGGGAGATCGGGATCGACTCCCGGCGCTCGAGAACCGCCAGCACCAGGGCGATCCGCGAGCCGTCCATCCCCGAGGTGGTGCGCCGCGGTCCGGAGCCGGCACACGGCACCGCCAGGGCCTGGATCTCGGTCAGCAGCGGGCGACGGCCCTCCAGCGTGACCGTCAGGCAGGTGCCAGTGACCGGCTGGGTCCGCTCGGAGACGAACAGCCCGCTGGGATCGGGCAGCCCGATCAGCCCCTCCTCCGCCAGCTCGAAGCAGCCGACCTCGTCGGTCGGGCCGTAGCGGTTCTTCACCGAGCGCACCATCCGCAGCCGTGCGTGCCGGTCGCCCTCGAAGGACAGGACCACGTCGACCAGATGCTCCAGCGTCCGCGGCCCAGCGATGCTGCCGTCCTTGGTGACGTGACCGACCAGGATGCAGGCCATCCCGCGCTGCTTGGCCAGCCGGATGATCCCGGCCGCCGCCTCGCGCACCTGACTGACGCCGGAGGTCACTCCCTCGACGCCTGCGGTGACCATCGTCTGGATCGAGTCCACGACCAGCACGTCGGGCGCGACGGCCTCTGCGTGACCGGCCACCGCGCTCACCTCCACCTCGGCGGCGAGCAGCACCTCGGGGTGCACCGCGCCGACCCGCTCGGCCCGGGCGCGGACCTGCTCGACGCTCTCCTCGCCGGTGACGTAGAGCGCACGACCGCCGCTCAAGGCGATCGAGGCGGCCATCTGCAGCAGCAGGGTCGACTTGCCCACACCGGGCTCGCCCGCCAGGAGCACCACCGCCCCGGGCACCAGGCCACCGCCCAGCACCCGGTCGAGCTCGCCGATGCCGGTCGGCGAGGCGTTCGCGCGGGCCAGGTCAATCTGGGTCATGGGCTGGGCCGCCGCGCTGACCGGGCCGGCCACGGGCGCGCGCGAGGGACCGGCCGCCAACTCGGCGACGGTTCCCCACGCCTGGCACTGCCCGCATCGGCCGACCCACTTGCTGGCCTGCCAGCCGCACTCACCGCAGCGGAAGGCCGCCTTGGGGCTCGTGCTCGCCATGTCGCTCCTCCCCCGCGGCGCGGTCGAGGACTCCGGCAGCCGCTGTCGATGAAGGCGACCGTAGCCGGGGGGTCCGACATCGCGAGCCCGAGCCACGCCCCCGGGTCCGCACCGGGGCACCGGCCTGCACGCGAACGACCCGGCTCCGGCAGCCCGGGCGAGGCCCCGTCGCTCGCTGTCCCGGTGCCTGGGCCTGCTGCTCCCCTACACTCTCAAGCCACGAGGGAGGGGCGTGCCATGGCGGGAGTCGATGCCGAGCTGGCAGCGGCGCTCGTCCGAGTGGCTCCGGGCACCGAGCTGCGCGACGGGCTCGAGCGGATTCTGCGCGGGCGCACCGGCGCCCTGATCGTGCTGGCGCTGGACGACGGCATCGACGAGATCAGCTCCGGGGGCTTCCCGCTGGACATCGACTTCACCGCCACCCGGCTGCGCGAGCTGAGCAAGATGGACGGGGCGATCGTCATCGACTCGGCCACCTCGCGCATCGTGCGGGCGGCAACCCAGCTGGTACCCGACCCGGCCATCCCCACCAGCGAGACCGGCACCCGGCACCGCACCGCCGACCGGGTCGCCCGCCAGACCGGCTATCCGGTCATCAGCGTGAGCAAGTCGATGCACATCATCGCCCTCTACCTGCGTGGCCGGCGCTACGTCCTGGAGGACCCGGCGGCCGTGCTGTCCCGGGCCAACCAGGCCCTGGCCACGCTGGAGCGGTACACCCAGCGCCGCGACGAGGTCACCCACAGCCTGTCGGCGCTGGAGATCGAGGACCTGGTCACCGTGCGGGACGTGTGCGGCACGCTGCAGCGCCTGGAGATGGTCCGCCACATCGCCTCGGAGATCCACGCCTACCTGCTGGAGCTGGGCACCGACGGGCGGCTGGTCTCCCTCCAGCTGGCCGAGCTGGTCGCCGGCGTGGAGACCGACCGCGAGCTGCTCGTGCGCGACTACCTGCCCGAGAAGAGCCACGGCCGCAAGAGCCGCACGCCGGCCAAAGTGATGGCGTCCCTGGACCAGCTGGGACCAGGCGACCTGCTGGACCTCACGACCATCTCGCGCGCCCTGGGCTACGCCGGCCCGGACCCGCTGGAGGACAACGTCAGCGCCCGCGGACACCGCCTGCTCGCCCGGGTGCCGCGCGTGCCCGAGGTCGTGCGGGAGCGCGTGGTCGAGCACTTCGGCGGCCTGCAGGCGATCTTGGGTGCGTCGGTGGACGACCTGCAGGAGGTCGAGGGGATCGGCGAGAACCGCGCCCGCTACCTGCGCGAGGGCCTCACCCGCCTGGCCGAGTCCTCGATCCTGGAGCGGTACGTCTAGTCACGAGAACGGGTCTGGTCACGAGAACGACCCTCATCCGCAGGGCCACGTCGTAGAGCAACTCGCCGTCCCATCAGGCGTCATGCTTCCGACGTTCCCATGCAGGAGGACGCGCAGCCGGCGCAGCTACTTGACCTCGAACGTGACCGGCTGGCTCGTGATGTCGCCGTTGCGGCCCGTCACCTTGTAGGCACCGGCCTCGGCGTTCGGCGGGCTGGAGGGGCACTCCTCACTCACCACCGTCCCCGGCCAGTCCACGGTGGACGAGTACTGCTGACCCGGGTCGATGACCGCCACGTCGGCCTCGCCGGGCGCCAGGCAGAAGTCCGAGGACCACACCAGGACCGACCCCGAGGTGACCTGCAGCTCGTTCGCGGCGGCCCCGACGTCCCGGGAGCACGCGGTCTTGCCCGTGTTCTCGATCGTCATGGTCAGCTTCATGCCCGCACCGACCTTCGTGGACGCCGCGGCGGGAGCGGCCGTCACCGAGATCGCGGACTCTGCGCACGCGGGCACTCCGCCGGCCGAGGCCGCGGGGTCCGGGGTCGACTCGCCCGCCCCCGGCGTCTGAGAGCCAGTGGGTGACGGCGTGGCGCCCTGGTCGTCGCCCCCGAGCAGCGCGCGCCCCACCAGGAACCCGGCGACGAGCAGCACGAGCAGGGCCACGAGGACGATCGCCCGGCGGCGCCAGTACGTGCTGGACTCCTCGGGACCGACGGGATTGATGACCGAGCTCACGGGTCACACCGTAACCGCCGCGCACCCGTGCTCAGGTCAACCCCGCACCCGACGGGCGGTACTGGCCGATCGCGGGCGCCCCGGGGAGGTCTGGCCTGGCCGCCGACATTCGCATCGTGTCTGTCAGACCCCTGGCCTACCGTGCCAGCCGTGACCGACCAGCAGAAGAACCCCGCCCAGCCCGCCCCAGCGGAATCACCGCTCGCCGTGGACAAGCTCACGGTCGTGGCGGGCAGGGCGAGCAGGACGGGGATCATGACGGGGTTGGAGCCACCATGCGTCTGACCGGCCAAATGCCCCAGTCCACCAGGCCTCTCCGGCAGGATCACGGCATGACCGCCCTGTTCGAAGACCCCTGCGTCGCGTCGGACGCGGCCGGCGCTGTAGCGGCGCTCTACCCCCGCATCCGGTACATGGGCAGCAAGTACAAGCTGGTCCACAGCTTGCTGCTGTGTTCGAAGAGGTCGGCGGCTCGACGGCGCTCGATGCCTTCTCCGGATCTGGTGTCATCTCCTACCTGTTGAAGCGTCAGGGGTTCCGGGTCACGGCGAACGACATGCTGGAGTTCCCGGGCTGGCTGGCCGCCGCCACGGTGGTGAACCAAGGGACCCAGCTCACGGACGGTGAGGTTCGGGCGATCACAAGCGGGCCTGCCGATGACCGCGACTTCATCCGTCGGACGTTCGACGGCGTGTTCTACGACGCGGCCGACCGCGCCTTCCTGGACAGCGCCTGGTCGCACATCGCGACCATGCAGGGGGACAAGCGGGCAGTCGCGATCAGCGCCCTGGTGCTGTCCGCGGCTCGCAAACAGCCGCGCGGCGTGTTCACCATCACCGGCGATCTGAGTCGCTATGACGACGGGCGCCGCGATCTTCGGATCTCCATGCGCGAGCACTTCGCCGAGGCGGTCGCCAAGTACAACGCAGCGGTGTTCGATGGAGCGAGCGCGCGTGTCACCCAGCAGGAAGCCGATGAGATGGACCCGGGCCCCTACGACCTGGTGTACCTCGATCCCCCCTACGCCCCACCCTCTGACGACAACTGCTACATCAAGCGCTTCCACTTCTTGGAGGGCTTGTCGCGGTATTGGCAGGGGGACGCCCTGATGCTTGACACCAACTCCAAGAAGCTGCCGAAGCCGCACACCAGGTTCAGCCACCGGCGGACAGTCGTGGATGCCTTCCGCTCGACCTTCCGCAGGTTCGAGGACTCCGACACCCTCGTGCTGTCGTACGGCTCCAACGCCTTGCCGGACATGGACACGCTCGTCGCGCTGCTCCGAGAGGTCAAGAGCGACGTCGAAGTGCGAGCGATCCCGCACACGTACCACTACGGCACCCACCAGTCGGCCAAGCGCCGGCTCGTGGACGAGTACATCTTCATCGCCCGCTGACCCCATGCCGATCCCCACCTACGACGAGTACGTCGCCACGCTCGCCCGGACTCGACAAGCTCGAACGGCGCAGGGCTAGGGTCCGAGCCACCCAAGAGAGGTCTCGAGAAGCTCGACCGGCGAGGGGCGGGTCTCAGACCTTCGACTGGGCCCACGACCGGTTCGGCCCCCTTCGGGATTGCTTCCGAAGGGGGCCGAACTGGCCAGGAGGGCCGTTGCTCAGGACTCGTTGACGGCGTCCGGCGAGCCGCTGTCGGCGGCGGCGATGGGCGGGGCGTCAGGCAGAGCGACCTTGTCAGTGCCGGACAGGACCAGCTTGGCACCCGGCCCGGAACCCTCGACGTCCACCACGACGATCTGGCCCGGGCGCAGCTCGCCGAACAGGATCTTCTCGCTCAGGGCGTCCTCGACCTCACGCTGGATCGTGCGGCGCAACGGGCGAGCGCCCAGAGCCGGGTCGTAGCCGCGCTCGGCGAGCAGCTCCTTGGCCGGCTGCGTGAGCTCGATGCCCATGTCGCGCTCCTTGAGCCGGTCGTCGAGGTGCGCGGCCATCAGGTCCACGATCTGGATGATCTCGGAGCGGGTGAGCTGATGGAACACCACGATGTCGTCGATGCGGTTGAGGAACTCGGGGCGGAAATGCGCCTTGAGCTCCTGCTGGACCTTCGACTTCATGCGCTCGTACTCGTTGTCGTCGTCCCCGTCGGCGAAGCCGAGCATCACGCCCTTGCTCACGTCCCGGGAACCCAGGTTCGTGGTCATGATGATGACGGTGTTCTTGAAATCCACCACCCGGCCCTGAGCGTCGGTGAGCCGACCCTCCTCCAGGACCTGCAGCAGCGAATTGAAGATGTCCGGATGGGCCTTCTCGACCTCGTCGAACAGGACCACGGAGAATGGCCGGCGACGCACCTTCTCGGTGAGCTGGCCGCCCTCCTCGTAGCCGACGTATCCCGGCGGCGAGCCGAACAGCCGCGAGGCGGTGTGCTTCTCGGAGAACTCGCTCATGTCCAGCGAGATCAGCGCGTCCTCGTCGCCGAACAGGAACTCGGCCAGCGTCTTGGACAGCTCGGTCTTGCCCACGCCCGAGGGCCCGGCGAAGATGAACGACCCACCGGGGCGCTTCGGGTCCTTCAGACCGGCCCGGGTGCGCCGGATCGCCTGGCTCAGCGCGTGGATCGCGTCCTGCTGTCCGATGACGCGCTTGTGCAGCTCGTCCTCCATGCGCAGCAGGCGGGCGGCGTCGTCCTCTGACAGGTCGGTCACCGGGATGCCGGTCATGAGCGCGAGCACCTCGGCGACGAGCTTGTCGTCGACCTCGGCCACGACGTCCATGTCGCCGGCCTTCCACTCCCGTTCGCGCTGGGCCTTCTCCAGGGCCAGCTGCTTCTCGCGGTCACGCAGCTTCGCCGCCTTCTCGAAGTCCTGCGCGTCGATCGCGGACTCCTTCTCGCGGCGCACGGTGGCGATCCGCTCGTCGAACTCGCGCAGGTCCGGGGGCGCGGTCATCCGGCGGATGCGCAGCCGCGAGCCGGCCTCGTCGATAAGGTCGATCGCCTTGTCCGGCAGCGAGCGGTCGGAGATGTAGCGGTCGGACAGGCGCGCGGCGGCGGCCAGCGCGGCGTCCGTGATCGAGACCCGGTGGTGGGACTCGTAACGGTCGCGCAGACCCTTGAGGATCTCGATGGTGTGCGGGACCGACGGGGCCTGCACCTGGATCGGCTGGAAGCGCCGCTCAAGTGCCGCGTCCTTCTCGACGTACTTGCGGTACTCGTCGAGCGTGGTCGCGCCGATGGTCTGCAGCTCACCGCGGGCCAGCATCGGCTTGAGGATCGACGCCGCGTCGATCGCGCCCTCGGCCGCACCGGCGCCGACCAGGGTGTGCATCTCGTCGATGAACAGGATGATGTCGCCGCGGGTCTTGATCTCCTTGAGGACCTTCTTCAGGCGCTCCTCGAAGTCACCGCGGTAGCGGGAGCCGGCCACCAGGGCGCCGAGGTCCAGGGTGTAGAGGTGCTTGTCCTTGAGCGTCTCGGGCACCTCGCCGCGCACGATCATCTGCGCCAAACCCTCGACGACGGCGGTCTTGCCGACGCCGGGCTCCCCGATCAGCACGGGGTTGTTCTTGGTGCGCCGCGAGAGCACCTGCATGACCCGCTCGATCTCCTTCTCGCGACCGATGACGGGATCGAGCTTGTTCTCGCGGGCGTCCTTGGTGAGGTTGCGGCCGAACTGGTCCAGGACCAGCGAGCCCGAGGGCTGACCCTCCTGCGGGCCGGCGCCCGGGCCGGCCGCGGCGGGCTCCTTGCCCTGGTAGCCGCTGAGCAGCTGGATGACCTGCTGGCGCACCCGGTTGAGGTCGGCGCCGAGCTTGACCAGCACCTGGGCGGCCACGCCCTCGCCCTCGCGGATCAGCCCCAGCAGGATGTGCTCGGTGCCGATGTAGTTGTGGCCCAGCTGCAGCGCCTCGCGCAGCGAGAGCTCGAGAACCTTCTTGGCGCGCGGGGTGAAGGGGATGTGCCCGCTGGGCGCCTGCTGGCCCTGGCCGATGATCTCCTCGACCTGCTGGCGCACGGCCTCCAGCGAGATCCCCATGCTCTCCAGGGACTTCGCCGCGACGCCCTCGCCCTCGTGGATCAGGCCGAGCAGGATGTGCTCGGTGCCGATGTAGTTGTGGTTGAGGAGACGGGCCTCCTCCTGGGCGAGCACGACCACCCGGCGGGCTCTGTCGGTGAACCGTTCGAACATGTGCGCGCCTCTTTCCGTCCCAGCGCCCCGGCCGACCGGGGGCTGTCACTCTAGTCCCAACCCTGCTGAGGGCAGGCTTGCCTGAGCAGGGTTCGGTGACTCCTTGGCAGGGCAACACTGGCCGGGGTCGGTGCGTTCCCGTGGCCGTGCGCTGTGGGCGAACACCTCCGGTCCGCGTCCGGGAAAGCTCGGGACGAACAGGCGAGCGCCCGGGTCGAATGGCACGACCCGGGCGCCGCCCTGGGATTCAGCGACCGGCGTGTGCGGCCTCGTAACGAGCACGCAGGTCGCCGGGGATCCGGCCGCGGGAGCTGACCTCGATGCCCTCCTCGGCGGCCCACCGGCGGATCTCGCTGCTGTCGGACGAGCGGCCCGAGCGGGCCCGCGACCCTTCGCTGCGGGCCGGGGCGCCGCCGCGCCGGGCGTTGGCTACCCACGGTGCCAGGGCGTCGCGCAGCTTGCGGGCATTGTCCTCGTTCAGGTCGATCTCATAGGTGCGCCCGTCCAGCGCGAACTTCACCGTCTCCGCGGCATCGCCGCCATCGAGGTCGTCCTCCAGGACCACCGTCACCTTGCGCGCCATTGCTTCCCTCCAATTCGGTGTCCGGGACTTGTGCCCGGCAAACGCTCTTCCGGGGTTCCGCCCTCGGACCGGGTGCCGCGCTGGGAAGCCGATCACGAATGGCGATCGGCCGACCGTGCCCCCGTCGGCGAATTCCCCCGGCGGTCACACTACTGGAACGATAGTTGAAGTGCGAACACGCGAATGCGATCATTCGCCGGCAATTGTGCGCAATAGGCGTGTGGGGGGCGGCAAAGTCCCCTGGAGGGCCGTAGGCACGCGGCCGCTCGGGCGTGGTCGGACACTTCGGCGGGGCCGACCCAGGCGCCGGCAGTGGGCCTCGGCACCGCGCGTGTCATGCGCGGGATACCGGCGCTGGCTAGCCTGTCCGGCCATGAGCCAGGCCAGCGCCTCCGCGGCGCCCTCGGGCCCGCCGTCGGGCCCACCCTCGGGGCAGCCCACCGAGCTGCGCGAGGACGTGCGCCGGCTGGCCGACCTCTTGGGGCAGTCGCTGCTGCGCCAGGAGGGCGCGGCCCTGCTGGAGCTGGTGGAGCGGGTCCGCACCCTGGTCCGCGAAGACCCGGATGCCGCGGCCGCCGAGCTCGACGGGCTGCCGCTGGACCAGGCGATCACCGTGGCCCGAGCGTTCAGCCACTACTTCGCGCTGGCCAACATCGTGGAGCAGGTGCACCGTGCCCGGGCGATGGCCGCGGACCGCGCGGTGACCGGCGGGCCGTTGGCCCAGACGGGCGCCGCGATCCGGGCCGCCCTGGACACCGGCGAGATCAGCGCGCAGGAGGTCCGCGACGGGTTTGCCGGGATCGGCGCGCGGCCGGTGTTCACCGCGCACCCGACCGAGGCGTCGCGCCGCTCGGTCCTGACGCGCCTGGTGCGGATCGCCGAGCTGCTCGACGGCCCCCGATCGGTCGGCACCGAGCGCGACCTGGCCGAGGAGATCGACCTGCTCTGGCAGACCGACGAGCTGCGTCACGAGAAGCCCGAGGTCACCGACGAGGCGCGCAACGCGATGTTCTATCTGGACGACCTCTCGCATGGGGTGACCGGTGCGGTGCTCACCGAGTTCGCGCTGGCCGGCGCGGCGTGCGGGGTGGACGTGGACCCGGCCGAGCGCGTGCTGTCCTTCGGCACCTGGATCGGTGGGGACCGCGACGGCAACCCGTTCGTCACCCCGGCGATGACCGCGCGCGTGCTGGGCCTGCAGCACGACCACGCGGTCCGGGCGCTGCTGCCACAGATCGAGGCGCTGGCTTCGACACTGTCGGTGTCGCAGACGATCGCCCCGGCCACGCCGGAGCTGCTGGAGAGCCTGGCCCGGGATCTGGCGGCGCTGCCCGACCTCGACCCGCGCTTCCAGAAGCTGAACTCCGACGAGCCGTACCGGCTCAAGCTCACCTGCGTGCACGCCAAGCTGCGTCACACCCGATCCCGGCAGGACGAGGGCCGCCCGCACGTCCCGGGCCGCGACTACCGCACGACCGGCGAGCTGCTGGCCGACCTGGCGATCCTGCGCGACTCGCTGGCCGCCAATCGGGGCGGGCTGATCGCCTCGGGCTCGGTCGCGCGGACCATGCGCGTGGTGGCCACGTTCGGGCTCTCGCTGGCCACGATGGACGTCCGCGAGCACTCCTCGGTCCAGCACCACGCGATCGGCCAGCTGCTGGACCGGATCGGGGCGGCGGACGGGCCCTACGCCGAGCTTGACCGGGAGCAGCGGTTCGCGCTGCTGTCGGCCGAGCTGACCAGCATGCGTCCGCTTGCGCCGACCCCGCCGCCGCTGGACGAGGCCGGGACCACCACGTACGAGACCTTCGTGGCGATCCGCGACGCGCTGGACCGCTACGGCCCGGAGGTCTGCGAGTCGTTCATCATCTCGATGACCAAGGGTGCCGACGACGTCCTGGCTGCCGTCCTGCTGGCGCGCGAGGCCGGGCTGGTCGACCTGTCCGGTGGAGTCGCCCGGATCGGCTTCGTCCCGCTGCTGGAGACGGTGCAGGAGCTGCGCCACGCCGGCGACCTGGTCGCCGCGCTGCTGGACGATCCGGGCTTCCGCGCGCTGGTGCGGCTGCGCGGCGACGTCCAGGAGGTGATGCTCGGGTACTCCGACTCCAACAAGGACGCGGGCATCACCACCTCGCAGTGGGAGATCCACCTGGCGCAGCGCCGCCTGCGCGACGTGTGCGCGGCGCACGGGGTGTCACTGCGGCTGTTCCATGGCCGCGGCGGGACGGTCGGCCGCGGTGGCGGACCGTCGTACGAGGCGATCCTGTCCCAGCCCTGGGGCGTGCTCGACGGGCAGATCAAGGTCACCGAGCAGGGCGAGGTCATCTCCGACAAGTACCTGCTGCCCGCCTTGGCCCAGGAGAACCTGAGCCTGACCCTGGCAGCCACGCTGCGCGGCACGATCCTGCACCGGACGTCGCGGATCGACGTGGGCACCCTCGCGGTCTGGGACGACGTGATGAACGTGACCTCCGACGCGGCGTTCGCCGCCTACCGGGCGCTGGTGGACGACCCCGACCTGCCTTCCTACTACTCGTTCGCCACGCCCGTGGAGCAGCTCGGCGACCTGCACCTGGGGTCGCGGCCCGCGCGCCGCCCCAGCGCCGGGGGCGGGCTGGACACCCTGCGGGCGATCCCGTGGGTCTTCGGCTGGACCCAGCAGCGCCAGATCGTACCGGGCTGGTTCGGCGTCGGCTCCGGGCTGCGGGCCGCGCGCGAGGCCGGTCACGCCCAGACCCTGGCCGCGATGGCCCGGGACTGGCCGTTCTTCGCCAACTTCCTGAGCAACGTGGCGATGACCGCCGCGAAGGCGGACCTGGAGGTGGCGCAGCGCTACGTGCAGCGCCTGGTGCCGGCCCATCTGCAGCGGGTCGCGGACCTGATCCGGGAGGAGCACGAGCTGACGGTCCGGGAGCTCGAAGCGGTCATGGGCACCGACTCCCTGCTGGGCAGCCAGCCGGTGCTGGCCCGCACGCTCGCCGTGCGCGACACCTACCTGCGGCCGCTGCACCTGCTGCAGGTGTCGCTGCTGGCCCGGGTGCGCTGGCACGAGGGCGAGGGGACCCCGGTGGACCCACTGCTGCGCCGGGCGCTCCTGGTGACGGTCAACGGCATCGCAACGGGCCTACGCAACACCGGCTGAGGGGACGGGATCGCCGGTCGACGCGGCGCCCTGCGGGCGGTTCGCAGCGCGTGCGGGTCGCTCAGAGGACTCGGAGCATGCGGTGGTTGCCCAGGGTGTTCGGCTTGACCCGCTCGAGGTCGAGGAACTCCGCGACGCCCTCGTCGTAGGACTGCAGGAGCTGCGCGTAGACCGAGGCGCTGACCGGGGTGCCCTCGATCTCCTCGAACCCGGCCGCGGCGAAGAACGCGGTCTCGAAGGTCAGGCAGAACACTCGCCCGACCCCCAGCGCCCGGGCCCGGTCCAGCAGCGCCAGCACCAAGGTCCGCCCGACGCCCCGCCCCAGGTGCGCGGGGTCCACCGCCAGGGTGCGCAGCTCCCCGAGGTCCTCCCAGATGACGTGCAGCGCGCCGCAGCCCACGACCTCGCCGTCGACCTCCGCGACCAGGAAGTCAGGCACGTCCTCGTACAGGGTCACGGTCGCCTTGGAGAGCAGGATGCGCCGCTGCGCGTAGACGTCCACCAGCTCGCGGACCCGGGGCACGTCGCCAGTGCGGGCGGGGCGGATCGCGGCGGTCACGGACCAACCCTAGACACTCCCGCTGCTGTCAAGGGCATGCTCGATGCGCCCCACTCGTTGCGGCCCGGGCCAGCGCCTCCGACGGTCCACGGCTCCCGTGTGCACCCGCGTCCCTAGACTCGGCCAGTGAGCGCAGAGCTGCCGTGGGACGAGATCCCCATCCGAGCGGTCGTCTTCGACCTGCATTCCACCCTCGTCCACGACGGAGGCGACCCGGGCCTGTGGCTGGACCGGGCGCTGGCACTGCTCGAGTCCGAGGGAGCCGCCCAGGACGAGGACCTCGCCGAGCTGCCCGGCCGCGAGGAGCTTCTGGCCTGGGCGCCACGGATCTGGGAGCACGCCCGCGAGCTGGACCCCGACTCCGAACGGGATCTCGGACCCGAGCAGCACCGGCGCGTGTTCGACTCGCTGGTCGCCCGGCTGGAGGTCATCTCCCCGCTCCTGGGCGACGCGTTGTACCGGACCATGTTCGAGGTCACCGTGCTGTACGCGGAGACGCTGCCCGTGCTGGATGCCCTGCGCGCGGCGGGGATCCGGGTGGCCATCCTGAGCAACGTCGGGATCGATTCCCGGCCGATGCTCGACCGGTTGGGGCTGCGCGGGCACTACGACGTGCTGGTGCTGTCCTCCGACGAGGGCATGGTCAAGCCCGACCCGCGCATCTTCCTGCGGACGGTCGAGCTGCTCGGAGTGCCGCCCGAGGAGACCCTCATGGTCGGCGATTCGGTCGAGGACGATGGGGGCGCGGCGCACGTGGGCATGCGCACGCTGATCCTGCCGCACGCGCCCGGCCCGACCCACGGGCTCGGCGCGGTCCTGCGCCTGGCCGGCGTCGGCGCGGGCGCGGACGCGGTCGCTGGCGACGCGGCGGCAGGATCCGTCTCGGCGGTCCTTCCGACCTGATCCGACCCCCCGGCGGACGCCATCGTCTCGGCCTCGGCAGGCCCAGGCAGGGTCAGCGCGGCGGCGCCTGATCGGGCCCGGGCTCGGCGTCGGGGTCCTCGACGAGCACGCGCACGGCGTCCTCGATCCGGGGGATGACGCTGACCTGGCCGCGGGCATCGGTCACCGCCACCATGCGGACCACGGCATCGGTCACCTCGGTGAGGACCAGGCGCCCGCCGGACTCCCCCAGCTCCCGGCCGAGCGTGGCCAGGGTCTGCGCGCCGGTGTAGTCGATGTCCTCCATCGCGGCGCAGTCCAGAACCAGCAGTCGCACCGGCTGCTGGCTGCCGGCGATCAGGGCCCGCACCTCACTGGCGAAGTTCTCCGCGTTGGCGAAGAACAGCGGCGCCCCGAACCGGAAGACGATGACCCCGTCCAGCGCTCCGGGCGGCAGCGACCCCTCCATCCTGAGGCGCGGTCGCAGCCGGCTGGCCACCTCGCCCTGATCGACCAGCACGTCGGAGTGCGGGCGGTAGAGCCGGCCCAGCCGGTCGACCAGCGAGAGCAGAACCGCCAGCAGGATCCCCTCCTCCACGCCGACCAGGGCGACGGTGACCGCGGTGACCAGCGCGATCGCCACCTCGGCCCGTGACGCCCGGGCCACCGCGGCCAGCTCGCGGACCTTGAGCAGGCGGATCCCGATCGCCAGCACGACCGCGTCCAGCACCGGGTTCGGGACGTGCTCGAACAGACCGGTGAGCCAGAGCAGGACCACCGCGACGCAGGCGGCCATCACGAGGCTGACGACCTGCGAGCGGCCACCCGCGTCGTCGGCGGCCTCCGTGCGCGGCGGCGAGCCGCTGATCGCGAACCCGGAGGTGACCGCGCTGCCCAGGTTCGCGGCGGCCAGACCGGCCATGTCCTGGGCGACGTCGACCTCGTACTCCCGCTTGACGGCGTACCCGCGGGAGACCGCCGCGCTCTGCGCCACGACCACGATGGCGATCGAGACGGCCGTGCCGGCCAGCTGCGCGGTCTGGGTCAGGCTCAGCGACGGCCAGGCCAGCGAGGGCAGGCCGGCGGGCACCGCACCGACCATCGTCACGCCCTTGGCCTGCGCGTGCAGGAAGGCGGCCAGCGTGGCCATGACCAGGATCGCAAGCAGGGCCGCCGGGACCCGACGCAGCCAGCGCTCCACCCCGACGATGAGCAGCACGGTCCCCACGCCGAGCAGGGCCGCAGTCGGATTGACCTCGTCGAGGTGGCTGAGCAGGTGACGCACCCTCTGCAGCGGCGTCCCGGCCGCGCGCACCCCGAGCACCGAGGGCAGGTTGCCCAGGATCAGGGAGATGCCGACGCCGGTCAGGAAGCCGGCCAGCACCGGGCGCGAGATCAGGTCGGCCATGAAGTCCAGCCGCGCGACGACCATGAGCGCCAGCACGGCCGCCGTGAGCAGCCCGATCACGCCGACGGCGACCGTGTACTCCGGCGACCCGACCGCGGCGACGACGGCCGCCCCGGCCGCCACCAGCGTGACCGTGGCCGAGTCCCCGCCGACCACCAGCTGGCGCGAGGAACCGACCAGCGCGAACAGGATCGCCGGCACCAGCGCGCAGTACAGACCGGTCTGGACCGGCAGCCCGGCGATCGTCGCGTAGCCGAGGTTCTCCGGGATCGCGATGGCCGCGACGGTGATGCCCGCGACCAGGTCGCGGGTGGGGTTCGCGCCGCGCAGGCCGGCCAGCGGAGTCATCGCCGGCGACCGGTCAGCCGACCCGGGCCGGGGCGTCCGGGACTGCGCCGGCACCGACCAGGCCGACTCGGCCGCCGGCGCCCTGGACCGACCCGAGCCGGACCGGGCCAACGCGGACGTGGCCGCCGCAAGCCCGGTGATCCTCAGCCATGGCGCGGGGGGACGTTCTTGCCGTGGATCAGGGCCAGCCCGAGCAGCGTCAGATCGGGCTCGTGGTGGGTGATGGTCCGGCACTCGGCGATGACCACCGGGGCCAGCCCGCCGGTCGCGACGACCGCGGTGACCGAGCCGCCGAGCTCCTCGACGATGCGGCTGACCAGGCCGTCGACCTGCCCGGCGAACCCGTAGACCGCGCCGGACTGCAGCGCCTCGACGGTGTTCTTGCCGATCACCGAGCGCGGCCGGACCAGCTCGATCTTGCGCAGCTGGGCGGCGCGCGCGGCCAGCGCGTCCAGGGAGACCTCGATGCCGGGGGCCAGCGCGCCGCCCAGGAAGTCGCCCGATGCGCTGACGACATCGAGGTTGGTCGAGGTGCCGAAGTCCACCACGATGCACGGGCCGCCGTGCAGGTGGTGGGCGGCCAGCGTGTTGACGATCCGGTCCGCGCCCACCTCCTTGGGGTTGTCGGTGAGCAGCGAGACCCCGGTGCGCACGCCGGGCTCCACGATGACCGCCGGGATGTGTCCCCAGTAGCGGGTCAGCATCGTGCGCATCTCGCGCAGCACCGCGGGCACGGTCGAGCACAGCGCCACCCCAGTCACCGGGGGGACATCGGCCAGCAGCCCGCGGAACGTCAGCGCCATCTCGTCGGCGGTGGAGCGAGGGTCGGTCTTGACTCGCCAGGACCGGGTCAGGTCGTGGCCCTCGAACAGGCCCAGGACGGTGTTGGTGTTCCCGACGTCGATCGCCAGCAGCATCGGCTCAGCCCTCCACGGCACGCAGGTCCGCGCCCAGGTCCAGGATCGGCGCGGAGTGGGTCAGGGCACCCACCGCCACATAGTCCACCCCGGTCAGCGCGTAGGCGCGGGCGGAGGCGAGGGTGAGCCCGCCGGAGGACTCCAGCCGGGCCCGCCCCGCGGTTCGCCGGACCGCCTCGGCGGTCAGCTCGGGGGTGAAGTTGTCGAGCAGGACCAGGTCCGCCCCGGCGTCCAGGACCGTCTCCAGCTGGTCCAACGAGTCGACCTCGACCTCGACCGGCACCCCGGGGAACCGGACGCGAACCGCCTCGAACGCCTGAGCCACCCCGCCGGCGGCCACGACGTGGTTGTCCTTGACCAGGGCGGCGTCCCAGAGCCCCATCCGGTGGTTGACCCCGCCGCCACAGCGCACGGCGTACTTCTCCAGCGCGCGCAGGCCCGGGGTGGTCTTGCGAGTGTCGCGCACCCGGGTCGGCGTGCCGGCCAGTGCCTGCGCCCAGGCCGCGGTCGCCGTCGCGACGCCGGACAGGTGGCAGAGCAGGTTCAGGGCGGTTCGCTCGCCCAGGAGCAGCGCCCGGGTCGGGCCGGTCGCCGAGCAGACCACGTCGCCGGCGGCGACCGCACGGCCGTCGGGCACCCGCAGGTCGACGATCACCGCGCCCGCGCCCGCGCCGGTCCCGGCCCCGGTCACCGCGCCCTCGCCAGCCAGCTGGAGCACCCGGGCGGCCACCGGGACCCCGGCCAGCACGCCGGCGGCGCGGGCGGTGAGGTCCAGGGTGGCCCGCTGGTCGGCCGGGATGGTGGCCACCGAGGTGACGTCCAGCCCGCCGCCGAGATCCTCGACCAGCGCCGCGCGGATCAGGGCGTCGACCTCGTCGACCGCCAGCCCGGCGTCGGCCAGGGCAGCCTGGACCGGGTCGTTCGGGTCGGGCATCGGGTCTCCTCCGCTCAGGCGCCGGGCGTGGCGTAGTCGTGGGCGCGGACCGGCTCCTCGGCGGTGTGGACCACGCCGTCGGCGTCGACCCGGGCGCCCAGCCGGACCCGCCACCGCCGGTCGTCCACCGCCGGGAAGTCCTCGCGCCAGTGCGACCCGCGGGTCTCCTCCCGGGCCAGGGCGTGCGCGGCCAGCACCGAGGACACCGCGTGCAGGTTCGTGGCCTCCCACGCGCGCAGGCTGCGACCCTGGGGCAGGTCGCCCACCACCATCCGGCCCAGCCCGTCGATCGCCGCGGTGATCGAGGCGCCGCTGCGCAGCACCCCCACCCCCTCGGTCATGAGCACCTGGACGGTCCGCCGCCCGGCGTCGGCGACCAGGCCGGGCCGGCGGTGGGCCGACGCGTCCGGGTCCCGGCGCTCGGGCAGCCCACCGGCCAGCGCGGCGACGATCCGCTCGGGGAACACCAGGCCCTCCAGCAGCGAGTTGCTGGCCAGCCGGTTGGCCCCGTGCACGCCGGTGCAGGCGACCTCGCCGGCGGCGAACAGCCCGGGGATGCCGGCCCGGCCGTCCACGTCGGTGCGGATGCCGCCGGAGGCGTAGTGCTGGGCCGGCGCGACCGGGATCAGGTCGACGCGCGGGTCGATGCCCTGCTGGCGGCAGGACTCGACGATGGTGGGGAACCGGGTCTCCCAGCGGTCGCCGAGCATGCGCCCGTCCAGCCACATGTGGGCGCGGTCCTGCTCGCGCATCCGGCGCATGATCGCCTTGGCCACCACGTCGCGCGGCGCGAGGTCGGCCAGTGGGTGCTGGCCGCGCATGAACGGCACACCAGCGTCGTCGACCAGCACCGCGCCCTCGCCGCGGACCGCCTCGCTGACCAGCGGCTGCTGACCCTTCGAGTCCGGTCCGAGGTACATGACGGTCGGATGGAACTGGACGAACTCGAGATCGGCGACCTCCGCGCCCGCGCGCAACGCCATCGCGATCCCGTCGCCGGTGGCCACCGACGGGTTGGTCGTCTGAGTGAACACCTGGCCCAGCCCGCCGGTCGCCAGGACCACGGCGGGCGCCAGCGCCGCGCCGACCCCGTCGTGCTGGCCCTGGCCGATCACATGCAGCGTGATGCCCTGGACCGCGCCGCGGTCGTCGGTGAGCAGGTCCAGCGCCAGGGCGTTCTCCACCAGCGCGATGCCCGGGTCGTCGGCGATCGAGGCGACCAGCGCCCGGAAGATCTCCGCCCCGGTGGCGTCCCCGCCCGCATGCGCGATCCGGCTGTGGTGGTGCCCACCCTCGCGGGTCAGCGAGATGTCGCCGGACACGTCGTGGTCGAACCGGGCGCCCGCCTCGATCAGCGCGCGCACCGCCGCCGGGCCGGCCTTGCACAGCAGGTGGACCGCGTCGGGGTCGCAGAGCCCGGCGCCGGCGACCAGGGTGTCGCGCTCGTGGTCGGCCGGCGAGTCGTCGGCGGCCAGCGCGGCGGCCACCCCGCCCTGCGCCCAGCGGGTGGACCCCTCCTGGACCGCGGACTTGGTCACGATCAGCACGCGGTGCCCCAGGCGGCGGATGCTGCGGGCCAGCGACAGCCCGGCCACGCCGGAGCCGATGACGATCACGTCGGCGGTCACGGTCCAGCCCGGCGCCGGCGCGGCCAGCGCCGTCGGCAGGATCAGGGGCCCGGGAGTGCTCATCGGCGCAGCGTCACCGGGGTGTTGTCGATCAGGCGGGTCGAGCCCACGCGCGCGGCGACCAGCAGCCGGGCCGCTCCCCGCTTGGGAGCGGTGCCGAGGTCCGGGTCGGTGAGGACGACGTAGTCCGGGGTGAGCCCGACCCGGGTCAGCTCCACCTGCGCCGCGCCCACGATCGCGTCGATCGGGCGGCCGAGGTCGGCCGCGGTCAGGCCTGCCGCCAGGGCCGCCGGGACCGCCTGGGCCAGGGCCCGCGCCTGCGGGTCGAGGTAGGCGTTGCGGCTGGAGCGGGCCAGCCCGTCGGGCTCGCGGACGGTCGGCACCCCGTGCACCCGGGTCGGGATGTCCAGGTCGGCCACCATCCGGCGCACGAGGGTGAGCTGCTGGTAGTCCTTCTCGCCGAAGAACGTGGCGTCGGGCCGGGTCAGCGCGAGCAGCTTGGCCACCACCGTGAGCACCCCGCCGAAGTGGCCGGGGCGCACGGCCCCCTCCAGGACCGACCCGAGCGGGCCGGGGTCGATGCGCACCTGCGGCTCGCCGTCGGGGTAGAGGACGTCCGCGGCGGGAGCGAACACCAGGTCGGCGTCCTCCTGCGCGCACGCCCGCAGGTCCGCCTCCATCGTGCGCGGGTAGCGGTCCAGGTCCTCGCCGGCGCCGAACTGCAGCGGGTTGACGAAGATCGTCACCGTCACATGCCCGGTGGGGCCGACCTCGCCGCGGGCCGCCCGGATCAGCGCGCGATGCCCTTCGTGCAGCGCGCCCATGGTGAACACGGCGGCTCGGCTGGCCCGGGCGGAGCGGACGAGCGGCGTGGGCAGGCCCCCGTACACGTTGGCCAGCGCCTCCCGGGTGCGCACGACGCGCATCACTGGGGGCGGCTCGGCGGGCGCATCGGCGCTCATCAGCTTCCTCCCTGGTCGCCGCGCGGCGGAACTGGCGTGCCCGCGCCGGGGTGCGCGGCAGCAGGTCAGGACTCTACTCAGTGCGGCCACACGCGCAGGTGCAGCGCAGCCCGAGTGGCTCCACCACCCCGGCCGTGGCCGGCCGGCTCAGCGCAGCACGCCGAGCAGAGCTGCCGCCGCGTCAGGGTCGAGCAGGCCGGCCACGAGGGCTCGGTCCGCGGTCAGCCGGGCCAGGGCCACGTAGGCCGCGCGCGCCTCGGGGGCGGCCTCGGTGAGCGCGGCCAGGTGCGCGGCGACCGTCGAGGCGTCCCCGCGGGCCACCGGACCGGTCAGTGCCTCGTCGCCCATCCGCAGGACGTTGTCCAGCGCGGCGGTGAGCAGCGGCCGCACCAGCACCTCGGGCGAGCTGATCCCCGCCGAGCCCAGCAGGTCAAGGGTCAGGCTGACCAAGGTCACCAGATGATTGGCCCCGTTGGCCAGGGCCGCGTGGTACAGACTGCGCGCCTCCTCCGGCACCCAGACCGGCTCGCCGCCCATCTCCACGACCAGGGCCTCGGCGACCGGGCGCAGCACGGGCGGAGCGGTCACCCCGAACGGGCACCCGGCCAGCCGCTGGACGTCCGAGCGCGCGCCGGTGAACGTCATCACCGGGTGCAGGGCCAGCGGCAGCGCCCCCAGCCGCACGAGGGGGTCGAGGACCGCGACCCCGAAGCGGCCCGAGGCATGCACCACGAACTGCCCCGGCGTGACCGCGCCGGTGGCCGCCAGCCCGCTCACCAGGTCGGCGAGCACGTCGTCCGGAACGGTCAGCAAGACCAGGTCAGCGGCCCGCATCACCTCGGCCGCCGACATCAGCGGGACCCCCGACAGGTGCTCCTCGGCCCGGCGCACCGAGCGGCCCGAGACCGCGTGCGCACCGACCAGCGGATGCCCAGCGCGGGCCAGTGCGACCGCCAGCGGGGCGCCGGCCCGGCCCACCCCGATCACCCCGACGGACAGTCGGGGGGCGTCGAACGACTGCTCAACCATGCGCCGGAGCCTGCCATCCGCGCCCGGCAGGCGCCCGCTGCGGGCGCCTCGGCTGCCGAGTCAGGTGCCGAGAGCCGGCTTGCCGGGCCAGGCGAGCAGAGCAGGCTCAGGTGGCCGCGGGAATCCGGCCGAACGTGGGCGTCCACAAGGAGATCGCGCCGCCGGGCAGGCACGCGAACAGGCCGCCGTCCATGCCGCGGATCTCCCAGGCCTCGTAGTCCGGCGCGGCGGGGATCCAGAGCTGGTCGTGCCCGAGCGTGAGCCGGAGCGCACCGGACTGCTCGACCTCCAGACCCGTGACCAGCCGTCCCACCCACTGGCGCAGCTGGCGCGACGCGGTCTGGAACCCGGGGTCGGCGACCACCCGGAAGACGCCGTCGGGGCCGATATGACTGATCGGGCCGGAGATGACCAGCAGGTGCGGCGGCGCGGTCGCCAGGGCGACGACGATCCGGCCCAGGGAGCTGTCCACCCCGGAGACCTCGTGGTCGCCGAGCGCGGCCAGGCGTTCAGTCGCCTCCGCAGCGTCGATGACGCCCTGCGGCTCGCGGGTGCGCAACTGCCGGGGCGAGGGGGGCTCGGCGCCTGCGGCCTTGCTGCGCACGGTGGCGGTAACCGGGTCCATGCCGGACATGATGGCCCACGGTCCCGCCAGGACGAAACAAATGCGGCCATTCCGGGCACCGAATGTGGCAATCCTTGTCGCCGATCAGGCCCATGGGGTGGGCGAAATCACCTGTCAGGGGGCTGGTGGGAGCCGATCGATGGTCGGACCAGTCGGCTGACTGGAGGGCCGGGGCTGCATCCAGCGGTCCCCGCCGGATGACATGCGGGCCTGAGCCGCTCGCTCCAATTGCTCATGGGCCAGCCGCCCCGCATCGGTGACGTCTCGGTGCAGGACCCGGATCGCCACCGGGCCGGGGGGCGAGTCGACCACCACCGTGGCCAGCCGCAGCAGGCGCTGCCACGGGCCCTGCTCCAGCGTCACCGACTGGGTCCGCGCGTGCGGGATCACCGCGATGCGGTGGGTCAGGAACCCGCGGCGCGTGGCCAGCACCTCGTCGGTCACCGCCAGCCCGAGCTGCGACCATTGCAGCCACGCCCGCCGCCGGGCCCGGTCCGGGGCGGGCTCGAACAGCAGCTCGTCGATCCGCACGCCGGGCAGCACCCGGGCCAGCACCTGTTGGGCGACCTCGGTCGGGGCGACCGGCAGGAGCACCTTCTCGGCACCGTCGTCGTCGTCACCCACGCTCACCCCGGCGACGTTGATCCGCAGCTCGACCCATCCCTTGCGCCGCCACAGCAGCGGCTGGGCCACCTCGACGGCCTGCACGCGACCGGGCGGGACGGTCTGGCTGGCCACGCTGGCCAGCCCGTGCCGCAGCCGCAGCCCGTCGGGCGACTGGGCCACCGTGAATCCGAAATGGCGCATGAACTGGCCCGCCGAGGTCAGCAGCGGGACACCGCCGGTGAACACCAGCAGCGTCACGCCGGCCGCGCCCTCGGTGAGCGTGACCACGCCGATCAGCACGACCGAGAACGCCAGCAGGAGGATCGTCTCGCTGCGCAGCACCAGGCTCAGGGCCAGGTCGCCGGCGGGGACGGTCACCAGGATCTGCTCGGGCGCCTCCCCGGACAGCGGGTGCACGCCGGCCGCGCGGGCCAGGATCTGGGCGCGCAGCGCCGAGGCATCGGCGTCGGACAGGTAGGACACCACGATCCGCGAGTCCTTCGAGCCGGCCACCTCGACGCGCAGCTGGGCCATCCCGACGATCCGGCCCAGCAGCGGACGCACGATGTCGACTCCCTGCAGCCGCGAGAGGGCGACCCGGCGCTCGTTGCGCTGCAGGATCCCGGAGTCCAGCCGGAAGTCGCCCGCCTCGTCGAAGTACCACGCCGTGCGGGTCCAGCTCAGGTAGGCGAAGGCGAGGACGACCCCGAAGGCGAGCACAGCGACCGCCCCGATCAGCAGCACGGTCAGGATCGGCCCGGCCGTCGAGGCCAGGTCGCTCAGACCCTCGGTGCCGAGGACGACCAGGCCCGCGGCGACGACGCCCAGGCCCCGGACGGCGTTGATCAGCGGGGTCAGTGGATGGGTCCGGTGCGGCACGCCGGTGTCCCAGACCTGCGGCCCGGGCCCGGGTGGCAGCGATCGGGACGGCGAGGGCGGCCCGGGCGGGGGCGATCCGGACGGCGGGGGCGGCCCGGGTGGGGGCCCGGCGGGTAGGGGTGGGGGCTGGGTCACAGGCCCGCGCTCCGCTGCTCGCCGAGGGCCGCGAGTCGGTCGCGAAGCTGTGCGGCGACGCCGGGCGGCAGGCCCGGGATCGTGGCCTCGGTGCTGGCCGCCGCGGTGTGCAGTTGCAAGGTGGCGATCCCGAACCAGCGATCCACCGGGCCGGAGGTGATGTCGACCAGCTGCATGCGGCCGTAGGGGACGATCACCATGCGGCGCATCATGATGCCGCTGGTCACCAGCAGGTCGTCGTCGCGCTGGGCATACCCGAACGAGCGCACGCGCCGGCCGATGTAGATCCAGCCCCAGAGGGTGCCGATCAGCACGACCCCGGCCAGCACGGCCGCGATGAGCCGGGCCTCGGGCACCAGAGCGGCCAGCACGCCCAGGCCGATCAGGAGCACCGCCACCCAGATCAGCAGCAGGAACCGGCGCGCGGTGGCCAGCCTCGGGGAGACGCGCAGCCACGGCTCCCCCGGCGGAGAGAACGCGTCGTCGATGCTCAGGTCCGCCGCAGCCATAGGTCGATCCAATCACCGGACCCACCCCGGCGCCGACCACGCCAGCCCGCCACCGGTCGGTGCGGCCCGTGCCGGACTGGTGCGCACGACGCCCCGGGATCCCTCGCGCCCAGCCCGGGCGCTGCCAGGGTGAGGGCACAGCCGCCTGCGTACCCTGTTCCGGTGCTGGACGGCGACCTGATCGACTACTCGGTGGTCGCCGTCGCCGACGGGGCGCACCGGGTCGCGCTCGGGCCGGACCATCCCACCCTGGACGGCCTGCCCCGGGTGGGCCTGGCCCTGGACGGCGACGTCGTGGTCGCCGCGCAGTGGCGTCCCGGCCACGTCCACCGGGGCGCGGAGAAGCTGTTCGAGTCCCGCGACTACCGGCAGATCCTGATGCTGGTCGACCGGCACGACTGGCTCAGCGCGTTCTGCTCTGAGATCGGGGTGGCGGTGGGCATCGAGCGCGCCCTGGGCATCACCGTGCCCACGCGCGCCCAGCACCTGCGGATCCTGCTGTGCGAGCTCACCCGGATCGGCCATCACCTGGCCTTCCTGGCACCTCTGCCGGGCGACCTGCCGACATCGTGGCGCCGCGCGGCCTGGGCTTGGCGCGAGCAGGTGCTGGACCTGACCGAGCAGGCCAGCGGGCACCGGATCCATCCGATGCTCACCCAGGTCGGGGGCCTGCGCACCGACGTCCCGGACGACTGGCCGGCTCAGATGCGGTCCACGTGGACGGGCTGGATCGAAGCCGGCGGCGCGAGCGCCCTGCGGACCCGGGAGCTGACCCGTGTCCTGGGCCAGGGGTACGCGGGGGTGGCCGTCCTGACCCAGGACAGGACCCAAGGACACGGGGCATCAGGTCCCGTGGCCCGGGCCAGCGGCGTGGACCTGGACCTGCGCCGCGACGACCCGACGCTGCCCTACCCCGGCTTCGACGTGCCACTGCGGCACGACGGCGATGCCCGGGCCCGCATCGAGCTCCTGCTCGACGAGATCGACGTGAGCCTCGGGTTGGTGGGCTGGGCGCTGGATCGGCTGGCCGAGGAGCCCGGCGGCCCGGTGAGCGTGCGACTGCCCAAGGTCGTGCGGGTGCCGGAGGGTCGATCGCTGACCTGGACGGAGAGCCCCGGTGGGATCAACGGCTACCTGCTGGTCTCCCGCAACGGCCGGACACCGTGGCGGCTCAAGCTGCGCTCAGCCGGGTTCGGCAACGCCAGCGCGCTCGGGGACGCACTGGTCGGGACGCGGCTGGCCCACGTGCCCGCCGCGATCGCCAGCTTCCTGCTCGTGTGCGGCGACGTCGACCGCTGAATGCACGAGCTCAGTGCGCCGCGGGCAGGCCGTGCTCGCGCAAGTAGGTGGCGAACACCGCCCGGAACATCGGGCCGAGATCGTCGGGCTCGTCGGAGAACATCTGCTTCGCGGCCTCGAACACCTCGATCAGCGAGCCGCTGATCTCGCCGAGGGAGCCGCCCTCGTCCGCGGTCGCCGTCATGGCCGGGGTGTGCGAGAGCAGGCGCACGAAGAACCTGATGTCGTTGAGCTGGCGGGCCCGCTCGAACGTGGTCTCGCGCAGGTCGTGGTAGGACCATTCCTCGTAGGCGTCGGCGGACGACGTCGGCTGGTCGCTCATGCCAGTCAGCCTAGCCGCCCGGGGTCGGCCGTCTCCGGCTTCCCGGGGCTGCGGGCATGGGCTCCGGCGGACCCGTCCGGGTCCGAGTCGCCGGCGCGCGCAAGGCCGGACAGGTCGGGATCGTCGGGCAGTCGGCACAAGTGCTCCAGCCACAGCGAGAACCCGGCCAGGACCAGCCCGCCCAGGGCAGCCAGCGCGGCGGCCAGCAGCCGCTCCCGGCCGGCAGCGACCCCGGTCTCGGAGGTCAGCCGGATGGCGATCCCGCCGTAGGCGCCGAACACGACCGCGCCGGTCCGGGAGCCGGCCAGCGCCAGCGCGGCGGTGCGGGCCGCCACCAGCGCAGCCATCCGCGGGCGGCCGGTCTTCGGGTGCAGCCGGCGCCGCGTCACCAGCGCCCACACCGCCACGAACAGCGCCACCACCCAGACGATGACGACCGCCAGCCAGGGCACCTCAGGCAGCCGGGCGTGGTCGTCCACCCAGTTGGCGAACGCCCAGCCGATCAGGGCGCACACGAGGGCCGCCACGGCCAGCATCCGCACCGACGTCGGTCTCATCTCCACCAGTCGTCCCCCTCCATCGGCACGACCGCCTGCTCCGGGTCGTCGGCCACCCGAGCCCACCACTGCCGCACGGGCGCGGGATCCCGCCCGGCGGGCGTCAGGACCCAGCCCGGCTGCACCTGTGCCCATGGGCCCAGCACGAAGGCGCGCTCGTGGGCGCGCGGGTGGGGCAGGGTCAACACGGGATCGGCGCTGACCTGGCCCATCACGTCCAGCACGTCGATGTCCAGGGTCCGGGGCCCCCACCGGACCTCACGGGTGCGCCCGGCCGCCTGCTCGATGTCCTGGGTCAGGGCCAGGACATCCTGCGGGCTCAGGTCGGTGCTCAGGGCGACCACGGCGTTGAGGTAGTCGGGCTGCTCGGGGCCGCCCTGCGGCGCGGTCCGCCACAGGCCGGAGACGCCGAGCAGGGTGATCTCGTCGCTGGCGTCGAGCTCGCGCACCGCGTCGGCCAGGGTCCGGCGAGCCTCCCCGAGGTTGGCACCCAGCCCGAGCGCGACCAGCGTCATCGCGACCTCGTCAGCCGGACGGCCACGTCAGTGAACGGGACCGGGATCGGCGCCTGCGGCTTGTGCACCGTGACCGTCACCACCTCGACCTTCGGATCGGCCAGGCAGACTGCGGCGATCCGCTCGGCCAGAGTCTCAATCAGGTCGACCGGCGGACCGGCCACGACCGCCACCACCGACTCGGCCAGGGTCGCGTAGCTGACGGTGGACTCGAGGTCGTCGGTGCGCGCGGCCTCGGCGATCGCCGGGATGTGCAGCTCGAGGTCGACGACGAAGTCCTGGCCCTGCTCGCGCTCGCTGGGCAGGACCCCGTGCCGGCCGAACGCGCGCACACCGGTGAGCAGGATCGCGTCGGGGGAGGCGGGCGACGGGCCGGTCATGGCGCACCGCCCGCGGCCCGCCAAGCCTGCGCCACCGCGACCGCGTCGCGCGACTCGCGGGCGTCGTGCACGCGCACAGCCCACACTCCGGCGGCTGCGGCCAGGGCGGTGACCGCCGCGGTGGCCGGGTCGCGGTCGCCGACCGGGCGCGGGCCGCGCTCGTCGGCCAGCAGCTCGCCCAGAAAGCGCTTGCGGCTGGCCCCGATCAGCACGGGCCGGCCCAGCGCCAGCAGGGCGGGCAGCCCGGCCAGCAGCGCCCAGTTGTGCGCCCCGGTCTTGGCGAACCCGAGCCCCGGGTCCAGGACCACTCGCTCCAGATCGACCCCCGCGCCGGCCAGGGCGGTCAGCCGCCCGGCCAGCTCCGAGCACACGTCGGCCACGACGTCGTCGTAGTGGGCCAGGCGGTCCATCTCGGAGGCCGGGCCACGCCAGTGCATCGCGATGTAGGGCACGTCGACCCCGGCCAGGAACGTCGGCATCGCCGGGTCGGCCAGGCCGCCGGACACGTCGTTGACCAGGCACGCGCCCGCGGCCAGGGCCGCCTCGGCGACCTCGGCCCGCGTGGTGTCGACGCTGGTCGGGATGCCCTGCGCCGCCAGGCCGGACAGGACCGGCAGCACCCGGGCCAGCTCCTCGTCGGCGCTGATCCGCTGCGCTCCGGGCCTGGTCGACTCGCCGCCCACGTCCACCAGGTCCGCGCCGGCGGCCACCTGGGAGCGCGCGTGCGCGACCGCTTCGCGCGGGTCCAGGTGCCGGCCGCCGTCGGAGAACGAGTCCGGGGTGACGTTGAGCACGGCCATCACCAGCGGCCGGGACAAGGCCGCCAGGCTCGCCGGCAGCCCGGCGGGGTGCGCCACGCCTAGCGCCCGGTGAGCAGGGCCAGCACCTCGGCCCGGGTGGCGGGATCGCGCAGCTGCCCCCGAACCGCGCTGGTGACCGTGCGCGCGCCCGGCTTGCGCACACCCCGCATGGACATGCACAGGTGCTCGCACTCGATGACGACGATGACCCCGCGCGGCCCGAGGACCGACTCCATCGCGTCGGCGACCTGGGTGGTCAGCCGCTCCTGGACCTGCGGGCGCTTGGCGAACACGTCCACCAGCCGGGCGATCTTGCTCAAGCCGGTGATCCGGCCGTCGAGGTTGGGGATGTAGCCGACGTGCGCCACGCCGTGGAACGGCACCAGGTGGTGCTCGCAGGTGGAGTACACCTCGATGTCCTTGACCAGCACGAGCTCGTCGTGCCCCATGTCGAAGGTGGTGGTCAGGACCTCGGCCGGCTCCTCGCGCAGGCCCCGGAAGATCTCGGCGTATGAGCGGGCCACCCGGGCCGGGGTGTCGCGCAGTCCGTCGCGAGTCGGGTCCTCGCCGACCGCCAGCAGCAGCTCGCGCACGGCCGCCTCGGCCCGGGCCGCGTCGAACGTGCCCGCCGGGCGCGACGGGCCGGGCTGGTGGATCGGGTCAGGCCCGGTCACTCCGGCCCACCGCGGTCGTCGTGCGGCGGTGCCTGGTCACCGGGCGGCGGCGGGGGACCCTGGTGGCCGGGCCACGGGTTCGTGGGCGGCTGCCCGGGCCCGCCCTGCGGGGCGGGGGGCTGGGGCCCCGTGGGCGGCTGACCGGGGTGGCCGGGCCAGGCGTTCGCCGGGGGCTGGCCGCCGTGGGGCTGGCCGTGGCCCTGGCCGCCGTTGGGCGGATAGCCGCCCGGCTGCGGATAGCCCTGCGGCTGGCCCTGCGCCGGACCCTGCGGATAGCCCTGGGGCTGGCCGGGGTGCGGCTGCGGGTAGCCGCCGTTCTGGCCGGGCTGGGCCGGCCAGCCGGTGCCACCGGGGTAGCCACCGGGTGCGGCCGGACGAGGACCGGGCCCACCGGGCACCCCCGGCGCCGGCAGCCCGTAGGCGCCTTGGCGCATGGCGCCCACCGGCTGGGCGGGCCGCTCCGGGACGTCGACCGGCGGCCGGTCGGAGGGCACGCGCAGGTCCGAGCCGGTCCACGCCGGGCGGATCGGGCGCAGGCGCAGCGGCTCGAAGATCGCCGCGACCTCCTCCTTGTTCAGGGTCTCCTTCTCCAGCAGGGAGACGACCAGCGCGTCGAGCACGTCGCGGTTGTCGACCAGGATCTCGAACGCCTCGTTGTGGGCGTGGTCGATGAGCTGGCGGACCTCCTCGTCGATGGTCGCGGCGATGACCTCGGAGTAGTCCCGCCCGTGGCCCATGTCGCGGCCGAGGAACACCTCGCCGTCCTTCTCGCCGTACCGGATCGCGCCCAGGCGCTCGGTCATGCCGTACTGGGTGACCATCGCGCGGGCCACGGCGGTGGCCTTCTCGATGTCGTTGGCGGCGCCGGTGGTGGGGTCGTGGAAGACCAGCTCCTCGGCGGCCCGGCCACCGAGCATGTAGGCCAGCTGGTTGAGCATCTCGCTGCGGGTGGTCGAGTACTTCTCCTGGTCGGGCAGAACCATCGTGTAGCCCAGCGCCCGGCCGCGCGGCAGGATCGTGATCTTGTGCACCGGGTCGTTGCCCGGCAGCGCCGCGGCCACCAGGGCGTGCCCGCCCTCGTGGTAGGCGGTGATGAGCTTCTCCTTGTCGTCCATCACCCGCGTGCGCTTCTGCGGACCGGCGATGACCCGGTCGATCGCCTCGTCCAGCGCCCGGTTGTCGACCAGTGCCGAGCCGGCCCGCGCGGTGAGCAGCGCGGCCTCGTTGAGCACGTTGGCCAGGTCCGCGCCGGTGAACCCGGGGGTCCGGCGGGCGACCGCGGCCAGGTCCACCTCGGGGGCCATCCGCTTGCCACGCGCGTGCACGGTCAGGACCGCCAGGCGCCCGTTCAGGTCCGGCGCGGAGACCTGGATCTGCCGGTCGAACCGGCCCGGGCGCAGCAGCGCGGGGTCCAGGATGTCCGGGCGGTTGGTGGCCGCGATCAGGATGACCCCGCCGGCCACGTCGAAGCCGTCCATCTCGACCAGCATCTGGTTGAGGGTCTGCTCGCGCTCGTCGTGCCCGCCGCCGAGGCCGGCGCCACGATGCCGGCCGACCGCGTCGATCTCGTCGATGAAGATGATCGCCGGGGCGTTGGACTTGGCCTGCTCGAACAGGTCGCGCACCCGGGAGGCGCCGACGCCGACGAACATCTCCACGAAGTCCGAGCCGGAGATCGAGAAGAACGGAACCCCCGCCTCGCCGGCCACGGCGCGCGCGAGCAGCGTCTTGCCGGTGCCGGGTGGGCCGTAGAGCAGCACGCCCTTGGGGATCTTGGCCCCGACCGCCTGGAACCGCGACGGATCCTGGAGGAACTCCTTGATCTCGCTGAGCTCCTCGACGGCCTCGTCCGCCCCGGCCACGTCGGCGAACGTGGTCTTGGGCATGTCCTTGCTCACGGCCTTGGCCTTGGACTTCCCGAAGCTCATGACGCCGCGACCGCCGCCGCCCATCTGGTTCATGAAGAAGAACAGCAGCAGCAGGACCAGGAAGACCGGCAGCATCGCGAACAGCAGAGTGACCAGCAGGCCCTGGTGCGGGACCTTGACGTTGTAGCCCTCGAGCTTGCCCTCGGACACCGAGGTCTGCAGCGCCCGCTGCAGGTCCAGGCCCTGGCCGTCGATGTACTCGGCGTAGCGCTTGCTGCCGTCGGCGTACTCCAGCTCGATCCGCTGGTCGACGTCGACCAGCAGCGCGTCCTTGATCCGGCCATCCTGGATGGCGGAGACCGCCTCGGAGGTGTCCACCTGGCGGGGGCCGGTGACCTCGGAGACGAGGCTGCTGCCGATCAGCATCAGGACCGCGACGATGAGGATCCAGAAGATCGGCCCACGAACGAAGCGCTTCACATCCATCCCTGCCCCGGAGCTCTCCGGATCTGCGGACTACGAGGAGGGGCGGCACCTGCGAGTGCTCGGCCTCGCCGCGGCTACGTCCCCCGCACACGCCTGCCCGCACGGGCACGTCACCCGTGGCTAGACGCTACACCGCCGGGCAGACACCGGCTCCCGTCGTTCGCACTGGGCGTACGGGTGCTGGGGATTGCGTGGGGGCGCGGGCCGCTCAGCTGTAGACGTGCGGCGAGAGCTGGGCGATCTGGCGCAGGTTGCGGTAGCGCTCGGCGTAGTCCAGGCCGTACCCCACGACGAACTCGTTGGGGATGTCGAAGCCCACGTAGCGCGGGGACAGCACGACCTTGAGCGCCTCGGGCTTGCGCAGCAGCGTCAGCACCTCGACCGAGGCGGCGCCGCGGGTGCCGAGGTTGCGCATCAGCCACGACAGCGTGAGTCCGGAGTCGATGATGTCCTCGACGATCAGGACGTGCCGGCCGCTGATGTCGGTGTCGAGGTCCTTGAGGATGCGCACGACGCCGGAGGACTTGGTGGACGAGCCGTACGAGGTGACCGCCATCCAGTCCATCTCCACGTGGATCGTGAGCATCCGGGCCAGGTCGGCCATCACCATGACCGCGCCCCGGAGCACCCCCACCAGCAGGATGTCCCGCCCGGCATAGTCGCGGTCGACCTCGGCGGCCAGCTCCTGCAGGCGGGCCTGCAGGGCGTCCTCCTCGATCAGCACGCGCGTGAGGTCCGACTCGATGTCAACCGCGTCCACGGGCGTCAGGCTCTCACAGCAAGCAGGTCCGCCACCCGGCAGGCGCGCACCCCCCCGGGCAGCAGCACGTGGGCACCGGGGCGCGGGTCGCCCAGCAGGGCGGTGACCCGGGTCAGGTGATCGGCGCTCAGCGCTCCGGGCGGGCAGCCGGCCGCCCGCAGGAGGTGGCGGACCACGCGGGTGGCGACCGCGGGCGGCAGGCCGGCGACGGCCGCGACCGGCAGCCGGGCGAGGACGCCGTCGCAGACACCATCGAGATCCGGTGGGGCTGGACCGTCCGGGGGGGCCGGGCCGTCCGGTGAGGTTGAGAGGCCCGACGGTGCTGGGCGGTCCGACGGGGTGGCTGCCACAGCTGAGTCGGCCTCGGCCAGCGTCGCCTCCCACACCTCCTGCGCCCAGCCGTCCAGCGCGTCGGCGTCCGCGCGGGCCAGCGCGGCGGTCCGGGCCAGGGCGTCGGTGATGCCCGGGCCGAGCCGCTCCTCCAGGAACGGCAGCACCTCGGTCCGCACCCGGCTGCGCGCGAACCGGGGGTCGGCGTTGGCCGGGTCCGGCCAGGGGGTCAGCCGTGGGTCCGCCACCGCCGCTTCCGTGGCCGCGGCGGCGACCACCGCACGGGGCAGCTCCAGCAGGGGGCGGCGCAGCAGGCCACGCCGGGCGGGCATCCCGGCCAGCGACCGGGTCCCGGAGCCTCGTGCAAGGCCGAGCAGGACGCTCTCGGCCTGGTCGTCGCGGGTGTGCCCGAGCAGGATCGCGGCGGCCGGGTCCGGCGGTCCGGCCGCCGCCTCCAGCGCCGCGTAGCGAGCGGAGCGGGCTGCCGCCTCGATCCCCCCGGTGCCCGGCCCACGGGGGACCTCGACGGCCACGACGGCCACTTCGGAGCAGCCCAGCAGACGGGCCTGCTCGACGGCCCGTCGGGAGACCTCGGCGTGGTCCGGGTGCAGCCCGTGATCGACGACCACCGCCGCGCACCGCAGCGCCTCGGCCGACGCGACCGCGACCGCGCCGGCCAGCAGCGCCAGCGAGTCGGGCCCGCCGCTGAGCGCGACGAGCACCCGGTCGCCAGGGAGCAGGTCGGCCAGGTCCGCCCGGATCGCGTGGCGCACCGCTGCCCGAGGCGGGCGGACCGGGCGAGGCGGGCGGACCGGGCCGGCCGGGCGGGCCGCCGCCATCAGGCCAGCACGCGACGCATCCAGGCCGCCGGCTCCTCGATCTCCGCGGCGCTGGGCAGATGGTCCGGGTCGGCCCACACCTGGGCGAACCCGTCGGCGCCGGCCTGGTCCACGACCGCCCGGACGAAGCTCGAGCCGGCGGTGTACTGGCGCAGCTTGGCCTGCATGCCGAGCACCCGGCGCACGAACCCGTCGAAGGTCCCGGCGGTCTCGCGGCGGTGGTCGAAGCGGGCGCGGATGGTCGCGACCGTGGGGATGTGGGCGGCCCCGACCTCGTCCATCACGTAGTCGGCGTGCCCCTCCAGCAGGGACATCAGCCCGGTGAGCCGGTCGAAGATGACTCGCTGCTCCGGGGTCTGGGCGGCCTCCAACACGCTGGGCCCGGACCCGCCGCGTGCCGCGTCGGCCAGCGAGCGGGCGATGTCGACCCCGCGGGCCAGCAGCTCGCGCACGGGGATGTCGCTGGCCTGGACGAACGCGCGCACCTCGCCGAGGAAGTGCTCGGGCATCCAGGGCACTCCGGCGAACTGGGCCCGATGGGTCTCCTCGTGCATGCACACCCAGAACCGGAAGTCCCGGGGCACCAGCTCCAGCTCGCGCTCGACCCGCACGATGTTGGGGGCGACCAGCAGCAGCCGGCCCGGCGTGCCGACGGGCACGAAGGCCTCGTACTGGCCCAGGACCTTGCCCGACAGCCACGACAGCGCGCCGCCCAGCTCCACGCCGGTCAGCCGGGAGCCGATCTGATCGACGCCGGGCGCCCCGCGGTCCCGGCGGGCCTCGGTGAGCGGATCCAGGGCCAGGGCGAACCCGGAGATGCTCGAGCGGATCCACTCCGCGCGGTCCACCACGACCGCCGGCGACAGGGTCGGGTCGGCGTCCAGCCCGGTCAGCTCACGGACCGGGTCGCGGGCCAGCTGGGCCAGCTCGCGCAGCTCGGCGACGACCGTGTGCGCCTGGACGGGGGAGGTGTCGGGCCCGCGCGGCGCCAGCCGCACCGCGACCCCCTCGGCCAGCGACCAGTCGACGAGCGTGGGCATCCGGCAATTCTAGGAGGGGCTCGCCGCTGCCGCGTCGGCCTGGCAGTCGCAGCCGACCAGGGCGGCCAGCGCCCGGTCGAGCTCGGCCCGGCCGGCGTTCGCACCGGTGGGGACGGTGTCGTCGAGGAACGCGAAGGCGAGCAGGCGCCCGTCCTGCCGGCTGGCGAAGCCGGCCAGGCCGACCACGCCGGTCAGAGTGCCGGTCTTGGCCCGGACCAGCCCGCGCGCGGCTTCGCCGGCACCGCCGGTGAAGCGGGTGCGCAGCGAGCCGGTCGCCCCGGCCACCGGCATGCCCGAGGACACCGCGCCGGTGTAGCCGGCCGTCCGGCTGACCACGCGCAGCAGGTCGGTCAGCGTCTGCGGGGCCAGCCGGTCTGCGCGGGAGAGCCCGGACCCGTCGGCGAACGCGGTCCCGTCCGGGGTCGGCACGGCGAACTCGTCGAGCACCTGCGCGGCCCGGGCGGCCACCCCGTCGAAGCTGCCCGGGTGCCCGGTCGCCGCGGCAGCCACCCGGGCCAGGGTCTCGGCGTAGGTGTTGTCCGAGGTGGCGAGCATGTGCTCGACCAGCACCGAGACGGGCGCGGAGTGGACCGAGGCGACGTCCACGGAGGCGTCGGTGGCCAGGGAACGCGCCACTGAGCCGGTGACCGTGATTCCTTCCGCCGCCAGCGCGCGGGCGAACCGGGTGGCCGCCGATCGGGCCGGGTCCGACGAGCTCGCAGGCCGGTCCGGGTCGGTGCGGCCCTCGTCGGCCAGCAGCGCGCTGACCGGCGCGACGATCCCCAGACCGGGGAACGACGTCGACCATGTGGGGTGCATCGCCGGCCCGCTGAACAGAGAGTCGTCGTAGCCGACCCGGACCCGGGTGACGCCGGTGGCGGTGAGCCGGCTGGCGGTGGCGCGGGCCAGCTCGGTCAGCGAGGCCGCGGCCAGCGGGTCCTCGCCCTGGGTGCCGGTCGAGCGCAGGCTCGGGTCGCCGCCGCCGACGACCAGGAGGCGCGGCGTCGTGGCCGCCGGGTTGCGCAGGACGGTCCGGGTGACGAGCCGGGTCTGCGGGCGCAGCGCGGAGAGCACCGACAGCGAGGTGACCAGCTTCATCGTGGAGGCCGGCTCGACCGGCTGCTCGTCGCCGGCGGCGTAGAGGACCTCGCCGGTGGCCACGTCGATGATCCGGGCCGGCGAGGCGCCCGAGCCCAGCGGGCCGCCGGACAGGTACCCGGCGACGGCGTCGGCGACCTTCTTCGGGGAGAGCGCGGCACCCGGCGGCTCGGTCGGGGTCAGCGAGACCCCACCGATCGGGGCCAGGACCCGCACCGGCGAGGCGTCCGCGGCAACCGCGGCCGGCGGCTGGACCGCCGACCGGGCCGCGGGGGCGCCCGTCACAAGAACCACTCCGGCCAGCGCCCCCACCGCCGCCGTCCCACGGAAGCCCCAGTGCGCTCGCATGGTGGGCGACCCTAGATCACAGGACGGTCCAGTCGGAGCGAATCGGTACCCTCCCCGCAACATGAGCTGCCTCCGCAGCGCGAGGAACGAGGTGGGGGGCTGGCCCGCAGGGCCGGCACCCGCCGAGTCCCGCAGCGCGAGGAGAGAACATGAGCTGCCAGCGCGAGGAGAGATCGTAAGGAGCCAGGGATGCGCAAGGTTCTGCTGGGGCTGCTCGGGGTGGTCGTGCTGCTCGTCGTGCTGGTCACCGGCGTGCTGATGTGGTTCGGCATCCCCGGCAAGGCCGCGACGATGGCCGCCAAGACGGTGTGCTCCGCGGCCTTCGTCGCCGGGCGCCCGACCACGAGCGACCTCAAGGCCGAGGACGTCCTGCCGGCCAGTGGGGTGCTCAAGGTGGTCACCATCGACATCGACGAGGAGAGCCACTCCGTCACCGCGAGGTTCCTGGGGATCGTCGGGCGCACGGCGTCCCTGGTGACCGATCGCGGCTGCGTCGCGGGCCTGCCCCCCGACCCGTCGGCCACGCCCTACCAGCGCAGTGCCGACTCCGCGCTCTGGCCGCAGGGCGACGCCCCGCTGGACAGCGCCCAGTGGGGCTCGGACGTGGACGGCGCCGCCCTGCAGGCGAGCGTCGACCAGGCCATGCAGGGGGCGGGCGACCCGGCCGCTGCCAACACGCGCGGGATCGCCATCGCCCAGGGCGGCCGGCTGCTGGTCGCGCAGACACCCACGGGCTTCGAGGCGGGGACCGGCCTGCACGGCTGGTCGATGACCAAGACCGTCACCGGCATGCTGTTCTACAAGCTGGCCGCCGAGCGCGGGCTGGCCCTGGACACCAAGGTGGTCGACGCCTTCCCCGCCGGGCGTGAGCCGGCCTGGGTGGCGACATGGCGCGCCGACTCGCGCAGGGACATCACGCTGGACCACCTGCTGCGGATGCTCGACGGGCTGGACAACACCGAGGACTACGCGATCACCGGCAACGTGCCGCAGATGCTCTACGCCGAGCCGGACATGTCGGGCTGGGCCGCCGACCACCCGGCCGAGGCGCCGGCCGGCACCCGCTTCCGGTACCTGAGTGCGACCACCAACATCCTGTCCGCAGTGGCCCGCGCCCAGTTCGCCACCGACGCGGAGTACTGGTCCTACCCTCGCTCCGCCCTGTTCGGCCCGATCGGCGCGCGCTCGGCGGCCATGGAGACCGACACCGCCGGCACATGGGTCGGCGCCTCGTACGGATGGGCGAGCATCACCGACTGGGCCCGGCTCGGTCAGCTGCTGCTCGACGAGGGGAGCTGGGATGGCCGCGCGGTCCTTCCGCCGGGCTTCATGGCCACCGCGACCAGGCCCTCGCTGCCCGACGGCGAGGGTCACGGGTACGGCGCGACCCTGTGGCTGCTCGGCGACCCGGTCGCCGGGGAGTGCAAGGACAACCCCGACGTCCCCGCGGACACCGTGGCGATGGAGGGGCACTGGGGCCAGCTGGTGGCGGTGGTGCCCTCCAAGGACGCCGTGGTCGCCCGCATGGGCTGGACGGTCGCCGGCGACGGGTTCGACGGATGTGCCTTCCTGGGTCAGGTCCTGAGCGCCCTGCCGGCGAAGGTCCCAGCCGCGAGCTGAGCGGCGTCGCCCGGGCGAGGCGGGGCGGGCGTTGGCGGACTGCCGGACTCCGACGACCGGGCTGCCGGGCGTCGGCGCGAGTGCTGCACTAGATTCGGCGAACGTCGCCGTGCCCCTCAGGGAGGATCCGTGGAGCCGCTCACCTTCGACGTCGTGATCGAGATCCCGGCTGGCAGCCGGAACAAGTACGAGGTCGACCACATCTCGGGCAAGATCCGGCTGGATCGCCGCCTGTTCACGGCCACGCGCTACCCCCACGACTACGGCTTCATCGACGACACGCTCGGCCTGGACGGGGACCCCCTGGACGCGCTGGTGCTGCTCGAGGAGCCGACCTTCCCTGGCTGCATCATCGAGTGCCGGGCGATCGGGATGTTCCGGATGAGCGACGAGGCCGGCGGCGACGACAAGGTCGTGTGCGTCGTGGCCGGCGACCCCCGGATGGACCACATCCGCGACATCCACCACATGCCTGAGTTCGACCGGCTGGAGATCCAGCACTTCTTCGAGGTCTACAAGGACCTGGAGCCGGGGAAGTCGGTCGAGGGCGCGACGTGGGAGGGCCGGGCCGGCGCCGAGGCTGAGATCCGCGACTCGATCGCCCGCTACGTCCCCCCGGAGCACGGCCACCACTGACCCGCACAGCACGCCGTGCACAGCCCGCCGAGCGCTGGGATCGACTGTGCAGGCCGACCCTCCTACCGTGCGCGCATGACGACGACATTCACCGGCATCCCGGCCGAGGCGTTCGAGTTCTACGAGGATCTGGCGGCCCACAACAACCGCGCTTGGTGGCAGGAGAACCGCGAGCGGTACGAGCGCGACGTGCGCGCGCCCCTGCAGGCGCTGACCGACGAGCTGGCGCGCGAGTTCGGTGCCGCCCACCTCTACCGGCCCTACCGCGACGCGCGGTTCAACCGCGGTGCCGAGCCGATCAAGGACCATCAAGGCGCCTTCGTCGGCATCGAGGACGGCATCGGGTACTACGTGCAGGTCAATGCCAGCGGCCTGCTCATCGCCGGCGGGTGGCACCGGCCGGCGGGTCAGCAGCTGGCCCGGTTCCGCGAGACCGTCACCGCCGGGCGGGCCGACCTGGTGCGCGCGCTGCTGGAGCGGCTGGAGAGGCAAGGCTGGACCGTCGACGGCCGGCCCTTGAAGACCCGGCCCCGAGGAGTGCGCGCCGACCATCCGGACCTGGACCTGCTGCGCTTCCAGGCGCTGACCGTCTCGCGCCAGCAGGCTCCGGTCGAGTGGCTGGGCAACCGCAAGGCGCTGACCGAGGTGCGCTCCCGCTGGCGCCAGGTCGCCCATCTGACGGAGTGGCTGGCCGCCTACGTGGGCCCAGCCACCGACCCGTCACTCCCCCCGCGGTAGAGATCCCGGTCGAGGTGCTCCACCAGAGGGTGCACGAGAACCCGTCGCGTCCGCACGTCTCGAGGGTCGTGAGATCCCGGCTGTCTGAGTGAGACCGGCGGATGTGCAGGAGTTCTTGGACAGCCTGCCGGCCCGGGCTGATGGCGTCCTTCGATCCTGGGCATGGCGAGACCGAGGCATCGCACGAGGAGCGCGGGCACTCACTGCAGCGGCCGTCCGACTGCCGAGGACCGGTTGGCCCGTCTACCGTCGGGCTGGTGGTCTTCCTCGAAGCCCGCCGGTAGGTCCCCGGTGTGCAGGACGTGCAAGCGGCTGGTGGCCCGGGTCAGTGCGACGTAGAGGTCGTGGGCGCCCCGGCTGCTGGCGGCCAGCAGCTCGGCCGGCTCGGCGACGATCACCTGGTCGAACTCCAGGCCCTTGGCCTGGGCGACGGTGAGCACGCTCGCGGGGTGGTCCAGGTCCATCCCGGCCGCGCCCAGGGTGCCCGCGGGCAGGAGCTCGGCCAACGCGGCGGCCAGCGGCTCACGCAGGGCGGGGGCGACCAGGACCGAGGAGCGGCCCTCCTCCCCGATCCACTCCCGCAGCGCCTCGGCGCAGGCTCGGGCCAGAGCGGCGACCCGGTCGCCGTCGGGCAGGTCGACCCGGCGCAGCTCGGGGCGATGCCCGTCGCGCACCGACTGCACATCTGGGGCGGGCTCGCCCGTGGCCGCCAGGACTCGGGAGGCCAGCTCCATCATCGGCGTCGGGGTCCGGTAGTTGACGGTGAGCCGCTCGACCGACCACCGGCCGGGCGCCGCGTCGTCCAGGACCGCCGCCCAGGAGCCGGCCGCTCCGGGTGAGCCGGCCTGCGCGGGGTCGCCCACCACGGTCATCGACCGGCTGGGGCAGCGACGCAGCAGCATTCGCCACTGCATCGGGGTGAGCTCCTGGGCCTCGTCGACGACGACGTGGCCGTACGCCCACGAACGGTCGGCCAGCGCGGCGTCGATCACCGCCCGTCGGGTGCGCCCGCCGCCGGAGTACCGATCGGCCAGCGCGTCGGCGGTCAGCTCGGTGACTCCGGTCATCTCCAGCACACCACGGGCGTACTCGGCGTGCGCGGCCCGGTCCGCCGCCCGGACGGCGGCCTCGAGCCGGGCGGGCTCGTCGTCCTCGCCCAGCAGCTCGGCGGCCTCGTCGAGCAGCGGCACGTCCGAGACCGTCCAGGGCGCGCCCCGGGGCCGCGCGAGCAGCGCCTGCTCGGCCGGGGTGAGGTCCTCACCCGCACCGGCCAGCCGGGCCGGCTCCGCGAAGAGGTCGGCCAGGAGCTTCTGGGGGGTCAGCGGCATCCAGCACAGGTTGACCTCGCGGCGCACGTCGGGGCTGTCGCGCAGGTCGGCCAGCAGGATGTCCCGGTTGGCCGACAGGTCCACGCGGCGGGCGGTCGCCAGCTGGCCGGCCAGCCGGTCCAGGACCGAGAGCACGAACGTGGTCCGCGCCGGGTTGTACGGCTTGCGCGAGGCACGCGCCCGGTCCCGGGCGGCGGTGACCATCCCGGGGGTCAGAGTGATGCGGGTTCCGGCCACCACCAGCGGGCGCGGGCGGTCCGGGACGCGCTGACGGGCGCGGACGGCCCGCGCGACCAGCCCGGCCATCCGCAGGTCGCCCTTGAGGGCCGCCACCGCCTCGACGGCCTCCGGCACCCCCTCCACGCCCGGGTAGAGCTGGCCGGGCGTGGCCAGGACCGCGCTGGACTCGCCCAGGCCGGGCAGCACCTGGCTGATGTAGCGCAGGAACATGGGATTGGGCCCGACGACCAGCACGCCGCTGGCGGCCACCCGGTCGCGGTGCGTGTAGAGCAGGTAGGCCGCGCGGTGCAGGCCCACGACCGTCTTGCCGCAGCCGGGCCCGCCCTCGACCACGAGGATCCCGCCCAGCGGGGCTCGGATGATCTGGTCCTGCTCGGCGCGGATGGTGGCCACGATGTCGCCCATCCGGCCGGTCCGCCGAGCGGCCAGCGCGGCCATCAGGGCCCCGTTGCCCTCGAAGTGCTCGTCTTGGGCAGCATCCAGATCCAGCACGTCGTCCTCGACGGCGGTGACCGTGCGTCCTTCCAGCAGGATGTGCCGGCGGCGGGCCACGCCCATCGGGGTGGCCGAGGTGGCCCGGTAGAACGGCTCGGCGGCCGGTGCCCGCCAATCGGTGAGCATCGGGCGCTGGCTGGCGTCGGCCAGGCTCAGCCGGCCGATGTAGACCGGGTCGGCGCCCGAGGAGTGGTCCAGGCGCCCGAAGCACAGGCGCCGCTCGGCCGACACGAGGGCCGCGTGGCGCCGCAGGAGCGTGCCGAGCATGGCCTCGCGCTCCACACGGGCGGCGGGGGTGCCGGCGGTCGGGCTGCGCCGGACGCGGTCGAGGTCGCGGGCGGCCCGCTCGGTGAGCTCGTCCAGCCGGGCGTACATCGCCGTCACCGCCGACTGCTCGGCCGCCACGGCACCGGACCGCGGGGGCGGATTCGGCACCGGAACATCCTAGGGGTCTGGCTCTGGGCTTCGAATTGCCCTCGAACCTGCTGTTCTTTGTGTCTATCCTCTTCCTGCTCCTCGTCGCCGTGCAGCTCAGCTTCGAGGTCTCCGGCTGGAGGCGCGCACGCGCAGGCATTGCCGAGGACCTCGCGCTCCTGCGCAGCGAGGTGAACGACCGGACCGCCTTCGGGGAGCCACCCAGGCCCGGTCAGGGGTGAAGGGACGCCAGCGATGAGTCAGCAGGACGACCCGATACCTCCGTCCGCACCCGAGCCGGAATCGGCGCCGACGCCCGCGACGAAGGCCGAGATCGAGCTGGAGACCCTGCCCTGGGACATCCACGGACCCGAGCAGGACCAGGCCCTGCCCCCCTGGTTCCGGCGCGCGGTCATCACGGTCCTGATCCTGCTCATCGTCTCCCGGATCGTCGTGTGGGGGTTCGGGGAGCTCACCTCGTTCTGGTTCACGCTGTTCTTCGCGTTCTTCTTCGGCCTGGCCCTGGAGCCGCCGGTCAACCAGCTGGCCGCGCGCGGGATGCGCCGGGGCCTGGCCACCATCCTCGTGATGGGCGGTCTGGCGGTCGCGGTCAGCCTGTTCTTCCTGGTGTTCGGCAACCTGCTGGCCGAGCAGCTGGGGTCGCTGATCACCAGCCTGCCGGACATCCTGACCTCGGTCGTCGACTGGGTGAATCAGCAGTTCGGCACCCAGCTGGACCCCAACACCATCCTGGACACGCTGGGCGTGGGGGCCGGGGACATCGCCAAGGCCGCGGCGAACCTGGGGGTCGGCCTGCTGGCGATCCTGGGCACCGCCATCGGGTGGGTCTTCAGCATGTTCACCGTCGCGCTGTTCACGTTCTACTTCACGGCCGACGGGCCGAGCTTCCGCCGCGCGATCGCCTCCTGGCTGCCCCCCAACCGCCAGCGGATGTTCCTCACCGTGTGGGACATCTCGACTCAGAAGGCCGGCGGCTACGTGATCTCCCGCGGCATCCTGGCCACCATCAGCGGGATCTTCCACGGCATCGTGTTCTTCATCGTGGACCTGCCCTACTGGCTGCCGATGGCGATGTGGGTGGGCCTGGTCTCCCAGTTCGTGCCCACGATCGGCACCTACCTGGCCGGCGCGCTGCCGATCATCATCGCGCTGGTGGCCGGCGAGCCGATCACCGCGCTCATCATCCTGATCGCAGTCACCATCTACCAGCAGATCGAGAACTACTTCATCTCCCCGCGCGTCACCCGCTCGACCCTCGAGATCCACCCGGCGGTGGCGTTCGGCTCGGTGATCGTGGGCGGCTCGCTGTTCGGCGGCCTGGGCGCCCTGCTGGCCATCCCGGTGGTCGCCGCGGTGCTCTCGATCATCGACGTGTACGGCCGGCGGTACGCCCTGCTCGACGAGTTCGGGGTGGACGCCCAGACCAGCGACAAGGCGCGCGCCGAGGCGGCTATCCGGGCGACCGACCTGCCGCGCCACCACGGGCACCACGGGCACAAGGACTGACTCTGTCGGCGAACGGGCGACCGCCCGGCTGGCTGGACGAGTCGCCGCAGCGGGTTGCCCCGCTGCTGCTCGGGACGCTGCTGGTCAGCGACCTGGGCGGGCGGCGGGTGACCGTCCGGATCACCGAGGCCGAGGCGTACGGCGGTGTCGGCCAGGATCCCGGCTCGCATGCCCACCGCCGGGCCACGGCGCGCAACGCCAGCATGTTCGGGCCGCCGGGCCGGGCCTACGTGTACTTCACCTACGGGATGCACTGGTGCCTGAACGTGGTCGCCCACGAGCCGGGCGTCGCCGGCGGGGTGCTCATCAGGGCCGGTGCCGTCACGGCAGGCACGACGGTCGCCCACGAGCGACGGGCGACCGCCCGCTCGACGCGCGACCTCGCGCGAGGGCCGGCGCGGCTGGCGGCCGTGCTGGGGGTCACGGGCGAACAGGACGGGATCGAGCTGATCGACCCGAGCAGCCCGGTGCGGCTGGAGGCACCGCACCCCCCGGTCCCGGCCGATCAGATCGCCACCGGCCCGCGCACCGGGGTCCCGGGGCTGGGCGCGAGCACTCCGTGGCGGTTCTGGATCGTCGGCGACCCGAGCGTCAGCCCGCACCGCCCCGCCAAGCCCCGGGGCTGAGCCCGGCACCGCCGCGGGACGCTCATCCCGTGAAGAACGCCTCCCCCCGACCGGCCGTCGCCCGTGCTGATCTCGCTGGTCCGTCAGCGGTAGGGCAGCCGACGGGATGTGACTCATGACGGGCAGCCCTGCTCGGACCCCTGCCCATGCCTGCGCAATGGGCCTCCGACCGGCGTTGGTGGCTCGTCAGGGCCCACTTCCTGTGGAGCCGCCTCGGGGATTTGAACCCCGGACCTACGCATTACGAGTGCGTTGCTCTACCCCTGAGCTAAGGCGGCGCGCGACCCCGTGGACCTGATCCGTGGGGAAGCCGAACAATCGTAGCGACCTGGCGCGGTACCGCCCAAATGCAGCAGGCACGGCATCGGTGGCTGTGCGCCGCGGCCAAGTGAATCGCAGCTCGTCAGTGCGCCGAATGTGGCCGAAGCCGCCCGCCCGCGGAGTTGCCGGCCGACCTCATGACGCCCCGCAGGCGCGCTCGGGCCGCTCAGATCCCGGGGCAGCGGGTCCCGTCGGCGGGCATCGTGCCGTCCAGCAGGTAGTCGTCGACCGCCTCCTGGATGCAGCTGCTGCCGCTGGTGTAGGCGGTGTGCCCCTGCCCCTCGTAGGTCAGCAAGGTGGCGTCCGCGAGCTGCTCGGCCACCCGCACGCCCCACTCGTAGGGCGTGGCCGGGTCGTGCACCGAGGAGACGACCAGGATCGGGCCGGCCCCCTCGGCGTGGATCACCGGCGGCGGGCCGGCCGCCTGCGCGGTACCCGGCCCCATCGGCCACTGCCAGCACGGCAGGCTGCCCCAGGCGAACGGCGCCCCCATCGTCGGCGCCTCCTCCGCCCACTGCGGCGCCAGCTCGCGGGCGTGGTCGACCCCGCCGTTCGCCGGCCGGTCCAGGCAGCTGACCGCCCAGAACGCCTCCAGCAGGTTGGAGCTGTACGTGCCGTCGCTGTTGCGGTCGTTGTAGTAGTCGGCCTGGGCGAGCATGACCGAGCCGTCGCCCTGGAACGCGGCCGCCAGGCCGGCCTTCAGGCTCGCCCACTGGAAGGGGGCGTAGAGCTGCTGGACGATCGCGCTGAACGCCCCGCCCTCGGTCAGGTCACGGTCGCCGATCCCGGGCAGCGGCTTGTCGTTCAGCCTCTCCAGCAGCTGGCGGATCTGCGCCATCCCGTCGTCGACGCTGCCGGTCAGCGGGCAGCCCCGGCCCTTCGGGCACTCCGCCACGAACTGGCGCAGCGCGTCCTCGAAGCCCACGGCCTGGCCCAGGCCGAGCTGGTCGGAGTCCAGGTCGCTGGGCAGCACCCCGTCGAGCACCAGCCGGCCGGCCTTGTCCGGGAACAGCTCGGCGTAGGTGGCCCCCAGCAGGGTGCCGTAGCTGAGCCCGAGGAAGTCCAGCTTGTCCCGGCCGAACGCCGCCCGGGTGATGTCCATGTCGCGCACCGCGGACTGCGTGTCGATGTAGGGCGCGATCTGCGGGGAGTTGGCCAGGCAGCCCGCCCCCAGCTTCGCCGAGAGCTCGGCCATGGCCTGCTCCTCGGCCGGGGTGTCCGGGGTCGGCTCGATCATCGACAGGTCGTAGCGGGTCTGGTCGTCGACGCACTCGACCGGGTTCGAGTGCTCGACGCCGCGCGGGTCCACGCCCACCACGTCATAGACGTCCAGGACGCCCTGACCGACGAAGCCCGGCGCTTGGCCGGCCAGCTCGACCGCCGAGCCGCCTGGGCCCCCGGGATTGACGAAGAGCGTGCCCTGCGGGCTGTCGGACCTGTAGCGCAGCGCGGTGAGCTGGAGCGAGCCCAGGGTCAGATCGTCGTAGCTGCGCGGCACCGCGATGGTCGTGCAGTCGTAGTCGCGCGAGTCGACACCGTCGGGCAGGTAGTCCTTGGCGCAGCTGGTCCAGGTCAGGGTCTGCGCGTAGTAGGCCTCCAGATCGGTCGGCTGGCCGCCGGTCGACGCGCTGGGTGGGGCGCTGGGGGCAGGCTCGGGCTCATTCGACGTGCAGGCGGCGGTCAGCAGCAGCGCACCCAGACCGAGCGCCACCAGCCGTCCGGGTCGCGACGCTGTGCTACGTCCGCGGGAACGAGCCCTCATGGGAACCTCCGGCCATGGTCATGGCCGCATGGCCCACCAGCACTCCCGGCCGACCCGGGGAGGCCCCAGGCTAGCCTGCGGCCGGGCCAGGCCAGCCAGCGCCGGGGGCGCCACTGTGGATGCCGCCCAGCTCCGAAGCAGTCTCCAAGCCGTGCCGGAAGGCGGTCAGCGACGTGATGGCCGGGCTCAGGATCTGGTCGACGTCGCTGAGGTCCGGCGCGGCCAGCATGCCGGCCGCCGCCGCCAGGAGGGCCTCCAGGGCCGCGGCGCCCTGACCCAGACGAGCGGCGACCACGATGCCGGCCTCCTCGGCGGCCGCCGCGGCCCGGGAGCCGGGCATCTCGTAGTGCAGCCGGTTCAGCGAGTCCAGCCGCTCGACCTGGCCCCGCAGCAGCGGCTCCACGTCGCTGACCGCCCGCCACATCTCCTGACCGGCATCCGGGTGCAGTCGGGCGACGTTAGGCACGAGGTCGTACAGGTGCATGAGGGTGTCCGCGACGTGGTCGGCCTCCGGCGCCCCCCGAGTGCCCCGGGGCAGCCGGGCCGGGGGCAGCGGAGGCAGGGCCGGCACCGGCGGGTGCGCCTTGAGCTGCTTGCGGCGTAGCACCGAGCGGGTGCCCATCGCGGCGGCGCCGGCGGTCAGACCGCCCAGGATCACCGTGCTTTGCACATCGTTGACCCCACCGAGCGCGGACAGGCCCAGGATGCCCGAGGTCGAGAACCAGGAGACGGCGGCGATCTTGCCTGCGGCCAGCTTCGCCCGGTAGCGCCGAACGGCCGACTCGTGCTGGATCAGCGCGTTGCGATGGGCCGCCTCCAGCTCGCGCTCCCTGGTGTTGCGGGCGGGCTGACGTTGGGCTTCGCGAGCCTGGCGCACCAAGTCCGCGCCCAGGCTCAGCGCGCGCTCCAGACCCTTGCCCGGCCCGGAGCGGGGCGGTTGCTGGGGCGCGGCCATGGGCCAAGGGTAGGCCCGCCGGGCGGCGACCAGCCACCTCGCGACGGCGTCCGGCTCAGGCCGGCCGACCCCGCGCCAGACGCACCATGAGCGCCTCCAGAGCCAGCAGCGGAGCCACCGACATGCTCACCTGCAGGCGGGCACGATCCAGGGCAGCCAGCCGGGCCGAGGTGGCCGGGACGCTGCCGTGCGCGGCCATCGACTCGATCGTCGGGCGCAGCTCGTCGTTGACGAGCTCGACCGGGGCGCCCACCTGCACCACCAGGACGTCGCGGTACAGCCCCGTCAGGTCCAGCAGGGCCCGATCCACCTGGTCGCGGATGGTGCGGGTCCGCCGGGAGCGCTGCCCGCCCTCCAGCGTCTTGATCGCCGCCGCGGAGGCCCGCCGGACCTGGGCGGCCAGGGCGCCGGTGCCGCCGTCACCGAACTGGCGCTTCAGGGCGGCGATCTCCTCGGCGTCCAGGGCGTCGGTGATGGCCGCGGCGTCGGCGCTCGCGGCCTCGAGCAGGTTCTGCGCGGCGATGAAGCAGGCAGCCAGGGTGCTCAGCGAGCCGGGGATGGCCAGCACCTCGGCGCGCCGGCGGCGGACCGCCTCGTCGCCGGCCAGCGCGCGGGCCCGGCCGATGTGGCCCTGCGCGGCGCGCGCCGCGAACGCCGCGATCGCCGGGTCGAACCCGTCCGCCGCGACCAGCGCGTCGCGCACCTGCGCGGTGGTCGGGGTGTGCAGGCGCACATGCCGGGTGCGCGAGGCGATCGTCGGCAGCACGTCCTCGGCCGTCGGCGCGCACAGCACCCAGACCGTGCGCTCCCCGGGCTCCTCGACCGACTTGAGCAGGGCGTTGCCGGAGACGTCGTTGAGCCGGTCGGCGTCCTCCACCACCAGGACGTTCCAGCGCCCCAGCCCGGGCGACATCGCCGCCTGCCGGATCAGCTCGAGGGACTCCTCGGCGGTGATCTGGAGGCGCTCGGGGCTGAACGCCGTCACGTCGGGATGCAGGCCGGTCAGCACCTGGTGGCAGGACACGCACTGGCCGCACCCCTGTTCGGGGCACTGCAGGGCGGCGGCGAACGCGCGGGCGGCCGTGGACCGGCCGGACCCCGGAGGTCCGGTCACCAGCCAGGCATGGGTCATGGCCGGGCCCCGGCCCCCGTCGGCGATGCGGGCGGCGTCAGCCGCGGCGTGGGCCAGCTCGCGCACGGCCTCCGGCTGCCCGATCACCGAGGACCAGACCGGCGCGAGCGAGCGCACCGCGCTGTCCGCCGCGGTCATGCCCGCCTCGCGGCGGCCGGGTCCTGCGGGGGGGCCGGCTGCGCTGCCGCGGGCTGATCGGGCGCCGTCCAGGTGCCGGGCGTCGCCGTCAGCCCCGGCAGGGCGAGCACCGCAGCCAGGATCCGCTCGGTGGTGCGCCCCACCTCGGCCGTCGCGTCGAGCACGAGGTACCGGTCGGGCTGCGCCTGCGCCCGGCGCCGCAGTCCCGCGCGCACCTCCTGGTGGAACGCCAGCGGCTCGGCCTCCATGCGGTTCGGGTTCCCGGCTCGGCGCAGCCCTTGGACCGGGTCCAGGTCCAGCAGCACGGTCAGGTCCGGGACCAGGCCCTCGGTGGCCCAGGCGCTCAGCTCGGCCACGCGGTCCTCGCCGAGGCCGCGGGCCGCCCCCTGGTAGGCGACCGACGAGTCGACGAACCGGTCGCTGAGGACCACCGCGCCGCGCTCGAGCGCGGGCCGGACCACGCGATCCACATGCTCTGCCCGGGCCGCGGCGAACAGCAGGGCCTCGGTGCGGGCGGACATGCCCGCCGATCCCAGCAAGATGCCCCGGACCTGCTCGCCCAGCGGCGTGCCGCCAGGCTCCCGGGTCAGCACGACCTCGTGACCGCGCGTCGTCAGGGCAGCGGCCACCGCGCGGCATTGGGTCGACTTGCCCGCCCCCTCGCCACCTTCCAGCACGACGAACGCTCCCGGCATCCCCGAACCCTAACGAGGGCCCCCGACAACCCCAGACTGCCCGTCGGACTCGGACGCCCAGGAGGTTCCGACTGGCTCAAGCTCGACGACGCCTGTCGGTCAGCTGGGGCTCAAAGCCTTCTTCGCCGGCGTCTTCTTGGCGGGCACCTTCTTCGCGGGGGCCTTCTTCGCGACCGACTTCTTCGCGGGGGCCTTCTTGGCCGCCGTCTTGCGGGCCGGACGCTTGGCCGGGCCGGCCGCCCGCTTGTCCGCGAGCATCTCGATCGCCCGCTCGACGGTGAGGGTGGCCGGGTCGTCGCCCTTGCGCAGCGAGGCGTTCGTGGTCCCGTCGGTGACGTAGGGCCCGAACCGGCCGTCGCGCATCACGATCGGCGCCTGGGTCGTCGGATCGGTGCCGAGCTCGCGCAGGGGCTCGGCCGTCCGGGCCTGGCCGCGACGCTGGCGGGGCTGCGCGTACAGCGCCAGGGCCTGCTCCAGGGTGACCGTGAACAGGTCCTCCTCGGCGGCATCCGGCGGCAGCGAGCGGTAGTCGGGCTTGCCGTCCACCGTGCGTACCAAGTAGGGACCGAAGCGTCCGTTGGCCGCGGTGATCGTGCGGCCCTCCTCGTCCTGGCCCACCTCGCGCGGCAGGCTGAGCAGTCGTACCGCATCCTGCAGGGTCACGCTGTCCAAGGTCATCTCCTTGAACAGCGAGCCGGTGCGCGGACGCTGGCTCTTGGGCGCGCCCTCGGGCAGCAGCTCGGTGACGTACGGGCCGTACCGGCCGGACTTCGCGACGACCTCCAGGCCGGTCTCGGGATGAGCGCCCAGCACGCGGTCCCCGGACGGCGCGGAGAGCAGCTCCTCGGCCTTGGCCAGCGTGAGCTCGTCGGGGGCCAGCTCCTCGGGGACATTGCCCTTCTCCGTGCCGCGCTCCAGGTAGGGCCCGTACTTGCCCACGCGCAGCACGATCTGGTCGGGCGCCCCGGAGACCGGCTCCTCGGTGATGCCGTGCGGGCCGATCGGCAGCGAGGCCAGCGCCCGGGCGTCGATGTCGCCGAGCCCGGCGACCAGCGGGCTCAGGCCCGGGAACCGCACGCCCTCGCCGCCGTAGAAGAACGCCTCCAGAACCCGCAACCGCGGCTGCGAGGCGTCGGCGACGGAGTCCAGCACCTCCTCCATCAGGGCGGTGAACCCGTAGTCGACCAGCGCCGCGAAGTGCTTCTCCATGACCCGGACGACGTTGAACGCCAGGAACGTGGGGATCAGGGCGGTGCCGCGCTTGCGCACGTAGCCGCGGTCGGTGATGGTCCCGATGATCGAGGCATAGGTCGAGGGCCGGCCGATCCCACGCGCCTCCAGGTCCTTGACCAGCGAGGCCTCGGTGTAGCGGGCGGGCGGGGAGGTGGTATGGCCGTCAGCCTGCAGGTGCCGGCAGTCCACGACGTCGCCCTGGGCCAGCGCCGGAAGCCGCCGGTCGGTCGAGCGGCCCTGCGACTGGCCCTCGCGGGTCTCGTCGGTCCACTCCTCGTAGGCGGCCAGGAACCCGGGGAACACGGTCACGGTGCCCGAGGCGCGGAACACGGCCTCGCGGCCGTCGCCCGCCCTGGCGGCCAGGTGGACGGTCGTGGTGGCCAGCTTCGCGTCGGCCATCTGGGAGGCGACGGTGCGCGTCCAGATCAGGTCGTAGAGCGCGAACTCGTCGGCGGACACCTTCCCGGCGAGCTCGGCGGGCCGGGCGAACCGCTCGCCGGCCGGCCGGATCGCCTCGTGCGCCTCCTGAGCGTTCTTCACCTTGCGCTCGTAACGGCGGGGGGCCGCGGCCACCAGGTGCTGGCCGAAGATCTCCGCAGCCGCCTCGCGCGCGGCGGTCAGCGCCCCCGCGGACAGCGTCGTCGAGTCGGTGCGCATGTAGGTGATGTAGCCGTTCTCGTACAGCGACTGGGCAGTGCGCATCGTGCGCTGCGCCCCCCAGCGATAGCGCCGCGACGCCTCCTGCTGCAGGGTCGAGGTCATGAACGGGGCGGCCGGGCGGCGCGTGGTCGGCTTCTCAGCGACCGACTGCACGGTCCAGGCGGCGCCGTTCAGGGCCGCGACCAGGCCCTGCGCGTCGGCCTCGGACAGGCGCAGCGCGCCGGCGCTCGCGAGCCGGCCGTCGTCGCCGAAGTCCGAGCCAGTGGCCACGCGAGCGCCGTCGATCGTGACCAGCCGGGCGCCGAACTCGCCGGCCGGCACGGCGAACGTGCCGCTGGCGTCCCAGTACTCGGCCTCCCGGAAGGCGATCCGGGCCCGCTCCCGGTCCACGACCAGGCGAGTCGCCACCGACTGCACCCGACCCGCGGACAGCCCCGACATGACCTTGCGCCACAGCACCGGCGAGACCTCGAACCCGTACAGCCGGTCGACCAGGCGCCGGGCGTCCTGGGCGTCCACCAGGTCCTGGTCCAGGTCGCGGGTGTTGGCCGCGGCTGCCTGGATCGCGTCGCGGGTGATCTCGTGGAAGACCATCCGGCGCACCGGCACCTTCGGCTTGAGCACCTCGCGCAGGTGCCAGGCGATCGCCTCGCCCTCGCGGTCCTCGTCGGTGGCCAGCCACAGCTCGTCGACCCCGGACAGCGCGCGCTTGAGCTCGCTGACCTTGGCCTTCTTCTTCGCCGGCACCACGTAATAGGGCTGGAAGCCGTTCTCCACGTCGATGCCCAGCCGCGCCCACGGCTGGGACTTGATCTTCTCGGGGACCTCGCCGGCGGAGTTGGGCAGGTCACGGATGTGACCCACCGAGGCTTGGACGTCATAGCCCTGACCCAGGTACCCCTGGATGGTGCGGGCCTTGGCCGGAGACTCCACGATGACGAGGCGACGGAGTCCGTCAGTGGTACGAGCGGGCACAGATCCTCACAGTTCCTGCGGGCCGACCAGGCCGTGGTCCACGGCCGGTGCGCGTGACCGGGCAGCTCGCCTGTCACGCCGGGCAGCAAGAGTACGTCCTCGCGGCGACACCGCCGGCAGCCCGATCCCCCGGCCGGGCGTGGCCTGCGGGATCGGCCGGCGCCGCGGAGCCACCCGGATGCGCCGCACCCGGGTCACAGCGCAGTGGCGCGCCGACCCCGTCAGGGACCGGCGCGCCACCGACTGGTCGTGCGCATCGAGCAGGACCGGACTACCCCCGGCCCGGCCCGGCGCCGTTCACGACCTCGGGCTCGCCCTTCGGATCCTGCAGGGAGATCTGCTGATCGTGCTCGTGAGCGGAGAGCTCCTTGGCCAGCTCGGCGTCGCGGGCCAGCTCCTCGGCGAGCTCGGCCTTGCCCTCCTCGGTGGCCTCGTCGCCCAGCACCTCGATCATCTCCTCGCCCGCGCCCTTGTAGCGGTTCGAAGCGACCAGCGAGCCGATGATGACCGCCAGCGCGATGCCGGCGATGGCCAGCCGGATGCCGTCCTTGCCGTCCAGGGTGAGCGCGACGACGGCCGGGGCGATCAGCAGCGCGACCAGGTTCATCACCTTGAGCAGCGGGTTGATGGCCGGGCCGGCCGTGTCCTTGAACGGGTCGCCGACGGTGTCGCCGATGACGGTGGCCGCGTGGGCGTCGGAGTGCTTGCCGCCGAAGTTGCCGTCCTCCACGAACTTCTTCGCGTTGTCCCAGGCACCACCGGAGTTGGCCAGGAAGACCGCCATCAGGGTGCCCGAGGCGATGGTGCCGGCCAGGAACGTGCCCAGCGCACCGACGCCCAGACCGAAGCCCACGGCGATCGGGGCCAGCACGGCCAGCAGGCCGGGCGTGCTCAGCTCGCGCAGCGAGTCACGGGTGACGATGTCGACGACCTTGCCGTACTCCGGCTTCTCGGTGCCGGCCATGATCCCCGGGTGGTCGCGGAACTGGCGGCGCACCTCGTAGATCACCGCACCGGCGGCCCGCGACACGGCGTTGATCGCCAGGCCGCTGAAGAGGAAGACCACCGCGGCGCCGATCAGCAGGCCGACCAGGTTGCGCGGGTTGGCCACGTCGAGCACGCCGATGTACTGGCCGAGCGAGCCGAGGTTGGCCAGCGCGTCACTGGCCGACTGGCCGGCGTTGACCGCCGCGAAGAGCACCGACTCGCGGAAGGCGCCGAACAGCGCGGTCGCCGCCAGCACGGCGGTCGCGATCGCGATGCCCTTGGTGATCGCCTTGGTCGTGTTGCCGACCGCGTCGAGCCGGGTCAGGATCGCGGCCCCCTCGCCATGCACGTCACCGGACATCTCCGCGATGCCCTGGGCGTTGTCCGAGACCGGCCCGAAGGTGTCCATCGAGACGATGACGCCGACAGTGGTCAGCAGACCGGTGCCGGCCAACGCGATCGCGAACAGGCTCAAGATGACCGAGCCGCCGCCCAGCGAGTAGGCGCCGAACACCGCGGCGCCGATCAGCAGCGCGGAGTAGACGGCCGACTCGAAGCCGATCGAGATGCCGGTCAGGATGACGGTGGCCGGGCCGGTCATCGAGGAGCGGGCCACGTCGTCGACCGGGCGCCGGTTGGTCTCGGTGAAGTAGCCGGTCAGCACCTGGATGGCCGCCGCCAGCGCGATGCCGATGAGCACCGCGCCGATGGCCAGCAGGCGGGGGTTGAAGGTGTTGGCAGTGACCAGCTCGACGCCCAGGGACTCCAGCTGGATGCCCCGGATCTTGGTGAGGCGGTCGGGCAGGAAGAGGAACGCGGCGATGACGACCAGGACCGCCGACAGCGCCGCGGAGATGAAGAAGCCACGGTTGATCGCGGTCATGCCCGAGCGATCGCCCATCCGCGGGGTCACGGCGAAGATGCCGACGACCGCGGTGAGCACGCCGATGGCCGGGACGACCAGCGGGAAGGTGAGACCCAGCGCGCCGAAGGCGGTGGTGCCCAGCACGAGTGCGGCGACCAGCGTGACGGCGTAGGACTCGAAGAGGTCGGCGGCCATGCCGGCACAGTCACCGACGTTGTCGCCCACGTTGTCGGCGATGGTGGCGGCGTTGCGGGGGTCGTCCTCGGGAATGTGCGCCTCGACCTTGCCCACGAGGTCGGCGCCGACGTCGGCGGCCTTGGTGAAGATGCCGCCGCCAACGCGCATGAACATGGCCAGCAGAGCCGCGCCGAAGCCGAAGCCCTCCAGCACCCGGGGGGCGCTGCCCTGATAGACCAGCACGACCACGGCCGCACCGAACAGGCCCAGGCCCACAGTGAACATGCCGGCCACGCCGCCGGTGCGGAACGCGATGCGCATCGCCTGCTGCTCGCCGGAGTCGCGGGCAGCCGCAGCCACGCGCACGTTGCCACGAACCGCCAGCCACATGCCGAAGTAGCCGGTGCAGGCGGAGAAGACCGCACCGACCAGGAAGAACAGCGACCGGCCGATCCGCTCGGAGGTGGTCTCGGCCGGCAGCAGGAACAGCAGGAAGAAGACGAGCACCGCGAACACGCTCAGCGTGCGGAACTGGCGGCTCAGGTATGCCGAGGCCCCCTCCTGCACTGCCGCCGCGATCTCGCGCATGCGCGCAGTGCCGTCGTTGGCGGCCAGAACCTCCCGGGACAGCATCCAGGCCACCCCGAGGGCGGCGATGGCGATCGCGGCAACCACCCCGACGGTGATCATCGCCCCGCTGTCCAGCTCGACTGTTGCTACCGCTGCGGGCATGTGCATCTCCCCAATCCGCCAGGCCGGCCGGACACGCCGGGCCTCGATCCCTTACCCGGGACGGAGATGCCCGGGCCGTAAGTTACCGGGGAGTATAGGTGTCGTTCGAGGTCGGTCTGACCGGCCCCCTCGGGAGGTTCCGGAGGGGGCCAAAGTGCCCATGTCGCGGCTGGTCCCGGCTCCGACGCAGGCGCCTCGAGCCTGGGCTCCGGGGGTCTCAGCCGGCCAGCGGCCAGGCCATCCGGATGCGGCTGCCACTGCCTGCCGCCTCCACGTCGCACTCGAAGGCCAGACAGGAGGCCACCGACAGCGCCAAGCCGCCGTCCTCGTCGATGACCTCGGGAGCGGTGGCCTCCTGGACGCGCACCGTGAACAGGTCGTCATCGTCGGTGATGTCCACGACCACCGGCGAGACCAGTCCGGCCCGCTGCTGGCGCACGACGCTGCGCGCGATCACCTCGCCGACCGCGAGCCGGATCTCGTCGATGCGCTCTTCCGAGACGCCGCACCGGCGGGCGGCCGCCGTCGTGACCAGCCGCGCGGTGCGCACTTGCTCGGGCAGCGGCGGAATCGTGAGGGTCGCGTTCGCCATGTGACCTCTCCTTGGGGAAGTGTGAAGGTCTGGGCCCGTCAGGGCCTAGGCCCGTTGTACACCCACGCCGCGGCCGGCAGGCTCAGCCGGCCAGCGCCGCCTGGGTCGTGTCGAACCGGGGCAGCTGGGCGTCCAGCCCGGTGATCTCGAAGACCCGGGCGATCCGCGGCGAGGTCACGACCAGCCGGATCCAGCCCTCGCCCTCTCTGGCCGCCTTGAGCGCCTTCACCAGCACGCCGAGCCCGGTGGAGTCGAGGAACCCGACGCCACTGAGGTCGACCACCAGGCGCGGGTGGCCCGCGGCGATCTGCTCGGCCAGGGCGGCCTCCAGCTGCGGGGCTGTGTGGAGGTCGACCTCGCCGACCGCCGTCACCACCGCCACCCCTTCTGAGTGGCTCGTCGTGACCTGGAGTTCCATGTCTGCTCCCTCCGACCCGGGCAACTCTGGCACAACCGGGGCCGGTACGAGACACCTGCGCCGGGGCGGCCGGGTCCGGGGGAGGATGCCGGGATGAGCGTGCAGGGGGTCGAAGCGGACCGAGGAGGCCGGCTGCGCGGTGCCGGGGCCCCTCCGCCATCGGGTCTGGACCACCTGGTCGCCGAGGTCCTGGCCGACCCCCGGACCCGAGCGGTCCTGGATCTGCCCGCGCGCTCCGGGACCACGGGATCGTGGCCGGAGTGGGTGGACCCGGCGGTCGTGCAGGCCTATGCCCGCCGAGGGGTGGCCCAGCCTTGGCGGCATCAGCAGCTCGCGGCCGAGACGGCCTGGTCGGGCCGGCACGTCATCGTCGCGACCGGGACCGCCTCGGGGAAGTCGGCGGCGTTCGGGATCCCCGGCCTGACCGCGGCCCTCTCCCCGCCACCGCCGACCGGCCGCCGCGGGGACAGCGTGCTCTATTTGAGCCCGACCAAGGCGCTGGCCCACGACCAGCTCGCCGGCCTCGGGGCATTGGGGCTGTCCGGTCTGCGGGCCGGCGCGTACGACGGGGACACCCCGCAGGAGGAGCGCGAGTGGGTGCGCGCGCACGCGCGCTGGCTGGTCACGAACCCCGACATGCTGCACCGCTCGCTGCTGCCCGCGCACGAGCGCTGGCGCTCCTTCCTGCGGGCGCTGCGCTTCGTGGTCGTCGACGAGGCGCACGTGTACCGCGGCGTGTTCGGCTCCCAGGTCGCGCTGGTCCTGCGGCGCCTGCGCCGGGTGTGCGCCCTGTACGGCGGCACCCCCACGTTCATCCTGGCCTCGGCGACCTCGGCCGACCCGGGGGGCTCCGCGCGGCGGCTCGTCGGGGCGCCGGTGGCCGTGGTCCAGGAGGACGCCAGCGCTCGCGGTGCGGTGACGCTGGCGCTGTGGGGGCCCGCAGCCTCGCCGGAGCAGGGCGCGCAGGCGGCCTACCCGGCGGCGGCTGGGCTGGGCGCCGAGGCCCGCGGGTCGGCCCCCGCCGAACTCGCCCAGCCCGCCGAGCCCGACCCGCCGGACCAACCGGACCAGCCCGACGAGCCCGAGAGCCCCGGCACCCTCGCTGGGGCCGCCGGCCTGATGTCGCGGCTGGTGGCCGCGCGCGTGTCGACCCTGACGTTCGCCCGGTCGCGGCGGGCGGTCGAGGTGGTGGCCGAGCTGGTGCGGCGCTCGGGGGACGCCCCCGAGCGGGTGCGCGCCTACCGGGGCGGCTACCTGCCCGAGGAGCGCCGGGCCCTGGAGCGCGATCTGCGCGAGGGCCGGCTGCTCGGGCTGGCCGCGACCAGCGCGCTCGAGCTGGGGATCGACATCAGCGGACTGGACGCCGTGGTGCTGGCAGGCTGGCCGGGCACGCACTCCTCGTTCTGGCAGCAAGTCGGCCGAGCGGGCCGGCGGGGCGGCTCGGCGCTGGCGGTGCTGATCGCCCGCGAGGATCCCCTGGACCAGTACGTGATCGGGCATCCCGAGGTGCTCACCGGCCGCGGGGTCGAGGCGGCCGTGCTCGACCCCGACAACCCCTACGTGCTGGCTGGCCACCTGTGCTGCGCGGCCGCCGAGGCGCCGTTGCGCGACGAGGAGGTCGCCACGTGGTTCGGTCCGGGTGCCCCAGCGATGTGCCACACCCTGGTCGAGGCCGGGCTGCTGCGCCGCCGGCGCGACGGCTGGTACTGGACGGACGCGGGCCGGGCCACCGACCTGGTCGACCTGCGCGGCATCGGCCCAGGCCCGGTGCGGGTGGTCGAGGAGCGGACCGGACGACTGGTCGGCACGGTCGACGCCGCACAGGCGCCGGCAATGGTCCATCCCGGCGCGCTCTACGTGCACCAGGGCCTGACCTACGAGGTGCTCGATCTCGACCTGGACGCGCTGGCGGCCACCGTGGCCGGAGTCCTCACCGATCTGAGCACTCACGCCCGGACCGACTACGACGTCGCGGTCGTGGAGGTCGCGGACCGGGTTGCCTGGGGGGCCGCCACCCTGCACCGGGGCGAGGTCTGCGTGACCAGCCAGGTGGTCGCCTATCGGGTACGGCGCTGGCCGGGCGGGGAGGTGCTCGCCGAGCATCCTCTGGACCTGCCACCGCAGACGCTGAGCACCGCGGCCGTGTGGTGGAGCGTCCCGCCGACCGTGCTGGACGCCGCCGGCATCGAGGCCACGGAGGTGCCGGGCGCGGTGCACGCCCTGGAGCACGCCGCCATCGGGCTGCTGCCCCTCTACGCCTCCTGTGACCGCTGGGACCTCGGCGGGGTCTCCACCGCCCATCACGCGCAGGTGGGCAGTGCCGCGATCTTCGTCCACGACGCCCATCCGGGCGGGGCCGGCTTCACCGAGCGGGGCTTCGGACAGGCCATTGCCTGGCTGACCGCGACCGCCGAGACGATCGAGCAGTGCCCCTGCCAGGACGGCTGCCCCTCGTGCGTGCAGTCCCCCAAGTGCGGCAACGGCAACGAGCCGCTGGACAAGGCCGCGGCGCTGCGACTGGCCCGTGTGCTGCTCGCACAGGCGAGCCGCTGAGTGCTCGACCGGTCCCTGGCAAGCCAGTGAGCTCCCCGGCAGTCCCCGGGGCCGCCGCGCACTCGGCTCAGCCATCGACCCGACCTTGCCCTCCAAGCCCATCAGCCAGCTGCCCGCTCCCGCCGACCAGCTCCGCGCGTGACCGGGCATGCAGGGACCCGTCACCGCCGGACAGGAATCGGCCCAGCGCGGGCGGCGCGGGCACCGAGACTTCGAGTCGCACACCTTCCCCGGGTGCTTCGCACCACTCCATCCGAGCGCCGTTCGCCCGGACCACCGTGGCGGCTCGGGCACACGCCGCATGCGGGCCCTCAAGGATCGACTCGGCCCCCGCCAGCGCTGCCAGGTCGGCGGCTGCGGCGGCCTGCGCCCGCACGATCAAGCAGGCGGTGAGCAGCAGGGCGATGCCCGCGGCCGTGGTCAGGACCAGGACCCCGAGCGCGGTGAGGACGCCCGCCGACCCCCGCTCACCCGCCACCCCCGGGGCCCGGCACGCATCCCCACCGGCCGGATGTCCGGCTCGCCGGGACGGCCTGCTCACGGCTCCTCCGACGCGGTCGTGGCGGTCGCCCGCAGGTGCCGGGCCAGGGGTCGCAGGGCCCGGGTCGGCGGCTCCCGGTCCACCGCTGCCGTGACCGACACCAGACCGTCCGCGGAGGCGCGCACCGACACTCGCGCCTCCGGTACCAGGCGGTGCACCGACGCCTCCACGCCCGCTGCCGACTCGCCCCGGGCCGCGGCGCGCGCGCCCTCCCGAGCGGCGGTCACGAGCTGGGCCTGGGCCAGACCGAGGCCGAGCGCCCACAGCAGCGCCGCGGTCACCAGCACCAGGAGCGGCAGCCCCAGCGCCAGCTCGGCGGTGACCATGCCCGCCTCCGGATGCACCCCGGGGCGGGAGGCAGCGCAACGCCGCCTCCCACCCCGCACGAATCCGCCTTCGGATCCTGTCGACTCGGTCATCAGAAGAGGAAGTCGAACGCCTTCGAGATGACCTTGATGATGAGGTTCATCATCGTCGCGCCGGACAGGATCTTGATCAGGATCCCGCCCAGCGCGCAGACCGCGACCGTCCCGACCGCGTACTCCGCGGTCGACATGCCCCTGTCCTCACGCATCCGGATCGCCAGCTCGTTCATGTGCACCCCCGTCAACTCCGGTCTCCCGGACCACCCGCTCTGGATGATGGGCATACCCTCCCGGCCGCTCGCGGATCGGGGAACAGTCCGCCGCGCCCGCCTGTGGGCAACGCGCGTCGGCTCGCGCGGTCAGAGCGCGGGCAGCAGGCCGACGACGAGCGGCACGACCGCGAGGATCGCGAACGCCGGCAGCAGGCACAGGCCCAGCGGGAGCACCGCGCGGATCCCGGCCCGCCGGATCTGGGTCAGCGCGGCGGCTTCGGCGTCGGCGCGCAGCTCCTCCGCGGCGATGCTCAGCAGCTGGGCCAGGGGGGCGCCGGTGCGGGCCGAGCGTGCCGCAGTGCGGGCGATCCCGCCCAGTCCGGGCAGCTCGGCCACCTGGGCCCACGCGCGATCCGCGGGCTGGCCCAGGCCGATCTGGGCGATGACAGACTGCAGCCGCTCCCGGGTGGGTCCGCCCACCGCGGCGGCCACCGACGGCAGGGCGCGCTCCAGCGGGGTCCCGGAGGCCAGGGCGGCGGCCAGCAGGTCGGCCAGCAGCGGAGCCCCTCGGATCAGGGCTACGCGCTCCTCGCGGCGCCCGGCCGGCTCCAGGCGGGCCAACCCGACCGGCACGATCACGGTCAGCGCCACTCCGAGGACCAGACCCGCCGGTCCGCCCACCAGCCACCATGCGGCGATGCCGGCCAGGACGGCGACCAGCACCTGATGCCGGCGGGTTCGCCCCTCGCCGCCGAGCGGGGCCGGGCCGGGGAGCGTGCCCGTCGACCCCGGGGCCGGGCTCCCAGCACCTCTCGGGCTCCCGTGGGCCGGGCTCCCGCCACCCCCGGGACGCCTGGAGGCTGAGGAGACCGGGCTCCCGAGGCGGCGGCCCCGCAGGCGCCAGCGCTGGTCCGGCACCGGAGCCGCCAGCAGGGCGGCGCAGCCGGCGGCGAGCACCGCCGCCACGATCAGCGCGACCATGACCGGCCCGTGGTCCTCATCGGCCCAGCCGGAGTCCCCGCACCAGCCGCAGGCGCGGCGTCCTCCGGGGCCGGGGCACCAGCCGGAGGCGGGTCACCCCCCTGGATCGCGGCACCGACTGGCGTCCGCGGGTCGTCACAGGGAGGCACGGGCCGACCTCACGATTCGGCTCAGCCACAGCAGCCCCAGGCCCTGCAGGGTCAGCCCGGTGAGCAGCGTGAGCCGCCCCGGCCAGGTGCCCAGCAGCCACGCGACCGGCTGGGCGCCCAGCCACTGGCCGACCACGAGCCCGAACAGCGGGAGGAAGGCCAGGATGCGGGCGGTCGCCTGCACCGCGGCCACCTCCGCGCGCAGCTGCTCGCGCGCCCGTCGGGTGGCCCGGCCGGTCTCGGCGAGCCGGGCCACCGCTCCCGCGAGACCGGCGCCGGAGTGCGCGGCCACCTCCCAGCAGGCCGCCAGCGAGCGCAGGTCGGCCATGCCGGCGGCCTCGGAGTCGGCGCGCAGCGCCTCGGCGATGCCGTCCCCCAGCAGGGCCGCCGCGCGGGCGCTCGGGCACAGCGCCGGGTGCAGAGGGGCCAACGCGCTGCGCAGCGCCACATCCGTCGGCTGCCCGGCGCCCAGCTCGGCGGCCAGCGCCGAGAGCAGCTCCCCCACCTGGGCCGCCGCGGTCGCCAGCTCGCGGCGCCGGTGCCAGGCGGCCACCGGGTCCCCTCGGGACGCAGCCGGCTCGGAGCCGGGCCACGCAGGTCCGCGGGCCGGCAGCCAGCGCAGCCACACCGCGACCCCGATCAGCGCCGCCGCGGCCAGCACGCCCATCACGGGTGACCCACCCGCTCGGCCAAGGCCGGCAGGCCGGGGCCTGGCACCAGCCGGCCCTGGCGATGCACGAGCGCGGCCAGGACGTCGACCTCGCCCGCGTCACCGGGCCGCAGGACGCCCACCCCCGCCACCACGCGCGCACCGCTGGGCGTGCGGGCCAGATGCACGACCACCTCCACGCCGGCCCGCAGCTGGGCCCGCACCCCGGCCAGCGGCATCCCCGCGGCCAGGGCCAGCGCCTCGATCCGGGCCGGGACCGCGGCGGCGGCGTTCGCGTGGATGGTCCCGCAGCCGCCCTCGTGCCCGGTGTTCAGCCCGGCGAGCAGGTCGACCACCTCGGCCCCGCGCACCTCGCCGACCACCAGCCGGTCCGGGCGCATCCGCAGCGCCTGGCGGACCAGGGTGCGCAGCGAGATCTCGCCGCTGCCTTCGACGTTGGGCGGGCGGGCCTCGAGCGTGACCACATGCGGGTGATCGGGTCGCAGCTCCGCGGTGTCCTCGACGATCACGATCCGCTCGTCCGCGGGCACCTCCGCGAGCAGCGCCCCCAGGACGGTTGTCTTGCCGCAGCCGGTCCCGCCGCACACCAGGAACGCTGCGCGGGCCGCGATCACCCGGCCCAGCCAGGCCGCGCCCTCGTCGTCCAGGGTGCCGGCCGCGACCAGGTCGGCCAGGGCGAACCGCCGCCGGCCCGGCACTCGGATGGAGATGACGGTGCCGCGGGTGCTGACCGGGGCGAGGACGGCATGCAGGCGCTGCCCGGCGGGCAGCCGCCCGTCGACGCAGGGCGCGGCATCGTCCAGGCGCCGATGCGCGTGCATCGCCAGGCGGACCGCGAGCGCCCGCACCGCGCTCTCGTCGCGCAGCCGGACCGAGGTGTGCTCCAGCCCCTGCCCGCGGTCCACCCAGACCTCGTCCGGGGCGTTGACCAGCACGTCGGTCACCGCGGGGTCCGCCAGCAGCGGCGCCAGGGGGCCCAGCCCGGTCAGCTCGTCGTGCAGCAGGCGGGTCAGCTGGTCGAGCTGGAGCCGGTCGAGCATCCGCCCGCTGCCCCGCACGATCGCCCCGATCGCCTCGACCGACGGGGGGCCACCCGCCGCGACCAGCTGGTCGCGCACCAGGGTGAGCATTGCGGGATCCACGACGACGCTCATCGCAGGACCGCCCACACGTCGGCGCCGAGGGCGGCCAGCGCCCGGCCCACGCGGCCCACCGCCAGCTCCCCGCATTCGGCCCGCTCGGGCGCCGCCCGCAGACGGGGAACACTGACCACGCGTGGGCAGCCCAGCACCCGCGCCACCTCGGCGCTGGGCATCCAGTCGGTCGGCCGCAGGGCCAGTGCGGTCCGCTCGGCCGGCAGCCAGGACAAGGCCCGCCGAGCCCCGACCACGCCGGCCAGCGTGCACGGCGCCACGACCACGAACCGGTCCGCGACCGCACAGGACCCGGCGACCGTCAGTCCCCCGCGAGTGAGCCCGCCAAGCCCGGCAGCGACGCCGGTGGCGATGCTGCCGCCGGTGGGCGTGCCGCCTTCGGTGAGCCCGCAGGGGCTGGTGACCGCCCCGAGGCCGGTGGAGCCTCGGGGGCCACGCCCGGCATCGACCACGACGTGGGCGAAGTCGGTGCGCCCGGCGTGCACCGCGGCCGTCACGCGCGGTTCCGCCGCATCGCGCGGGTCGCCAGTGAGCAGATACGTGCCGCCGACCCGCGGCAGGCAGGCGCGCAGGGTGTCGGCGACCAGCGCACCGGTGTCGGTGGGCACATCGGCCCAGCGCGCGCCCTGCCCGTCGGGCACCCCCAGCCCGAGGTCCAGCCCGGTGGACCACGGGTCGGCGTCGACCAGCAGGCAGTCCCCCTCGGCGCCGCCCACCGCCAGCGCCACGGCGACCGCGAGGGTGGAGGCGCCGGCCCCACCGGTGGCGCCCAGCACGACGAGCGCCGAGGGTGCCCGCCCCGCACCTGTCGAGCCCGCGAGGCGGGCCAGCCAGTGCCCGGCCCGCGGCAGCTCCACGAGGCTGCCGGCTGCCCAGCGGATCGCGGCAGTCCGCGCTACCGGCTCCTCTCCAGGCAGATGCGCGACCACGACGGGGCACCCGTCCGATCCGTCCCATCCGTCCGGGGGCGCCGCGCAGGTCACCGGATCGACGACGAGCACGTCGCACCCAGGATGGCCCTGCGCCTGCGCCGGGCTGAGCAGCACCGGCGGCTCCGGACTGCCGGCCGCCGCCAGCACCGCTGCCACCTGCATCGCCAGCTCCGCACGCTCCCCGACGATCCCGATCCGCATGACCGTCCCCCGAGCCTCTGGCCGCAGTCCCCTGGGACGACCCCGGCACACCGTCCGGACCGCCCCGGACATTCCGTCGGGCGAAGGCTGCCCCGCGCCGGCGCACCTGGGAAGAGCCGGCGGGGCGGGACTGTGGACAGGAGCCAGCGGCCGTGCCATCCCGGCAGCAGCCCCACCGGCCCGCCGAGCCCGGTCCGGACGCCCACCACCCGGCCACCGGCCCACCGGCCCCGGTCCAGACGCCCACCCGCCCCCGCCGACCCCGGTGCGGGCACGGCCGGACATGCGACGGCCCCCGCCGGGGGGTGCGGGGGCCGTCAGAACGCCAGCTCGGGGGGGAGGAGCCGACGGTCCGGTCGTCAGCGACCGAACAGCGCACAGCATGCGCCGTGCCGCAGGTCGATGCAACACCCACCGGCCTCGATCACGGACGGCCCGGAGCAGGATCACCCGAAGTCCGACAATCCGCCTGTGCGGGCCCGCCGACAGCCACGAGATCGGCGTTGCCCGCGGGCCAGGCTCAGCGTCAGCCGGATTCCTGCTCCACCCACAGCCGCGGCTGGCCGGCGCCGAACGCGATCGCCTCGGCGATCAGCGTGAGCCCGGCCGCGACCCCCTCCGGGGTACCGCGCGCGTAGTCGCGCAAGGCGCGCACGTAGGCGGGCCGACCGGCCCGGCGAATGCCCACCTCGGGGGCTCCCTGCATGCCCGGGTCGACGCCGCGCTGGGCCAGCACCAGCCGGATGACCGCGCGCGCCACCAGCCCGGACCCCCACCCGAACGGGCGCACGACCGCCAGCTCGGCGTGCGCGACCGCCGCCACCAGGACGCCGGGCGCCTCGGAGCTCACCAGCAGCTGGGAGACCGCGGCCAGCCGCTCGGCTGCCTCGGCGGCCTGCGGTGCCGGGCCGAGCCGGAGCGTGTCGTCCGGGGTGTCTGCGGCCCGGGGGCGACCCAGCTGCTCGTCGGGGGCGAAGCCGTGCGCGGCCAGCGCGTGCATCCGCGCCAGTGCCTGCCCCGGCGAGCGACCGATCACCGGCACCAGCTCGGGCAGCGCCGAGTGCAGGGCCAGCGTGTTGGCCAGCAGCCGTCCCACCGGGGAGCCGTCCAGCGCCGCGCCGCTGCGCAGCGGCTCCAGCTCGGTCTCGGCCCCTTCGAACCACGCGCTCACCCAGGCGCCGCGCAGCAGCGACTCGGCCACCACGTCGTCCTGCCGGGCCCGCACGGTGCGGTCCCAGAGCAGCTGGTCGACGGCCGTGCGCGCGTCGGTCACCGCCTGGCCGACGCCGGGCAGCTCCAGCAGCGCCGGCAGCGGGTCGACGGGGGGCGTCATCGACTACTCCGCGGGCTGGCGGCCCGCGAGCCCCTGGCCGATCAGGTTCATCACGGTCGGGTCGGCCAGCGTCGTGACGTCGCCCAGCGAGCGGTTCTCGGCCACGTCGCGCAGGAGTCGGCGCATGATCTTGCCAGAGCGGGTCTTGGGCAGCTCCGCGACGATGAGGATCTGCCGGGGCTTGGCGATCGGCCCGATCTCCTTGGCCACGTGGGCGCGCAGGTCGGCCGCCGTCTGCTCGCCGCCCTCCTGACCCGCGCGCAGGATGACGAACGCCACGATCCCCTGGCCGGTCATCGGGTCGGTGGCCCCGACCACCGCCGACTCGGCGACCGACGGGTGCGAGACCAGCGCGGACTCGACCTCCGTGGTCGAGATCCGGTGCCCGGAGACGTTCATGACGTCGTCGACCCGGCCGAGCAGCCAGATCGCGCCGTCCTCGTCGAGCTTCGCGCCGTCGCCGGCGAAGTACACGTCCGGGAAGCGCGACCAGTAGGTGTCGCGGTAGCGCTGGTCGTCGCCCCAGATGCCGCGCAGCATCGACGGCCAGGGCTGGTCGAGCACGAGGTAGCCCCCGCCGCCGGGCGGCACCGGCGTGGCGGTGTCGTCCACGACCGTCGCGCTGATCCCGGGCAGCGGGCCCATCGCCGAGCCCGGCTTGGCCGCGGTGACGCCGGGCAGCGGGCTGATCATGATCGCGCCGGTCTCGGTCTGCCACCAGGTGTCCACCACCGGGCAGCGCTCGCCGCCGATCACCCGGCGGTACCACATCCAGGCCTCGGGGTTGATCGGCTCGCCGACCGAGCCGAGCACGCGCAGCGAGCTCAGGTCACGCCCCGCGGGCAGGTCGTCGCCCCACTTCATGAACGTGCGGATCGCGGTCGGGGCGGTGTAGAGGATCGTCACGCCGAGCTGCTCGACGATCTGCCACCAGCGGTCGCGGCCGGGGGTGTCCGGGGTGCCCTCGTAGAGCACCTGGGTGGCCCCGTTGGCCAGCGGTCCGTAGACGACGTAGGAGTGCCCGGTGACCCAGCCGACGTCGGCGGTGCACCAGTACACGTCGGTCTCGGGCTTGAGGTCGAAGACGTCGTGGTGGGTGTAGGCGGTCTGGGTCAGGTATCCCCCGGACGTGTGCAGGATCCCCTTGGGCTTCCCTGTCGTGCCCGAGGTGTAGAGGATGAACAGGGGGTGCTCGGAGTCGAAGGCCTGTGCCTCGTGGGTGTCGGGCTGCCGGTCGACCACCTCGTGCCACCAGTGGTCGCGGCCCGTCGTCCAGTCGACCTCCTGGCCGGTCCGGCGCACCACGAGCACGTTGCGCACGCTCGGGCAGCGGGACACCGCCTCGTCGACGGCCGGCTTGAGCGCGGCGGGCGCCCCGCGCCGGTACCCGCCATCCGAGGTGATGACCGCCACCGCCTGCGCGTCGTCGATCCGCGAGCGCAGCGCCTCGGCGGAGAACCCGCCGAACACCACCGAGTGCGGGGCGCCCAGCCGGGCGCACGCCAGCATCGCGATCACCGTCTCGGGGATCAGCGGCATGTAGATCGCGACCCGGTCACCGGTCTGCACGCCGAGCTCGGTGAGGGCGTGTGCGGTGCGGGCGACCTCGACCGCCAGCTCGGCGTACGTGATGTCGCGGGTGTCCCCGGGCTCGCCGACGAAGTGCAGCGCGACCCGGTCGCCGAGGCCGGCGGCGACGTGGCGGTCCACGCAGTTCACGGCCACGTTGAGCTTGCCGCCGACGAACCAGCGGGCGAACGGCGCGTTCGACCAGTCCAGCGCGGTGTCCCAGCGCGTGTCCCAGTCCAGCCGGTCGGCCTGCGTCTCCCAGAACCCGATCCGGTCCCGTGCCGCCTCGTCGTAGGTCTTCTCCGTGGCGTTGGCCGCGGCGGCGAAGTCCGGGTCCGGAGGGAAGCTGCGCCCTTCGTACGACAGGTTCTCCAGCGCGTCGCGGCTCATGGCACTCCTCAAGGATCGGGGCCGGGATCGGGAGGAAGGCTAGCGCCCGGCCCCGAATGGCGGACCGGCCCCGCCGAGAAGTGCGACCACCCGGGAGGCGCGCACGAGGCCTGGACGCATGAAGACCTGGCAACCCCGGCGTGCCGTAGGCGTGCCCCCGCGCCATGCTTGGGGCCGCCATGCAGACCACCCCGACCACGCTGTTCACCCGGCCCACCTTGGCCGAGCGCATCTGGTTGCTGCGGGTGCTGCGCCGGGAGACGGTCGGCGGCCTGCTGATGCTGGGCGCGGCCGTGATCGCGCTGCTGTGGGCGAACACCCGGTGGGCCAGCAGCTACCGGACGATCACCGGCGTCGAGCTCGGCCCGGAGGCCCTGCACCTGCACATGCCGCTGAGCGTGTGGGCCGCGGACTTCCTGCTCGCCTTCTTCTTCTACCTGGCCGGGCTGGAGCTCAAGCACGAGGTGCGCCACGGCAGCCTCGCCCGGCCCGCCCAGGCAGCCGTGCCGGTGGTGGCCGCACTGTGCGGCATGGTGGTGCCCGCGCTGATCTTCGTGGCGTTCACGTGGCCGCACCCCGAGCAGCGGATCGGCTGGGGCATCCCGATGGCCACGGACATCGCCTTCGCCCTGGCCGTGCTGGCCATCATGGGGCAGGGCCTCCCGCTGGCCCTGCGGGCGTTCCTGCTGACCTTGGCCGTGGTGGACGACCTCGGCGCGATCACGGTGATCGCGGTCTTCTACTCCGACAGCTTCCACGCGCTCGCGCTGGCCGGGGCCCTTCTGTGCGTGCTGGTCTGGTTCCTGCTGCAACGGCGGCCTCGATCGGGGCTGTGGGTGGCCCCCGTCTACTGCGCGCTGTTCCTGCTGACCTGGTACCTGACCCACGAGTCCGGTGTCCATGCGACAGTCGCCGGCGTGGCCCTGGGACTGGCCACCCGGGTCACCGCCGAGCCCGGTGAGCGGCTCGCGCCGGCCGAGGTGGCCGAGATCCGGCTGCGACCGTTCGTGGCCGGCCTGGCGGTCCCGCTGTTCGCGTTCACCTCGGCGGGGGTGACGATCCGCGACGTGCCCGGTGCCCCGGTCTCGGTTCCTCCGCTGGCCGACACCCTCACCTCGCCGCTCACGCTGGGCGTTCTGCTCGGTCTGCTGGTCGGCAAGCCGGTCGGTGTGGTGGGCGGGGCCTGGCTGATGGCCCGGTTCACCCGCGCCTCGCTGAACCCGAGCCTGCGCTGGGCGGACATGGGGGCGCTGGGCCTGCTGGCCGGCATCGGGTTCACCGTCAGCCTGCTGATCGCCGAGCTGGCCTATGACGATCGGCCCCTGCTGCTGGGCTCGGCGAAGGTCGGCGTCCTGGGGGCGACACTGCTGGCCGCGGTCCTCTCCTCGGTGGGCTTGGCCCGTCGGCGCCGGGCGCTGGCCGCGCTTGTGGCCGAGGAGGAGCGCGACGACGACCACGACGGGATCCCGGACGTCTACCAACAGCCCGAGCCGCCGCGGGACACGGGAGCCTGAGGTCGCGCTAGCCTGTCGCAGCATCTCGCGGAAGGACCTCGCAGCCATGGACAGCAACAAGGAGCCCAGCGTCGCGGCCCTGGTGAGCTCGGCGATCGCCGACAGCCAGCTGCTCATCAAGCAGCAGATGGAGCTGACCAAGACCGAGCTGGACACGACCAAGAACGAGGCCGTGGCCACCACCGGCCTGTTGGCGGGGGCCGGCCTGTTCGGCCTGCTCGGATTCGTCTTCCTGCTCGTGGCCGCCGCGTACGGTCTGGTGGCCCTCGGGCTGCCCGTCTGGGCCGGCTTCCTCGTCGTGGCGGGCATCCTGCTGGTCATCGCCGCCGTTCTGGGCCTGGCCGGGAAGGGCCGGGCCAAGCGGATCGGGCCGCCGAAGCGGGCCATCACCCAGCTCAACGCCACCAAGGCGGCCCTGTCCGGGCGCGGCAAGCCGGCGTCCACCGCGCTCACCGTGCCCACCGGCTCAGGAGTGAGCCCGACACCGTGACGCTGCCCGATCCCGAAGACGTCGTCGGCCTGCCCGGCCCTTGGACCCACCGCAACGTCGCGGCGAACGGCGCCCGGTTCCACATCGCCGAGATGGGGTCAGGCCCGCTGATCCTGCTCGCCCACGGCTTCCCCATGTTCTGGTGGACCTGGCGGCATCTGATGCCCACGCTCGCCGACGCCGGGTACCGGGTCGCCGCGATGGACCTGCGCGGCTATGGCGGCTCGGACCACCCGCCGCGCGGCTACGACCCGTTCACACTGTCCGCGGACCTCACCGGGGTCATCCGGTCGCTGGGGGAGCGCCGGGCGATCATCGTCGGGCACGGCTGGGGCGGGTTCCTGGCGTGGACGTGCGCGACCCTGCTGCCCGACGCGGTGGTCGCCATCGCCCCGGTCTCGATGCCGCACCCGCGCCGGCTGCGCGAGTCGCTGCTGCACGACCCCACCCAGCGCCGGGCCTCCAAGTACGTCTACGGCTTCCAGGTCCCCGCCTCGCCGGAGCGCGACCTGCTCGAGGACCGCGCGGCCGGGGTGGGCGGGTTCCTGCACGCCGGATCGGCGACCGACGACTGGCCGGACAAGGACACCGAGAACACCTACCGCTCGGCGATGATGCTGCTCAACACCGCCCACTGCGCGGTGGAGTACCACCGCTGGGCGCTGCGCTCGATCCCCCGCCCGGACGGCATCCGGTTCGCCCGGCGGATGAAGAACCCCATCGCCGCCCCGGTGCTCCACGTCGTCGGCGCTCAGGACCCGACCGTGCTGCCCAGCAGCAACGCCGGCTCCGAGGAGTATGTGACCGGCCCCTACCGCCGGGTGGAGCTGCCCGGATGCGGGCACTTCCCGCACGAGGAGCAGCCCGAGCAGTTCGCCGCGACCCTCCTGGACTGGCTGGCCGGGCTACCGTCCAGCCGCCCGCGCGCATGAGGCCGGCTCGGGGGATCCGGGCGGCCCACATCCGGTAGCCGGAATCCGCTGCAGGGCCGCCGAGGATGTGGACGAAGCCGCGGCCAACCTATAGGTAAGGCGCCCTGTCACGGGCTGGCGACCGGGCACTCGCCGGAGCCGACCGGCTGGGTGGCGCCTTGGGCGGACCGCACCAGCGGCAGCACCTCGGAGGGCCGCAGCGCGAACCCGGTCAGCGAGGAGACGCTGGACGTGGCGAACACCAGGCCCACGACGGTCCCGTCCCGGTCCAGCAGCGGCCCTCCGGAATTGCCCGGCTCCACGTTGCCCGCGAACACCAGCACCTGCCGGGAGCCGCGACCCGCCTCGTCGGCCATCGTCACCCGCCCGCGGACCCGGGCGCTGCGCACCGTCAGCTGACCGCCCTGCGGGTGCCCCGAGATGTAGACGTCCATCCCCCGCGGCGCGCTGCTGGCCCAGTCCGGCGCGGGCGCGTGCAGGCCGGGGACCCTCAGCACCGCGACGTCGGTGGCCCGGTCGACCGCGACCAGGACGGCCTCCCGGGTCCGCCCACCACTGCCGCGGACCTGGATGCGGTCGGAGCCGGCGATCACGTGAGCGTTGGTGACCACCTGCTCGTCACCGACCACGACGGCACTGCCCATGGCGGTCAGGCCGCACCGCCCCGAGCCGGTCATCACCTTGAGCACCGCGGCCCGAGACGTCTGCACCACCGCGTCCGGGATGCTGCCCGCGCCCGGCTCGGCGACCGGCGGCAGTGTCTCGACGTTGAAGGGCAGGGCGGGCAGGTTCAAGTCGGCCAGCAGCGCGCGGGCGTCCGCGACCAGCATCGAGCCCGGCCCGCCGACCACCTGGTCGAGCACCGGCCAGACCCGCGACGAGCGCACCGCGTCCGAGGCCGTCCCCTCGGGCATGGTCACCGCCACCGACAGCAGCATCCAGGCGCCGAGCAGGAACGCCAGCACGCTGACCGTCATCCCCGCGGCGCTGTCCACCCAGCGCAGCGGCGCGACCACCCCGACGGTCCGGCGCACGAGCCGGCCCAGCCCGCCGAGCAGGGCCTGGCCCACCATGCCCAGCACGATCATGCCCAGCAGGGTCGCCAGGCCCTCGGCCAGCACCGGCCAGTCGCGATCGGCCAGTACGAAGGCCACCAGGCGGGCCCCCAGGAAGGCCCCACCGAAGAAGCCGAGGAAGGCCGCGACGGTCGTGATGATCCCGGCCCGCCAGCCGAAGTAGGCCATGAGCAGGCCGCCCAGGACCAGGGCCAGATCGACCGCATTGAGGGTCACGGCCCGATCTGCACTTCCCGGCTGCGGGGCCAGGGCACCGACCAGCCGGCCAGGTCCAGCAGCCCCTCGATCAGGATCGCGGTGAATCCCCAGACGAGCATGTCGGCCACCTGGAACCCCGGACCGCGGAAGCCCGCCGGATGCACCACCGTCATCCGGTTGTCCGGGTCCACGAGGTCGGCGACCGGGACCCGGGCGACGCGCGCCACCTCGGCCGGGTCACCGGGACGGACCGGCGAGGGCCGGCGCCAGTAGGCCAGCACCGGGGTGACGGTGAAGCCGCTGGGCGGCAGCCAGAGGTCGGGCAGGGTCCGCAGCGCCTCCACGCCCGTGGCGTCGAGGTTCGTCTCCTCCACGGCCTCCCGGACCGCGGTGTGGATCGGACTGGTGTCGGTGGCGTCGCGCTTGCCGCCCGGGAAGGCCGGCTGGCCGGCGTGCGAGCGCATCTGAGCGGCCCGCTCGATGAGCAGGACGTCGGGGCCCCGCTCGGCCTCGCCCAGCAGGATCAGGACCGCCGAGTGGCGGGCGGGCCGGCCCGGCGGCGGGGTGAACCGGGACAGGTCCGTCGCCGTGATCCCGGCCAGCCGCGAGGTGAGCTCGCCGACCCAGGCCGGATAGTCGCGCGCGGGGTCCAGCTGGCCGCCCGGCGCCTCCAGCCAGGTGCCCGGGGCGGTCACGGGCGCACCAGGGCGGCCGCCGCGACCGGGTCGACCGGACCCAGTCCGTAGCTCGGGCACAGGGCGGCCAGCGGGCAGGCCCCACAGGCGGGCTTGCGGGCGTGGCAGCGCCGGCGGCCGTGCCAGATCATCCGATGCGACAGCATCGTCCACTCCGAGCGCGGGAACAGCGATCCGACCTCGGCCTCGACCGTCTCCGGGTCCTGTGACGCCGTCCACCCGAACCGCCGCGACAGCCGTCCGAAGTGGGTGTCCACCGTGATCCCGGGCTTGCCGAACGCGTTGCCCAGCACGACGTTGGCGGTCTTGCGACCCACGCCGGGCAGCGTGACGAGGTCGGCCATCCGATGAGGGATCTCGCCGCCGTAGACCTCGACCACCCGGGCGGCCATCCCCTGCAGGGAGTTCGACTTGGCCCGGAAGAACCCGGTGGAGACGATCATCTGCTCCAGCTGCGCGCGATCCGCGGCCGCCAGGTCCGCCGGCGTCGGGTAGCGGGCGAACAGCGCCGGGGTCACCAGGTTCACCCGCGCGTCGGTGCACTGGGCGGACAGGATCGTGGCCACCACCAGCTGATAGGGGCTCTGGAAGTCCAGCTCGCAGTGCGCGTCGGGGTAGGTCTGCGCCAGAATCCGCCCCATCCGGCGCGCCCGCCGGACCAGCGCGGTCCGGGTGGGGGCGGGGGTGGTGGCACTCACCCGGTCAGCCTAGGCCGGGGTGGGCCCAAGGGCGGCCTGGCCCGGGTCGCGCCATCAGGTCGGCGCGAGCCCTATCGTGGGGGGCTGACGTCGGGGGTCGTCCCCCAACCATCGTGAAGGAGTCACCGTGCAGGACCGGCTGCGCACCGCGCCCCTGTTCGCGGCCTTGGACGACGACGCCGCGGCGGCGCTGCGCACGTCGATGGTGGAGCTGAAGCTGGCCAAGGGCGAGGTGCTGTTCAACGAGGGTGAGCCCGGCGAGAAGCTCTACTTGATCGACAGCGGCAAGATCAAGCTGTCCCATGCGTCCCAGGACGGTCGCGAGTCCATCATCGCCGTGCTGGGCAGCGGCGAGATGCTCGGCGAGCTGTCCCTGTTCGATCCCGGACCGAGGACAGCCACCGCGGTCGCCGTCTCGGGGACCAAGGTCCTGTCCATGTCCCACGACGCCCTGCTGCCGTGGCTGGTCGGGCGCCCCGACCTGGCCGTGGCCCTGCTGGCCGCCCTGGCCCGGCGGCTGCGCCGCACCAACGAGGCGCTGGCCGACCTGGTGTTCTCCGACGTGCCCGGCCGGGTCGCCAAGGCGCTGCTGGAGCTGGGCACCAAGTTCGGCGAGGACGTGCCCGAGGGGCTGCGGGTGGACCACGAGCTCACGCAGGAGGAGCTCGCGCAGCTGGTCGGCGCGTCCCGGGAGACGGTCAACAAGGCACTGGCCGACTTCTCCCAGCGCGGCTGGATCCGGATCGAGCAGCGGTCGGTGACGCTGCTGGACATCGACCGACTCGAGCGCCGCGCCCGCTGATTCCGGGCGGCCACTACCCTGTGACCATGTCTGAGCGCACCCGGTGGGAGTACGCCACCGCACCCCTCCTCATCCACGCCACCAAGCAGATCCTGGACAACTGGGGCCAGGACGGCTGGGAGCTGGTCCAGGTCGTGCCGGGGCCGAGCGCCGAGCAGCTGGTCGCGTACTTCAAGCGCCCGGTCGGCTGACATGGGCGCGGTCGAGGACCGCCTGGCCGCGCTCGGGCTGGCCGTGCCCGAGGTGGCCGCTCCGGTGGCCGCCTACCTGCCAGCGGTGCGCTCGGGGAGCCACGTCCACACGTCGGGTCAGCTGCCGATGCGCGACGGTGCCCTGCTGGCCACCGGCAAGGTGGGCGCCGAGATCGACCCGGAGCAGGCGGCAGTGCTGGCCCAGCAGTGCGCCCTGAACGCGATCGCCGCCGTGCGCTCGGTGGTCGGCGACCTGGACTCGGTCGTGCGGGTGGTCAAGGTCGTGGGCTACGTCGCCTCGGACCCGGAGTTCACCGGCCAGCCCGGTGTCGTCAACGGAGCAAGCAGCCTGCTGGCGGCGGCCTTCGGCGAGGCCGGGGTGCACGCACGCTCTGCGGTCGGGGTGGCGGTCCTTCCGCTGGACGCCCCGGTCGAGGTCGAGGTGGTCGTGGAGGTCGTGGAGGCCTGATGAGCGGATTGCGGATGCCCGCCGAGCTGGTGGCCCGGGCCCGGGAGATCGCCCGGGGCCAGAGCAGCTGGACCCCGCCGGAGGCCCGGCCCGCGGCCACGGTCGTGCTGGTGCGCGACGGGGCAGCCGGGCTGGAGGTCCTGCTCATGCGCCGGCCCTCGACGATGGCGTTCGCGCCGGGCATGCACGTCTTCCCCGGCGGCCGGGTGGACCCCGGCCAGGACGGCCGTCCGCTGGTCTCCGGCTCGCTGACCGGCGGCTCCTGGGCAGCCCCCGAGCTGGCTCGCGCCCTGATCGCCGCCGCGGTCCGCGAGACCTTCGAGGAGGCCGGCGTGCTGCTGGCGCTGGACCGCCGCGGCCGGCCGGCCGTGCCGGACGAGGGCTGGGAGCGCGACCGGGCGGCCAGCCAGACCGCGCTGGCGTTCCCGGAGGTCCTGGTCCGCCGGGGGCTGCACCTGGACGCCGACCTGCTGGTGCCGGTCGCGCACTGGGTGACCCCCGAGGTCGAGTCGCGGCGCTTCGACACCCGGTTCCTGATGGCCGAGCTGCCGGTCGGCCAGGAGGTCCGGCCGCACGCGACCGAGACCGACCTCGGGGTCTGGCTAGCCCCGGCCGAGGCGCTGAGCACACACGCCGCCGGGGAGCTCCCGATGCTCCCACCGACCGTGGCGGTCCTGGCCGGGCTCGCGTCGCAGCCGACCGTCGCGCACGCCCTGGCCGACGCCCGCGGGCGCACCATCACACCGCTGTTGCCCCAGCCGGTGCCGGTCGGCGACGGGATCGACTGGGCCCTGGTCCACGCCTACACCGGGGCGGTGCTCGGCTCGTCGAGCGAGCCCGCCGGCTCGGAGGTCGCCGGGCTGACTCCGCCGAAGACGGCCACGGGCTGATGCGCCCCCTCGTGCACACGGGGCCGTGGGCGGCCGGCGCGGTCACGCCCCGAGCCACGGCCGTGCTCGCGGGGAACCCCAGCCCGATGACTCTGGACGGGACCAACAGCTGGCTGCTGCACGAGCCCGGCGCGGCCCGGGCCGTCCTGGTCGACCCGGGCCCGGACGACCGCGAGCACCTGGACGCCCTGGTCGTCACCGCCGAGCAGCGCGGCACTCGGATCGCCCTGATCCTGCTCACCCACGGGCACGCCGACCACTCCCACGGAGCCGCGCGGCTGCATGCCATGACCGGCGCCCCGGTCCGCGCGCTGGACCCCCGCCACCGCCTCGGCGAGGAGGGCCTGCACGGCGGGGACCGGGTCAGCGTCGACGGCCTGGAGCTGCACGTCGCGCCGACCCCCGGGCACACCTCGGACAGCCTCACGTTCCTGCTGCCGGCCGACCGGGCGCTGCTCACCGGAGACACCGTCCTGGGCCGGGGGACGTCGGTGATCGCCCACCCGGACGGGGATCTCGGGGCCTACCTGGACTCGCTGGCCGCGCTCGCCGCGCTGGCCCACGAGCACGAGGCGCAATGGGTCCTGCCCGGGCACGGCCCGGCGCGCGAGCAGCCCGCCGAGCTGATCGCGGACTACCAGCTGCACCGCCAGGAGCGCCTGGATCTGGTCCGCACCGCGCTGGACTCCGGCCTGCGCGACCTCGACGACCTGCTCGACGCGGCCTACCCCGAGCTGCCCGGGCACCTGCGCGCGCCGGCCCGGCTGTCCCTGATGGCCCAGGTGGAGTTCCTGAGCGGGGGCGCGCGCGGCCCCCGCTGACTAGGGTTCCCGCTGTGTCCGACGACCTGCTGCCCCACGTCCGGATGCACGTCGTCACCGGCAAGGGCGGGACTGGCAAGACGACGGTCGCCGCCGCCCTGGCCCTGGCCCTGGCCGCCGGTGGGCGCCGCAGCCTGCTCATCGAGGTCGAGGGGCGCCAGGGCATCTCCCAGCTGTTCGACTCCCCGCCGCTGCCCTACGAGGAGCGCCGGATCGCGGTGGCCCCCGGGGGTGGCGAGCTGCGCGCGCTGGCGGTCGACCCCGAGGAGGCGCTGCTGGAGTACCTGGAGATGTTCTACAACCTGCGCCGGGCCGGCTCGGCGCTCAAGCGGATGGGTGCGATCGACTTCGCGACCACGATCGCCCCGGGCGTGCGCGACGTGCTGCTGACCGGCAAGGCGATGGAGTCGGTCAAGCGCACCGAGCACGGGCGACCCGTGTACGACGCCGTGGTCCTGGACGCGCCCCCCACCGGTCGGATCGCCCGGTTCCTCAACGTGAACTCCGAGGTGGCCGGGATCGCCCGGGTGGGCCCGATCCACAGCCAGGCGAACTCGGTGATGCGCGTGATCCGGTCCCCCGGCACGGCGGTGCATGTGGTGACCCTGTTGGAGGAGATGCCGGTCCAGGAGACTCTCGACGGCATCGCGGAGCTGCGCGCGGCCGACCTGCCGATCGGCACCGTCATCGTCAACTCCGACCAGCCGCCGCTGCTCACGCCCGCGCAGCTGGCCGCGGCTCGCAGCGACGAGCTGGACCGGCCCGGGCTGGCAGCCGCGGTGACCAAGGCGGGAGTCCTGGGCAGCCGGATGAGTGCGCAGGCCGTCGTGAGCGCCTTGGCCGAGGAGGCCGCCGACCACGCCGAGCGAGTCGCCCTGGCCGAGGAGGAGCGCGCACGGCTGGTGGACAGCGGTGTCCCGGTCCTGACCCTGCCCCACTGTCACGGGGGGATCGACCTGGGCTCGCTGTACGAGCTGGCCCAGGCCCTCGGCGACCAGGGGCTGGGACAGGGGGTGACCCGATGACCCGGGTCACCTGGCAGGCGGCCCGCCGCCTGGACATCGACGGCCTGGTCACCGACCCGAGCACCCGGATCATCGTCTGCTGCGGGTCCGGCGGGGTCGGCAAGACCACCACCGCGGCATCGGTCGGGGTGCGGGCCGCCGAGCTGGGCCGCCGCACGGTGGTGCTCACCATCGACCCGGCGCGCCGGCTGGCCCAGTCCCTGGGCCTGGACGAGCTGGGCAACACCCCCGCCCCGATCCGGGGCCTGGACACCGCGGCCGGCGGCAGCCTCGACGCGATGATGCTGGACATGAAGCGCACGTTCGACGAGATCGTCGTGGCGCACGCCGAGCCCGCCCGGGCCGAGGCGATCCTGGCCAACCCCTTCTACCAGGCGCTGTCCACCTCCTTCGCCGGCACGCAGGAGTACATGGCCATGGAGAAGCTGGGCCAGCTCGCCCGGCGAGCCGAGGCGCAGGGCTCCTGGGGCCTGATCGTGGTCGACACCCCGCCCTCCCGCTCGGCGCTGGACTTCCTCGACGCCCCGAAGCGCCTGGGCAGCTTCCTGGACGGCCGCCTGTTCCGGATCCTGGCAGCGCCCGCGCGGACCGGCGGGCGGGCGTACATGCGCCTGGTGTCGGCCGGCCTGGGCGTGTTCAGCAACGTGCTGACCCGGATCATCGGGGCCCAGGTGCTGCGCGACATCCAGACCTTCGTGGCCGCGTTCGACACGATGTTCGGGGGATTCCGCGAGCGCGCCGAGCAGACCCACGCGCTGCTCTCGGCCTCGGGCACCGCCTTCCTGGTCGTGGCCGCGCCGGAGCCCGACGCGCTGCGCGAGGCCTCCTACTTCGTCGAGCGGCTGGCCGAGGAGCGGATGCCGCTGGCCGGCATGATCGTCAACCGGATGACCCCGGCTCCGGCGGTGGGGCTCAGCGCCGAGCAGGCCGCGGCCGGCGCCCAGCGGCTGCGGGAGTCCGACCCGGCGGCCGATTCCACCGAGGGCCTGACCGCGACCCTGCTGGAGCTGCACGCCGGGCGGATGCAGCGGGCCGCGCGGCAGGAGAACCTGGCCGCGCGATTCGTGGCGGCCAACCCTCGGGTGCCCGTGATCGCGGTCCCGGCCCTCGCGCAGGACGTGCACGACCTGCCCGGTCTGCGGACCGTCGGCGAGCTGCTCGGGCGGCCCCACCGGGCCGCTGCGACGCCCCCGGGGTGACCAAGGCCACGCATTAGCACATAGGCCCCTGCCGTAGGATCGGGGGGTGCCACGTCCAACCCGCAAGCGCCGTTCCCTGACCCTCGCCACCACCAGCCTCTTCGGCTTCGTCGCCGTGGCGGGCCTGGCCGGCCTGGTCGTCGCCGGCATGACGCTGCCGTTCCTTGGCCCGGTGAGCCTCACGGCGCGCGACTCGGTGGAGTCCTTCGAGGATCTGCCCGCCGAGTTCCGCGAGCCGGCGCTGCCGGTGCGGACCGTGGTGTACGCGGCCGACGGCAAGAAGATCGCGACGATCTACGACGAGAACCGCGTCGAGGTCCCGCTCGACGACGTGTCCGAGGTCATGCAGCAGGCGGTCGTGGCGATCGAGGACTCCAGGTTCTTCGAGCACAACGGCGTCGACCTGCGCGGCATGACCCGTGCGGCGCTGACCAATCTGGGCGCGGGCGAGATCAGCCAGGGCGGCTCCACGCTGACGATGCAGTACGTGAAGAACGTGCTGGTCACGGCCGCGGTCGACAAGGAGCAGCAGGCTGCGGCCCGGGAGGACACCATCACCCGCAAGCTGCGGGAGATGCGCTACGCGCTGGCCCTGGAGAAGCGCCTGACCAAGCAGGAGATCCTCCAGCGCTACCTGAACATCAGCTACTACGGGTCGCGGGCCTACGGCGTCGAGGCGGCCAGCCAGCGCTACTTCTCCAAGCACGCCTCTGAGCTGACCCTGGTCGAGGCCGCGACCCTGGCCGGCATCGTCCAGCAGCCCACCCGCTTCGATCCGCTGCTGAACCCCAAGCTGTCCCAGGCTCGCCGGGACGTGGTGCTCAACCGGATGGCCGAGCTGAACTACATCACCGTCGACCAGGCGCGCGCGGCCAAGGCCAAGAAGGTCAAGAGCTACCTGAAGCCCCAGACCCTCTACAACGGGTGCACCACCGCGTATGCGCCGTACTTCTGCGACTACGCCGTGCGCCAGGTCAAGGCGCTCAACGCGCTCGGCAACACCCCGGAGCAGCGCGCCGCGGCGTGGAAGGCCGGCGGCTACAAGATCTACACGACCCTGAACATGAAGGCCCAGCGCGCGGCCACCAACGCGGTGATGAAGACCATCCCGCCCAAGGACCCCAGCCAGAAGGCCGTCGCCATCGCGATGATCGAGCCCGGCACGGGCAACATCCAGGCCATGGCCCAGAACACGACCTGGGGGACCGACGAGAACACGCCGGGCAAGACCGCCTACAACCTGGCCGTGAACCGCCCCGACGGGGGTGGCCAGGGGGCCGCCGCCGGCTCGACGTTCAAGGTGTTCACGCTCGTGGCCGCCCTGGAGAAGGGCGTCAGCCCCTACGCCACCCTCAACTCCCCCAACGGCAAGGCGTTCACCGGCTTCACCGGGTGCAGCGGTGCCCTGCTGACCGGCCCGAAGAGTGGCGGCACCCAGCCGTTCGTGGTGCGCAACTCCACGCGGTCGGGCACCTTCAACATGTTCCAGGGTGCGGCCTACTCGGTGAACACGTTCTTCGTGGGGCTGGAGAAGGAGGCCGGTCTCTGCGAGACGGTGGACGCGGCGCGGCGCATGGGCGTCACGCACGCGACGGGTGAGGACCTGGGCGACACGCTGCCCAGCGGTGCCTCCGCCGAGGTGGCCTCGTTCACTCTGGGCTCCACCGAGGTCTCGCCGCTCACGATGGCCAACGCCTACGCCACGATCTCCGCGCACGGCGTCTACTGCAAGCCGCGGGTCATCACCAAGATCACCGATCGGGACGGCAAGTCCATCCCGGTGCCTGCGTCCAAGTGCGAGCAGGTCATCACGCGCAACGTCGCCGACGCGACCGCCGCGATCCTGACCAACGTGGTCGACGGGAGCATCCCGGGCCGCACCGGCGCCCAGATGACCCTGGGCCGGGACACCACCGGCAAGACCGGCACGATCAACAACCACGCGGCCGTGTGGTTCGCCGGCGCCACCCCGGACATGAGCGCGGCCGTCATGGTCTACGACCCGCGTGGCGCCTACCGGCACCCGCTGACCAACCTGACGATCAACGGCCGCTACTACCGCGAGGTGTTCGGCCTGTCGATCCCCGGACCGGTCTGGAAGGCGTCCATGCTCGGCGCGCTCAAGGACTCCCCGGCGGTGGCGATGGATCTGCGCAACGAGTGGAACCTCAAGGCGGCTCGCCAGGGCGGCAGCATCCGGCCTCCCGCGTACCGCTACTCGCCCCCGACGACCCAGGGACAGGGCGCGGCCGACGCCGGCACCAGCGTGGGAACGGGGGCCGGTCAGGGTGCCGCGGGCACCGGAGCCGCGACCCAGCCGGGCACCCAGCCCTGACCCACCCAGCCCACCCGGGACGGCTCGGCTGAGCTGCCGCGCGGGGCGGTTCAGCCCAAGGCCTCGCGCACGAGTGCCGCCAGCTGGCCACCGTCGAACCGACCTGCGACCTGCGGGGTCAGCACCTTCATCACCGTGCCCATGGCGGCGCGGCCAGTGACGCCGGCGGCTACGGCGTCGGCCACGGCCTGGCGCACCAGCCCGGCGACCTGGTCCGCGGACAGCGGCTCCGGCAGGTAGGTGGCCAGGACCGCCAGCTCGGCGTCCTCCCGATCCGCGAGCTCGGTGCGACCGGCGTCCCGGAAGGCGGTCGAGGCCTCGCGGCGCTTCTTGGCCTCGCGGGTCAGCACGGCGGTCACCTCGTCGTCGGTGAGCGTGCGCGCGGCCTTGCCCGCCACCTCCTCGGTGGTGATCGCGGCCAGCGCCATCCGCAGCGTGGCGGAGGTCACTTCGCTGCGCGAGCGGATCGCCTCGGTGAGGTCGGACTGCAGGCGTGCCTTGAGCTGGGTCATGGGAGGCATTGTGGCCCGGGCACCGCGCGCGTGCCCTCCGGCGCCCGGCGGCTCGCGGCCCGCCCTGTCAGACTGTCCCTCGTGTCTGCCCGCCGCGTTGCCAGCGTCCTGGGTGCCGGCCTGGCCGCGGGCCTGGCGGCCGGGACCGCCACCACGGCCTACGCGCTGTGGGAGGCCCGCCAGTACACGCTGCGCCGCGTCGACCTGCGGCTGGAGCGGCCCACCCCGGGCCCCCTCACCGTGCTGCACCTGTCCGACCTGCACCTGAGCCCGCGTGACACCGACCGGATCGCGTGGGTCCAGGGACTGGCCTCACTCGCCCCCGATCTGACCGTCATCACCGGCGACCTGCTCGGCGACGTCGACGGCCCCCGACTCGCCCTGGCAGCGCTGGACCCCCTCCTCGGCGGGGCCGGGGCCTACGTCCGGGGGAGCAACGACTACTACCGGCCGCGGCGGACCAACCCGGTGCGCTACTTCTCCGGTCCGAGTCGGGTCAAGACGAAGGCCGCGACGATCGACATCACGCCGCTCGCGCAGGGCCTGGCCGACGCCGGCTGGCATGACCTCGACAACGCTCGCGCCACCGTCGAGGTGGCCGGCTGGCGGATCGACGCCCGCGGTGTGGACGACCCGCACATCCACCGGGACCGGTACGCCGAGGTGGCCGGCCCGTTCGACCCCGCGGCCGATCTGCACCTGGGAGTCGCACACGCCCCGTACGCGCGCGTGCTGGATGCGATGGCTTCAGACGGGGCCGAGCTCATCCTGTGTGGGCACACCCACGGCGGCCAGGTGGGCATCCCGATGCTGGACCCCCTGGTCACCAACTGCGACCTGCCCAACTCCCAAGCCCGGGGCGCCTCGAGCTGGCGCGGGGCCCAGCTGCACGTGTCCGCCGGGCTGGGCACGAACCCCTATGCCCCGATCCGCGTGGCCTGCCGGCCCGAGGCCACGCTGCTCACGATCACCTGACCACCTGACTCCGCCGCCGCAGCGGCGTGCGGACCGCTTCGCGGAGGCGACCATGCCGGAGAACCCCGAGGTGCCCGACCACCTGGAGCACCGCATCACCACCCGCGACGGCCGCCAGCTGACCGCCGCGGAATGGGGCGATCCGAGCGGGGTGCCCGTCCTGTGGATCCACGGAACCCCGGGCAGCCGGATCGCCTGGTTCTCCCCGGAGCCCGGCATCGACGCGCGGCTGGGCATCCGGCGGATCAGCGTGGACCGCGCCGGGTACGGCCAGTCCGACCGCCGGCCCGGACGGCAGGTGGCCGACTTCGTACCCGACATCGAGGACCTGCTCGACCACATGGGCATCGACCAGTACGCCGTCACCGGTGGCTCCGGCGGCGGGCCGCACGCGCTGGCCCTGGCAGCCGCTCATCCGGACCGAGCGCTGCGCTGCCTGGCGGTCGTGTCGGTGGCTCCCTTCGGGGAGGACGGCCTGGCCGAGGACGCGTGGCTGGCGGGGATGACCGGGGGCAACGTGGAGGAGTTCCAGGCGGCGCGGGACGGGGAGGCCGCGATCCGGGCGGTGTGCGTGCGGGAGCGCGCTGGCCTGCTCGCGCGGTTCGCGTCGGGCAACTCGAATCCGCTGGGTGACAACTACGAGATGGACGAGTCCGACCGCGCCCAGATGGCCCGCCACTACGCCTCGATGCGCGCCCAGACCACCGAGAGCCTGGCGCACGGGGTGGACGGCTGGGTGGACGACGACCTGGCCTTCGTGAAGCCGTGGGGCTTCGACCCCGCCTCGATCCGCATCCCTGTGCGCCTGAGCTACGGCCGCGCCGACACGCTGGTTCCGGCCGCCCACGGCGACTGGCTGGCCGCGCGGATCCCCGGGGCCGTCGCCGAGGTCACCACCGTCGGTCACATGGGCGACGACGCCGACGTGGAGCGCCACCGCACCTGGCTGTCCGGCCGCTGGACCTGACCGGCACCCCCCAACCCCTCACCAGCCGAACCGGCCTGAGACCTCAACCCCCCGGTCGAGCCCGTCTAGACCTCACCCCGAGCGCCAGGCACCCCACCCTGCCCGGACACGGGAACAGGCCCCGGGCGTCGGCTGGCGACGGCCCGGGGCCTGTCATGCGTCGGGATGGCGGGATTTGAACCCACGACCTCTTCGTCCCGAACGAAGCGCGCTACCAAGCTGCGCCACATCCCGAAGGTGCGCCCCGAATTCTACGCGCCGCGTGCCCCATCCCCAAACCGCCCGCGGCGGACGGGTCCGGTCAGGTCAGGACAGCCGGTCGGCCAGCAGCGCCGCGATCTGCACGGCGTTCAGGGCGGCGCCCTTGCGCAGGTTGTCGTTGGCGACGAACAGCGCCAGCCCGCGGCCGTCGGGCACGCTGCTGTCCTGGCGGACCCGCCCCACGAACGACGGGTCGGCGCCGGCCGCCTGCAGCGGCGTCGGCACATCCGACCAGGCCACACCCGGCGCGTCCTCCAGCAGCTCGCGGGCTCGCTGCGGGGAGAGCGGCCGCTCGAACTCGGCGTTGATGCTCAGCGAGTGGCCGGTGAACACCGGCACCCGCACGCAGGTGCCGCTGACCGCCAGGTCGGGGATGTCGAGGATCTTGCGGCTCTCGTTGCGCAGCTTCTGCTCCTCGTCGGTCTCCTCGGACCCGTCGTCGACGATGCTGCCGGCCAGCGGGATCACGTCGAACGCGATGGGCGCCACGTACTTCGCCGGCGCGGGCAACGTCACCGCCGCCCCGTCATGGACCAGCGCGGTGACGTCCTGAGTCAGCCCCGCGGCCAGCTGGTCGGCCAGCTCGCTGACCCCGGCCAGCCCGCTGCCCGAGACCGCCTGGTAGCTGCTGACCACGAGCCGGCGCAGCCCGGCCTCCTCGTGCAGCGGGCGCAGCACCGGCATCGCGGCCATGGTCGTGCAGTTGGGGTTGGCCACGATCCCCTTGCCGATCCGGTCCAGGTGCTCGGGGTTGACCTCGGACACGACCAGGGGCACGTCGGGGTCCATCCGCCAGGCCGAGGAGTTGTCCACGACGATCGCCCCCGCCTCGGCGAACCGGGCTGCCAGCCGGCGCGAGGTGGTCGCCCCGGCCGAGAACAGGGCGATGTCGATGCCCGCGAGGTCCGCGGTGTCGGCGTCCTCCACGGTGACCTGGGTGCCTCGCCACGGAAGCTGGGTGCCCGCCGACCGGGCACTGGCCAGGTAGCGCACCGAGCCCACGTCGATGCTCGACTCGTCGAGCAGGCGGCGCATGACCCCGCCGACCTGTCCGGTGGCGCCCACGATCGCAATGTTCACGCTCATCGTCCTGTCCCTCCATAGACCACGGCCTCGCCGTCGGCGTCCAGGCCGAAGGCGGTGTGCACGGCACGGACCGCCTCGTCGGCGACCTCCTGGCTGGTGACCACCGAGATGCGGATCTCCGAGGTGGTGATCATGCCGATGTTCACCCCCGCGTCGGCCAGCGCCCGGAAGAAGGTCGCTGAGACGCCGGGGTGCGAGCGCATCCCGGCACCGACCAGCGAGATCTTCGCGATGCCGTCGTCCCAGATCAGGTCCGAGAACCCGATGACGTCGTGGGCGGCGCGCAGCGCGCCGAGGGCCACGTCGCGCGAGGCGACCGGGCAGGTGAACGTGACGTCGGTCAGCCCGGTCGCCTCGACCGAGACGTTCTGCACGATCATGTCGACGTTGACCCCGGCGTCGGCGACCGCCGAGAAGATCGCGGCCGCTTCGCCCGGCCGGTCCGGCACTCCGACGACCGTCACCTTGCAGTCGTTCAGGTCGTGCGCCACTCCGGCGATGATCGGTTGCTCCACGGTGACTCCAGCGGTGAGGGCGGGCTCGCCGGCGATGGCGGGCCGGGGGGCGGTGGGATCGAGGACCCAGGTGCCGGGCCGCTCGGAGAACGAGGACCGGACGTGCAGCGGGATGCCCGCGCGACGCGCGTACTCGACGCAGCGCAGGTGCAGCACCTTCGCGCCGGCTGCGGCCAGCTCGAGCATCTCCTCGTAGGCGATCTGGGTGAGCCGACGCGCGGTCGGCACCACGCGCGGATCGGCGCTGAAGACCCCGTCCACGTCGGTGTAGATCTCGCAGACGTCGGCGTCCAGCGCTGCGGCCAGGGCCACCGCCGTGGTGTCCGACCCACCCCGACCCAGGGTGGTCACGTCCTTGCTGTCGTAGGACACCCCCTGGAACCCGGCCACGATCGGGATGCCGCCCTTGCGGATCGCCTTGAGGATGCGCCCGGGGGTGACGTCGATGATGCGCGCGGCGCCGTGGGAGGAGTCCGTGATGAGCCCGGCCTGCGAGCCGGTGTAGGACAGGCCCTCCTCGCCCAGGTCGCGGATGGCCATGGCCAACAGGGACATCGAGATGCGCTCGCCGGCGGTCAGCAGCATGTCCAATTCGCGCCCGGCGGGCTGCGGGCTCACCTGATGGGCCAGGTCCATGAGGTCGTCGGTGGTGTCGCCCATGGCCGAGACGACCACGACCACGTCGTTGCCCGCCCGCTTGGCCTCCACGATCCGATGGGCCACCCGGCGCACACTGGTCGCGTCGGACACCGACGAGCCGCCGTACTTCTGCACGATGAGCGGCATGCCGATCTCCTGGTCCGAGACGAAGGGTCGCCGGCGATTCTAGTCGCGCAGCACGAAGTCGGCGGCGGCTCAGGGAACGGGCGGCCGAGCCAGCAGCCGCCCCACCGGCCGCACGCGTGGGTCTGGGCTCAGCTGCCGCCGATGCGCCGCCGACCCTCCAGCGCCCGGCCCAGGGTCACCTCGTCGGCGAACTCGAGGTCTCCGCCGACCGGCAGGCCGCTGGCCGGACGGGAGACGGTCAGCCCCATCGGGGCGAGCATCCGGGCCAGGTAGGTCGCGGTGGCCTCGCCCTCCAGGTTGGGGTCGGTGGCGATGATGACCTCGGTCACGACGCCGTCAGCCAGCCGGGTGACCAGCTCGCGGATGCGCAGGTCGTCCGGGCCGATGCCGTCCATCGGGCTGATCGCCCCGCCCAGGACGTGGTACTTGCCGCGAAACTCGCGGGTCCGCTCGATGGCGACCACGTCGCGGCTCTCCTCCACCACGCACAGCAGGGACGGGTCCCGGCGACTGTCCCGGCAGATGCTGCACACCTCGTCCTGGGAGACGTTGCCGCACTCCTGGCAGAACCGGACCTGCTCGCGCAGCGCGACCAGCACCTCGGCCAGCGCCGTGACCTCCTCCGGATCGGTCTTGAGCAGGTGGAACGCGATCCGCTGAGCCCCCTTGGGACCGATCCCGGGCAGCCGGCCGAGTGCGTCGATGACGTCCTGGATCACACCTTCGTACATGTGCGCACCCGCCTACGCGTGGTCGATCTCGCCGATGGTGCGCGCACCCAGCTCGCGCTCGATCAGGGCCAGGCCGTCACCCCCGGCAAAGTCCGGGTCGTCGTCGCTGGGCTCGTCGGGCACCTCGGCCGGCGTGCTCTGGCTCGCCGCGACCGCGCGCCCGACCGCAGCCGCCCGGCTGGTTGCTCCGGTGGACGCTGTGCCGGGTCCCGACGCGTCGCCCCCCGCACTGGAACCGCCCCCCGCGGCGGGCCCTCCCTGCGTCCCGGGCCCTTCCTGCCTCCCCGGCCCGCCCCGCCCACCCCGCCCGCCGGGTCCGCTCGACTGACCGGCTGGGCGAGCGGCTCCTCGGGAGCCCGCGGAGCCGGCCGCCGGACTCGGCGCGGCAGCCGGCGCCGCGGCTCGGCCCTCGTGCATCACGTCGACGGACACGTCCAGGCCGAGCACGTCGATGAGCACCTGCCGCAGCCGCTCGTCGTGGCCGCGCAGGGTGATGGCCCGGACCGCCCCGGCCTCGGGCACCCCGACCGCCAGCACTCCGTCCTGCAGGGACAGCGGCCGAGCACCGCCGAACGCGGTCCAGGCCACGCGGCTCGCGCCGAACAGCGCCTCCAGGACCGACTCCCAGGCCTCCTTCACGCGCGCGAGGCCCGCCTGCCCGGCCTGCTCCCCGGCGTCCGTGTCCCCAGCGCCGCCGCGGGTCGCCGATCCGCCAGCCGCCGTCGAGGGGGCGGCCTGGGTGCGGTCATGGGTCGCGGGCGCCGACGTGCGCGGCGCCGGGTTCCGTCCGGTGGGCGGAACCTGGGCCGAGGCCGAATCGGAATCCGGAGCAGCGGAAGCGGCGGCAGCGCTGATGGTGGCCGGCTCGCCACCGGCTCTCCCCGCCGATGCCGGCATGGCCGCAGTGGCGTCGCCTCCGGACTGCCGGGAGCGCAGCTGCGGCCGGCGCGGCGGGGTTGCCCCACCCGTCTGCCGGCCCGCCGGCGCCGAGGTGCCAGCCGCGGAGGGTGGGCCGGCTGGTGGCTGGGCCGCGGCAGGCTGGGCCGCGGCAGGCTGGGCGGCTCCGGCTCCACGGCCCGATCCCGTCGCGGGCATCTCGACCGGCGTGGCCACCGGGGCCGGATCGGCTGCGCCGGCCGGAGCCGAACCAGAAGCCGGTGTCGCCGCAGCAGCGGCTACGCCCGTCCCGGAGATGGTGGTACCGGCAGCCGGAGCGTTGGGGACGCCGGCGCCGGCTGCGCAGACGCCGGTCACTGACGATGCCGCCGCCGCGACCGCCCCCGAGGCCAGCTGACGCTCCAGCCGCTCGAGGCGGGCGAGCAGCGCGCCCGCGTCGCCCTGCGCCGGGGCCAGCGCCAGCCGGGCACAGAGCAGCTCCAGCTGCAGGCGCGGCGCAGTCGCGCCCTTGAGCTCGGACAGGCCCGCGTTGATTAGGTCAGCGGCCCGGGACAGCTCGGCCTGACCCAGGGACTGGGACTGGGTCAAGAGTCGCTCGCCGGCGTCGTCGGCGACCTCGATCACGCCGTTGGCCAGCGCTCCCGGGTCGGCCCGCACGATGAGCAGGTCGCGCAGGCGATCCAGCAGGTCGGCGGTGAACCGACGCGGATCGTGCCCACCTGCGATGACCCGGTCGACCACCTGGAACATCTGGGCCACCGAGCCCTCGGACAAGGCCTGCACGAACGCCTCCAGCAGGCTGTCGTCGGTCAGGCCCAGGGTCAGCACCGCATCGGCGTAGGTCAGCCCCTGCGGGCCTGCCCCAGCCAGCAGCTGTCCCAGCACGGACAGGCTGTCGCGCACGCTGCCCGCCCCGGCCCGCGCGACCGCGGCCAAGGCGGCCGTCTCCGCGGGGACCCCCTCCGAGTCACAGACCGTCGCGAGGTGCTCGGCCAGCACGCCTGCAGGCACCAAGCGGAAGCCGTAGTGGAACGTCCGCGAGCGGATGGTGGGCAGGATCTTGTCCGGCTCGGTGGTGGCGAAGATGAAGCGCAGGTGCGGCGGTGGCTCCTCGATCAGCTTGAGCAGCGCGTTGGCCGCCTCCTTGGTGAGCTGATGGGCCTCGTCGATGATGTAGACGCGGTACTGCCCGACCGCCGGGGCGAAGATCGCCTTCTCGCGCAGGTCTCGGGCGTCGTCGATGCCGCGGTGCGTGGCCGCGTCCAGCTCGACCACGTCGATCGAGCCGGGCCCGTTGGGGGCCAGGTCCAAGCAGCTCTGGCACTTCCCGCACGGGGTCGAGCTGGGCCCTTCGACGCAGTTCATCGAGCGCGCCAGAATCCGCGCGGTCGAGGTCTTGCCGCAGCCGCGCGGCCCGGACAGCAGGTACGCGTGATGGGTGCGCCCGGCGTCCAGCGCCCGAGCCATCGGCCCAGTGACGTGCTCCTGTCCGATCACTTCGGCCAACGTGCCCGGTCGATAGGTCCGGTAGAGAGCCAGCGTCACGCGGCCCACCCTAATCCCGGCCCCCGACAGCGCGAGCCCGCCCAGATATCCCCAGATTGTCCACACCTTGGGGACGAATGACACACCTGTAACTTGTCGTTCACCTGCGGCCTGCCGGGCGGTCAGCCGCTGCTCGCCGGCCCGCGGCCCCGCGCCACCGGGGACGCCGATGCGCGCCTACGCCGGTGCGCTCCTACAGAGCCCCGCCGGCCGCCCCCGGGGCGGTCGCGTCCGGCCCGCCGCCGTCGCCGACCTTCTCCCGGGACAGGTAGTCCTCCAGCAGCATCACGTTCTCGCCGACCCGCTGGGCCACCTGCAACAGCGTCGACATCGAGGCGACCTCCTCGACCTGCTCCTTGAGGAACCAGTGCATGAACTGCTCGCCGAGGAAGTCGCTGTCTTCCCGGGCGACCGCCGTCATGTGCTCGAACTGGGCGCTGACCTGCTTCTCCTGGGCCAGTGCCAATTCCAACGGCCCGGTCACCGAGTCGAAGTCGTTGCGGACCTCGGGGACACCGGGGATGGTCACCCGGGCATCCCGGTCCATGAGGTACTGCACGATCATCATCGCGTGGTTGCGCTCCTCGAGCGCCTGTCGGTAGAAGTGCCCGGCCAGCTGCGGCAGCGCCTGGTTGTCGTAGTAGACCGCGATCGCCACGTATTGCTGCATCGCGGCGAACTCGTGACCGATCTGGGTGTTCAGCAGCTCGTGGGTCCGGCTCATCTCGGGCACTCCTCCCGCGGCGGGCATCGGGCTCGCCGATCGCTGATCACCCTAGCCCTGTCCCGGATCGGGCACCTCGGACGCGGACAGCCCCGATCAACTCAGGTTCCGTGCAAGTGACGCGGCGTCAGTCGCCTCTCCCCGTGGAAGCCATGCCGCTGCGCGACGTCCTGCCTGACACGGTCGCTCCAACCCGGTGCACGCTGCACTGCGCCGTGTGGAACGGTGAGAGCCACCCGATCGACGTCCTCGCCCGTGTTTGGGGGAGTGGACGGACTGGAACAGGCACCCAGTGACTCGGCAGCATCGGACGCGGACAGGCCCCCGGATCGAGGATCCAGGGGCCCGCGGTGCGGCGGTGGCGGTGGGATTCGAACCCACGGTGAGCTCATCACCCACACACGATTTCGAGTCGTGCTCCTTTGGCCGCTCGGACACGCCACCGCCGCGAATTCTAGGCGCCCGGACCCCACCCCCGGAAATCGCCGCGGGCCACAGGCAGCCGTACGCTCGCCCGATGCCCGTCGGACCGCATCCGCACCCGTGGCCCGAGGACCCGCGCCTGGACCCCGAGCTGCTGGCCGAGGGCGACACCCGCAACGTCGTGGACCGCTTCCGGTACTGGAGCGTCGAGGCGATCCGGGCCGAGCTGGACCAGTCCCGCACCGGGCTGCACGTAGCCATCGAGAACCTCCAGCACGACCTGAACATCGGCTCGATCGTGCGCACCGCCAACGCGTTCAACGTCGGCGGCGTGCATGTGGTCGGCCGGCGACGCTGGAACCGGCGCGGCGCGATGGTGACCGATGCCTACCTGCCGGTCCACCATCATCGCGACCCCGCCGCGCTGGCCGACTGGGCCACCGGGCACCGCCTGCCGATCGTCGCCCTGGACCTCGTCCCCGGCGCGCTGTCCCTGGAGGGCTACGACTGGCCCACTCCGTGTGTCCTGCTGGTGGGGCAGGAGGGCCCGGGCCTGTCCCGGGACGCGCTGTCGGTGTCCCAGGACGTCGTGGCCATCACCCAGACCGGGTCGACCCGGTCGATCAACGTGGCAGCCGCGGCGGCGATCGCCATGCACGCCTGGCAGGTCCGAAACGGTCCGGGGGCCGGACCACCGGCAGGTACCCTTCCTGGGTGAGTCTCGCCGCGGTGATGTCCGCTGTCCCCGCGCTCGGCCCGGAGTGGCTGGACCCGCAGAACCTCGAGCAGTTCGGCAACGCGGCGTTCTGGATCGCGGTGGCGATCATCTTCGCCGAGACCGGCCTGCTGATCGGCTTCTTCCTGCCCGGCGACTCCCTGCTGTTCATGGTGGGACTGTTCATCGCCAGCGGCGTCATCAGCTATCCGCTGTGGCTGTGCTGCCTCATCCTGACCGCGGCCGCGGTCGTGGGGAACCTGACGGGCTACTGGATCGGGCGGCGGGCCGGACCCGCGCTGTTCAACAAGCCGGACTCGCGGCTCTTCAAGCAGGAGCACGTCGAGAAGACGCACACGTTCTTCGTGAAGTACGGCCCACGCGCGATCGTGCTGGCCCGGTTCGTGCCCATCGTGCGCACGTTCATCACCGCGACCGCCGGCGTGGCCCGGATGGACTACCGGACCTACGCGATCTACTCGACGGTCGGCGGCGTCCTGTGGGCCACCGGGGTCACGCTGCTCGGCTACTTCCTCGGCAACATCCCGTTCGTCAAGGAGAACATCGAGCTGATGCTGATCGGCATCGTCGCGGTGTCCGTCATCCCGATCGCCATCGAGGCGATCAAGCACCGGCGCGAGACCGCAGCGCTCGCCCAGGAGGTCCTCGAGAATGAGTGACGTGCGCGCGGCCCTGCGCGAGCGCATCCTTGCCCAGGCGGTGGTGCACGGCCGGGTGGTGCTGTCCTCCGGCCGCGAGGCCGACTACTACGTGGACCTGCGCCGGGTCACCCTGGCCGGGGACAGCGCACCGCTGGTGGGTCAGGTCATGCTCGACCTGACCGAGGACCTGGGCTATGACGCGGTCGGCGGTCTGACCCTGGGCGCCGACCCGGTCGCCGCCGCGATGCTGCACGCGGCCGCCGCCCGCGGCCGGACGCTGGATGCGTTCGTGGTGCGCAAGTCCGAGAAGGCCCACGGCCTGCAGCGCCGCATCGAGGGCCCGGATGTCGCGGGCCGTCGCGTCCTGGCCGTCGAGGACACCTCGACCACCGGCGGATCGGTCCTGACCGCCGTGCAGGCCCTGCAGGAGGCAGGGGCGCAGGTGGTGGGCGTCGCGGTCATCGTCGAGCGGGGCGCGCAGCCGGCGATCGACGCGGCCGGCCTGCCGTACCGGGCGGCCTTCCAGCTGGCCGACCTCGGGCTGGCCTGACCCCGAGCGCCCAGGGGCGGCAGACTGGCCCCCATGACCGCGCTGATCACGGGAGCCACTGCTGGAATCGGGCGCGCCTTCGCCGACGTGCTCGCCGAGGAGGGCACGGACCTGGTCCTGGTGGCCCGCACGGCGCAGCGCCTGGAGCAGGTGGCCGGCGAGCTGTCCAAGGACCACGGCGTCCGGGTGTCCGTCCTGCCCGCTGACCTGTCCACCCGCGAGGGCTGCCAGGCGGTCATGGACCGGCTGGCCGACGAGGACGACCCGATCGACCTGCTCGTGAACAACGCGGGGCTCGGGCTCAACCAGGACTTCGTGACCGGGGATCTGGCCGCCGAGGAGTACCTGGTCGACGTCCTGGTGGTGGCTCCGCTGCGGCTGACCCATGCCGCCCTGCAGGCGATGGTCGCCCGGGGGAGCGGTCGGGTCATCAACGTCTCCAGCGTGGCCGGGTTCTTCCCCTACGGCACGTACAGCGCGGCCAAGACCTGGGTGACCAGCTTCACCGAGGGCCTGCAGGGGGAGCTCGCCGGGACCGGGGTGACGGCCACGGCGGTCTGCCCGGGCTTCACCCGCACCGAGTTCCACGGTCGGGCGAACATGGAGATGGGCGGGATGCCCGACTTCGCCTGGCTGGACGCCCGTCAGGTCGCGCGCGACGGCCTGGCCGACGCGCGCCGGGGTCGGGTGCTCTCCGTGCCGTCCAAGCGCTACGGCCTGCTCGCCCTGGCCGGGCAGTACGCACCCCGACCGCTGGTGCGCTTGGTCGGCGGCGCCCGCGACCGCGTCGCGCACCGGTGAGCCGGCCGGCCGCCCGGGGCGACCTGCTCGTCGCCCGGATGGCCGGACACGAGCGCTCGATCTTCGGGGAGATGTCGGCTCTGGCCACGCGCCTGGGCGCGATCAACCTGGGCCAGGGCTTCCCCGACACCGAAGGTCCAGCCCTCGTGCGCGATGCCGCGCTGGCCGCGATCCGCGACGGCCGCGGCGCCCAGTACCCGCCGGCGCACGGTCTGCCCGAGCTGCGCACGGCGATCTGCGAGCACCAGCGCACCTGGTACGACCTGGACTGGGACCCCGCGACCGACGTCGTGGTGACCACCGGCGCGTCCGAGGCGATCGCGGCCACGGTGCTGGCACTGGTCGAGCCCGGCGACGAGGTGCTGGTCCTTGAGCCCTGGTTCGACCTGTACGCGGCCGTCATCGACCTGGCCGGCGGCCGGCGGGTGTCCGTCCCGCCGCTGCCGGGCGCGTTCCGCCCGGATCCGCAGGCACTGCGGGCCGCCGTCACCGAGCGCACCCGGCTGCTGATCGTCAACAGCCCGCACAACCCCACCGGAGTCGTGATGACGCCAGCCGAGCTGGCCGCGATCGCCCAGGTGGCCGTGGACGCCGACCTGCTGGTCCTGGCCGACGAGGCCTACGAGCACCTGTGGTTCGACGGGCACCCGCACGTCCCGCTGGCCACTCAGCCCGGGATGGCACAGCGCACGATCACGGTCGGCTCGGCCGGCAAGTCGTTCTCGTTCACCGGCTGGAAGGTGGGCTGGGCGACCGGTCCCGCTGCCCTGATCGGTCCGGTGCGCGTCGTCCGCCAGCACCTGAGCTACGTGTCGGGTGGGCCGTTCCAGTGGGCGATCGCCGCCGGGCTGACCGAGCTCCCGGCCGAGCACTGGGACAGCGTCCGAGCCACGCTGTCCCACCAGCGCGACCTGCTCAGCGCCGGTCTGACCCAGGTGGGACTTCGCGTCCAGCCCAGCCAGGGCACCTACTTCCTGGTCACCGACGTGACCCCGCTGGGCTATGCCAGCGGGCACGACTTCTGCACCGACCTGCCCCACCGGGCCGGGGTCGTGGCCATCCCGGTGCGGGCCCTCTGCGACCACGAGGACGTCGGGGGCCCGTGGGTCCGCTGGGCGTTCTGCAAGCGCCCCGGGGTGCTGACCACCGCCGTGGACCGGCTGGCGAGCGCCTTCACCTGACGGGCGCCCAGCCCCAGCACCCGCCCCCGCGTCCGGCCCGAGCTCGTGGCCAGCACCCGGCCCCAGCGCCCGACCCAGGCGTCCGGCCCAGCCCGCCTACGCGGTTCCCGTCCCGGCCAGAGTCACACCCACCCGGCCGACCACCGGCGCCAGCCCCTCGGAGCGGGCCACCGCGCCCTCGTCGCCGCACCGGACCAGCCAGGTCGCCAGCATCCGGTGCCCGCCCTCGGTGAGCACCGACTCCGGGTGGAACTGCACCCCCTCGACGTCCAGCTCGCGGTGCCGCAGCGCCATCACCACGCCGGAGTCCGTCCAGCCGGTGACCTCCAGCTCGTCGGGCACGCTGTCGCGCTCGACGGCCAGCGAGTGGTAGCGGGTCGCCCGGAACGGATTCGGCAGGCCCGCGAGCACCCCCTGGCCACGGTGGTGGACCATCGAGGTCTTGCCGTGCAGCAGCTCCGGGGCGCGCGACACCACGCCACCGAAGACCGCCCCGATGGCCTGGTGTCCCAGGCACACGCCCAGCAGGGGCACCTGGCCCGCGCAGTGGCGCACCATGTCCATGCAGACCCCGGCGTCCTGGGGCTCGCCGGGTCCCGGGGACAGCAGGACGCCGTCGTACCTCTGGGCCTGTCCCACCTGGACCTCGTCGTTGCGCCGGACGTCCACCTGGGCCCCGAGCTGTCCCAGGTACTGGGCGATGTTGAACACGAAGGAGTCGTAGTTGTCCACGATCAGGATGCGCGCCGTCACCCGGTCATTGTCGCCGGTACGGTGAGCGGCGTGCACCCGAGCGCCACCCCGCAGCAGTCCGGCCCGCCGGACGGGTCACGTCTGCTGGCGACCTGGCCCGACGAGCCCGAGCTCACGGGTCGCAGCAGGACCAGAGCCCGACTTCGTCGTCTGCTGCATCGGCGAGGAAGGGTCCCGAAGGGGGCGACCTTCGCCGCGGCCTGCGTCTTCGCGCTGGCCGGCGCGATGTTCGTGGCCAGCGCGCGGGCCTCGGTGAACGGCGCCCTGCGCACCGACGGGACCGGCGGCCTGCGGGGAGCGATCGAGAGCCGGGCCCAGCTCAACAGCGAGCTGACCGCCCAGCTGCGCGCGCTGGACGCCGAGGTCGAGCGGCTCAAGTCCGACCCTGCCCGGTCCGAGCCCCTGCTGACCGCGAGCCGCGCACGTGCCGCGGTCCTGGCCCCGGTGGTGGGCACCACGGAGGTCCGCGGTCCGGGGGTCACGGTCACCCTGGACGATGCTCCGGTCCCCCAGGAGATCCCCGGTGATCTGACCGGCGACGACTACCTGGTCCACCAGCAGGATCTGCAGGGCGTGGTGAACGCGCTGTGGCGCGGCGGCGCGAGCGGGGTGACGGTGATGGGCGAGCGCCTCATCAGCACCAGTGCGGTGCGCTGCGTCGGCAACACGGTGATCCTGCACGGCCGGGTCTACTCGCCGCCGTTCGTGGTGCGCGCGGTCGGCGACAGCACGGCCCTGCAGAGCGCCCTGGACGACGACGACGCCGTGCAGTACTTCCGCCAATGGGCTGAGGTCGTGGGCCTGGGCTACTCCCAGGTGGCCAGCCGCTCCATGGTCCTGCCCGCGTACTCCGGGCCGCTGTCCGCCGAGCACGCGACGGTCGTCGAATGACGCTCCCGCAGACCGCGCAGGTCACTGAGCCCAGGCGTGCCTCTTCGCGAGGCTGGGCGGTCGTCGGCGTGCTCGGCGAGCTGCTGGTCACCCTGGGCGCGGTGCTCCTGCTGTTCGTCGTCTACCAGCTCTGGTGGACCAACGTGGAGGCCGATCGGGCCAGCCAGCAGATCTCGCAGGAGCTCACGCAGCAGTGGGAGGCCACCCCGGCACCGAAGCCGAGCGTCAAGGTCAAGCCCATCCCGGGCAACGCCTTCGCCCTGATGTACATCCCCCGCCTGAGCAAGAGCGTGTGGGGGACTCCGGTGCTCGAGGGCGTCCAGCCGCCGCAGCTGGCTCAAGGGCTCGGGCACTACCCGGGAACGGCGCTGCCCGGCGAGGTCGGCAACTTCGCGGTGGCCGGTCACCGGGCCACCAACGGCGAGCCACTCAAGGACATCGACAAGCTCAAGGCCGGCGACGAGGTGATCGTCCAGACCGAGACGCAGTGGTTCACCTACACCTTGGACAAGGACGCGATCGTGGCACCCTCGGCGACCTGGACGATCGAGCCGGTACCCGGCCACCCCGACCAGGAGCCGACCGAGAGGCTCATCACCCTGACCACGTGCAACCCCCGCTGGGCCAGCACGCAGCGCTGGATCTGGTGGGGCACCCTGACCGACACCCTGGACAAGTCCTCCGGCGAGGTGCCCGACGCGATCAGGAAGGGGCCCTGATGTACGCGTGGCTGTGGCGCCATCTGCCGGGCCCGACTCCGGTGCGTGTGCTGGTCGCCCTGGCGCTGGCACTGGCCGTGGTGGCCGTGCTGTTCCTCTACGTGTTCCCGTGGCTGGAGCCGAATCTGCCGTTCACCGACGTGACGGTCGATCCGGGAACGACCCCATCATCCACAGCGTTGTCCACAGCTGTGGAACGAATGACACCCGTGTAGTTCGATGCCGCCCCGGCGCCGAGTCGCTCAGCGCCAGCGGGTCGCCAGGACGAAGCCGACCATGATGAAGCCGAAGCCGATGGCCATGTTCCAGCCACCCAGCGACGCGATGAAGGGGGCGCTCGGGGCCAGGTAGTAGACGACCACCCAAGCCAGGCCGATCCCGAAGAACGTGAGCATGAGCGGGACCAGCCACACCGGGGATGTCTGAGGTCCCGTGTCCTTCTCCGATTCCGCGGGCATGCGGGACTTGGCCTTGACCCTGCGCTTGGACTCCGGCATGTCCACCTCCCAGCCGACGAATGGGCCGGATCTTACCGGACCTGCTCAGCCGGCCCCGACGCCGAACATCGCGCGGATCTGCTCGGTGCGCACGACGATCACCACCAGCTCGACCACCACGATGAGTGCCACCCCCAGCACCTGCCGCCCGAGCTGGACCGGCCGGCCTGCACGGTGGCCGTGCGTCAGCGCCAGTCCGGCCAGCGCCCCGGCCAACGCGCCACCCAGGTGCGCACGCCAGTCGATCCCCGGCATCACGAAGCCCAGGACCACGTTGATGCCCAGCAGGACCAGCACCTGGCTGGCGTCCCGGTCCAGGCGCCGACTCACCACCACCCAGGCGGCCATCAGGCCGAAGATCGCGCCGCTGGCTCCGACCGACAGGGTCATCACCGAGGAGAACGCGTACGAGGCGGCCGACCCACCGAGCCCCGCGACCAGGTAGAGCGTGAGGAACCTGCCCCGGCCCAGCACGGCCTCCAGCGGCGGCCCCAGCAGGAAGAGCATGTACATGTTGAACGCCAGGTGCAGCCAGCCGGCGTGGACGAACATGGAGCTGACCAGCCGGAACCACTCGCCGTTGATCGCGATGGCCGCCGGCTGCATTCCCCAACGCGCGAGGCCGCCGAGCATCCCCAGGGAGCCGACGGCCACGTTGAGCGCGATGCACAGACCGATGATCGAGGAGGACACCACCCCCGCCTTGGCCACGCGACCGCCGAAGGTCGTGCGCGGTTGGCGCTGTGTGGCCGCGCCCGCCGCCACGCACTCCGGGCACTGGTAGCCCACCGCGGCCGCCCGCATGCACTCCGGGCAGATCGGGCGACCGCAGCGCGTGCAGTGGATGCCGGTCTCGCGGTCCGGGTGCCGGTAGCAGACCGGTGCCGGCGGCGCGGCCTCGGCGGGCAGGCCGTAGCTCACGGCTCGATGGTCACCGAGGTGATGAGGACCTCGTCCAGCGGGCGGTCGTAGCGGTCGGTGCGCGTGGTCGCGATGGCGTCGACGACGTCCCGGCTGGGCTGGTCGGCGACGGCCCCGAAGATCGTGTGCTTGCGGTTCAGGTGCGGGGTCGGGCCCACGGTGATGAAGAACTGGCTGCCGTTGGTGCCCGGCCCTGCGTTGGCCATCGCGAGCAGATACGGCCGGTTGAACACCAGCTCGGGGTGGATCTCGTCGCCGAACTCGTACCCAGGGCCGCCGCGGCCGGTGCCCAGCGGATCTCCGCCCTGGATCATGAAGCCCGAGATCACGCGGTGGAACGGCACGTCCACGTAGAGGGCGCCCTCGCCCGGCCCACCGGTCCGCGGATCGGTCCAGGCCCGCGTCCCGTCGGCCAGGCCGACGAAGTTGGCCACGGTCTTGGGGGCGTGGTTGTCGAACAGGGAGACGCGGATGTCACCGCGGTTGGTGTGCAGGATCGCCTTGGTCATGTCGGCCGATCCTGCCACATGGCTCCGACACGGCCAGCCGCTCCGTCCGGGCGCCGGGATGCGGCGGCGAGCAGCGGTCCAGCGGGAGCCGAACCGGCCACGCCGGGATCAGGGGATGGTGGAGACGAGGGGACTTGAACCCCTAACCCCCGCCTTGCAAAGGCGGTGCTCTGCCAGTTGAGCTACGTCCCCGCGGGTCAGCGCAGGTCCGGTGCGGCGGTCGCCTCGTTCCAGAGGTCTCGCTCCTCCTTGGCGGCGGTCACCTTGGTGTAGACCACGTAGCCGACGGCAGCCAGGGCGGCGATCGCAAGCAGCTTCTTCAGCATCGGGGGCCTCCCCTTCGATGGGCGCAGAGGCGCGCCGCGTGGGCCTAAGTGGACTTGAACCACTGACCTCTTCCTTATCAGGGAAGCGCTCTAACCATGCTGAGCTATAGGCCCGTTGGTGCCGCAGCACCGCCGGAAAGGTTACCTCAGGGGCGATCCTCGCCCCAAACCGCGCAGGCTCTCAGTAGTCGCTCTCCGAGAGCGTGACCTCCAGGCCACCGCCGATGTGCACCGCCAGGTTGTAGAGGAAGGCGAACAGGGTGGCCAGCGCGGTCACCAGCACCGTCTCGATGCCGGCGATGATCAGCCCGGCGCCCATCACTCGGCCGAACTCGAGGAACGAGGTGACGCTGGCCCCGCTCTCCCCGCCGACGTCAGTGGCGGTGCGCGTGATCGCATCCAGCACGCCGGCCGAGTCCAGCGCGAACCACAGCGCGCCGAACGCCACCAGGATGATGATCGCCAGCGCGAGGCCGAGCAGGAATGCCTGCTTCATCACCGACCAGGGATCGACGTGGGTCACGAACAGCCGCGCCGAGCGCGGGGCCGGCTCCGCCTTCTTCGCCGCCCGTCGGCTCTTGCGCCCCTTGGGCGGCTTCGGCTGCTCGGATCGAGCGGGCTGGGGGGCCGAATGCCCGTTCTGGCCGGCGGTGGGCGGCAGGGCGGACGGTGCGGCTCGACCGGCGGAGGGGCTGGCGGCAGGCGCCGGTGCCGGGCTCGTGGGGGGTGCCGTCGGGGGCGCAACCGGGGGTGCCTGCGTGGCCACCGAGGCCCGGGACGAGCTGACCGGGGTGATCAGGACATTCGAGCGCGGACGCTCGGGGCGGATCGCCGGCTCCGACATGCGGGCGGCCGGACCGGGACGCCCGACAGCTCGATCAGGCCCCGGTTGACCCGTGGCGTGCTCGGTCATCTGCCCACTCCCGTCGCGAGACGAACCCACGATGTCCGTCGCTGCTGAGCGGACAGCCGCGACTCCTTGCGGGGATGGTATCCCCATTCGCCGCCTGGCTCCCCCGCGCTGCGCAGATCAGTCGTCCCGCGCGGCGTCATCGACCGCGTCGTCCGGGGCGTCCGAGGTCCCCTCGGCGAGCGGGGCGTCCGAGGTCCCCTCGGCGAGCGGGGCGTCCTGCGGCTCATCCTCCTCCAGATCCTCGGTGCCACGGGCGACTCCCACGATCGTGTCGCCCTGCGCGAGGTCCATCAGCGAGACGCCCATGGTGGCCCGGCCGGTCGCCCGGACCTGGTCCACGCGTGTGCGGATCACCACACCGTTGCTCGCGATCGCGAACAGGCCGTCGGTGCTGTCGCACACCAGGCCGGCGACCAGCGAGCCCCGCTCCTCCACCAGCTTCATGGCCGTGACCCCGAACGTGTTGCGCCCCTGGGTACGCCACTCCTCCACGGGGGTGCGCTTGGCGAACCCGCCGTCGGTGACGGTCACCAGGAACGTTCCGGGCTGGACCACCTCCATCGACAGCGCGCGGTCCCCCGAACGCAGGCGGATGCCCTGGACACCCGAGGTCGCCCGGCCCATCGGCCGCAACGTCGCGTCGTCGGCGCGGAACCGCACGGAACGGCCCTTGGCCGAGACCAGGAGCAGGTCGTCGTCGGCGCTGACCAGCTGCGCGGAGATGAGCTCGTCGTCCTCGCGCAGGTTGATCGCGGCCAGCCCGTTGGCCCGGATGTTCTCGAACTCGCGCAGCCGGGTCTTCTTCACCATCCCGTCCCTGGTCGCCAGCACCAGGTAGTCCGCGGCGCCGAAGTCGCGCAGGTCCAGCACCTGGGCGATCGACTCGTCAGGCTGGAAGGCCAGCAGGTTCGCCACGTGCTGGCCGCGCGCGTCCCGACCGGTGTCGGGCAGCTCGTAGCCCTTGGCCCGGTAGACCCGGCCCTTGGTGGTGAAGAACAGGATCCAGTGATGGGTCGTGGTCACGAACAGGTGGTCGACCACGTCGTCGCCGCGCAGCTGGGCGCCCTTGACCCCTCGGCCACCGCGCCGCTGGGCCCGGTACAGACCGGTGTCCGTCGCCTTGGCGTACCCACCCCGGGTCAGGGTCACCACGATGTCGCGCTCGGCGATCAGGTCCTCGTCGGTGACGTCGCCCTCGTCGGGCACCAGCGCCGTGCGCCGCTCGTCGCCGTAGCGGCCCACGATCTCGGCGAGCTCCTCGCCGATGATCGCGCGCTGGCGCTCCTCGCTGGCCAGGATCGCCCGGTACTCGGCGATGTCCAGCTGCAGGGCGTCGTAACGGCCTTGCAGCTCCTGGCGCTCCAGGGCCGCCAGCCGGCGCAGCTGCATGTCCAGGATCGCCTGGGCCTGGATCTCGTCGATGTCCAGCAGCCGCATCAGCCCGATCTGCGACTCGGCCGCGGAGGCCGAGGCCCGGATCAGCGCGATCACCTCGTCGATCCGGTCGATCGCGCGCAGCAGGCCGATCAGGATGTGTGCCCGCTCCTCGGCCACCTTCAGGCGGTGCGCAGTGCGCCGCTGAATCACGGTGACCTGGTGCTTGATCCAGTGCCGGACGAACATGTCCAAGGACAGTGTCCGTGGGACACCGTCCACCAGGGCCACCATGTTCGCGCCGAACGTGTCCCGCAGCTGGGTGTGCTTGTAGAGCTGGTTGAGCACGACCTTGGGCACCGCGTCCTTGGTCAGCACGATCTCCAGGCGCAGCGAGTCGCCGCTGGACTGGTCGATGATGTCGGCGATCCCGGACATCTTGCCCTGCTTGTGCAGGTCCACGATCTTGGCCAGCAGGTTGTCCGGATTGACCTGGTAGGGCAGCTCGGTCACGGCCAGGACAGTCCGGCCCCGGGTGTCCTCGGTCACCTCGACCACGGCGCGCATCGTGATCAGGCCGCGCCCGGTCCGGTAGGCGTCCTCGATGCCGCGCCGGCCCACGATCTGCGCCCCGGTCGGGAAGTCCGGGCCGGGGATGCGCTCCATGAGCGCGGCCAGGGTCTCCTCACGGGTGGCCAGCGGGTTCGCCAGCGCCCAGCGGATGCCCTCGGCCACCTCGCGCAGGTTGTGCGGCGGGATGTTGGTCGCCATGCCGACCGCGATGCCCGCGGAGCCGTTGACCAGCAGGTTGGGGAACCGGGCCGGCAGGACCGTCGGCTCCTGGGTCCGCCCGTCGTAGTTGCCGGTGAAGTCGACCGTGTCCGCGTCGATGTCCCGGGTCATCTCCATGGCCAGCGGGGCCAGCCGGCACTCGGTGTACCGGGAGGCGGCCGCGCCGTCGTTGCCCGGCGACCCGAAGTTGCCCTGCCCTTGGACAAGCGGGTAGCGCAGGACCCAGGACTGGGTCAGCCTGACCAAGGTGTCGTAGATGGCCATGTCCCCGTGGGGGTGGTACGTCCCCATGACATCGCCGACCACGCGGGCGGACTTGGAGAAGTTGCGGTCGGGCCGGTAGCCACCGTCGTACATCGCGTAGACCACGCGGCGATGCACGGGCTTGAGCCCGTCGCGCACGTCGGGCAGAGCCCGGGACACGATCACGCTCATCGCGTAGTCCAGATACGAGCGCTGCATCTCGACCTGCAGGTCGATCGGCTCGATCCGGCCGTGCTCGGACACCGGCGCCTCGGTGGTCGGGTCGTTCGTCTCGTCAGCCATCAGATGTCCAGGAACCTCACGTCGCGGGCGTTGCGCTGGATGAACGAGCGCCGGCTCTCGACGTCCTCGCCCATCAGCGTCATGAACAGCTCATCGGCCTGGGCGGCGTCGTCCAGGCTGACCTGCAGCAGGACCCGGCCGTCGCGGTCCATCGTGGTCTCCTTGAGCTCTTGCCAGTTCATCTCGCCGAGGCCCTTGTAGCGCTGGATCGCCTCCTCCTTGGGCAGCTTGCGCCCGGCCGCCAGCCCGGCGTCGACCAGTGCATCGCGCTCCCGGTCGGAGAACGCGTACTCGGGCGGGTGCGGCTTGGTCCACTTGATCTTGTACAGCGGGGGCTGGCCGAGGAACACGTGCCCGTGCTCGATCAGCGGGCGCATGTAGCGGAACAGCAGCGTGAGCAGCAGCGTGCGGATGTGCTGGCCGTCGACGTCGGCATCGGCCATCAGCACGAGCTTGTGGTAGCGCAGCTTCGCCTCGTCGAAGTCGTCCTGCACCCCAGCACCCATCGCCGAGATCAGCGCCTGCACCTCGGCGTTCTGCAGCACCTTGTCGATGCGCGCCTTCTCGACGTTGAGGATCTTGCCGCGGATCGGCAGGATCGCCTGGGTCTGCGGGTCGCGCGCTCGGCGGGCCGAGCCACCGGCGGAGTCGCCCTCGACCACGAACAGCTCGCAGCTCTCCGGCTCCCGGCTGGAGCAGTCGATGAGCTTGCCGGGCAGGCTCCCGCCGCCGAGCAGCCCCTTGCGATTGCGGGCCAGGTCTCGTGCCTTGCGCGCGGCCATCCGGGCCTGAGACGCCTGCACCGCCTTGCGCGCGATGTCCTTGCCCTCGGCCGGGTTGGCCTCGAACCAGGCGCCGAGCTGGTCGAACACCACGGACTGGACGACCGTCTTGGCCTCGGTGTTGCCCAGCTTGGTCTTGGTCTGACCTTCGAACTGGGGCTCGCGCAGCTTGACCGACACGATCGCGGTCAGGCCCTCGCGGATGTCCTCGCCCGAGAGGTTCGGGTCCTTCTCCTTGAGCACGTTCCAGGTGCGGGCGAACTTGTTCACCAACCCGGTCAGCGCTGCCCGGAAGCCCTCCTCGTGGGTGCCGCCCTCGGTCGTGTTGATCGTGTTGGCGAACGTGTACACGCTCTCGGTGAAGCCCTCGTTCCACTGCATCGCCAGCTCCGCGGAGATGCCCTTGTCCTCGTCCTCCGCGGCGAACTCGATGACGTTGGCGTGCGCCGGGCCGCGCTTGGCGTTGAGGTGGCGGACGAAGTCGGCGATCCCGCCCTCGTAGTGATAGGTGGCCGATCGCGGGCCAGCCGGCTCCACCTCGGGCTCGTCGACGGTGATCGCCTGCTCGCGCTGATCGGTCAGGGCGATCGTCAGCCCGCGGTTGAGGAAGGCCATCTCCTGGAACCGGCGGGACAGCGTCTCGAAGTCGTAGTGGGTGGTCTCGAAGACCTCGTCGTCGGCCCAGAAGGTGACCGAGGTCCCCGTGGTGTCCACGGTCTCGTCCTGGGACAGCGGCGCCTGGGGCACCCCACGGACGTAGGACTGCCGCCAGGCGTGCCCGTCCCGGCGCACCTCGACGTCGAGGTGCGCGGACAGGGCGTTGACCACGGACACGCCCACGCCGTGCAGGCCGCCGGAGACGGCATACCCGCCGCCGCCGAACTTGCCGCCCGCGTGCAGCACGGTCAGGACGACCTCGACTCCCGGGCGTCCCTCGCTGGCGACGATGTCCACCGGGATGCCCCGGCCGTTGTCGACCACCCGCACCCCGCCGTCGGCCAGCAGGGTCACCTCGATGCGGTCGCAGAAGCCGGCCAGCGCCTCGTCGACGGAGTTGTCCACGACCTCGTAGACCAGGTGGTGCAGCCCGCGCTCACCGGTGGACCCGATGTACATGCCGGGCCGCTTGCGCACCGCATCCAGGCCCTCGAGGACCGTGATCTGACTCGCGTCATAGGACACGCAGGACTCCTGACTTCTCGGTTGACACCCCTGGCGCCCCCAGCCCGAACCTGACCGGAGACCCCCTCCCGACGGTGTCCCAGGGTCATGCTCCCGCGCCCTGGGGCAGTGCTCGAGGGAGCGCGGCTCACGGCGTGGGGCGAGACCCGGAGAAGGACGGGGTCGATGCCCGCCATTCTACCGCGCTGAGGGAAGACTCAGCCTCGGCAAGGGCTCCAGACAGGCCGCTGCGCGTCGCAGCCTGCGCGCGCGATCCCCCCCACACACCGGGCCGGCTGCCAGCCCCGCGGCCTCAGCCGTAGGTGTCGCGCGGGCCGCGGCCCCGCACCCGCAGCCGACCACGGGTCCGCGGCGGCGCCGGGCCGACCACCTGGATGTCGCGCACCACGCCGGTGCCGACGTGCGCCTCCAGGGTGGAGCGCAGCATCGGCAGCATCAGGCGCAGCTGGTCGGCCCACGCGGTCGACGAGGTCCGGATCAGCAGCGTGCCGGTGGCCGCGTCGAAGGACTCCGGCGTGGCATGGGCGGCGTTCTGCTCGCCCATGATCTGCGGCCACAGCGCGGTCAGCCGCGCACCGGAGAGCTCGGCCTGCCAGCCCTGGTCGGCCACCAGCCCGGCCCAGATCGCCGCCAGCGGCCGGGGATCGCGCAGGTCCGGGCCGGGACCGGAGTAGCCACCGCGACCTCGCCGAGGGCGGGCCGGCCGCGCCCCCGAGGAGCCGGTCGCTCTGGCGGCGGCACGGGCGGGGGCGGGGGCGGCAGCGCGGCTGCCCGCGCGCATCCGCGACAGCACCGCCCGGGCCGCGTCGGGAACCTGCGTCACTGGCTCGCTGGGCCCACCCACGGGATCGCCGTCAGTCATCGCGCACCTCGCCGCCGGCCACCCGCAGTGTCCGTCCCGCGAGCTGGGCTGGCACGTCGGCCTGGACCGCGGCGGTGATGAGGACCTGCTCCACCCCTGTGACGGCCTCGGCCAGCCGCTCGCGGCGGCCCGTGTCCAGCTCGGCGAAGACGTCGTCGAGTACGAGGATGGGAACCCCTTCCGGACCGGCATCGCCGGCCAGCAGGTCATAGGACGCCAGGCGCAGGGCCAGGGCCATGGACCAGGACTCCCCGTGCGAGGCGTAGCCCCGCAGAGGTAGGTCGTGCAGGGACAGGACCAGCTCGTCTCGATGCGGTCCCACCAGGGTCACACCGCGGGCCAGCTCCTCGTCGAGGCGGGCCGCCAGCGCCGCCCGGGCCAGGTCGGCCACCGCGGCCCGGCTGCTGGCTGTCGCGGCCTCGGGGATTCCGCTCTGGTAGCGCAGCCCGACCAGCGGATCCTGCTCGCCGGGCGCGACCTGCCGGTAACGCCGCACCACCGGCTCGGCCAGCCGGTGCACCAGGTGGGCGCGTGCCACGGTGAGCTCGGACGAGAGCGCCACGAGGTGCTCGTCCCACGCCGAGAGGGTCTGCACGGCATTGGCCCGGGCCTGGCTGCCCCCGGCGCGCAGGACCGAGGCGGACTTCAACAGCGAGTTGCGCTGGCGCAGGACGCGGTCCAGGTCGGAGAGCACCCCGTCGAAGCGGGGTGCCAGGCCCACCAGCAGCTCGTCTAGGAACGCCCGCCGCTCGGACGGGTCGCCCTTGACCAGGGACAGGTCCTCGGGACAGAACAGCACCCTGGACACCTGTCCCAGGGTCTCCCGAGGTCGGACAGGTGCCTTGTTGAGCCGAGCCCGATTGCTGCGTCCGGGGTTCACCTCGATCTCGACCAAGACCGCGCGGCCCCCACGATCGATCCGGGCCCGGATCAGCGCCTGCGCCGCACCTCGCCGGACCAGGGGCGCATCGGTGGCCACGCGGTGCGAGCGGCCGGTCGCCAAGTAGCCGACCGCCTCGACCAGGTTCGTCTTGCCCTGGCCGTTCGCGCCCACGAACGTCGTGACCCCCGGTCCCAGATCGAGGCCGACCTGGGCGTACGAGCGGTAGTCGGTGAGCTCCAGGTGGGAGACGAACACTAGGAGGACAGGCGAATGGGCATCAGCAGGTAGAGATAGTCGCCCACCGCGTCGCCTTCGAAGCTGGGTGCCCCGGTCAGCACCCCCGGCTTGTTCGGGTTGGTGAAGGACATGTTCGTGACCGGCTGGTTGATGGACTGCAGCCCCTCGAGGAGGTAGCCGGGGTTGAACGCGATGAGCTCCAGCGGCTCACCCGACGTGACGCACTCCAGCGCGTCGACGGCCACGGCGTCGTCGCCGGTGCCGCCGCGGACCAGCAGCTCGGAGCCGGTGAAGTGCAGCTGGACCGCCTGACCCCCCTCCAGGACGATCTGCACGCGCTTGATGGCCTCGATCAGGGCCGCGGTCTCCACTCGCGCCTGAGTCGGGAAGTCCGAGGGGAGCAGGTTCCGGTAGGCGGGGAAGGACCCGTCGATCAGGCGCGTGGTGGTCTGCCGGTTGGCGCCGCTGACCGCGAACAGGTCTGCCTGTCCCAGGGACAGCTCCACGGTGTCGGCGTGGGCCAGCGCCTTGGCGGACTCGGCCAGCGTGCGCGCGGACACGAGGACGGAGGTCGACACGTCGGTGCTGCGCGGGCTCCAGTTGATCGAGCGCACAGCCAGGCGGTAGCGATCGGTGGCGACCAGGGTCAGCTGCTCGCCGTCGACCTCTATCCGGACCCCGCTGAGGTTGGCCAGCCGCTCCTCCTCGCGGCTGGCCGCCACTGCGACCTGGGCGACCGCCTCGGCGAGCACCGATCCGGGGACGCTGCCGGTGGGCTCGGGCACGTCCACGAGCTGCGGGTAGTCCTCCAAGGGAAGCAGGGGCAGCTCGAACGAGGCGCGACCGCAGCGGACCCGCAGCCTGGTCTCCTCGGTCTCGATATCCACCGGGTGCGCCGGCAGGAGGCGCGCGATGTCGCCGAGCAGCCGGCCGCGCACGATCGCGGTGCCGGGGTCCCCGACGTCAGCCGACACGGTCACGCGACCGGACACGTCCAGGTCGGTGCCGGCCAGGCTCAGCGTCGGCTCGATCCCCTCGGTGGCCTGGAGCCGCAGCCCGGCGAAGATCGGTCGGGCCGGCCGCGCTGGGACCGCGCGAACAGCCCAGGCCACGGCCTCGGCGAAGACATCTCGGTCGACGCGGAACTTCACAGCGCATTCCTCCTGCTTGAGCGATCCCGGGTCAGCCTACGGCCAGGGTGTGACGTGGGTTACCGACGGACACGCGTACCAAGGCTGACGAAGCTGGGCGGTCCACAGGGTGGGGGCGGGCAACGGCTGTTCGAGTCACTTCCTAGCCATCAGTCACGTAGTCGTCGTAGGTCCTGTGGACATTGTGGACAACCTGCGTCAGTGCAGGTCGCGAGGCGAGTCGCGCTCCACATCGCCTGTGTGGCGGGCTGAGTCGGGGCCGTGTGATTCGTGGATGACCCGATCCGAGCCACCAGGGTGCGTCGGTTGTCCACAGGTCGGGTCCGGCAGTGCGGGCGCGTATCCCCGGTCGAGCCCGCTCGTGTCCACAGGGTTCGGCGACCCCACGACAGCCGAACGGGCGCACCTGCAGGCCCGGTGCAGGCCTGGGACATCGACATGGGACACGGGCCTGCGACCCGGGGGGTCAGGGGTAGGTCAGCGAGGTGCGGCGGTGGCGGCGGCCCGGATGCGGGCGGTCAGATCGCTCACCGAGTTGTACAGGGAGCGCCGCTCGGCCATGAGCGTGCGGATCTTGCGATCGGCGTGCATGACGGTCGTGTGGTCGCGACCGCCGAACATCTCCCCGATCTTGGGCAGGGACAGGTCGGTGAGCTCGCGACACAGGTACATGGCCACCTGCCGGGCGGTGACCAGGGTGCGCGTGCGGCTCTGTCCGGTGAGGTCCTCGATCGTGACCGAGTAGAACTTGGCCGTCTCCAGCATGATCGCCGGGCCGGTGATCTCCGGGCCGGTCTCGTTGGGGATGACGTTGCGCAGGACCTCCTCGGCGAGGCTGAGGTCCACAGGACGCTTGCTGAGGCTGGCGAACGCGGTCACCCGGATCAGGGCGCCCTCGAGCTCGCGGATGTTCCGCGAGATCTTCGAGGCGATGTACTCAAGCACGTCCGCGGGGACCGAGATCGCCTCCTGGTCGGTCTTGCGACGCAGGATCGCGATGCGGGTCTCCAGGTCCGGCGGCTGCACGTCGGTGGTCAGGCCCCACCCGAAGCGGGTCCGCAGCCGGTCCTCGAAGCCGTTGATGCGCGTGGGCAGCGTGTCGCTGGTGATGACGATCTGCTTGTTGGCGTTGTGCAGCGTGTTGAACGTGTGGAAGAACTCCTCCTGCGTCTGCAGCTTGCCCGAGAGGAACTGGATGTCGTCGACGAGCAGGACGTCCACCTCGCGGTAGCTGCGCTGGAACTTCAGCGAGGCGTCGTCGCGGATCGAGTTGATGAACTCGTTGGTGAACTCCTCGGAGGAGACGTAGCGCACGCGCGTGCCCGAGTAGAGCATCTGGGTGTAGTGACCGATCGCGTGCAGCAGGTGGGTCTTGCCCAGCCCGGAGTCGCCGTAGATCACCAGCGGGTTGTAGCTGCGGGCCGGCTGCTCGGCGACCGCCACGGCGGCCGCGTGGGCGAACCGGTTGCTCGCCCCGGCCACGAATGTCTCGAACGTGTAGCGGGGGTTGAGCCGGGCCGCCTCGACCGAGCCCGACGCCGGCCGACTCCCGCTCGTGGGGACCATCCGCACGGGAGGCTGGGGCGAGGTCTCGGTCCGGCCGCGCTCGGCGTAGAGCGCATCGGCCCAGATGTCGGCGGACTCCTCGTCGACGGGCAGGGTCGGGTTCACCGTCACCGCGAGCTCGACGTCGCGGTTGAGCAGCACGCTCAGCGAGCTCTCGATCGGCGGGCGCAGCCGGGACTCCAGGACGTCCTTGGCGAACGGGTGCGGCACGGCCAGCACGGCGACGTTGCCGACGACCGTGTCCAGCCGGGAGACCTTGAGGAAAGCCCGGTGCTGGCGGCTCAGCGCCTGCCCGTCCAGCGAGGTGATGGTGCGGTTCCAGAGCTCAGCAAGGTCAGCGTTCTCCACCGGGTTCCCTCCGTCAGGCTGCGTCGGCCAGCGGTGGCGACCGTAACTGGTGGACCACGCGACGGCAAGAGTTTTCCACAGGGTTTGGGGACTGCCGACCACACGTCGGCGGGTCCGCCGTTTGACCCATGCCGGGCCGGTTGCGTACCCTCTTTGGTCGGGAAGGTGTGCGCCGTCTTCGTCGCCCGGCGGGACCAGCTCGACCCGGAGGCCAGCACCAGTGGATCTCCAGGCTCGCTCCGCAAGGCTGGGTCCGGGCGCACCTTCGAACCGACCGACCATCACGGTCCACCAGGCGCAGGCCGAGGGACCATCGCCTCTGAGGAAGCCCGACCATGAAGCGCACGTTCCAGCCGAACAACCGTCGCCGCGCCCGCACGCACGGCTTCCGCACACGGATGAGCACCCGGGCCGGCCGTTCCGTGCTGGCCTCTCGTCGGGGCAAGGGCCGCGCCCGGCTGTCGGCCTGAGCCTGTCCTGCTGGAGGCGCTTGAGCACATGCTCGCCGCGCACCTGAGGATCCGGACCAGCCAGGACTTCCGAACGGTCCTGCGCTCACCGGCTCGTGCCGCCACCCCCACCATGGTGGTGCATGTGGCCGGGCCTGCCCCATGGCGAGGTCGTCCCGCCCGAGCCGGCTTCGTGGTCGGCCGTGGCATCGGCGGCGCTGTGACCCGCAACCGGGTCGCGCGCCGCCTTCGTCATCTCATGGCCGCGCACCTGGCCGAGCTGCCCGAGGGGCTGGGCGTGGTCGTGCGGGCTCTGCCGCCGGCGGCCACTGCCTCATCGACCCAGCTCGAGCGCGACCTTGCGTCGGCACTGCGCCGGGCCCGCGCGCGCGCTGACCTGGGACAGCAGGCACGGACACACGCCGAGGTGTCCCAGTGACGGGGGGTGAAGGCGCGCACCGCGTGCTCAACGCTGTGCATCGAGCCTGGGACATGACCCTGGGTCGGCTGCTGTCCCTGATCCTCATCGGGGGGATCACCCTGTACCGGCGATTCGTGTCGCCTCTGTTCGGGCCGACCTGTCGCTATCACCCCTCCTGCTCGACATATGCTCTGGGGGCTGTGCGCACCCACGGTCCGATCAAGGGCAGCCTCCTGACGGTCGGTCGGCTGGCGCGCTGCAACCCCTGGTCCCGCGGCGGGATCGACCATGTCCCCGAGAAGGGCTCATGGCGGGGCGGGAAGGACGTCCGTCCCACCCCCGAACGAGTAGGGAGCTGAGCTCGTGTTCCTCTGGGAGTGGCTGCTCGACGCAGTCTCGCTGGTCCTCGTCTGGTGGCACCAGCTCTGGTCGCTGGTGCTGGACCCGGACAGCGGATGGGCCTGGGTCCTGTCGATCGTGGGCCTGGTCGTGGTCATCCGAATCCTGCTGATCCCGCTGTTCGTCAAGCAGATCCGCGCCCAGCGCAACATGCAGGCGATCCAGCCGCAGCTCAAGGAGATCCAGGCCAAGTACGCCGGGGACCGGGAGCGCCAGTCCCAGGAGATGATGGCGCTCTACAAGGAGACGGGCACCAATCCGCTGGCCTCCTGCCTGCCCATCCTGGCCCAGGCCCCCATCTTCTTCGCCCTGTTCCGCGTCCTGAACTACGGGATTGCCCGCGAGCAGGGCCTCGGGGTGTTCCAGTGGGAGCGCTACGCGCACCTGGTCCAGTCCGCCCACGACGCACAGATCTTCGGGGTTCCGCTCTACGCGACCTTCGCCAGGGCCGACACGACGCCCAACCCGACCAACACGCGCATCCTGTGCGTGATCCTCATCGCGCTGATGACGGTCACTAGCTTCCTGACCCAGCGTCAGCTGCTGCTGAAGAACACGGCGAAGGACAACCCCATCGCCCAGCAGATGAAGATCATGATGTACATCTTCCCGGTGATGTTCGCCGTGGGTGGCCTGAACTTCCCGATCGGCGTGCTCATCTACTGGTTCACCACGAACCTGTGGACCATGGGTCAGCAGTTCTGGGTCATCCGCAACAACCCGCAGCCCGGCACGCCTGCCGCCCTCGCGGCCGAGGAGCGCGCCGCGCGCAAGGCTGCCAGGAAGAACGGCGGGGTGGTCGACGGTGCGCCCACACCCGGGCCGGCGGTGATCGCCGGCGAGGTGGTGGCCGAGCAGCCCCGTCCGCGCAGCCAGCCCAAGCGGCAGTCGCGCAGCAAGCGCACGGGCCCACCACGCAAGACCTGAGCCTTGTCCCCCTAGGGACACCCACTGTCCCAGAGGGTGTCCCTCCCTCTTCGGAAGGATCGATGCCATGTCCGTCGCAGATCTGGAGCGCGAGGGCGACGTCGCCGCCGACTATCTCGAAGCACTCCTGGACATCGCAGACCTGGATGGCGACATCGACATGGATGTCGAGCACGACCGAGCCATGGTCTCCATCGTCGGGGGGGACCTCGACAACCTCGTCGGCGATCAGGGCCGCGTCCTGGAGGCTCTCCAGGAGCTCACCCGGCTGGCCGTGACCCGGCAGACCGGAGCGCGCAGCCGCCTGCTCCTGGATGTCGCCGGCTACCGCGCCGGCCGTCGTGAGGAGCTGGGAGTCCTGGCTCAGCGGGCCGTCGCCGACGTGCAGCGCACTGGCGAGCCGGTGAAGCTGGCGCCGATGTCCGCGTTCGAGCGCAAGGTCGTGCACGACGCGGTCGCCAGCGCCGGCCTGCGCAGCGAGAGCGAAGGCGAAGGCGGGGCCCGGCGGGTCGTGGTCTCGCCGGCGTGACCGATGTTTCACGGGAAACGGAGCGGCTCGTCGCCGAGTTCGACCGGTTCCCCGATCTCCTGCGGTACGCCGACATCCTGGCGACCCGCGGCGTCGAGCGGGGCCTGATCGGCCCACGCGAGGTCGAGCGGCTCTGGCCGCGACACCTGGCCAACTGTGCAGTCGTGGCCCTGGAGGGACAGGCCGTCCTACCCCATGGCGCCCGTGTCGCCGATGTCGGCTCCGGTGCCGGGCTGCCCGGTCTGGTGTGGGCCATCGTGCGCCCCGACCTCGAGGTGAGCCTGCTGGAGCCGCTGCTGCGCCGGTCGGCGTTCCTGACCGAGGTCATCGACGAGCTGGGCCTGTCGGGGCGCGTGCGTGTCCTTCGCGTGCGAGCCGAGGACGCGACGTCGGCTCAGTATCAGGCTGTCACCGCTCGGGCCGTTGCCCGACTGCCTCAGCTGCTGGCGTGGACCCTGCCCCTGACGGCGCCGGGGGGCTGGGTGCTCGCCCTGAAGGGGGCCAGCGCCGGCGACGAGGTCGCCGAGGCGAGGACCGCGATCTCTCGGCTCGGCGGGGGGGCTGTGGGCATCGCCCAGTACGGCAGAGGTACCGTCGAGCCTCCGACGACAGTCGTGCAGGTTCAGCGGACAGCACCGGCTCCCCGGCGCCGTTAGGGGCAAATCAGACTTTTCGTCCCCAAGTTATGCACAGCCAAACTGTGGATAACGTTCGTGGTGCGCTGCGGTCGGCATGTGGTCTCCGGACGGGAAGCGAGCGATGATGGACCAGCCCGATGTCCTTGGGGAGTCCTCCCGCGACGACCGCCAGGCCTCCCCTGAGGAGGTTGTGGGGGCATCGGGAGCTCCCCTGTCCCAGGACAGCTGGGACACCGAAACGGCGACCACACCGGCCTTTCGCTCGTCGGTGGTGCCGGTGTCGGCCATCGACACCAACCCGCGGCAGCCCCGCACGGTCTTCGACGAGGAGGCGCTGGCCGAGCTGCGCACGTCGATCCGCTCCATCGGCCTCCTGCAGCCTCTGGTGGTCCGCACCCGTGGGAACGATCCTGTGGATGAGCGCTACGAGCTCGTCGCCGGCGAGCGCCGGCTTCGATGTGTCCGCGAGCTGGGCTGGGACACCGTCCCGGTCATGATCCGGGAGACATCCGACCGTGATCTGCTGCGGGATGCGTTGCTGGAGAACCTGCACCGTGCCGACCTGAACCCTCTGGAGGAGGCGGCTGCCTACGAGCAGCTGCTCGGGGACTTCGGATGCACGCATGAGGAGCTGGCCAGCCGGGTGGGCAGGTCGCGGCCCCAGATCACGAACACGCTGAGGTTGCTGCGGCTGCCGGTGGGGGTGCAGCGCCGGGTGGCGGCGGGGGTCCTGTCCCAGGGACATGCGCGCGCCCTGCTGACCCTGCCCGACGAGCAGTCGATGGAGGCCCTCGCGCTGCGGATCGTCGCCGAAGGGCTCTCGGTCCGCTCCGTGGAGGAGATCGTGAGCCTCGGCGAGCGGGCTGGCCGGCCCACGCCCCGTCGTCGGCCAGTCGCGAGGTCGTCGGAAGGCTACGAGGAGACGGCCGACCTGCTGGCCGAGCGCCTGGACACCCGCGTTCAAGTGCGACGCAGCAAGGGCCGTGGCCGGCTCACGATCGATTTCGCCGACCGTGACGACCTGTCCCGGATCTTGGCGCTGCTGGGTGGGACAGGGACCCAGGACACCCCGGTGTGACCCGTCCCACCCAGGACACGGGGTGGCCTGTGGACGAAGTTCCATGGGCCTGCGGGGCTGCCCGCCTAGCATGCGGGGCATGAGCATCATCGACGCGCCACCTGCCCAGACTGCCGCAGCTGACCAGGGACAGCCGAAGACCCAGCCCACGATGGCCATGCCTTCGATCGACCTGACCCAGCCGCCCGCCACGAGCCGACCCACCTTCACCATCACGGACGCGGCCAGCGCGTGCGCGGTCAGCCGCAAGACGATCACGCGCAAGCTGGGCGACCTGGCCGGACACGGAGCCAGCAAGGACGAGGACGGCATCTGGCGGATCCCGGTGGAGGCGCTGCTGGCTGTCGGGCTGCACCCTGGCCGGTCAGTGCCCCAGGACGCCCGGCCACCGGCGGTGGCCCCGATGATCGTGGCGCCGCCAGCGGCTTCGGCTGCTACCGCGCCGCCGGCCGTCGCGCGGTCGGCACCGGAGCCGGACATGGTCAGCGTGACCCGCGAGCGCTGGGACGACCTGCGGCTGCGCCTGGCGCGCGCTGAGGCCGAGGCCAGCGAGCGGGCCGCCGCGCTGGCAGATGCTCGACTCGCGCTGCGCGCCCTGACCGCCACCCCGCACCGTGCCGAGCCGGTGGCCCCGGTGGCGCCGGTGGCCCCGGCCCAGCCGCCTGTGGCACCGCGCAAGCGGCGCTGGTGGCAGGCCAAGGAGCCCACCGCATAGGTCATCCCGCCTAGGTCATGTCCCAGGGACATGGGGCACGGTGACCTTGGGTCAGTCCACGAGGCGTCAAGGTCGGCGGCAGCTCTAGGCTGCGGCTGGCAGATGGGAGGGGAGCATGCGCGGCGGCCGTTGGGTGCTGGGGCTTGGTCTTGTGGCCGCTGGTGCGGCGCTAGGCTTCGCGGCGGCGCTCCTGCGACCCCGGCGGTACGCCGACTTCTCGGGCTCTCGCCAACCATGACTCCCCGTTAGCAGAGGCATTGCGCAGGCGAATGGGTCTTTCGGGGCGATTGGTCTAGATTGGCCCCCGATTCTGGGAGGAGCCCACGTGCGCCTAATCCGTCAGAGCGCAGTCGCCGCGATCTTGTCGTCCCTGGTCCTGTCGGGCATGGGGGCGGCTCCAGCCGCTGCCGCACCAGGTGTCATCACCTGCACCATTCGGACACCGGGCAATCCGGTCGTCACCTCGCAGGACGTTCCGGTGGCCGGGCGAGTGATCTGCGTCAACAGCGTGACCGCGCAGCCGGTGACCCTCGCTGTGGTGCCGTACAAGGCGGACGTGTCCGGACCCTTCAGCGGGAAGCTGGCGTTCAACACCAAGCAGGGCACCTTCACCTACAGCCCCGGCTGGTACCCCCCGGACCCGGTGACCAAGAAGACCGATCGGCTGCCCAAGTTCTCTGGGACGGACTCGTTCCTGGTGGCGGCAGCCTCGCCCGACGGCGCACGGACCACCTTCCGGGTGCCGATCGTCATCCAGGCACCTCCGCGCAGGTGCAATCCGAGCTTCGTGCCCAGCACGCGGACGATGTTCAACGACCCGTCTGGCAGCGAGAAGAAGCAGTACCAGATGCTCGACTACCTGATCGACATGATCGACTGCACTCCCGCGAAGAATCCCGACGGCACGCAGGCCAGCATCCGCACCTCGTTCTACTCGATGACCTACGCCCCGATGCAGGCGGCCCTGGTGGCCGCCGCCAAGCGCGGGGTCTCGATCCAGGCCCTGACCAACAGCCACGCCGACAAGTACCCCGCGTGGCAGACGCTTGCCGCCGCCCTGGGCGAGAACACCTACGCCACCAACTTCGCTGCCACCTGCTGGCAGGGATGCCTGACCCCGCGTACCCCGCCGGTCGCCGGCGGGCCGACCGCCTGGTTCAGCGCGGATGCCACGAGCCTGACCTCCAAGACCGTCGTGTTCTCCTCGCGCGCGATCGCCGGCACCTCGCCGATCGTGAAGTACGCGTACGACTTCGGTGACGGCACCAAGGCGACGGGAGCCGGCCCGCACAAGAAGACCTACAAGAAGCTCGGCACCTACACGGTGACGCTGACCGTGACCGACGCCGCCGGGCGCAGCCACACGGTGCGCGGGAAGAAGACGCTGCCGGACAACCTGGAGCCGGAGTACCCGTCACTGCACTCCAAGGTCTACCTGTTCTCCACGGTGGGGACCGGGAAGAGCCAGCGCCAGTGGGTCTCGGGGTACAGCTCGGGCAACCCGACGTACCAGCAGTCACGCAAGGGCTTCAACAACCTGAACATCGCGGTCGGCGATGCCGGTCTCTACAAGATCTTCGCCAACTACTTCACTGACCTGACCAAGGGCTCACGCGGTCAGCTGATGACGCCCAACTACTTCCGCACCCTCAGCACGCCCGGGAACGCGGCCACCGGGGCGCGACCGACCTTGGTGCACCTGGGACCCCAGACCAACGGGGGGGACATCAACCGCGACATCATCAAGTCGATCCAGTGCAAGTACAAGTCGGGCGGGAAGGTGCGGCGCACCGACGTCCGGGTGTCGATCTTCGTGTTCACCCGCAAGGGCGTCGCGGCCGACCTTTGGAACCTGGCAATGCGCAAGGGCTGCAACGTCGAGATCGTGTATACGCAGATGAGTCAGCGCGTCCGCGGCGCGAATGGTCGGTGGCTCACCGACGAGGACGGGCACGTCCAGGGCTGGGGGGTGGCGGACTGCCTGTCCACGAAGCCCACTCGGGTGAAGGTGGTCCGTGCCTCCAAGGGCAAGCCCGCCAAGCGCAAGGTCGTGGCGAACTCGGTCTACGGCACCTCCGGCGTCTTGTGCAGCGGGGGCAGTCTGAAGGGCAAGATCCCGGTCAGCTCGAACGGCGTGTGGCTCAACCAGAAGAGCAAGTACGGCGGTGGCCGCCTCAAGGTGCGGATGGCCTGCCCGGTGGCGCCCAAGTACAACGCAGTCACGAAGTCGTGGTCCGTGCTGTGCATCCGCAACGACATCTTCACCCACCACAAGGTGATGATGGTCAAGGGCATGATTCGCGGGAAGGCGCAGAAGTACGTGATGTCGGGCTCGGCGAACTGGAGCTCTCCTGGTCTCCGCTCGTCGGACGAGGTGATCACCGAGATCCAGAACGCCGGCGCCCTCTACGACCAGTACCGCTCGAACTACGAGTACCTGAAGTCCGTGGTGGCCAAGAACAGCAAGAAGACGAAGAAGAAGAAGAAGACGGCCAAGACCTACGTCTTGGCGCTGTCGGACGACCAGGTGCTGGACGTGCGTGGCATGACCGATGCGCAGCTGGCGAACCTCGAGGACTAGACGGCAGCGGCACGACGGCTCAGAGGCCCCGACCCCGGTGTGGGTAGGGGCCTCATGCCGTCTCAGTCCTGGGGGGGTGGCGCGAAGAACCGGATCAGCGCCGCGGTGATGGCCCGGGCAACCAGGTCTCGTCCAGCCGGATCGGCCAGGACTGAGGCATCGGCCTCGTTGGTCAGGTAGCCCATGTCCAGGTGCACGGCCGGCATCCGCGTCAGCCGGAGCAACTCCCAGCCCTTGGGATGGGCACCGCAGCTCTTGGATGAGGTCCGGATGGCCACCTCGTCGAGCAGCAGCTCAGCAAGGGCGCGGCCCGCGACCGAGTGGTTCTGACCGCTCAGTGTGCCGAAGTAGAACGCCGCCAGGCCCTGGGCAGCCGGACTGCGATGAGCGTCGCAGTGCAGGGAGACGACCACGTCGGCGGCCACCTCGTTGGCGATCGCGGCCCGCGCGGAGTCGTCGAAGGAGGTGTGACCGGCCCGGGCGGGGCCCGTGACCAGGACCGTCGTGCCCAGGGCGGTCAGCCGTCGCTCGACGCGCGCGGCAACGTCGGCGGCCACGACGGCCTCGCTCAGGCCGCGGCCGGTGTGCCCGCGCTCCAGCTGATCGGGTCCGGCGTCGATGAGCACCACCTTGTGGGTCACGCCGGTCCTCAGCACGTCGAAAGCGTGCTGCTCACGCAGCAACAGCGAGGCCCCGCCGCTGACGGTGCGGGTCAGCCGGGCCAGAGCGCGGAATGTGTCAGGACCGGCGGTGCCATCGGTGCGCAATCCGGTGTTGAGCTGGAACTCGCGCACCGCGTGGTCGGTGTTCCGGCCGAAGATCCCGTCCGCACGGCCCGGCGAGAAGCCCAGGCCGATCAGCCGCTCCTGCAGAGCCAGCACATCGTCGCCGATCATCATGCGCCCAGGCAGGAACTGCAGCACCCGGTCACCCAGCCGCCAGCGCGCCTCCTCCAGTCGCTTGTAGGTCCGGGGGCCGACGATCCCGTCGACGGTGATGCCGCGCTCCTGCTGGAACTGCCGGACGGCGTGATCGACATGCTCGTCGAACACGTCCTCGTCCCCGGGGGGCAGCATGCCCAGTCGTTCCAAGCGGGAGCGGACCTCGCTCACGATCTCGCCGGTGTCGCCCAGCCGGCACGCGATGCCACCGGCCCTCGGGCCGACTCCGGAAGAGGTCACGGATCAGAGGAACTCGGCGAGGTCCTTGAGCAGCGCCGCCTTCGGCTTTGCGCCGATGATCTGCTTGACGACGCGCCCGCCCTGGAAGACGTTGAGCGTCGGGATCGAGACGATGCCGTACTCCGAGGCGGTCTGCGGGTTCTCGTCGACGTTCAGCTTGACGATCTGGAGCTTCTCGCTGTGCTGGGCGTCAATCTCCTCGAGGATCGGGGCGATCATGCGGCAGGGCCCGCACCAGACCGCCCAGTAGTCGACGAGCACGGGCTTGTCCGACTGCAGGACGTCCTCGGTGAAGGTGGCATCGGTCACGGTCTTCAGCGCCATGGGAGCTCCTTGGTCGGATACGCGGATTCTACGGCGGGGGTGCGACGTCAGACGGCGGTCGCGAGTTGGTGCGCGACCGCGGCCAGGTAGCGCTCGGCGTCCAGGGCGGCCGCACACCCCGAGCCGGCGGCCGTGATGGCCTGGCGGTAGGTGTGATCGACCAGGTCGCCGCAGGCGAACACGCCCGGCAGCGGGAGCCCGCCGTGCAGCGCCTGCGTGCCGCGCCCTTCCACCAGCACATAGCCGGCGGCGTCGAGGTCGACCTGGTCGACGATCAACTCGGAGCGGGGATCGTGACCGATCGCGACGAACACTCCGGTGACCGGCAGCTCGCGGGTCGCCCCGGTGTTGACGTCGGCCAGGGTGACCGAGGACACCTTGTCCTGTCCTTGGATGGACACCACGGCACTGTCCCAGGCGAATCGGATCTTGGGGTTGGACAGGGCGCGCTCGGCCATGATCTTGCTGGCCCGCAGCTCGTCGCGCCGGTGGATCACGGTCACGGTGTCGGCGAACTTGGTGAGGAAGGTGGCCTCCTCGATGGCGGAGTCCCCGCCCCCGACTACGGCGATGTCCTGGCCGCGGAAGAAGAAGCCGTCGCAGGTCGCGCACCAGGACACCCCATGCCCGGAAAGCCGCTTCTCGTCGGGCAGCCCCAGCTCGCGGTACCCCGAGCCCATCGCCAGGATGACCGCGCGAGCCGAATGCGCGTTGCCCTCGCCGTCCCAGACGGTCTTGATCTCGCCGGTCAGGTCCATCCGGGTCACGTCGTCGGTGACCAGCTGCGCACCGAACCGCTCGGCCTGCCCGCGCAGGTTGGCCATCAGGTCCGGGCCCATGATTCCCTGAGGGAAGCCGGGGAAGTTCTCGACCTCGGTGGTGTTCATCAGCGCACCACCCGCGGTCACCGAGCCCTCGAAGACCAGCGGATTCAGAGCGGCGCGGGCGGCGTAGATGGCGGCGGTGTAGCCGGCCGGGCCGGACCCGACGATGATGAGCTCGCGGATGTCGGACACGCGTGGCACTCCCTGCAAGTGGTCGATGATCCCCGGTGGCAGCAACATCCTAGGTGGCTGCCGGATTCCCGGACGATGACGTGCGCGGCCGCGCGTCAGTTCGTGACAGTGACCTCGCGAATGCCACCGCGCCAGCCGCCGTCGACCTGCGGCAGACCGGTGAGCCACACCAGGACGTATCGGGCCGACGTGGGCTCGGGGTTCTTCAGGGTCACGGTCCGGCCGGCCTCGGTCGCCTGAGCCATGACCGTGTAGTCCTGCGGGTTGTTGCCCGCCTGATTGCTGGTCAGGACCTGCAGGTCGGTGCCGTTGCCCACCAGATCCAGGGTGACCGCACCGATCGAGCGAGGAGCTCCGAGGTCCAGCAGCAGGCCCACGCCGGGCTTGTTGTCCAGCCCCTTGTCGTAGTACGTGACCGTCCGCCAGGCGGTCTCCTTGTCGCCGTCGTAGGACAGCGGCACGCGCGTGGGGCTCTCCTCGCCGTTGCCTAGTGGGTCGAAGTCTCGCGCCGAGGCGATCCGGTACACCTTGGTGGCCGGTGGCGGCGTCCCGCCCGGGGTCGCGGCCGGAGTCTGGACAGGTGCGGCCACGGGCGGCTGATCGTCGCCGGACACGGAGGCCTGGGTCGGCGAGAGCAGCTTGAGGAGCACGAGAATCAGGCCGAGCGCCAGCAGCGCCACCCCCACGATCATCACGATGCGGGCGATCAGTGGACCGGACTGTCCGGGCTCACGTCGCCGAGGGGCACCGGCCAGGTCTGTCAGGCTGGCGCCGAGCAGGTCGTGCAGCGCCGCCATCGAGGTCAGGACCGGCCGGCCGCGGGGCGCGACGATGCCGGGGACGGTGCGCGCGCAGATGTCGTCCAGGCTCTCGGGGATGTCGGCCAGCAGGCGGGACGGGGGCGGGATGTGGCCGCCGACCAGCGGTGCTCCGGCGATGCCCTCGGTGGTCCCATTGGGCCAGCGGCCCGTGAGGCTGGCGTAGAGGATCGCGCCGACCCCGGCGACATCGGCGGTGATCGGCTGGCCGTCGGGGACCGGGTCGATGCCGGCCAGGACCGCGTCGATCCCCAGCCCGGTGATCCGGATCTCCCCGTCCGGGCCGACCAGGACGTTGCTGGGCCGAAGCCGGCCGTGGACGATGCCCGCGGCGTGCGCGGACTCCAGGGCCCCGGTCAGCTCGTAGGCGATGCGCGCGGCCTCCTCCGGGGTCAGCGGCTCGCTGAGGTGGTCGCGCAGGACCGCGGCGTCGCACCACTCGACCACGATCACGACGTCGGTCTCGGTGGTGAACAGGTCCAAGGTGCGCAGGACGCGCCGGTCGGTGATCGCGGCGGCGGCCCGGGTGGCCTGCTCGAGATCGGTCTCCAGCTGCTCGTCGCGGGGAACGATCCAGAGGGCGACTTCGCGGTTGAGGGTGCCGTCCACGGCTCGCCAGACCTGGCATCCGTAGCGTTCCTCGGCCAGGTCGGTGAGGGTGAATCGGCCGACCTGCCGGGTGGCGGTCAGGCTTGTCCGGTTCTCCGTCACGGTCGTCATGCTAGGGCACGTGCAGACCATTGCCGGGACGACTCACGACGGGACCGGCCGGGGATGTCCCGACCCAGGGACACCTCTGCGTCGTGGCCTAGGTCAGCGTCCCACCTTGGAGCGGACCAGCCTGATGACCTCCCAGACCTCGCCGACGCGCAGGATCCGGGCGGCCAGCAGGTACACCGCGAGACCGCCGAGGCCGCCGGCCCCGAGCAGCAGGATCTTGGCCAGCGCGCTGGACCAGAAGTCCGGGGCCACCCGGTCGGCGACCCAGAGCACACCGAGCGCGAACGCCCCGGCCAGCGCGCCGGCCACCAGCGCGCGGCCGACGGTCGACCAGGTCTGCCGGGTCTGCAGCCCGCCGACCCGGCGGCTCAGGATCGGCCAGGCGATCACCATCATGGCCCAGTAGGTCAGACCGAAGGTCAGACCCATGCTGGGCACCTTCCAGGCGGTCGGCACCAGCACGAAGACCACCACGGTCAGGATCACGTTGATCGCGTTGAGGGCCAGGGACAGGAAGAACGGGGTCTTGGTGTCCTCCAGGGAGTACCAGCCCCGCAGCAGGATGAAGTAGATCGAGAACGGGACCAGGCCCAGCAGCATGCCGATGCTGGTGTACCCGATCTGTTGGGCGGCGTCGATCCCCGAGGCGCCGAACCCGAAGAGCAGGGACGCCAGCACCGGGGCCAGCGGGATCATCACCCCGGTGATCGGCACGACCAGCGACGTGACCGTGCGGATCGAGCCGGCGATCGTCTCGCTGACCCTGGGCCAGTCCCGGGCATGGGCCAGGCGGCTGAGCCCCGGGAGCAGCGCGGTGACCAAGGACACCGTCACGATCGAATGGGGCAGGAAGAAGATGAGGTAGGCCTTCTGGTAGGTCGCGATGCCGGCCGGCGGCAGACCTTCCTGCGTGGTCAGGACGTTCGCGGTGGTGGCCAGCCGGGTGGTCACGATGAAGGAGACCTGATTGGCCATCAGCAGGCCCAGGGTCCAGGCGGCCAGGCCGCCGGTCTTGCCCAGCCCCCAGCCGCGCCAGTCGAAGCGGGGCCGCCAGTGGTACCCCGAGGAGCGCAGGAAGGGGATCAGCAGGAGCGCCTGGGTGGCCACCGCGATGGTGGACCCGATCCCCAGGAACGCCGTCTGCTCCTGGGTCAGCATCCCGTCGGATACCGCCGATGGTCCGGCGACCACGAAGAAGGTGGTGAACATGGCGACCGAGACGATGTTGTTGGCGATCGGCGCGTACATCGGCGGGCTGAACCGGCCGCGGGCGTTGAGCACCTGCGACATCAGGGTGAACAGGCCGTAGAAGAACACCTGCGGCAGGCAGTACCGCGCGAACGCCGTGGCCAGCGCGAGCTGGTCGGCGGTGTACTGCGGGGAGGCGTAGATCCGGGTCAGCCAGGGGGCCAGCAGTAGCGAGGTCGCCGTGATGAGCAGCAGCATCACCGCGGACGCCGTGATCAGCCGATGGGCGAAGCCGTCACCGCCGTCGGAGTCCTCCTTCATCCGGCGCACCAGCTGCGGCACGAAGACCGCGTTCATGGCACCGCCGACGGTCAGCACGTACACCGTGTTGGGGATCGTGTTGCCCACGGTGTAGATGTCGGCCACGATCCCCAGGCCCAGCGCCGCAGTCATCGACATGTCGCGCAGCACGCCGGTGAGCCGGCTGACGATGGTGCCCACCGCCATCATGGCGCCGTTCTTGAGGACCTCGCCCTCGCGCGGGGCAGCCACGTTCTGCGACGGGTCGATGGACGACTCCGGGTCGGGCCCCGCGGCCGGATCCTCGGGGAGCAGATCGTCCTCAGCCATGCTCGGCCTTGGACTGCTCGGCCCCCGCGGACTGGGCTTGCCCCTCCCGCCGTGCGGCGGCCTGGCGCATCCGCCGGGCTCGACGCACCGCGTGCACCACCAGGCTGGCGATCAGTCCGACCAGCGCCACCCGGACCAGGATGCGCGCCGCGCTGGCGTAGGCCGAGGTCTGCACGATCAGCTCGCCGGGCTCACCGAACGGCTCCCCCTCGGCCGTCGTGAGCTGGACGGTGACCGGCACCTTGCCTGCCGCCGCCACCCGGGCGACCACCTCGATCGAGGTGCGCTTGTGCGGCGGGATGTCCATCAGGTCGATCGGGTCGGCCTGGAACAGCTGCGGGGGATCGGAGGTCAGCTCAAGGCCGACCCGCACCGCCAGACCCCCCTGGTTCTCGATCGTGATCGGGATCGTGCCGGTCTCGCCGGACACGGTGATGGTGCCGCTGGACACCACCCGCACCGACGCCTGCGCGGTGGCCACCTGGGCGCTGACCCGATCGACCAGGCGCTGCCCGGCCTCCGGATCGCCGCGGAACCAGCCGGACAGTCCGCGCGCGGGTGCGGTCCGGGCGACCAGCGGGAAGCTGGCCGGGTCGGCCACCAGCCCGGCGTAGGAGTGCATGTCCCTGATCTGCTCGCTCACCTGCGCGACGCGCTCGGCCGGGATCTCCTGATCGCGGGCACTCGTCGGGTAGAGCGGACCCTGCCGGGTCAGCGTGCTCGGCTCGCGGTCCAGAGCCTGGGTCAGCGTGGTCGGGATGATCCATGGCGCGGTGGCCAGTGCCTGCACGACCATCGAGGCCGAGTCGGCGCTCGCCGGCCACGCCGGTTCGGGGGCCGCCACCAGCATGCGGGCGGACTCGGGGAGCTCGGTGATGGTGGTCAGCGTCTCGGCCAGCAGCCGCTGGCGCGCCGCGGTCAGGTGCGCGGCGTCGTCCATCGGCATCGCCAGAGTGCTGGTCAGCCCGGAGTCGGCCAGCATCGCGCGGATGTCGCCGTGCTCGGTGGCCAGCGCCGCCGAGCCACTGGGCGTGAAGTAGGTCGCCTCGGCGAGGGGCACGGTCGTGTCGGCCAGCAGCACGGCGCGGACGTCGTCGTCGGCCAGCGCGGTGAGGGTCCGCTGGTCGATCGCCCGCCCCGGGGGGAGCGCCAGCGGACCCGACAGGGAGTGGCCCAGGACGTCGGCGGCGGCAGGCTCCACCATGGGCCGCTGGGCGAGCAGGCCGGTGAGCAGTCCGCCGCGTCGGGCCGCGACCACGTCGGGCAGCCCATAGAGCCCCAGGGAGGCGTCGGCCGCGGGCTCGGTCAGCGCCGAGCGCAGATCGCCCAGCCAGTCGGCGACCTCGTCGGCATGCGCGCCCTGGACCAAGGCCTCGCCGCTGCCTACGAAGTACCCGTCGGCGAGGTCCTGCGCCGCCAGTGCCACCTGCGGATCGATCACGAGGCTGACCACGCCCGGCTCCTCGGCGGCGGCCGACAGCAGTGCCCCGAGTCGGCCGTTGCGCGTGAGCTCTTCTGCGGCGGCCTCGCTGGGCAGGGCGCCGGCGGTGTCCTGCTCGGGCGCGCCGACCAGCGGCCAGATGGTCGTGACCCGCAGCCGCTCGTACTCGGTGTCCTTGGGCCACCACGGCAGGAAGGTGCGGTCCATGTCCTGGCGCATCAGGCCGGCGCCGCTGTTGCCCAGTGCCTCCGCCCCCACCATGTAGGCACCGGCCCGGGGCAGTGCCAGACTCGCGATGGTGCCGCTGATCGCGAACGAGGCGGTCTGCCCGGGGGCCAGGGTGCCGGCCACCTTCTCCTGGGAGCCAGCGACCGGCTCGCCCGTGCGCTGGCCGGCACCGGCGAGCACCTCGGTGATCTCGCCGCGGCTGTACAGCGGCGTGGGCGAGGCCCGCAGCCGCATCGACACCTCTCCGACCGGCGAGTCCGAGGTGTTGGTGACGGTGCCGCGCAGCGTCAGCGTGCTCTTCGGGCCCGGGATCGCCGGGCTCATGGTGTCGATCTGCACGGAGAGGGCGCCGGCCCCGTACGCCGCGCGCGGCGTGTCCGCGGTGCTCGCCTTCGGGCCTGCCTTCTGTGGGCCTGCCTCCTGCGGGGCGGTGTGTGGCTGGGCCTGCGCCGGGCCGAGCCCGGAGAGCAGGAGGGGCGCGGCGGCCAGGACCGAGACGGCCAGCAGGCGCCGGGCCCGAGAGCTCGGCCACCCGCCCCGGCTCACCTCACACCCGGGACGATCTGGGCGACCTTGGCCACCAGGCGGCGCTCGTCGCCGTAGGCCAGGCGCCGGGCGACCTGCTCGAACGGGAACCACTCGACGGCGTCCACCTCCAGATCCTCGTCGGACAGCTCCCCGCCGATGGCCTCGATGACGAAGTGATGGACGGTCTTGTGGATGCGCCGGTCCTCCACGACGAACCAGAAGTCGATGATGCCCAGCGGGGCCAGGATCTGCCCGACCAGCCCGGTCTCCTCCTGAACCTCGCGCAGGGCCGCCTGCTCCGGGGTCTCGCCCTCCTCGACGTGCCCCTTGGGCAGGCTCCAGAGCAGGCGCGAGCGCCGGTCGTGCCGGGCGATCAGCGCGACTGCCGGTGGAGTCGCGGACAGGTCCAGCACCACTCCGCCGGCTGAGGTCTCCTCCACCTTGGGCAGCCGGCGCGCCCGCAGGCCGCCGGGCCGGCCCATGCGCGGACCGCGGGGCATCAGGCTGGCCGGATTGGGCAGCCGGCGGGGGGCGGGCTCGGCGGGGGGCTCGTTCTCGTGGCTGTCGCGGGCCACCGGCACCGGGCCCGCCGTCCGGGCGGTGCGGGTGGGCCTGGGCAGGTTGCCCGGGTTCGGGGCGGTCGCTCCGGTGGGACTGTCGGTGCCGGTGTCCCCGGTCGCCTCGGGCTGGGTGTCCTGGGACACCTCGGCCGCGTCGGGCTCCTGCGGTGCCGCCTCGCTGGGCCCCTCGGTGGTCCCCTCGTCCTCGCCGCGCTTCGCGGCGGCGCTGCGCTGGCGCGGGTGGTGCAGATCGGCCGGAGTGGGGAACTTCATGCGCCACCCTTCGCGCCGCGGAGGCGGCACGGGTGTGGGGGGCGGGGTCATGCCGGGAAGGATAGCGGCCACCTAGAATGGCGGGCCGTGCCTGAGGTCCCTCCCCGCGCGGCGCTGGACGCGGCCCGAGAGCTGGCCGTGGAGTCCCTGGTGACCAGCGCCCCCCAGGTCCTCGACATCGGCCGTCGGCTGGCCGATGCCGGCCACGAGGTCGCGCTGGTGGGTGGCTGCGTGCGCGACGCCCTGCGCCGGGAGGCGCACACCGATCTGGATCTGGCCACCTCGGCGCGCCCCGAGCAGGTTCTCGGGCTGCTCCGCGGCTGGGCCGACGCGGTCTGGGACGTCGGCATCGCCTTCGGCACGGTGGGTGCGAAGGTGGGCGATCTGCACTTCGAGATCACGACCTACCGCAGCGACGCCTACGACCGGACCACCCGCAAGCCTGAGGTCACCTACGGCGACTCGCTCGAGGCCGACCTGCGCCGACGCGACTTCACGATCAACGCGATGGCGGTGACCCTGCCGGACCGCGGGTTCGTCGACCCGTTCGGCGGGCTGGACGATCTGGCCCGCGGCCTCCTGCGCACCCCGGCGCCGGCCGTGGAGTCGTTCGCCGACGACCCGCTGCGGATGATGCGTGCGGCCCGGTTCAGCTCCCAGCTCGGCGTGCGCGTGGACCCTGCGGTTGCCGCCGCCATCCAGAGCATGTCCGAGCGGATCGCCATGGTCTCCGCGGAGCGTGTGCGCGACGAGCTGTCCAAGCTGCTGCTGACCGAGCAGCCGCGGGCCGGCATCGAGCTGCTCGTCGACAGCGGGCTGGCCGCCCACGTGCTGCCCGAGCTGCCCGCGCTGCGGCTGGAGATCGACGAGCATCACCGGCACAAGGATGTGTACGAGCACTCGCTGATCGTGCTGGAGCAGGCGATCGACCTGGAGCGCACGCTCGACCCGAGCAGCGAGCCGGACCTGGTGCTGCGCCTGGCCGCGCTCCTGCACGACATCGGCAAGCCGCGGACCCGCCGGTTCGAGGGCGGTGGTCGCGTGAGCTTCCACCATCACGAGGTGGTCGGTGCCAAGCTGGCCCGGCGTCGGCTCACGCAGCTGCGCTATCCGCGTCATGTGGTCGACGAGGTGACCGAGCTGGTCGCGCTGCACCTGCGCTTCCACGGCTACGGGTCCGGGGAGTGGACCGACGCCGCGGTGCGCCGCTACGTGCGCGACGCGGGCGAGCTGCTGCCCCGCCTGCACAAGCTGACCCGGGCCGACTGCACCACCCGCAACGCGCGCAAGGCCGCTGCGCTGCGCCGGACCTACGACGACCTGGAGCGCCGTATCGACGCACTCGCGGTGGCCGAGGAGCTGGCGGCGATCCGCCCGGACCTGGACGGCAACCAGATCATGACGATCCTGGGGATCGCACCGGGCCGGGTGGTCGGCGAGGCCTACAACTGGCTGCTGGAGCGGCGCCTGGACGAGGGGCCGCTGGGCCCCGAGCGGGCCGCGGCCGAGCTGCGCGACTGGTGGGCGCAGCGCAGCGCCGACTAGCGACCCGCTGCCCGGGCTGTCAGTCCGCGGGCCCATTCGGATGGCCACTGGACTGACAACCGGAGCGCGGGCAGCGGGGCTGCCCGTGCGCCTCCCCGAGGATGTCGGACCCCTGAGGTTCAATGTGGGGCAGGTTTCCCACTTCCGCGTCGGAGAGGACGCAGCCCGTGTCAGCCAGCACCCTCACTCGGCCAGGTGAGGCCGCCACCCCGGTGGCCGCCAGCCTGCCTCATCTGGTGGGTCTGGACGGCCTGCGCGCGGTCGCGGTGGCTGCCGTCGTGCTCTATCACGCCGACGTGATGTGGCTGCCGGGCGGCTTCCTCGGGGTGGACGTGTTCTTCGTCCTGTCGGGCTTCCTCATCACGTCGCTGCTCCTGGTGGAGCTGGACCGCTCGGGGCGGATCGACTTCGGCCGGTTCTACCTGCGCCGCGCGCGCCGGCTCCTGCCGGCCCTGGTCGCGGTCCTGATCGCCGTCGCCTTCCTGGTGGCCACCGTCGCCTACGACTCGGCCTCCGGGTTCCGGCGAGACCTGCCCGGAGCGCTGCTCTACGTCTCCAACTGGACCAGCATCCTCACCGACCTGTCGTACTTCGAGTTCATCGGCCGCCCGCCGATGCTCCAGCACCTGTGGTCCCTGGCGGTGGAGGAGCAGTTCTACATCGTGTGGCCGTCGGTGGCGCTGCTCGCCTACCGGTGGCGGGCCGGGCGGGGCGTGGCGATCGTCGCGCTGACCCTGGCCTTGGGCTCGACCGTGGCGATGCTCGTCGGATCCGTGCTCGGCGACATGCCCGCCTCGGCCGATCCGAGCCGCCTGTACTTCGGCACCGACACGCACTCGATGGGCATCCTGCTGGGAGCCGCGCTCGCGGTGTTCTGGCGACCCGGGCGCACCGCTGCGGTGCTCGATCCGCGTGCCAGCGCGGTCATCTCCGGGGCGGGCGTCGCGGGCCTGGCGGCACTGATCGCCATGTTCGTGCTGTTCGGTGAGTACTCGACCACGCTGTATCGGGGCGGGTTCCTGCTGGTGGCCCTGGTGTCGGCGGTCGTGGTCGCGGCCGCCAGTCACCGCGGCGCCGCCTTCGGGCCGCTGCTCGGCAACAAGCCGATGCGCTGGATAGGGCGACGCTCCTACGGCATCTACCTGTGGCACTGGCCGCTGTTCCTGGTGACCCGGCCTGGGGTGGACATCCCGATCACCGGCATCCCGGCCCTCGCGCTGCGCCTCGGGCTGCTGCTCGTGATCGCGGACCTGAGCTACCGGTTCGTCGAGATGCCCGTGCGTCGTGGGGCGCTGGGCCGGTTCTGGACGCGCGTCGTGGAGGGCGGGGTGCCCCGCCCGAACCTTCGGCAGGCAGCGATGCTCGGGGTGGCGGGCGTGGCGGTGCTGGTGTGCGCCGTGCGCATCGTGATCGCTCCGGCCCCGTCGGCCGCCAGCGACTCGACCCTCGACCAGCTCCCGGCGGTGGACTCGGTGGAGCAGACCCAGCCCCCACAGACCGACGGGGCGGTCGACGCCGCTCTGACCGATCCGCGGCCGAAGGTGAGTGCGTTCGGCGACTCGGTCCTGCTCGGTGCTTCCGGCGCGCTGGGCAAGTCCTTCCGGCTGGACCTGCACGCCAAGGTCGGCGAGCAGGCCGGTCAGCTCAACGACGTGGTCAAGCAGCAGGTGGCCCAGGCCAAGGTGCGCGACCTGGTGGTCGTGCACGTCGGGAACAACGGGATCGTCCCCGAGGCTCGCCTGCGCGCGACTCTCGACGAGCTGGCCAGTGCCGACCGGGTGGCGCTGGTGACCGTGCGCGTGCCTCGCGCCTGGATGGCCCCCAACAACCGGCTGTTCGTCGAGGTCGCCAAGGACTACCCGAACGTCGTGATCGCCGACTGGGCCGCGAAGTCCGAGGGCCAGGGGGACTACTTCGTCTCCGATCGCGTGCACCTCTCAGCCAAGGGCGTCGCGGTCTACAGCGAGGTCATCGCCGAGGCACTCGGAGTATCAGCCGAAGGCTGAGCACCCCGCTGAGACGCGATGCAGGCCTCCGTCGAGCGCGACGAGTCAGTCGGGCCCCGGCTTCCCTCGAATACTGACCGCAGGCCGGTCGAGGCTGTCGAGACCCGTCCCAGGGCGCACAGGACGCCCGGGACTCCCTGCGCACCGGTCGGCCTGGCGTGGGGACGTGAGGGCCTCGACAAGCTGGACCGGCGGGTGGCTGGCTACGTCTGTGCAAGCTCGACCGGGGTGGCTGCGTCCGCCTCCACGCGCCCGGCCATGCCGACGTACCAGGCCAGGTAGGCACCCGATCGGTCGGTGGCGGGACCGCTGTGCTGGGAGACCACCCGGAGGTCCAGGTCGTCCTTGGGGGCCTGCCGATCGGCGTTTCCGGCGCCGGCCCCGCGATTTGGCGGCGTGCTGTTCCCGCCCGTATCCTTGCCCGAGTGCCCCGGTCCTCCGGGGTCGCGCGCGAGTGGCGGAATAGGCAGACGCGCACGGTTCAGGTCCGTGTGCCCGTAAGGGCGTGGGGGTTCAACTCCCCCCTCGCGCACAGAGAGCCCCAGGTCAGGCGACCTGGGGCTTCGCCTTTCTGGTGGGAGGGCACGGTCGGTGTCGGCGCGGAAGCGGTCGGACTCCCGGCAATGCAGCTTCCGATGCCTCGCATCCCGGCCCGCGCGCCCCTCATGCGGTGCTTCGCGCCTCTGGTCTTCGACGGCTTGAGGAGACCCGTGCTGGTGGGTCGTTGCTCCAACGCGCGGATGCCGGATCCGGTGCGCGCGCGTAGCGTGCTGGGCATGATCGGTTTCCTGGTGGCGGGCCTCATCATCGGAGCACTCGCGCGGCTCATCAAGCCGGGCAAGCAGAATCTCGGAGTCTTGGCGACTCTGGGCCTCGGGGTCGTCGGATCGGTGATCGGCGGAGGCATCGCGAGCCTGCTCGGGACCGGGAGCATCTGGGAGCTCAACGTCCTGGGCTTCGTCGTCGCGGTGATCGCCGCCGTGCTGCTCATCGGGACCGCGGAGGCGCTGGTCGGCAAGGGCACCGGCTGATCTGAGCGCTCGACCGGTCGAGCCCGCCGGCATCCCGGGCGGGTCGTCAAGGCGAGGGTGGGCGCTCTCGCGGTCAGCGGAACTCGTCGGCCAGGCGGGCGACACGCAGGTGCGAGAGTTCCGCCCGAGTTGGGGTGCCGCTAGAGTCGACGCTATAGCGTCGACTCTAGCGGGAGCAGCCTTGTCAGAATCCAGTCCCCGGACGCGCCGCGCCCACGGCGAGGTGAAGATCGCGATGCGTGAGTTTCTGGCCAGCAAGGACGGCGAGCCCGCGTCGATCCGAGAGATCGGCGACGCCATCCACAAGCGGGTAGGGGAGGTTGCACCCTCGTCGATCCGCAGTGCCCTTCAGGACGAGCGATACTTCGAGCGCGTCCAGCGGGGAGTGTTTCGCCTCCGTGGCTGACGCGATCGTGTCGCGAGCGTCGGCACCAGATGGCATAGTATCGAACGTGTGTTCGACACTGGGTGATCTGATACGGCTGTGCGCGGCGTTGGGCGCCGCGTTTGGCGGCCAACTGGCTGCGGCCGAGCGCGACCTGCTGCTGAAGAACCCTGGCCTCCCGCCGGATGACGTAGTGCAGAGGGTGGCGGATCAGATTCAACACGGTCTTGATCCGTTAGGTGAGGCCTACTGCCGACTTGTTTCCCCGGAAGAACGACGTCCGTTGGGCCAGACCTACACGCCGGGCCCGATTGTGGAGTCCATGATCGCCTGGGCCAGCGAGCAGGCCCGTCCCGCCCGCATCGTTGATCCTGGAGCAGGGTCGGGACGGTACTTGCTCGCGGCTGCCCGCCACTTCCCGGACGTCCCCGTCATCGCTGCGGACATCGACCCGATGGCAACCCTGATGCTTCGCGCAAATGCAGTCGTCTCGGGGGTGGCGTCGCGCGTGTCGATCCATCTCGGCGACTATCGGGCAATGGACCTGGGCAGAGTTGACGGGCCGACCCTGTTCATCGGGAATCCGCCCTACGTGCGGCACCACCAGATCGCGCCCGAATGGAAGTCGTGGCTGCTCGCAACAGCCCGCAAGCGCGGCCTCAAGGCCAGTGGACTCGCTGGGTTGCATGTCCACTTCTTCCTTGCCACCGCCGAGCACGGTCACCCCGGCGACTACGGAGCCTTCATCACCAGTGCGGAGTGGCTCGACGTGAACTACGGGAGTCTCGTGCGTGAGCTCCTCCTCGATGGCCTTGGAGGAGAATCGCTTCATGTCCTCGACCCAGCGGCCGCGCCCTTCGCGGACGCTGCGACCACCGGTGCGATCACGTGCTTCAAGGTCGGCGAGCGCCCAGCCTCCATCAAGGTCCGGCGCGTCGACGGGGTGCAGGACCTAGGGCGCCTCGATCAAGGTCGTTCCATCTCTCGCCAGCGCCTGGCCGAAGCGAATAGATGGTCGGTACTCACCCGCGTGACACCCACGTTGCCGGACGGCTACGTGGAGCTGGGCGAACTCTGTCGCGTGCACCGCGGCGCGGTCACGGGTGCCAACGCCGTCTGGGTCCACCGCGGCGGTGAGATCGACCTGCCAGGGAGTGTGCTCTTCCCCTCAGTGACGAAGGCCCATGACCTGTTCAGAGCGGGGGAGCGCCTGGCGACTGCCGCGCCGCTCCGACAGGTCATTGATCTGCCGGTAGACCTCGACATCTTCGACGACGACGAGCGACGGATGATCGACCGATTCCTCCGTGCAGCGAAGAAGCGGAACGTGCACGAAGGGTACGTGGCAGCCAACCGAAAGGCCTGGTGGAGCGTAGGCCTCCGTGCTGCGGCACCTGTCCTAGCCACCTACATGGCCCGGAGGCCACCGGCCTTCGTCCGGAACGATGTCCAGGCCCGCCATATCAATGTTGCCCACGGTCTGTACCCACGCCAAGATCTTCACCCGAAGGTTCTCGACAATCTCGCCGCGCACCTCCGCTCAGCCGTTACGTTGGCTCAGGGACGAACCTATGCAGGTGGGCTCACCAAGTTCGAGCCGAAGGAGATGGAGCGACTCCCGATCCCAAGTTTGGAGTCCATGTGCGAAGGGGTGACCGCGTGACCCAGGTCCCACCACCGCGATGGTCAGAACACGAACTGTCTGACGACTCCGAGCAAGGAAGGAGGCGCTTCCGTGAAGTGCGCCTGCAAGAGCCCCTGGAGCAGTACCTTGAAGCCTTCGACGAGTACCGAGATGCTGTTGAGAATCTGATCGAGGGCACGGTCGATCTCAGCCGGCTCTACGACCAAGCTGTTGAGCTCCTGACGCAGCAGGATCTTCTCACTGCCATCCGATATCTCGCTTCACCGGCAATCAGCGAAGATGATCTCAAGGTCCTTGCAGAGGCTGTGCTGAGCCCGCAGCGCCTGCGCGCAGACCCTGTCATGGCAAAACGCGTCATCGACACCGTGATGATGGGACTCGACCGCAACCGCTTCCCCTGGGTAAGCGAAGCGCGAGAGCCATCGGACGCAGAGCGCCAAGCGGCCGTCATATCGACCGCGGCCCTCATAGCCACCCAGAAGGTGCAGACCGCACGGCGAACACAGGCGAAGAAGGAACAAGAGGAAGCCGTGGCACTGGCACTTGACGCCAACAACTTCACGCAGGTCCAGACGCGCGTCTGTTGGCGGTCACGAGAAACTGCCTGGAGACGGCCACGAAGCTGCCCGTTGGCGG
>CAYQMN010000002.1:126617-259524 GCA_964418695.1 uncultured Bifidobacteriaceae bacterium | reverse complement strand
GCGACCCGACCCGAGACGTGGCCGGGGACGAACTGCAGCGAGCGGGACAGCCGCTCACTCCACGTCTGGATGCTGCGCCGGGAGGTCACGGCAGCACGTCCCCGATCTTCGCCGTCCAGCGGACGATCCCCTCGGTGGAGTCCTGCTGGCCGGCTATGCCGAGCACCACGCCCGGCGTGGTCACCCCAGCGATCTTCACCCCGATCGTGTCGCCGAGGTTGAAGCTGGAGAACGGCACGCAACCGGGCAGGGCGTAGAACTGGACGGTCCGCTCCGAAGGCGCCCGGGACAGCTGCTCGTCGAGCACCTTGCGGCCCAGCCGCACACCCTGAGCGATACTCGGCGCGTTGCCCAGCGACAGCGCCGACTCCCGCCGGCCGCGGGCGGCCATCGCCGCGCTGGTCAGCTCGGGTGTCCAGCCGTCCTGCGTCTCGACCAGCAGCACGGTCGCCTCGACCGCAACCCCGTCCTCGACGATCTCGTCGGCGCCCAGCAGCGCCTCGATCACGACCGTGGCCGAGCGGTCGGTGCCCCGGTTCGCGTAGGCGTGGAACGCCAGCGCGGGCGTGATCTCGACATCCACCCCGAGGTCCCCCAGGCCCTCGACGATGTCCAGGTAGCGGTCATAGCCGACCCGCCACACCCGCTCCTCGCGGTGCTGCCAGGCCACCGCATCGGAGCCCTGAGCCTTGGCCCACGTCGGGCTGAGCGCGGCCCACGTGGTGACGCCGCGGCCGAGCGCCTCAGCGTGCAGCTGGGTGAGGATCTCCCCGGGAGTCAGCGACGGCGTGATCGCCTCATCCTCCCCGGTGACCGAGAACGGCAGCATGGCGTAGGACACCCAGTCGCTGTCGTTGGTGACCAGCAGGATGTCGTCGATCGCTCCGTTGTCATGGTTGGTCGCCACCGCCAGCAGCACCGGGTCGATGCCGTCCCCGCCGCGGGAGACGATGCTGGTCTTGTCGATGGCGACCCGGTAGGTGCCGGCCACTACCCAGGCCGACCAGTGGTGGGCCTCCAGGTAGCCGGTCTCGCTTGCCGAGTACTGCAGGATCATCGCCCCGCCGAAGTAGATCGCGGCCGACTCGTCGGAGGACGCATACACGGTCAGGTAGCAGTCGCTGGGCACGGTCACGTCGGCGATGAACAGATGTCGGGACAGGTCCGCCGACGTGCCGCTGGGTCGGGTGATCCAGTAGGCGTTGCCCAGTTCTGTGGGCCAGCCGTCCGGGTTGCCGGCCCGGTCCCCAGATGTGGAGTCCTGCTGGCCGGCCGAGCCACTGGGGGTGCCCCACGTGTAGTCCGGGTCGGTGGCATGGTCGTAGATCGAGGATTGGAAGCCGAAGTACCGCTGACCGGCTGACATCTGGGTCAGGGCGTTCCCCTCCGGGTACAGCACGGCGTCCTGACTCCACGCGGTCCACAGGGTGGGCGCGGAGCGGACCTCACGGGTCCTCAGCCCCGCACCGCTGTGCAGCACCCCGTTGCGGGCACGGTTCGCGTAGGCCGCGATCTCGACCAGCGCGCCGCCGTCGGCGAGCACGGTCGCCAGCTTGATCACGCAGTCGTCGAGCATCGTCGGGCTGGCGACCAGCGCGGCCAGCCGGGCGTCGAACGTCGCCGACAGGAACCCGCCCCCACCCAGGGACCGGGAGAAGGTGACATTCACCGCCGGGAGCACGGTGTAGCTGCCGGAGCCGGTGCGGTCGTAGACCCGCAGCTCGGAGCGGTGGGCGATCCTGGCCATCAGGCCCACTCGCCGAGCAGCTGCCAGCGGGGGGCGCACTTGGCTGCGGCGGCGTTGAGCATGGTGGGCTCCATGCCGCCGAGGTAGACCGCAGAGGCCGTCCTCGTCTGAACGCCGCCGGTCAGGTCCCGGGTCCGGGTCAGGGTGACGGTGCCGGCGGTCTCCACCACGGCCGCCACCGCGTCGAACAGGGTGTGCCAGGCAGCCACCGCGGCCGCGTCGGTGGCACCACGAGCCTCCAGCAGCAGGCCAACCGTGAACGGGCGCGGCACAGCCACGCTGTTCAACCCCGGCCAGCTGGTGGCCACCAGCTTGGGTAGGGCCACGTCGTAGGTCTTGGCCAGGATCCCGGGCCACTCCTGCAGCACAACCCGACCGCCGGTCACCGTGATGCCCGAGATCGATGTCGCGCCGACCTTCACGTCGTAGGCCATCAGCGGACCCCGCCGGAACGGTAGGCCTGCTCGGCGAGGGTGTCCATGACCGCGACCCGCATCCGCGCCGGCGTGGCCTCGGTGACGGTGACCGCGCCGGGCGCGAAGTACATGCCGTAGGACGGTCCGTGGGTCACCGAGCTGGACCCGGCCGAAGCGGTGCCGTAGAAGGTGCGCGGGGACACCGGCCCGCCGTACGCGAACGCGCGGGCATTCACCGCGTCCATGAACCCGTGCCCGTAGTGGTCCACCGCGGCCGCCCGCATCACGTACTCGCCGTTGGACAGGCGCGCCACGATCGAGTCCGACGTCTTGGAGCCCGGGCCGCTGATGTAGCCGCCGGCCCGATGGCTGCCGTACCGCCCAGCCATCGCGGCCTGCGCCCTCGCCTGCTCGGCACTCACCTCGGGGTGGTGCTTGCGGATCCAATCCGCGAGCTCGTCGAGCGCGAGCTTCGCCGGCTTGGTGTCGATCTCGAACTTGGTCTTGATCGTCTTCGGGGTCAAGCCGAGGGTCTTGAGGTAGCGCAGCACCGCGTCCCGGGAGAACCCGGCCTGCGTCATCGCGTCGACCAAGCCCTGCCGGTACTCCTCGATCGCCCGGCGGGCCTTCCGGCCAGCCGCCTCCTCGGAGTCGCCGCGCTTGATCGCGGCGTCGTAGATGGTCTGGCCGACCTGCAGTGCGGTGGCGCCCTGCTGCTGCAGCCATTCGAGGTTCTTGCGCCCGGCCGCGGTGTGAATGTCCAGGGAGCGTGAGGCGTTGTCGGTGGCCGTGGCGAAGTCCCGTTGAGCCTTGGAGGCCCCACCCAGTGCCTTCGACGCCTCACCCAACGCCTTCACCTGGGCGTCGACGGACTTCTTGTGCCGGGCCCGGATGGCCTCGATCCTCTTGTCCAGGGCCTTCTGCTCGGCTGTGGTCAGGTCTCCGGACGCCTCCCCCACCGAGCCGGTCTGGCGGGTGCCGTCAATGTCCTTGCCGGCCCGGGCGGCCTTGTCGGTCGCGATCGCCTCGGCGACCCCCTTCTGCACGTCCGCACGGGCCCCGGCGTCCGCGCGCGCCTCAGCCTTGCGCTTGGCCCGGCGGCGGGCCGCAGCGATCTCGGCTTCCTCGTCGGCCTTGTCGGCCTTGCGGATCGCGTCGGCCTTGCGCTGCAGCGCCTTGGACTCCCCGTCCGTCGCACGCGCAGCCGATGCGCTGCGCGCCACGCTGGCCGTTGAGTTGGATTGCAGGTGTGCGGCCAGACTGTCGCCGATGCTGGCGGTCTGCAGCCGGGCGCCAGCGACCGCGTTCAGGGCACCGAGGTAGCCGAACAGCGCTGCGGCGCCCTCCTGAGTGGAGGCGGTCAGGGAGCCCACCCCGGCCGCCGCGCCCTGCGCGCTGCCACCCATCTGGGACTGGGCGTCGGCGGCGGCCTTGGCGTTCGCGCTGTACCCGGGCAGCAGAGCGTCGAGCCGCTCGACGCTCATGCCCGCCCGGCCGACCGACTCGGCGAGCCGGTCATGCGCGGCGGCCGCGTCCCGCGTGCCCAGGCTCTGCAGGTAGGCGTCGAGCGCCGCGAACGCAGGCGCGGCCTGCTTCGCCTTCACCTCGGACCGCCCGGCCGCGGCCGCGATGGCCTCGATGCCGATGGCGGTCTCCCCGCCGCCGAAGGTGACCTGCAGGGTGGAGCCGAGCTGCTGCCCAGCGGCCTGCGCGTCCTTGAGCGACTGGACCATGCCATCGACCTGCTCGGAGTGCACGCCGTCGATCTGGCTCTTCACAACTGTCGCCGCGGTCGCCACCCCGGCGAGCGCGAGCCCGATCAGACCCAGCGAGCGAGCCAGCCCGGCCATGGATGCCGTGCGCGCCGTGCTGCCGGCCACGTCTGCGGCGGCCGCCTCGACCGAGGCGACCTTGTACGCCTGCCAGGCGCCGGTCGCGGCCGTGATCCCCCGGTAGGTGGCGGTCAGCCCAGGCCCGATCAGGGCCGCGGCCGCGACAACGCCCATGAGGACGGTCGCGGTCTCCTGCAGCGGCTTGGGCAGCTGCGAGAAGGCGTGCGCCAGGTCGGCGGCCGTCGAGGCGGCGTCGGTCATCACCGGTAGCAGGGCCTCACCCAGCTGGGCCTTCGCGTCTTCGAACTCGGCGGTAGCGCGGCGCTGCGTGTTGGCCAGCCCGTCCGCAGTCCGGGCGTAGTCGCCCTGCGCGTCGGCGGTCTGGGCCAGGATCTCCTTCTGCGCCGCGAGCGCCCGCTGCTGTGGGGTCAGGGCGTTCTTGGTGCTGGAGATGAGACCCATCTCGAAGGCGCGCTGCCGCAGGGTGGCGTCGTCGAGCAACACCCCGTACTGGCGGATCGGCTCGGCCTCCCCGCGAAGCGCCGCGCCGATCGCCTCCATCGCTTGCTCCGGCGAGCTGTTGTAGAAGCTGGCCAGGTCGCCCGAGAGGGTGACCATGTCAGTAGAGAACTTGGTCAGGTCCTGCCCGGTCAGGCCGGCCGCCTTGCCGAAGGTCGCCATCGTCGAGGCGGCGTCCAGTGCGGACCGCTTGCTCATGCCCAGGGCCTGAGCGCTGGTCGACGCGTACCGCTCGATGGCGCCCGCGGAGGCCCCGAAGATCTGCTGTGACTTGGTGGTCGACTCAGACAGGTCGGAGGCAGCCTGCGTGGCCTGGTTGAGCCCGCGCACGGCCTTGGCGCCGAACAGGGTGACCGCGGTCCCGGCGGTCGCCCAGGCCGCGGCCGAGACCTTGCTCTTGGAGGTGACCTTGTCGACCTCGACGCCGACCTTCTTCGTGGCTTCGGCGGCCTTGCCGGTCTCGCGGATGTACGGGCCGACGTCCGCGGCGACAGTGACCTTGACCAGCTCGTCCTCAGCCATGCCCGTCGGTCACCCCCGTCCTACTGGTCGTCCACGAGATGCCGGAGTCGTCCCAGCCGTCCCCGGCGTCCTGCTTGGCTGCGCGCTCTCGGGTGGCGCAGGCGTGGCAGCGGACCGGTTCGGCGGCGAACGCGAACTCGTTGGCGGGGTCCATCGACACCTCGCGCGGCCATCCGCAGCCGGGGCATTCGTCGGCCTCGATCTGCGTTAGGGCCATGGCCAGGTCTGCGTCGTCCTGTGTCCAGATCGGCTCGCCCGGCCGCGGGACCCGGCCGGCCAGTAGCGAGGGCGCGACCCCCCACGCACGGGCTGCTTCGACGTGCCGCCTCAGCCGCGGGTCGGCGAGGCGGCCACGCTGAAAGGGACGCCGTCGACCTCGGTGCACGCGCCGTAGGCCGCGGCGAACAGCCGGTCGAACTGGCCCTCACCGATCACGTCGAGCAGCTGCTCCACCTCGGGCACGGTCATCACCGGGTCGGCGCTGCACGCCGCGACCAGGGCCGGCGGGAACGCCTGCAGGTCCCACGCCGTCTCGTCGGCCGGGTGCGCGGCGACCAGGTTGCGGTAGGCGTTGCGGGACAACGCCCTCATTCGGAAGGCGACCGCGGCCGCGGCCAGCCGCTCGTCGACATCGGCGAGCTGGGCCGCCAGCTCTGGCAACTCGGGCGGTCCCGCGATGCTGTCGGCGGCGGCGTTCGCGGCCGCGATCTGGGCCACCAGGTCCGCCCGCTCGGCCACCGCCGCCCCGTCCAGGACGAGACGCACGGTGCGCTCCTGCGGACGGACCGCGGCCAGTACGTCAGCGAACTGGGTCACGCGACGGTGGCCCTGTCCTGCACCGGGCCGGTGACGAACAGGGGGACGGAGAACTTGGACGCCTCATTCTTGGCGCCCTTGATCTGCTGGCAATCACCGGCACGCGCCGGGTAGACCTGAACCTTCTGCGCGGCGGTCGCGGCAGTCCCGGTCGGCACGTCGCGGCGCACCACGAGGAAGCCGTCCGGACGTAGCGAGAACGTGGTCCACGGCGGGACATCCTGGCCCTGCTGCTTGAACGTGAGGGTGATCGCGTCCTTGCGCCGCCCGGGGATCTCCTGATCCTGGGTGGACGCGATCGACCCGACATCCACTGCGTCGGTGGTCACCTGAATGTCCAGGCCGTCGGGGGTCACGAAAGTCTCCAGCGCGACCGCGGCAGTCAGCTCGGCCACGGTGGGGGCGGCGGTGGAGGCGATGGCGTTCGCCCACCAGATCTTGATGTTGCCGTCAACGAGGATGTCGGCCATTGGGTCACTCGCTCTTCTCTGCGGCGCGGCGCCGCTTCGGGGTGGGGGTGGAGGGGGTTTCGGGGGTCCGAGCTGCGGCGTGCTCGTCGGCGGTGGCCATCGAGCCCGGCTCGCCGCACCAGGGGCCCAGCTCGACCCAGCCGACCTCGGCCCAGCCGGGCAGGCTGTCCGGGTGCACGAGCGCGCGGACGGCGCCGAGGTCCGGGTGGGAGATGACGATCCGGCCGGTGTCCATGGGACCTCCTGCGGGCATGCCGAGAGCCCGGCACGCGAGGGGCGGCCGGGTGCGGGTGGACGGGTCAGGCGGGGCGCGAGACGGTGCGGTAGTCGATCGAGGCCGACTGCAGCGGCGTGGCCAGCGAGTCGTCGCGCTGCACGGAGCGGGTCATCCGCAGAGTCAGCGGGTCCACCGAGCGGCCCGTCACGGCCAGGACCGTGCGGTTGAGGGTCGCGGCGATCCGGTCGGCCACCCACAGGGCCTGGTCGGTGGTCGTGCCGCAGGCGACGAGGGTGCCGGCCACGATCAGCAGGTCGTCGAGCAGGGCGAGGGCGGAGCCGTCCGGCTCGCCCGGGGTGGGCCACAGGACCACGCACGGGGGCGCCGGCTCGCCCTGGCCGCCCGGGAGGACTGTGAGCCCGGCCGAGGCGAGGGCAGCGGTCAGGGCGGCGACGTGCGGGCGGGTCGCGGCGGGGGCCATCACACCTCCCGCTCGATGTGAGCCGTGAAGCCGATCACGCCAGGCTCGGGCTCGGCGCCCTCTTCCGGGCTCGGCGCGGTCACCGTGCGATGGATCTCGATGTGCAGCAGGTGGATCACGACCCGCAAGTCAGATCGCGTCCTTGGCGGCCTTCGCCAGCCACTTGGCGAGGTTCGGCGCCTCCGCGTCGGCGGCCTCCACGTTGGAGTGCTGGGGGGCGTTGTGCGCGCCGCCGTGCTCCAGGATCGCGCCGAGCAGGCCTTGGCCCTTGGACAGGGGCTCCACGGCCGCGGTGTACACCCCGCCCTCCACGGTGCCGCGGCGCTGCACGATGGTGGACGGGTACTTGGCCGACGCCGACCCGGGCGGGTTCTTCTCCGCGGCGCGCCGACGCCAGTCCTCCTTGATGTTCATCGCGGCCCGGTTCACCGTCTTGGTCACGATCGGGTCCAGGCGGCGGCCGGTCGTCGCCAGGTGCTCGGCGAACTGCTTCGCCGTCCAGGTGCTCACGTCGCCGCGGCCCGCTGCTCGCAGGTGTAGCGGCGGGCCACCGACGTGGTGCCGGTGACCTCCGCGTACACCTCGGCCACCGTGCCCGAGCGGGGCCCGGCGGTCAGGGTCACCACGTCGCCGGGCAGGACCGCGGCGGCCGCGTCCACCCACGGCAGCTCGATCAGGGGGCGGGTGGCGTCCACCGCGATCCCGGCGGCGTCCACGGTCGACGTGGGGGCCGGCTTGTACTGGCAGGGCCCGGAGTAGACCGTCACGGCCGTTCGCGGGTACAGCCCGGTCTCCTCGTCAAGGACGCTCAGCGTGGCCCGCGTGATGGTGCAGGCGTCGAGCATGATCGTCTCGGCGGTGACGCGCAGGCGGGCCAGCACGGACGGGGCGTCCATCAGGAGGCCCGCAGCGTCTTGGTGCCGGTGCGAGGCCGCCCGGAGCCGTAGCGGTGGCGCAGGCCGCGCAGGACCCGCTCGGGCAGGAGCACCGGGTCCGTGTCGCCGTCCTCGGCCGCGGCCTCGTACTGCACCGTCTCCGACACTCCGTCGGCCGACACGCTGGTCTGAATGGCCCCGCCCTGCGATCCGCGGCCGTAGGCCAGCGAGCCCAGGTGCATGCCCCAGTCGGCCAGATCGGACGGGATCACGGCGAAGCCGGCCGTGTAGTCGACCTGCACCGTGCACCAGTCGCCGGCGGCACCCGACCCGAAGCCGCGGGCACGCTGAACGCCACGTTTGGTCACCGAGTAGTCAGTGAGCGGGGTGTCACCCACCGAAACCGCCTGCACTGAGACCAGGGGGCCCGGCAGGCGCAGGTAGGTGGTCGTCGCGGGAATCCGCTCGGTCAGGGTGCGGGCCAGCTCGTCGAACTCGACGCCGAGCTCGACGCGCAGGTAGTTGGTGGCGCGGGAGCGCGCCCGGACGCCGACCTGATCGTCCCACTGGGCCAGCTCTCGGTGCATGTAGAGGCGCAGGTCGACGAGCGAGAACAGGTCGGGCACGATTGGCTCCCTCCCTACGACACCGAGTAGGCGCGGATGCTGCGATAGGCCCGCCCGCCGCCTCCGTCGCCGCAGATGCCGATCTGTAGGCCGGGCGCGTTGTTCAGGTAGGTCGCCCCAGCCAGGTCCCGGTAGCCCACCTGCACCCCGTCCATCCAGACGTCCGCCCTAGCTCCGCGCACCTCCAGTCGCAGACTGTGATCGCCCGCAGCGGTCCAGCCTGCGGGCACGGTCCCGATCGGCGTCAAGCCCGCGTTGTCGGTATGCCAGTCCAGCGCGTTGCCGATGAGGGCGGTAGTCCCGTCCTGCAAGAACGCCCTGATCCCGCTGTGTGTGCTGCCGTCCAGCCGCACGCAGATGCCGGCGAAGCTCGCCCACGATGCTCTGGGCGCGATCACCTCGATGCCGAGGTCGGCGGGCAGAGTGACGTCAGTCGGGGTGACCAGGCGCATGTAATTTCCGGCGTCGGTGCGGATCAGGTCGGCCCCGTCCGTCGACGCCACCGCCCCGGTGCCGTCCGCGTTCCACCCGTGGCCCATCGCCGCGATGGTGCCCGCGACCCTGTCGAAGGTGTCGGCCCACAGATCGCCGGCCGCCGGATCGGCGATCGTGAGGTCGGTGCTCTTCGCGCTCGAGCCGCCGGCGTTGCCGACCTGCAGGCTGACCGCCCGCCCGCCCGACGTGGCGTAGGTCACCGAGTGGGGGCCCATGGTGCTCGCCGACGCCGGGGTGGCGCCGGGCCCGAAGTCCCAGACCCAGCTGGTCGGAGCGCCGCCGGTGGAGGTGTCGGTGAAGGTCACGGCCTGCCCGGTCGAGGGACTGGCCGGCTGGACGGTGAAGTCGGCGACGGGTGGGCCCTCGGGGGCAGGCAGTAGCGGCTCGGTGCTCACCGTCCAGCCGCGCCCCTGCAGGGCGGTGATCGCCGCCCCGGACGAGTACGAGGGTCGCCCACAGCCGGCCAGGCTGAGCACGCCGCCGCCAGTCGCCCACCCGTTGACCACCCCGATGATCGCGTCGACCTGGGCCGTGTCCAGCCCGGCGTTGCCCGACAGGTCGATGACGCGCCACACCGATGCCGGATGCAGGGTGACGCTGGTCATCTGACCGGTGCGCAGGTCCAGCGAGCCGGTCGACGCCATCCCGGTCGACTGGCGATCGGCGTCGGTGAAGGTCATCCAGCCGGTGTTGCTGCCGTTGGCGCGGATGTCGTAGGCGGCGTCGCTGGTCAGCACGAAAGCCCCAGAACTGGCAGCGCCTGCGTTGTTCGCTCCCCAGGCCCAATACTCGACCACGGCCGGCAGCCGGTCAAGCGGCGGGTGGTTGACGATGGTCTGCTCGCGGATGCACCAGTGGTAGACGTGCGCGAGGTCAGCAGTGAGCGTGGCCAGCGCAAGCATCCCGCGCCGGCTGATGGCGCACCGCAGATCGCGCAGCGTCGCAGCCACTGGATTGAGGTCCAGCGGGTAGGCCGGGTCCAGATCGTTGCGCTCCAGGCACAGCCGGATGAGGCTGGTGCAGCCGGTCAGGGTGACCCGCTGCACGTAGGCCTCGAAGCATTCCACGAACTCCAGCTTCGAACAGCCGGTGAAGTCCAGGTGCCCGGCCAGGTTGCCGTTCGCGGCCAGGAAGTACCTCAGCCCAGTCAGCCCAGCCAGGCCCGCCACCGCGCTGACCGCCTGTGCCGGGTGGTTGTAGGACTCCGGCACCTGATCCAGGCCGATGTCGTCGCCGTAGGTGTAGCCGAGGTTGATGACCTGGATGTCGGCCCCGGAGCTGACCCGCATCCGCACCGTGCGAGTGGCCGCGGACCCGAAGTCGATGGTCGGAGTGAGGCCCGTCGCAAGAACCTCGTCGTCGGCGCCCAGCCACTCCACCACGCTCGTCGCATCGGCCACGAGCTCGAGCTGTGGAGCGAACGTGGCCCCGGTGGTGACGAACAAGACCGTGTGCGTGAGGTCGTCGGGGGGCGGGGCGCTGAGCCAGTCCCAAGCCAATGAGCCGTCCACCTGCACGACGATCGTCTGCCCCGGCTCCGGACTGCCGGCGATGGCGTCCAGCCCGAGCCCCGCGGGGATGCCTAGGTCGATGCGGTATTCGCCCAGCGTTCCGGTCGGCACCACATCAGATGTGGCCGACGAACCGGGCGGCAGCGTTGTGGTCGTGCCGTCCACCAGCGTCGGCGGCGGTCCGGGCGGGCCGCCAGGAACGAGGACGACGTCGATGTCACCGCCGAGGTCGATCAGGTCATGCAGATACGACTCGGTCTGCCCGGCGATCGGTGGGATCAGGGCCGAGTAGGTGACCGGGGCTTCGTCGCCAACCATGACCGTCACTCGGTAGGGCATCGTGCCGTCTTGGGTCTGCCACCCGTCGTCGTGTGACGACAGGAGCGCGACGTCAATGCTGCCGGCCCGATCAAGCACTGCCACGACGGGCACGGCTGTGACCAGTAGGCCCGGATCCGGGGTGCCGTCCACCGCCATCAGATACGGCTCGAAGACGACCCGCCCGCTGGCCGGGGAACCGGATGCGGTCAGGAACGTCTCGCGCACGCGAACGGTCGTCATCCCCTTGCCTCTCTGGCGGCGCTCATGCTGCCTCAGATGGACTCGACGACGACGCCGCGCTTGTACAAGCGCGCATCGAGCGCCGCCGCCGACTCGGCGTTGGTCAGTCCAGCCATGTCCCCTCCTCAGGGGTTGGGCCACCCCCGGGCGCCCGGCTCGCGGCCAGGAGCGCCCGGGGGTCGCTCGGGGTGGGGACTCAGATGGACTCGACCACCGCGCCGCGCTTGTACAGCGCCGCGTCGGAGGTGTTGGTCGCGTCCGTGGGGACGGTGAAGTCCCCGACCCACGACCAGGTCGTGGACACGACCTGCTGGAGCCGGTCCTGCGGCTCACGCACGATCAGCGCGACCTCCAGCCCCGAGCCAGAGTCGACCATCGACACGTTCGACGCGTTGGGCTGCGGGTTGACCTGGTCGAGCAGGTCACCCATGCCGGACAGCGGGCCGGCGATCAGCCCTCCGCCACCGAGCACCAGCGACCGGCGGATCGTGCGCGTGCCCGCCGAGACGGTCTTGGTGACGGCCGGCGACTCCACGTTGCGCACCCAGTCGATGCCGACGAAGGTGCCCAGGCTCATCGAGCCGTACACGGCCGAGTCGCCGCGGCCGGTGTAGGCGCTCTTGAAGTCCGCGTCGGCGAACAGCTGCGCCTCGACCACCGCGTCGATGTGCGCGACGTAGTTCCCGCTGGCCGCCGGGGGCACCGACCGCTGCCGCAGTGCCGCGACGGCGGAGCGGAAGCTGGCCAGGGTGGCCACGTCGGTAGTGTCCATCGTGTACTGGCTGGTTCGCGCACCCGCCCGGATGATGGTCGAGGCGGTGGACGCGGCGACCACGTGCCCGGTCGTGGTGGCGGTGGCCGTACCCAGGGTGAGGGTATTGGTGGCCAGCACGCAGCCGACGACCGTGTTCGCCACGCCGTTGATGGTGATGCTCAGCGGGTTGCCCACCGACACTGCGGTCGGCACCCCGTCGACCAGGACCTTGTCGAAGCCGCTCGCGTCGTCCACGACCAGGGTGGCCGAGCTCGACCCGCCCGACGGGACGAACGTGACCCCGCCGCCGTAGGCCGCGAACAGCCGCTGGCGGCTGATCCGGTTCAGCGACTGGCCGGCGTTCTGGCCCAGCGCGGCGACGTCCTCGAGGTACTTCTGCGGCGCGGAGATGGCCGCCTGCAGCAGGTTAGTGTCCACCGAGTTGGCGAACTGGTCGACGGTCAGCGAGAACTGCTCGATGCCGTACGTGGCCGCGCTCGGGTCGGTGTTGCCACCCAGCCCGGTGGTCACCGGGGTGAGCAGGCCGCGCCGGGTCTTGGTCACGGTGTCACCGATCGACCCGGAGATCGGCTCGATCGAGGCCAGCCGCGGGTAGAGGAAGTCCGGCACGAGCGCGGAGCGGAACTGGCGCTCGACCAGCCCGTTCTGCACGATCGCGCGGATGCCGGCCGGGACCTGCGCACGCAGGTCGTGGGCGGCCAGGGTGCCGCGGAAGCGCGGCGTGGCGGTGGTCATGATGAGGTGGTCCTCTCGTGAAGGTCGGTGACGGTCACCGTGAGTTGGTCGGGGTACATCTGGGCGAACTGCTCCAGCCCCAGCAGCGCGGTGCGGCTGACCGCGGTCACCGCGGCGCATACCACCCCACGCAGGTCGCTGTCCCCGTCGTGCGTCTCGTGCCCCTGCACCCGGATCTCGGTCACGCCCGGCCCGACGACCGCCTCGACCTCGATCACCGGTAGGTGGCCACCCCGTGCTTGCGCAGCTCGGCGTCGACCTCGGCGTCGGTGGCCTTTCGGAAGTCGGTCGGCGCGGGCGGCGTGCCGCCGTTGGTGGTGCCCGAGGCGGACGGCGGGGCCGGGGGTGTGGTCCCCGGTGCCATGTGGGCCTTGAGCCGCTCGGCGGTGGCCCGCATGGCAGCCTCGTCGGCGCCGCTGATGAGGTCTGCGAGGTCGGACGGGATGCCCACGCTGCTGGCGACCTGCATGCGCAGCAGGTCCGCGGTGGCCTTGTCGGCGCGCGCCTTCTCGGCGGCCAGGTCGTCGACGAGCTTCTGCTCGGCCGTCTTCTGGGCGTCCTCGAAGCCCTTGACCTTGGCGGCCAGGGCGGTGGCCTGCTTCTCGGCCTCGGCCCGAGCCTTGCGCTCGGCCTGCAGGGCCGCCTTGCCTGGGTCGCCGAGGGCATCCTCAGGCTTGGCCGTCGCGGCCGGCGCAGGAGGGGTGCCTGGAGGTGCAGCGGGCGGGGCAGGGTCCGCCGGTGGAGTGGTGGGAGGGGTGACAGCGGGGGTCGACGGGGCGCCCGTCGCGGGCGGGACGTCGTGGGCGAACAGCGCCAGCCACGCGGGCGGCAGGATGCGGTTGGGCAAGGAAGTACTCCATCGCGGAGAGAGTGGACGGCGCCGCCCGTCGCGGGCGGGCCGGCTTCACCCGCCGAGTCGGCGGGAAAGTCCAAGAAGGGCGGGCTGTGTCGTCGCCCGGGGTCAGCGGTCTAGGTAGTAGTGCTCTTCGACTGTGCCCGTGATGTCGCGCACCTCGCCTGAGTCGATCAGCAGCACGCGAGAGCCGGTGCCAACAGGAAGGACGCCGTTCCGTGGGCTCCAGAAGACAGCGCGCTCTCCACTGGGGCCTTCGCGCATGTCATCCACCGCGCCGTAGTCGTAGCCAGCACCGACCAGCGCCGCCAAGTCGCCCCGACCCGCCGGCGAGTGAAGCCAGCGCGCCCACGAGCCGCAGTCAAGAGCCACCCTGCCACCTACCTCCGACTTCGAAGATATCGCCCTTCGTCGTGGCCGGGTTGCCTGGAACCAGAGCCGCGTCGTCCACGCGCCATGCGCCTCGCAGCGTCGAGGCTTTGACGTAGTCCGCGGCCTCGGGCAGATCCAGTTCCCTATTTGTCTGTGGGTCGATGAAGCGCAGTTTCCCGTTGCTGACCCGGGCGCAGAACACGTGGTAGCCGCTGCCGCCATGCCCGGGCTTCCAGTGGACGTTGAGCCACAGTCGGGCGCCGTCTGGCAGAGCGGCGGCCTTCTTGCCCAGCCGCTTCCACGCGCCCCGCGCCTCCGAAGCAAAGAGCAGCGGGGGGATCACTTCGTGGGCCCTGTGACTGCCCCCACCGAAGAGCGCGTCGAACACCCGGGCCGTCGAGTCGCCGCCGTACAGATTCGCCGCGGTCACGTCATATCCGCGCACCCGCAGCTCGTGCGCGGCGACGCAGCGGGTGCAGTTCTCGGAGTACCCAGACTGCCCGCGCTTGGGGTTCGCGGCCGCCGGGTCGGCTCCCGGGGGAAGCTTTGGCAGCCCCTCCCACCAGGAGGATGGACCTGGGGTGGAGGTGCCGCCGCCACCGCTGCCGCCCCGAGGTGGGCCACTGGGCGGGCCCATCGCGCCGGCTGCGCGGAGCCGTTCGTCGTCCCTGATGGCGTTGTGCCAGTCGCTGGCCAGCGACTTGGATGCTTCGATCGCGGCCGGATCGACGACTAGATCGACGCGACACCGATCGTGCAGGTGATAGCGGCGGTACTTCCCGGCGGTGACCTCGGTGAGGTAGACCGCTCCGCGGGTGGCAAGCATCCGGCAGAAGTCGCAGGCGCCTCGTTCCGCGACTCGGCGGAACCGGTTGAACCGCTCGTCGTGCAGCCCGGCCTCGAGTTGCCCGTCCCGGCCGATCCGTGCCGGTTCGCTCGCCGAGCTCGCGACGACCACGCCGGCGGAGGCGGCCATCGCCTCAGGGAACTTCGCACCGGCATCAACCCGGGCGGCCACGATGCCCCGCGTGACTGCGAATAGGCCGCGCACGTCACGCCCGGACCCGAGGGTGCCCGGGGTGATCGGGACGATCAGCCCGGCAGCTGGAACGCCGTGTGCGGTCAAGGTCGCGGCCATGAGGGCCTCGGTCGCCCCGATCGCGTCGGCCTGAGCGGCCATCACCAAAGCCGGCCCGAAGTTGGTGAGCTGATCCCAGCCGATAGCGTCGTCCAGGCCGGTGACACTCGCGAACAGCTGCCCGACCTGGCCGCGCACGCGCGCGGTCGCCCCGTCGATCAGAGCGTCGAAGCGTGCGACCGCCTCCCGTGGAGGTCCGGCGTCAGGCCGCCGGCGTCGGGATCCCATAGGCCCGAGCGGTGGCCGCGGCCTGCGCGGTGGCCGCCTCAGCCTGCTGGGCCACGATCCGGTCGATCGTCGACTGTGACAGGCCGAGGCGCTCCAGCAGGTAGGGCAGCGGCACGCCCAAGTCCTTGAGCTTGGCCAGCCCGTCCATAATCGCCGAGTCGGCCTGCGAGCTGGTGTTGCGCCAGATCACCTCGCTCGACCAGTCCCGCGCACCCTGCTCGTCGCCGGCCGCCTTCGCGGCCAGACGCATCTGGTCCTCCCAGCGCTCCCCGGCCTGAGTCTGCTTGTCGGCAAGCTTCCCGCCGACGCTGGCCTCGGCCGCGGTCAGCCCGGACAGGTCGACGATCCCGCCGAGGAGGAAGTGCGACGGCACCTGACCGAGCGCGGCCATCTGGCGCACGTCGTCGGCGACCGCGTCGATGTACTGCTTGAGGTCCCCGGCCGGGAAGGCACCGAACTTCGTGTCCGGGCTCTCCGCGGTGAGCATCCGGTCGATGAGCGCCATTACCGGCGCCGGGATGGACTCCTCGTCCTCGTCCTCCAGGTACCCGGTCGCCCACTTCTGCGGGAAGGCGACGAACTTCTGAGTGACGAGCCGGTCGAGCAGCGTCTCGTCGATGCGCTGCTGGATCGGGATCAGTGGCGACATCTCCGAGTGCCAGATGCCGTCGGAGTCCAGCTCGTTGGGGAACGCCGTGATTGGAACCTGGCCGAGCCCGTGGGTCGCCGGCTTGCCATCGACCTTCCAGATCCCGTCGACGTGGACCATCGGGATGGACTTCTCGTCGTCGAAGAGCGCTGCCCGCTGCCCCTTGCCCTGGCGCCAGCGGCGGATGCCGACGTCGATCCGATCCAGGTCCACCGGATCGGGCCGCGCGTGCATCTGCAGCGGCGACTGCACCCGGATCCGCGGGATCTTCGCGGTCAGGTCCGGCCAGGTCGTGGTGTAGCCGATCCCACAGACGAACATGTCCGCGTAGACCCGCTTCTGGCCGCTGTCGAGGTTGTTGCGCTGCCAGCGTTCCCAAGTCGCATCGTCGGCCTGCCGGTCCGTGGAGGACCGGAAGCCGTCCACGATCAGGCGCTGCGCGAGCACCTTGACCACCAGCCGCAGCCAGTTGGAGCGGCCCTTGCGGATCAGCTCGCGGTACTCCACCTTCGCCGCCGGCGGCATCCACGGCGGCTCGGAGCGACCCCCGTACACCTGGCGCAGGGTGCGTAGCCCGTAGACCACCTCGCCGGTGTCCCAGTCGTGGCTGTCGGTCAGCAGCAGGTCGTGCTCCGCGACGAGACCGTGGGCGATCTCGGGGGCGTCGTCGAGGGAGACGATCACACCCAGCCTCCCGTCGTCGCTGTCATCCTCGGTATCCCCGGACCCGGCCGGGGCGCTTCTTCGGCGGCGGTTCGACGAGCACGTCTGCGCGGGCTTCGTAGGCCAGCGCAGCGCCGATCACGGAGTCGATCTTGCGTTCGTGGCTGGGCTTGCCCACCAGGGTCAGCCGGCCGCGCCGGACGGGGGCGGCATGCACGAGGTGGGCCATGAACCGCGGGTCACCGGAGTGCCACAGCCCCCCGTTGACCAGGTCGGTGCGCAGTCGATCCAGGGCCGCGTCGATCGCCACCCACCGGTTCGTCGCCCACTCGGCAACCCGCCCCGGATAGCGCTCCGACCACGTGCCGATGTCGGAGCGCCACTCGTGCGGATCGCAGTACATGCGCCGCACCGTGTAGCGGGAGAACGCCTCGTCCACGGTGGCGTCGACGTCGGCCCGGTCGACCTCCCAGCCGATCTGCTCCGGGCCCTCCGGACGCTCCCAGATCCCCAGCGGGAACAGGAAGCCGTCGGAGACCCGGCAGCCGATCAGGACCGTGGAGTCATCCGAGAGCGACCCGTCGAACCCGATCGTGATCGGCTCGCCGTCGGCGACCACGTCACGGCGCGCCTGGCGCTCGACCACGTCGTCGGCGATCCAGACCGTCGAGCCGGCCGTCACCCGGTTCAGGAAGTAGCGCGCCGCCGTGGCCACGTCCGCGCAGACCGTCGGGTCGCGCATGTCGCGGTAGAAGCGCTCCAGGTCAACCCAGTCCGCGGCCGAGCCGTACACCTCGCGCAGCTGGCGCATCGTGTGCGCCTCGTCCTCGAGGTCGATCCTGCCCTTCGCCTGGCGGTGGTCGATCAGCGTCGATTCGCGCAGTTCGCCCTTGCGCCAGGCTCGGAAGATGTCCTCAGCGACCGACCCCTCCCCGGCCCGGTACATCGTCGTTGTCGACAGCAGCCACGGCTCGGCGGCCTTGCGCTTGCCCAGGTTGCGGCTGATCGTGGCGTACATGCCGCGCAGCTCGGCGGTCACGTACAGGTGCACCTCGTCGGCGACGACGAACGTGTTGTGCGTCGGAATGAGCGACTCCCCGACCAGGAACAGGTGGTCATCGGAGTCCACCGCCACGCACGCCACCGGAACCGACTCGGCGGGCTCGATCGACACGATCGTGCGCAGCCTCATTTTCGACGTCGGGGCGGTCCGGCATCTCGCGGCCTTGCGCGCCAGCCGGAACGGCGCCCACGGTCCATCCGGGGTGAACGAGACCCGGTAGCTGCCGGTCTCGGACTTCCACCGCGTGTCCGACTTCCACACGGACACGCCGGTCGTTCGCCAGCCCAGAGATCGGACGAGCGCGGTCACGGCCTCGCACAGGCCGCGGTCCTTGTTCACGAACACGCAGTTTCCGCGGGTGCTCGCTGAGCCGTCCGAGTCCATCAGGCCCTGCAGCAGTGCCAGACGCTGGTCGACCGAGCCGAGCAGGTAGTCGCCCGGAACGTGCTTGTTGCGCAGCACCCCGAGGTCCCGTAGAGCGTGCTGCGAGGTCCCAGACTTGCCGTACCGGGTTCCGTGGTCGAAGCGGACCACCGGGCACCCGGACCCGGAGTCGTACACCGACGTGGCGAAGCCGAGCCCGTTCAGGATGCTCACCAGTTCGCTGCGGTCCTCGTCGCCCATCGCGATGGTGGCCACCCGGGCGTCACCGTCGCCGAGCCACAGGCCCAGGACGTACGGATCGAGTGGCAGGTCCCGCTTAGGCAGGTCCACGGCCGCCCCGCGTGGAAGCCCGAACCGCTTGAAGCCGCGCTCCTTGCGGCTGCCGTCGCGCAGGTGCAGCGACAGCCGGAGCAGCTGCTCCGTGGTCAGGGTGCGCCACGGCTCGAAGCCGTCCTCGCGGTGCCTCTTGGACCCGGCTCGCCAGCGGTCGAACACCGTCCACGAGTGCCGGTGGTCGGTCACGACCGACGTGCCGTCGTCGAACGTCACCCGGTAGCACGGGCGCCCATGCTTGACCGGCGTCTTGCCGTAGACCAACACCGGCTGGCCGTCCGGGCCGAAGACGTGGTCGCCGGGGTCCAGGGTCCCGACCGTTCGCCAGCCCGTCGTGGTCAGCACGGCGGTGTCCAGCGCCAGGGGCTCCTTGCCGCCGTCCTTGCTCGCCGCCCCCGACGTCGCGGCGACGATCTCCCCGCCATGGGGCAGGTACAGCGAGGTCGCGGACTGGTAGCGGCGGGCCCCCGAGACTCCGGCGTAGATGTCCGGGTGCACGTCCGGACCCCAGTCGGCGGCCACGAAGGCGACGTTCTCGAACGTGTTGCCGACCTGCGTCTCCTCGGTCGCCAGGCACTTGATAAGCGGCGAGCGGATCGGACGGCCGACCGGCTGACCGTCAGCGGACCAGCCGTCGAAGCGGACCGGGGCGAACGCCTCGGCGACCGCGATCGCGCCGGCCAGCTCGCTGTTGTGGGTCTGCACCATCCGCCGGCCGGCCAGGAACAGCTTGGACGGTGAGGCGACCGCGATGCATCGGGTCGGAACCGATTCCACAGATCGCACGGCGACGATCCTGCGAGTGTCCGCGAGCCTCGATCGCGCGGCCGCATTCCGCGAGCGCTGACGAGCCAGCTTGCGGGAGAGTCGAAACGCAGGAACATCGGCGGTGGGCCAGAAGTCGACCATCCAGCCGGGTCCGCAGTCGCGCCCGTTCATCTTCGTGCGGAACTCGCGCTTGGCGCATTTGATCCCGAGCGTTGCAAGCAGCTCGACCACGGCATCGGCCAGGCGCTCCAGTGTGGAGGTGAACCCGGCGCGCCCGTCGGTGCCGATCGTTCCGTCGGTGTCCATCAGCCCCTGGAGGAGGGCGAGCCGCTGGTCCGCACTGGCGCGAAGGTATGCCTCGGGGACGTGCTTGTGGCCCAGCACCCCGAGGTCGCGGAGCTGCGGACGTAGGCCGAACACCCAATGCCCGAAAGGCCCGTAGCTCGGCCGATGCTCGACTCTGTAGCCGGCTCCGCGCAGCTGATCGACAATCTCGTCATCGGCGAGCGTGACGGAGGCGCCGCGGGTGTTGCCGTCTCCGAGCCAGACACCCAGCACGTAGGGATCGACCGGAAGCGGAGCCGGCGGGAGGGACAGGGGCTGCGGCATTCGGAGTCGGAAGTTGCAGGCCCCATCCGCACGGGTGGACTGATGCTCAGCGAGGTATCCCGTGTCGACCGTGACCTCGCGGTACTCCTTGCGAAGCTCCTGCACCGTCCAGCGATGCCCCACATCAGCGACGATGCGCTCACCGTCGCTGAACACGACCTCGAAGCACTCGTGATCGCGGAACACCTCGGATACGCCGAGGACGATCGTCGGCCGACCAGACTCGTCGAAGACGGTGTCGCCCAGATTGATGTCGCCGACTGTGGCCCATCCGCCGGGCGTGGGAATCGGTGTGTCCAGCGCCAGCGCCTTCGCGCGCCCCTTCGGCCGGGACAGCACCGCGCCGTCGCGCACCCGGCGACCGGTCGCCGGGTCGAGCTCGTAGGCGTCCACCAGGAACTTGCGCCACTCCGCGTCGAGCTCGATCGGGTCGCCCTGCACGTCGCCGGGGCCGTGGCAGGTGAACGCCTCGATCCAGTCGATCAGGTCGTAGCCCAACGAGCAGACGTGCCCGTCGAACAGCCGGACCCAGCGGTCAGCCGGCGGCCGCGGCCCGGGCCTGGTCAAGGGCGGTCACCTTGCCGGCGCCCCGTGGCGCGTACGCCCCACGCAGTCCGCGGCCCTGCGGCTTGACCCCGGTCACCTCGTCGGGCAGACGCATCGCCACGATCAGTCGGGCCAGCAGCGGGCGCAGCCGGTTGGACTCCACGAGCGCCGGATGGATCCGCTTCGCGCCCGACGCCGGGTCGATGACCAGCAGGCCCTCGTCCTCGAGGATCTCCGCGAGCGCGTCGAGCTGGTCGGCGGCCCGACATGCCTCGACGGCCACGTCACGGCGCGGGTCGCCAGCCTCAACAGCTCGCGGATCACGTGCCGCGATGGCGCGCCACAGGCGCCGGCCACGCGGGCCCAGACCTCTGGGTGCGGCCATGAGCGGTCACCTCCGATCGATTCCAGGGGTCCGAACCGCGAGCGCCCTGCCCCACCGGTCCGCTGCGCGGCTCGGCCAGTGGGCGGGCCCCACCCTGGGGAGGTCAGGCCGCCGCGTCACCCTTGAGCGAGTTGCACAGGAAGTGCGCGGTCTGGCAGTTGCTCGGCTCGTGCGTCCCGCCGCAGTGGAATGGGATCACGTGGTCGATGGTCGGGGCGAGCGGGTGCGGAACGGTCGCCTCGCGCAGCACGGGCTCACCGCAGATCTGGCAGCACCAGTCATCGCGCTCGTAAAGCTGGACCCGATAGACCGGCTCAACGAATGCCTCCGGCGCGCGTCGGCGCGCCTTTGCGTTGTCGATCTTGGTGCGCGTCCGGCATTCGTCGGAGCATGACTTGCTCCGCGATCGTGCGATGAACTCGGTCCCGCATTCCCGGCACGGTCCCGAGTACCACGGGATGTCACCCTGCGTACCGGCTGCGGCCTTGGCGAGCCGGGCTTGCGCTGCCGCCCTTCGCATGAGCCGCGAGACCGGGTGGTCAGGAGGTAGGTCGCACCGTGCTGAGCCGAAGGTGTGGATCGCTCGGCAGACCGTGGAGCACGTCGTCTCCCGGGTGCTGGCGTGGTACGCCTTCCGCGCCACGATCTCGCCGCACACCACGCACGGCACTTCCACGACGCGTTCCTAACGGCCGACTTCGGCTCGGCGCATCGCCTTGTAGTGACTCTTGCAGAGTCCCTTGGCGCAATGAGCGCGCTGGCACCCGTCGATAGTGCAGGTCTTGGTCATGGGTTCTCCCGGGAATGCGGAAGCCCCGAGCCGGGAGACTCGGGGCTTCCTTCCTCCGGGGATCAGCCGGAGGCGTCTTGGTGGTTGCGCGCCTCGACGCCCTGCATGGCGCTGCGGTGGGCGTGGCATGGCGAGCAGGCTGCGCGCAGCATCTGGTCGCGATGGTCGTCGCGGTCCCCGATGTGGTCCACCTCGACGGCCAGCGTGGTGCAGCCGGGGTCGCGGATCTGGCACCGGTGTCCGTCGCGTTCGAGGATGCGCCGGCGGATGGTGTCCCAGTTGCGGGGGAGGGTGGCGCGGCGGTCGCTGCCGGCCCAGGCCTCGCGGTGGTGGGCGTCGCATCGGCCGGCGTTGGTGGCGGTGTCGGGGCATCCGACGGTGGCGCAGATGCGCGGGGCTCGGGGCATCGGTCGTCTCCGGCTGCCGTGCGAGAGCCCCCGGGGTGACCTTCCGGGGGCTCTGGACAGACTCGTGTCCGTCCGATCGCACCCTGACATGGCCCGCTCGCTCCGTGCAACTCGCCACGCGGGCGAACTTCGCAGAACGCCCGTACAGCCACGTTTCGGGCCCGGGTGGCACTCGGGTACTCCTCGCCCCGTTGCGTGGCTGTGTGGGAATCCTCGCGCGTTCTGGCCCATGTCTACGCTCCGGCCTTGACCTGTCGGCGGTGCTGGACGGATTCGGCGGCCAGGGTCCGAACATCGGCGAACCGGTACGTGGGTCGGCCGTGCCGGTCGGTTCCGCGGCGTTCGAGGCGTCCGCGTTCGGCCCACTTCCACACCAGTTCGGGCTTGATGTGCTGCCCCCACGCGGACAGCGCCCCTGCGGCCTCGGACGCGGTGACGAGCTGGTCGGCGGTGACTTCGAGGATCCAGGCCATCCGCTCGTCGCGGCTGTACGTGGCCCCGCAGTCCCGGCATCGTGGCGCCCCGGACCCGGTGGCGTACACGTCCCCGGTGCACTCGATGCCCTCGGCGTCCACCGCGGTGCAGGGCCCGAGGTAGTGCCGCTCGGCTGGGTGGTCGATGACCCGCAGCACCTGCTCGTGCAGCCACCCGAGCTCGTCGAGCAGCTCGTCGGCGGCCTCGTGGGTCTGCCAGCGGGTGCGGCGCAGGCGTCGCAGCATGGCGGGCAGCGTGTCCGCGGGCCAGGGCTTCCCGTCGTGGTCGACGGCTACGCGGGTCCAGCCGACGAGGACGCTGCGCACGTCGGCGAGGGTCCAGGCTGCATCTTCGTCGAAGGGGACGGGTCGCTCGGCGGCGCGGCTGGCGATGGGTGGGCCGCTGCGGTTCTGGCGGGTGAGCTGGACGGTCAGCTCGGCGATGTCCTCGGCCAGGTCGGCGAGCAGGCGGGTGAGCTTCTTGGCGCAGTCCCAGCAGATGACCGTGTCGGGGGCAGGCTGGGTGCAGGCGGGGCAGCGGTGGCCGGTCACTGGGCGCTCCGATCGCGCTGGGAGCGGGCCCTGCGGACCCACGACGCGGCGGTCGGGAACGGGACGCCGTAGACCGCGGCGAGGTCGCGGATTGGCCGCAGGGACACGCTTGCGAGCTGGTCGTGCAGGGCGAGGATCTCCGCGTACGGGACGCCACCGCCCTTCGGCCTCGGCCTGCGCGGCGGGAGTGGCGCCCTGGCGTGGCATTGGTGGTCGGCGAATCGCGAGCCGCACAGGGTGCAGGCTGGGCCGGCCAGGTGGTCGAACCGCGACCGGCGCTGGGACTGACCTCGGGTGCTCATCGGCCTGTCCCACGGGTGGGTGTGCCGGCGATGGTGGCGCGGATGTGCTCGGCCCAGTGGGCGGCTTGTTCGGGGGTGGCGGCGTTGGCGATGCGTTGGTGGCGTTCGGTGTCGTCGTAGGGCTCGGGGCTGGGGGTCACGTCTCGGGGTGGGTCTTGTTCGGCGAGGCTGCGGATGGTGGCTGTGGCCACGGCGCCGACGTTGTCGGGGTCGGTGAGGTCGCCGAGGATCCAGCGGGCGAGTTCGTCGCAGGTCCAGCCTCGGGTGAGGGCGGCGGTGCTGGCGTTCAGCAGGGTTGGCCAGTGGATTTGGCGGACTTCTTCGGGCTGGAGCCATTGCTGTAGACGATTCCGCATTGCGAGTTGTTCGCGCGCGATAGTCACTCGTTGGTCACCTTTCGTGGCGATTGTCGCGTTTCTCAATTGACATTGACGGTGACGGTGCCCTCGGAGGTCTCTACATGGGTTGGGAAGGGAAGGGAAGGGGGCAACCGTTACTACATGCGTACGTAACGCGTTACTGACTGCGTTACAGGGATGGCGCGTAACGGGGTTACTGGTCATCGGCTTGCCTGTGCTCGGCGCGCCACCGGGCGACGCGCTCGCGTCCACGTTTCCGTTGCGCTTCGACCTGCGCCCGGGTGCGTTGGTATTGGCCCCAGTCGACCATCTGCCAGCCGTCGCCCATCTTGGTGATGAGGTTGCGGTTCGCGAGGTCCTGGATGACGCGGGTGCGTGTGGTGATGGTGCGTAGCGCGTCGTCTGGGATGTATCCGTCGGACAGGTAGCGAGCGCACCAACAGCCGATGAGAGTCCACGCCCCGACCGCCTCCAGCGACAGGCCCAGAGCCTTGGGGTGATGAGGGAATCCGTCGTCCACCCGGAAGTCGACCATCAGGCGGTCCTCTCGGTCGGGTGGAGGTCGGGCAGGGTGAGTCCCCATTCGGGCATGTGCCGCCAGACGAGGCACTGCGCCAGGACGACGCGTCCCGGTCGCTCGTACAGCGCCCAGTAGTGGCGACAGTCCCTGTTGTGGGCGAGGAGGGCGTGCTCGATGCGGGCCCGGTCGGCGGCGCACCATGCGCGGAGGTCGGCGACCGTCGCGAGGGTGAGCGTGACGATCGGGGTGCCGGTCGGAGGGTGGTCGACCTCGACGTGGCGCGGGCTGATGCCGAGCTGGTCGAGGTCGACGGCGGTGTCGGTCAGGAGGCTCATGACACCTCCCGGGCTGCGTGGGCGGCGAGGGCGCGCATGACGGTGGCGGTCAGCGTCTGGGCGCCGTCCGCAGGTCGGTGGCGCACGGTCAGGGTGGGCTGCTCGGGTGTCATGCCCTCGACGATGGGGCGGACCTCGTAGCGGTGGACGGCCGCCCGCGGGTCGCCGGTGACGTTGCGGACCTCCCAGTCTTGGAGCAACTGGGAGTTTCCTGTTGCGCGACGGGAAGCGGTACTCGGCGGTCGCCCTGTACCGGGAGAGCGTCGGCATGCGCAAGGTCTACGAGGGGCCGAAGAACAACCGCCGTTGGACCGGCGAGTGGGAGGTCAACGACATGTGGACCAAGCGCGCCGCCCACATGACGGCCAAGGTGGCCCGGGCCCAGGCACTGCGCAAGGCGTTCCCCCAGCGGCTGACCGCCGTGTACGCGGCCGAGGAGCTCGGTGAGCGCCCGGACGTGGTGCAGGGCCAGGTGGAGCGCGTCGACCCTGAGGTTGAGCAGCGGGCGGATGCGGCGGCGGAGGGGGTGCTGATGGGCATGGTCGAGGCCGCCAGCACCCCATCGGCGACGATCACGATGTGCCCGCCGTCCCCGACCGCGGTCACCGCGGGACCTGGGCAGGTGGCGTGCTCGGGGGTGCCGGTCACCCAGTCATCGGAGGGCACATCCTCCAGGAGGCGCGCGCAGCAGGCGGTGACGATGTGGTCGGCTGGCTGCATCCCGGCCAGCAGATGCACGGGCCTCATCAGCGGTCACCCAGGTCGAGCTGGACAATCTCCCCGGTCTCGGCGACCACCTGCAGGGCGGTCTGCTCACACCGGTGCGGCACCCGTTCCTGCCCGAGCTTCAGCCCGACCTTCCCGGCCGCCTTGGTGCGTTCCATGCGGGCTTCGACGGTCAGGATGACGCCCTCGACCTCGCTGCACTGCGGGCAGGGGGTGAGGACCACGTACACCTCGTTGGCGCGGATGGCGTGCAGTTCGGTCACGAGGGCTCTCCTTCGGTGGGTGGGGTTGAGCAGGTATGCGGGAACAGGGCCGCGAGCGCGGCCATCACGTAGCCGTTGCCGGCCACCACGTCATCGAGGGTCTTCGACTCGTCCCCGTCGACCAGGGCGTGAATCGCCAACCGGATCAGGTCCCGGGTCGTCCACTGCGGCAGCGCCGTCCACGGGCCCAGCACCTGACGCTGCCCCGGCATCAGGTTGACCGCCTGCGCGGACTGGGTGGCGGCCTCCCGCAGCGCGGCCACCATCAGCTCGTGGTCGCCGCGGGCCTCGTTGGTCAGGGCGACGGCCAGGTGTCCGACCGCGCGGGCGCCGGACTGCCCGGACCAGTAGATGTTGTCCCGCTTCGGGGCGGGTGCCTCGGGGGGCGCCTGCTCGGCTGGCTCGTCCTCGAACAGGTCAGGCTGCATGGTCACGACGCACCTCCGGGCAGCGCCCAGCTTCGCCAGCGCGCGCAGGTGGGTCGCGGGCATCGGCTCGTCGATGGGGTGCCCGAGCAGCCGCGCCCCCAACGCGGCGAGCACCACCGCGTCCCCGACGTCGTTGCCGGTGATGTCCCAGGCGGGGTAGCGGCGGATCGCGGCGGCCACCGCGAGGATGCCGGCGGTGATGGCGCGGAGTCGGTCGAGGGTGGCCAGTACGTCTGCGCCCGGCTCCGGCTTGGTGCGCACCCGCGCGACCCGGCCCTGGTTGTCGGCCAGCCCGGTCGACGCGAGGCTCAGGTCGATGCCGACCACCCGGGGCCCGGTCATGGGGTCTCCCCGTCGCGGAGCCGCTTGCGGGCGTTCTGCGATAGCCCGCCCCAGATCCCGTGTGTCTCGTGCTCCAGGGCCCACGCCCCGCACTCGGCGCGGATGGGGCAGCCGGAGCACACCCGGTAGGCGGCCCGGTGCCCGGCGTCGTCGGTCGAGGCCGGGAAGAACATCTCGGTGTCCATGCCCCGGCAGGCGGCCTGCTCCCAGCGGGGTAGGTCGGGTCGGGGCTGGCGGGGGTTCCCAGCCATCACTCGTCCTCCTCGATCGCTTGGGCCTGCGCGTCATCCCACGCGGTGAGGGCGGCGATCAGGGGGCGCAGCACGAGGGCCACCAGACGGGCCAGCAGGGCAGTCACGGGAGGCCACCGGCTTCCCGGGCGAACTCCAACGCCAGCTCGTACGCGCGGTCCAACTCCCGCAGCTGCGCCCGGTGCACCGGATGCTCACCGAGCCCGTTCCGCTCACCCACCGCCCGCAGCTCGGTGCGCCGCTCGGCGAACACGGCCGCGATCTGCTCGCACATGTCCACCCGCACGGCTGCGATGAGCAGGCACAGGCAGCCGGACTGCCGCGCCGTGTCTCCCGGGTCCGGCTGCGACTCCGGGCAGCGGGGGTCGTGGCCGGTCACGGGGTCGTCTCCTGGGCTTGGCGGACCAGCGCGGCGATCTGCGGGTCGCTCTTGCGTCGGGCGTAGCACGGCTTGCACAGCCCGTACGAGTCCGCATCCCCGGGGCGAGCCCGCGCCCGGGTCACCCTGCGCGCCTCCCGCACCCGACGCCAGTCCCGCCACGCCCCCGCCACCGAGTACGCGGCCGACCACGCCATGAACGCGAGCCCGACAGCCATCAACCCGAGCAGCACCCACTCCACGACCGTCACCTCCCGGCCTCCCACGCGTCGACCAGGGCCATCGCCTCATCAAGCAGCACCTCGGCGGCTACCCGGTACCGGGCGGCCTCGTCGGCGAGCGCCCGCACGTCCAACCCCGGCGCGCCCATCGCCCCGTCCAGGGCGTCCGCGAAACGGGAAGCGCGGTGGGCCTCCCCGGCCAGGTGGTCGGCCACCGCCAACACCGGCGACGGGTGCATGGCGGCGGTCACCGGGTACCCCACTCGGGGCGGTCCTCAAGCGGCACCGGCCCGGCACCCCACCGCGACGCGGACGGGTGACGCTCCCGGCACACCTCCAATGCCGACTCCGCGTGCGCATCCCACCGCCGCTGCGGGGCCCGCCACACCGCCCACCCCGCCAGCAGCAGCCCCGCGGCCACCAGCCACACCAGGATGACCACGCCCGTCCAATGGATGCCGGTCACGCGGACGCTCCATCTGCGGTGCGCCGGCGGGCGAAGGACGCGTGGGCGGTGAGCAGCACGGTGATGGCGGGGATTCCGCCGGAGGCCATGCCCTCGGCGGTCAGCCCGGTGCAGATGCCGTCACCGACCGCGGTCGGGCAGGAGCCGCGGTGCTCGCGGATCGGGCCGGGGGCCTGCGCCCACTGCCCGGGCCACGGCCAGCGGTAGCCGTGGGAGGAGCGCAGGTCCGCGTGGACGGAGCGGATGCCCCAGGCGTCGCAGCCCTCGGGCAGGGGCAGACCCACGTGCTCGACGAGGATGTCGAGCAGGGGGCGGTAGGTGGGGGCGGTCACGAGGCGGCCGCCTTCTCGTTCAGCAGGTCGTCGACCGTGATCCCCATGAACTGCGCGATCAGGGCCAGGGTCACCACGTTCGGGACGTGCCCCTGAAGCTCCAGGCGCGCGATCGTCGAGGTGGAGGAGTCGACCTCCCGGGCGAACTCCTCGCGCGTGAGTCCGGCGGCCTCTCGTGCGGCTCGGACTCGGTTCTGCCACGTCAGATTTGACATGTCAGGACCATAGACCATACCGGGCTTGACCAGTCAACCTCCCGCCACATACCATTTCTGACATGTCACTGAGCATGGTTGAGCACGGCGGATGGCAGCGTCCGGTCACCTGGGGCGAGGCGCTGCGGGCGCGGATGGAGAGCGTCGAAGGGGGCCTGGCGCGCAGCGTCGACCCGGCTCGCCTGATGCTGGGCGAGGCGATCGGCACTCGGAACACCTGGGGCAAGCTACTCAACGTCGTGCGCCCCGAAGACCTGTACGGGGCCGACCTGCTGCGCGCCTGGCTGCTGCTCGTCACCATCGGGGAGACCCCCGAGGACTGGGACGTGGACACGAAGAAGGCGGTCCCGGCCGGTTACGACCAGGACCGCCTTCGCGCGATGCTTCCGCGCCTCGTAGCGGGGGCAGGATTTGAACCTGCGACCTCTGGGTTATGAGCCCAGCGAGCTACCGAGCTGCTCCACCCCGCGTCGGCCTGAGAAGGATACGTCAGCACGCCCGGACCCACCAAATCGCCCGCGCCGCGCGTCGGCACTTCCCGTGGGCGGACCTCTCTGCCACTCTTGCGCCCCAGGAGGGAGCGCCCATGAACCGACAGGACGAGATCCGCGCGCTCGGCGGTGTCGCCGGCGACGTGCTGGAGGACCTCGTGCGCGCTGTCGAGGATGTCCACGGCGCGATCAGCGCCCGGGTCGACTCGGCCCTGCCGCCGCCCGCCAAGCCGGTGCACACGATCGTCCGGGCCACCACCACCGCCACGTACGCGACGGTCCGGGCCGCCCACCGCTGGCTCCCCCGGGGTGCCGCGGCTGTCGCAGCCGCCCGGACACAGGCCGACGGACCCTCGATCCTGGATCACCCGTCGGCGCTCAAGGCCGTGGCGACCCTCAACGGAATCCTCGGCCCGGCCGTCACCGACCCCGCTGCCGTCACCACTGCTCTGACGCTGTTCCACCGCGGCGAGCGACTCGCCCTGGACGCCCTCGCCAAGCTCCCGGACGTGCAGCCGCACGTCGTCCTCTTCCTGCACGGTCTCGTCGAAACCGAGGCCGATTGGAGCCGACAGCCGCGCGGCACGCTCGAACCGCACATCCCCTATCCCGAGGCGCTCGAGGCCGAGCACGGGGTCACGTCATTGGTCGCGCGGTACAACACCGGCCTGGCCGTGGGTCGAAGCGGCGCCGAGCTGGCCGAGCTGATCGCGCACCTGGAGTCCGCCTGGCCGGTCCCCCTGGACGGCATCACGCTGGTCGGGCATTCGATGGGTGGCCTGGTCGCCCGCAGCGCGGCACATCAGGCCCATCTCGCCGGGCATGCGTGGGTCGGCCGGCTGCGGCTCATCGTCTCTCTCGGGACGCCGCACCTGGGCTCACCTGTCTCCAAGGCCGTGGACATCGCCGAGCGCGCGCTCAACGCGTTCCCCGAGACGGCCCCGATCGGGCAGGTCCTGGCCCGGCGGAGCCCCGGGGTCCGCGATCTGAGCCACGGCCGACTCGTGGAGGACGAGACCGCCGAGCTGGACCCACCCGGCGTCCCCGGCGTGGCCCACTGCTCGCTCGGCTCGACGCTGACCAAGAACCCGAACCACCCGGTCTCGATGGTCATCGGCGACGGGCTCGTGCGACTCCCCAGCGCAGCCGGGCGAGGCCGCAAGCGCCGGCTCGACTTCGACGTCGACATCCATGTGGGCCGGATGAACCACTTCACGCTGCTCAACGACGCTGCGGTGTACAAGCTGCTGCGCGAGTGGATGCATCAGTTCGCCCTCTCGCCGCGCCAGCCCACGCCCGCCGAAGCCTGACCGGAAGCCCGGCGCCCACACACCGACGCAGGCCGCGCCGGGCGCCTGGGCCGCGCCGGGCGCCCGGGTCGCGCCCGACCCCCGCGACTCACCCGACCCCCGCGACTCGCCCGACGCGTGGCCCTCGCCCGATCCCCTTGCCGGCCCCACCGCCGCCGACTCGCCCGACCCTGGCGACTCTCCCAGCCCTGGCGGATACGCTCCTGCACGCACACCGCGCGACCGCGCCCGAGCCATACCAGCTCCCGGTCTGCTCAACCCGAACTCACTGGAGGTCCTGCCGATGAACGCCCTGCCCGGCCTCCTGCTCTTGCACGGGATGGGGGATGACGGGAGCTGCTGGGCTCCCTTCGTGCAGCGCCTGCGGGCCGCCCCCGGGCTGGCCGATCTGCGGGTCTGCACTCCCTCGGCCCCCGCTCACGGCGGGCACCTGGCCCGTCCCGGCCACACGATCGCCTGGGACGACCTGCTCGCGTCCGGCGTGCGCAGCGCCGAGGCACTGGCCGAGCAGACCGGCGCTGCACTCGTGATCGGCGGGCACTCCATGGGCGCGATGATGGCGCTGGGCGTGGCCGCCACCCGCCCCGATCTCGCCGTGGGCCTCTGGCTGGAGGACCCGCCCATGGGCCATGGGCTCGACGACGACCCCGTGGCACCTGAGCCTGCCGACCTCAGCGAGTTCGGCGCCTGGTTCGCCAGCCTGCGCAGCCTGCCTCTTGAGCAGGTCGTCGCCGCCGCTCGCGCCGACCACCCGACATGGGACGAGGCCGAGTACGAGCCATGGGCGAGGGCCAAGCGCAGCGTCGACACGTCTGCTTTCGAGAGCCCCGTCCCGTGGGTCCACGACGGATGGGCGGGGCTGGCCCGCGCCGTCCGCTGCCCGGCAGTCCTGGTGGCCGGCGAGCCCTCCCTGGGGGCCCTCGTCTCCCCGGCAGCCGCCCATGGGCTCGCCGAGCTCCCCGGTTGGTCGATGCACCGGCTGCCTGTCGGGCACGACGTCCGCCGGGATGCGCCGGACGCGACGGTCGCCCTGCTCGCCGACCTGATCCGGTCCCTCGGCACAGCGTGACCTCGCCGCCCGATCCGGGTCGCGACTCGTTCCGCGCGCCGCCACCGGCGGGCACCGCGGGCGGGCCGCGTCCCTCCGGAAGCCAGGACGACCCCCGCCTTCCGCCGCCCGATGCCTCCGCGGGCGTCCCGATCCCGCCAGGCGAGGCCCCCGATCAGTCCCGCCGAGCCGAGCCGTCCGACGCCCGCGCCCCCACCGCACTCCCCCACCGGCGGCCACTGGTCGGGTACGCGCTCTACCTGACCGCCTCGGTCCTCTTCGGGCTCAACGGGACCGTGAGCAAGATCCTCCTGCAGAGCGTCGGGGATGCCGCCCGTGTCTCCCAGCTGCGGGTCACCGCCGCGTTCCTGCTCCTGCTGGTCGTCGTCGCGGTCACCAACCGCCCCACCCTGCGGCTGCGCCGCGCCGAGCTCGGGCCGATCGCCGCGTACGGCATCCTCGGCGTGGCCATGACCCAGTGGCTGTACTTCGTGGCCATCGAGCGGATGCCCATCGGGATCGCCCTGCTCATCGAGTTCACCGCCCCGATCATGGTCGTGCTGTGGGTCCGTTTCGGCTGGGGACACCCGGTTCGCCGCACGATCTGGCTCGGGCTCGCCCTGGCGCTGCTCGGGCTGGCCTTGGTCGCCGAGATCTGGCACGGCCTGCAGCTGAACCCGGTCGCGGTCGCCGCCGCCTTCGGCGCGGCCGTCGCCCTGGCCGTCTACTACCTGCTCGGCGAGACCGCCGGCCGGCAGCGCGACCCCGTCTCGCTGACCCTCTGGGGCTTCGGATTCGCCTCCGCCCTCTGGGCGATCGTCTTGCCCTGGTGGCACTTCGACTTCGGGGCGCTCGCAGGGGGCGCCGCACCGCTGGGCGAGGGCACGCCGACCGTCCCCCTGTGGGCGCTGGCCGCGTGGATGGTCGTCCTGGGCACGATCGCGCCGTTCTGGCTGGTGCTGGCGGCGATCCGCCACATCGGCGCGGCCGGCGCGAGCATCGTCGGCATGACCGAGCCATTCCTGGCCGCGATCGTCGCGTGGGTCGTGCTCGGCGAGGTCCTCACCGGGGTTCAGCTGATCGGCGGGCTGGTGATCCTGACCGGCGTGGTCATCGCCGAGCGCGCACGGAGCTGACAGGCGCGAGGCCGCTCGGCTACCCGCCGAGAACGGACACGGGTGTCCGTTCCGCGCAGGTCCTTGTCCGTTTCGCGCAGGTCCTCGTGCAGGAGCAGCGGCGCTGTGCTGGGCTGGCTCCGGCTAGCTCTGCTCCTTGGGCTCTATCGACTTCAGGAACGCCTTCAGCTGCTTGTCGTAACCCTTGGGGTCGACGTTCCAGGAGGCCACGTGCGCCGCGTCCGGGACCACGACGTACGTCGCCCCCGCGCCCGCGCCCTGCACGAACCGGTCGTTCACGGCCTGCGGCACGGACTTGTCCGCGCTGCCCTGGAACACCAGCAGCGGCACCTTCACCAGGCCCGCCATGTCGGTGTAGTTCACCTCGTTGAACGCCACCCCGTATCGCGCGGAGACCAGCCACATGGCCACGTCCTCCAGCGGCTCGGGGATCGGCAGACCGGCGACCGGCAGCGCGTGGAACTCCGCCGCCTCGTCGATCACGTCGTGCAGCGACGAGGCCGGCGCGTCCAGGATCACCCCGTCGACCCGGCTCGTCAGAGAGCCGCGGTCCAGGAACCCGAGCACGACCGCGCCGCCGTGGCTCGCCCCGCCCAGCACGATCCGCGCGGCACCTCGGTCGGCGGCGTAGTCCACGGCCGCCTCGACGGCCTGCCACTCGACCCGGCCGTAGGTGACCATCCCCTTGTCGTACCCCGGGGCGCCGACGTCACCCTGATGGGTGATGTCCAGGACCGTGTAGCCCTGGTTGTTCAGCGAGACCGCCATCCGCAGCATCTCGGATCTGCTGGCGCCCTTGCCGTGCACGAGCACCGCCCACCGGCCGTCCTTCTCGCCGGGGATGAGCCAGGCCGGGAACGTCACGTTGCCCGGGGTGGTCAGCTTCACGTCCTCGTAGTCCAGGCCCGCCTGCTTCGGGGTCAGCCACACGTCGCGGGTCAGCCCGTAGCGTGACCCCGGCGGCGGCTGCTTGCCGACCACGTCGCGGACCGCGCGGGTGACCGAGCCGTCGCCGTTGTCCTGCGCGGGGCCGGCCACGACCAGCGAGTCACCGATCGCCAGGCCGACCACCATGTTGTCGAAGGTGCGGTCGCCGGCGAACTCGGTGTCGGGGCGCAGCGTGATCCGGCCGCCGTCGTCGGTCACCTTGATGGCCTCGACGGTCCCGCCCTGCAGGTTCGTCGGATCCCAGGGCTCGGACTTCAGCGCGTCAGCGTAGATCTGCCCGGAGAAGTACCAGCCGCCCACGGCGAAGAAGGTCGCTGTCAGGCCGATCGTGCTGAACAGGATCACCCACGGCCACGCCCTTCGCCGCCGCCTGCTCACCCCGACCCACCTCCCGAACCCCGCCCGAGACCCCACACCCTATGCGGCCCGACCCGCGCCGAGTCGGTGCGACGCCCGGGAGCCGGGCTCCTACGCGCTCTACGCGGCCTCGTCCGCCGGCGCGTCCGACTCGGCGCCCTCCCCGGAGCCGGCCGCATTCCCCGAGTCGCCGCCCTGCTCCGCGATCAGGCGCTTCTGGGCGTCGGCGGCCCGGTCCAGCGCCGCCTTGAGCTGGTCCTGGGCCTTGCCGTACCCGGCGAAGTCACCGGACTCCAACGCCTTCTGGCCGGCCTCGTAGGCGGCCTGCGCGTCGGCGATCGCCTTGGTCAGGTCGGCCTGCGCGTTGGAGCTCGGCTCGGAGGGCTCGCCGCCGCCGTCGTCCGGCGGCTCGGCGGACCCGTCCACCTTGAACACCGCCGCCAGCGCCTCGCCCAGCGAGTTCTCCAGCACCGAGGTGTTGCCGAACGCGACCAGCACCTTGCGCAGCAGCGGATACCCCTGCCCCTGGGTGGCCTTGACGTATACCGGCTCGACGTAGAGCAGGCCGCCACTGACCGGCAGCGACAGCAGGTTGCCGAACTCGACGTCGGCCCCGCCGCGACGCAGCAGCGTCAGCTGCTCGGCGATCGTCGGCTCGGACTCGAAGTTGTTCTGCACCTGCGTCGGCCCGGGCACGGTCGTGTTGCGCGGCAGCTGCAGCACGCGCATCGTCCCGTAGCCCGGCCCGGGCTGGGCGTCGACAGCCATGAACGCGGCCAGCGTCTGCCGCTTGAGCGGGGCGAACGTCGTGGTCAGCGAGAACGTCGGGGTCTCGGTGCCGGGCATCCGCAGGGTCAGGTAGTACGGCGGCTGGAACGCGTTGACCGCCCGGTTGGTCGGGTCCAGCGGGATCGTCCAGAAGTCCTGGCCGTTGTAGAAGCTGGTCGGGTCGGTCACGTGGTAGCGCGACAGGATCGTGCGCTGGACCTTGAACAGGTCCTCCGGGTAGCGGAAGTGCGCCTGCAGCGAGGCGGGCGCCTCCTCGATCGGGGTCACCACGTTCGAGAACACCCGCGACCAGGTGTGCAGCACCGGCTCGTCGGGGTCCCACGCGTAGAGGGTCACCGTGCCGTCGTAGGCGTCGACCACGGCCTTCACCGAGTTGCGCAGGTAGTTGATCCGCTGGCTGGGCAGCGTCGTCACCGAGGTGGTGGAGGCGGTGATCGCGTCGCTGGTGGCGTCCGAGAGCGTCGTGCGCGACGAGTACGGGAACGCATTGGACGTGGTGTACGCGTCGACCACCCACTGCACCCGACCGTCCACGACGACCGGGTACGGGTCGCCGTCCAGGGTCAGCCAGGGGGCGACCTTCTCGATGCGGGTGACCGGGTCGCGGTCGAACAGGATCTTGGACTGCGAGTTGACCAGGTCGGACAGCACGATGTTGACGTCCTGGAACCGCGTCGCGAAGAGCAGCTTGCGCCACAGGCTGCCGACCCCGACCCCACCGGAGCCGTCGTAGGTGTTGTTGCGCTGGCCCACGCCCGAGGTGTCGTCCGGGTAGTCCAGCTCGCGCGGCTCGGCCCCCTCCTCGGCGCCCACGATCGAGTAGGCCGGGGACTGCTCGCCGAAGTAGACCCGCGGCTGCTGGACGTCCAGCTGACCCACGGTCGGGATGTTCGAGGCGAAGAACGCCGGGCGCCCGTCGGCCGCGGCGGTGTTGTCGTAGGCCGCGACGACGCCGTAGCCGTGCGTGTAGACCACGTGGTCGTTGGCCCAGTTGCGCTCCCCGACCCCGTCGAGGTTCACCTCGCGCACGGCGATGACCGCCCCCCGGGTGCCGTTCTCCATCGGGTAGCGGTCCACGTCCAGTGCGTCGGGGAACGAGTAGAAGCCGCGGATCTGCTGCAGCTGGCGGAACGTCGGGGACACCACCGCGGGGTCGAGCAGCCGGACGTTGCCCAGCGTGCCTGCGTCGTTCTTGAGCGTCTCGGCGGTCGGCTCGCCGTCGCCGGAGTAGTCCTGGAACTCCGCATCGGCTATCCCGTACGCGGTCCGCGTGGCGTCGATGTTGCGCTGGATGTAGTCCTGCTCGCGCACGAGCTCGGAGGGCTTGACCTGGAACTGCTGCACGATCGCCGGGTAGATGCCGGCGATGACCAGGGCCGAGACCGCCAGCAGCCCGGTGCCGATCAGCGGCAGCAGCCAGCCCTGGCGGAACGCGTTGACGAAGAACAGCACGGCACACACCAGCGCGATCGCGACCATGATGTTCTTGGCCGGCAGCACGGCGTTCACGTCGCGGTACTTCAGCCCGGTGAACCCGTCGACCAGCGCCTCGGACTTGGTGGCCAGCGCGTAGCGGTCCATCCAGTAGCCCGCGGCCTTGAGCAGCATGAGCAGGCCGGCCAGCAGGCTGATCTGGATGTGCGCGGCCCGGCTGGTGCGCGGCGAGGGCCCCTGCACGCGCAGGCCGCCATACACGTAGTGGGTGACCACGGCCATCCCCAAGCACACGACCAGCGTCGCGAAGCCGAAGCCCAGGACGAACCGCAGGAACGGGAACTGCATGACGAAGAAGCCGACGTCCATGCCGAACTGCGCGTCGGTCTGCCCGAACGGGGTCGCGTAACGCCAGAGCATGAACGACTCCCACTGGGCGGTCGCGGCCATCCCCGCGAGCAGCCCGAGGATCGCCGGGACGCCCAGCAGGATGACCTTCTCCAGCGGCTCCAGCGAGGCTCGGTAGCGCTCCAGTGAGACCTGCTCGGCGGAGAACGCGCCCAGCTCGGGCCGCGACCGGTGGGCGATCCACATGGTCAGGCCCACCGAGGTCGCCATCACCAGCGCGAAGACCACGAACAGCCCGAGGCGCGTGAGCAGCAGCGTGGTGAACACCGACGCCTTGTCCAGCGACTGGTACCAGAGGTACTCGGTGTAGAAGGAGGTCACGAGCAGGAACACCAGCCCGAGTCCGACCAGGATGGCGATCGTGGGCACCAGCGCCGACCGGCGCGGCCTCTGCTGAGGTTGGCGGGCGCGCGTGGGCATCGGCGGATCGAACGTCACGGGCTCCAAACTACAAGCCGTTCGGACATCCGCCGGACCGCCTTCCCCGGCGCGGGCGGGCGGGCGGCGGTTTCACGAGCCGGATCGGGCTGGGAGGATCGGGCTGGGAGGATCACGCCATGGACGAACGCGACCTGCTCGAAGCGGTGCTCGACATCGAGCGGCATGTGGAGGCCGACGGCTGGGACCAGCCGACGCTGCTCTTCGCACTGGTCACCACCGAGCACCTGCGCCGCGCCGAGCCCGGCCTGGCCGCGCAGTTGGGCGTGGACCGCGACGGCCCGGCGCTGACCACGTTCGAGCAGGGCGCCACCCCGGCCGACCGGGCGCTGGACGTCTTCCTCTCCGGGATCGAGTGGCCGGCGGAGGTGGCCGGTGCGGTGCTGTCGATGGAGCGGATCGTCCTGCCGCCGGACGCCGAGGAGGAGGTCGCGGCCAGCCTGGCGGCCGCCCGGGCCGCGCGCGAGCACCCCGACGCCCAGGACATGCGGATCGTCGTGGGCGTGCTGCGCGGCGGGGCCAGCATGTGCGCGCTGCGGGCCCGGGGGCACGACGACGAGGCGGTGCTCACCGGGGCGGACCTGGTGCCGGACCTGTCCGACGCGCTGTTGGGGACGTTCCGCTGACGCTGGGCTTCGCTCAGCCGGCGAGGACCGCCGCACAGCCGCGCAGCTGCGCATTCGGGTCCTTGACCCACGCCTCGACGTCCGCGCGCGCCTCGTGCAGCGTCTCCACCGCCACCACGCGCATGCCGTCCGGCTCGTGCCCGACCACCTCCGAGCAGTTCGCGGCCGGTGCCAGGAACAGCTGCGCCCCCGCGCGCTGGGCACCCACGAGCTTCTGCTGGATGCCCCCGATGGGCGACACGTTGCCCTCCGGGTCGATCGCCCCGGTCCCGGCGACGTGCTTGCCGCCGTTGATCGGACCGGGGGTGAGCATGTCGACGATGGCCAGCGAGAACATCATCCCGGCGCTGGGACCGCCCACGTTCTCCAGCGTGAAGTCGATCGGGAACGGCGCGTCGTAGGTCAGCCCGACCACGATCCCCAGATAGGGGGCGGGCGTCTCGCCCTGCGGAGTCTGCGGGTTGGCCTGGGCGACCACCTCGAGCGTGTGCGTGGTCGGCTCGTCACCGGGCTTCTCGGTGCGCACGACCTCCAGCTCGACGGTGTCGCCGACATTGCCCTTGCGGACCTGCGCGCCGACGTCCGCGGGCTTGGTCACCTTCGTCCCGTTCACGGCGAGGATCTCGTCGCCGGCCCGCACGATCCCGTCGGCCGGACCGCCGCCCACCACGACGGACACCACCACGAGCTCGACCACGGCGATGTCGAGCTCCCTCATCGCGGCCGCCACCGAGTTGGACTGCGAGTCGGCGAACAGCTGGTCGTTGCGCTCGCGGATCTCCTGTCTGGGGACGTCCGGGCCGTACACGCTCTCCCGCGGCACCACGCTGCTGTGCGGGGCCAGCCAGCCGGCCAGCGCCTCGCCGATCGGGACTCCCCCGGAGGAGCCGCCGCGCTCGGAGACGGTCAGCATGTCGAGGTTGCCCTCGGTCGGGTAGGTGGTCGTGTCCGTGATGACGATCATCGGGGTCCCGTCGACCTCGCCGATGGTGTTGTAGGTCGGGCCGGGGCTGAGCACGAGCAGGGGCAGCCGCACGAACGACGCCCCGACGATCAGGACGGTGGCGGCGACCACCCCCCGCACGATCGCCCGCTGCCGGGTGCGCTCGCGAGGATCCCGGGGGGCGTCCAGGCCCAGCAGGGCGCGCCAGCCCCGGCTGAACGCGCCGGGCCGCCTCCCGGGGCCGTCCGGGTCGGGGGCGGGGTCGGCCTCCGCAAGGTCCGGGTCGGGGCTGGGGCCGCTCGGGTCGAGGGTGGGGTCGGCCGGGTCGGAGGCGCCCGACACCTCGGGAGGATCGGCACTCACCGGACCCCCTGAGCCCCGGGCATCGGCTGCTCGAGGGCGTCGGCGAACCGGGCGAGATCCTTGGCGTCCTGCGCTGAGCCCGGGACGGGCCGGGGTCGCGCGCGCATCCGGCCGGCGCCGGGCCGGCGGGTCCAGGCCCAGGCCGCGAGGGTGACCGCCAGCGGGATGAGCCACCAGATCACGGCCCCCTCCTCACCTGTTCCGACCGGGCGCGAGCCTATACACGTTGCCATGCACCCGGGCCGGGAGTCGCCGTGCACCCCGGCTGGGCGTTGCCGGCGCGTTGCCGCGCACCCCGGCTGGACGTTGCCGGCACGTCGCCGCGCACCCCGGCTGGACGTTGCCGGCACGTTGCCGCTCACCCGAGCGCGCCGTGCCGGGCCACCCGCCGCCACCGCCGGGAACGTGGCCCGCGCCACGGGGGCCACGCCGGCATCGAGGCGGCCCCAGGGCGCCGACGCGCCTACCCTTGAACCTGCGGCGTCCCGACCTGAAAGGCAGCTGCGACATGAGCAACTTCCCCTTCGGCTTCCAGCCACCCGACGACTCCCAGCCGGGCGGCTCGGGTCAGGACCCCTTCCAGATCGGCGACCTGGGGGCGGCCCTGTCCCAGCTGGGCGCGATGCTCCAAGGGATGGGCACCAATCCGAGCCAGGGCCCGGTGAACTGGAACGCCGCGCGCGACCTGGCCCGGCAGGTGATCGCCAGCCAGGGCGACCCCGTCGTCAGCGACGCCCAGCGCCGAGCCGTCGAGGAGTCGGTCCGACTGGCCGAGCTGTGGGTCAGCGCTGCCACCACCCTGCCCGCGAGCGGCACCGGCGCGCGCGCCTGGAGCCGCACCGAGTGGCTGCTGGCCACGCTGCCGGCGTGGCAGCAGATCATCGACCCGATCGCCGAGCAGGTGCAGGGCTCGATGTCCGGGCTGCTGCCCGACACGGCCGACCTGAGCCAGGGGCTGCCCGAGGAGCTGCGGGCCATGCTGCCTGCCGAGATCCCCCCGGAGCTCACCCAGATGCTGGCCCCGCTCATGGGGATGGCCAAGCAGCTCGGGGCCTCCATGTTCTCGATGCAGGCCGGCCAGGGGCTGGCCGCGCTGGCCGGCGAGGTGCTCGGCGCCGGTGACGTCGGTCTGCCGCTGACCCCGGACGGGGTCCCGACCCTGATCCCGGAGAACGTGGCCGCGTTCGCCGCGGGCCTGGAGATCGAGCCGGCCGACATCCAGCTGTACCTGGCGCTGCGCGAGGTCGCCCACCAGCGCCTGCTCGCGCAGGTGGTCTGGCTGGGCCCGACGCTGACCGGCGCCGTAGCGGAGTACGCCCGCGGCATCGGCCTGGACGCCTCGGCCATGGAGCGCGCGCTCGAGGGCGTGGACATGTCCAACCCCGCCGCCATCCAGGAGATCCTCTCCTCGGGTGTGCTGGTGCCCGAGGACACCCCGCAGCAGAAGGCGGCCCTGGCCCGCCTGGAGACCCTGCTGGCGCTGGTCGAGGGCTGGGTCGACCATGTGGTGACCGCCGCGGTCGGCGACCGGCTGACCTCCGCGGCCCGGTTGCAGGAGGCCGTCCGCCGGCGCCGCGCCGCCGGCGGACCGGCCGAGAAGACGTTCGCCAACCTCGTGGGCCTGGAGCTGCGGCCGCGCCGGCTGCGCGAGGCGGCGGCCTTGTGGGCCGAGCTGGAGCGGGTCCGTGGGATCGAGGGGCGCGACGCGGTCTGGGAGCACCCCGACCTGCTGCCGGGGCCGGGCGACCTGGACGACCCGGCCGGGTTCGTCTCCGGCTCGTCGATCACCGACGCCGACCTCAACGCGCTCACGGCGGCGGTGGAGAGCGTCGGCGAGGCGACCGCGGCGAGCGAGGGGACGGACAGCGAGGCGGCCGGGGCAAGCGACGCCGACGCGCCGAGCGTGGACGCCGGCCCCGACGCCGGTGCCCAGGCGCCCGAGGAGGACGGCCCGGATCAGCCCCGTGCCTGACCCCAGGCCCCACCCGGCTGGCGGCAGCGCGTACACCGGCGGCGCGGGAACCGGCAAGGCGTACACCGGCGGCGCAGGAACCGGCAGTGCAGGAACCGGCGGCGCAGGCCCCGCGGCGCCGGCGTCCCTCGACGGGTCGAGCGACAGCCCCTACGCGGTCGCCCTCGCCCCGTCCCGCGCGCTGCTGGCGGGGTGGCCGGCGCCCGACCCGGACCAGGGGCTCGTCCGTGGCCAGGTCGTCACCCACGTGGACGAGCACGGGGCCGCGGCCTTCGACCGGGACAACCGGGCGGGACACCTGACCGCCAGCACGGTCCTGCTGGACGCCGGCGCCGAGCGGGTGCTGCTCACGCTGCATCCGCTCGTCGGGGCCTGGATCCAGCTGGGCGGCCACGTAGAGCCCGGCGAGCCTGGGTTGCGGGTCGCCGCGCTGCGCGAGGCGGGCGAGGAGTCGGGGATCGACGGGCTCACCCTGGACCCCGACCCGCTGGGCCTGGACCGGCACCCCGTCTCGTGCCGCGACAGCGTCGGACGGCGCACGCCGAGCGTGCACTTCGACGTGACCTTCCTCGCCCACGCCCCGGCCGGTGCCGAGCCGACCCGCAGCGACGAGTCGCTGGACCTCGCGTGGTTCCCGGTGGACCGCCTGCCCGACCCAGATCCGGCGCTGATCCGCTTGGTCGAGGCGGCGGTCCTGCGCTGCCGCTAGGTCGGCGCACTCCCTCCGACGGGCGCGGTCGCCAGCGCGGCACTCCTGCCCGTGTGAGTCGCGACCCCCACGGCTTCCCCGAAGAGCGGCGACGGTCTCAACCTGAGCGTCGGCCCCCGAGTCGGGCGGCGCACGCCCCCGGACGATCGGACTCCGCGCACGCTCGAACCCGACCGAACCAGCCCCGGACGATCAGAACCCCCGGAGGCGCGCGATGCGCGGGGCTGGCCCCTCTCGCACCCGTTATCTCCGGGGGTTCCTTCAGATCCGGAAAGTAGGCAGCCGCCCGCCCGGCGTCAAGAGTTGCGGAGAACGCCCTGTGGACGAGATGTGGAGAACTTGGGGAAGACCGGCCGCCAGTCTGTGGATGTGTCGTGGGAATCGTGTGGATGACGCCGGGAGAGTCGCCACTAACAAGGCTCTGACCAGTCACGACGCCGCGAGCCCATGTGGAGAGAAGAAAGTGACCCGCGACACGCCGATGAATGCGTGACAGCCGATGGCATGGGCGATCTCAGCGTCCGGTGAATCTCGCGGGCCGCTTCTCGCGCAGCGCCGCGAGACCCTCGGCGAGGTCCTCCGAGGCCAGGGTCACCGCCTGTGCAAGACCCTCCCACTGCGTCGCCGCCTCCCAGTCGTGCGGACCGGCGCCGCGCAGCGCCACCTTGGTCAGCCGCACCGCGGACGGGGCGCCCGCCGCGATCTGGGCGGCGCCCTCGGCGGCGACCTCGGCGAGCTGCTCGTCGGGCACCACGCGGCTGACCAGTCCCAGCGCGAGCAGCTCCGGGGCGCCCACCCGGCGCCCGGTGAACAGCAGGTCGCGGGCCACCGCGACGCCGCCCACCTCGGTGAGCAGCAGCGTCGAGAGCATGCCCGGGTGCATGCCCATCCGCAGGAACGGCAGCGAGAGCATCGCCGACTCGCCGGCCCAGCGCAGGTCGCAGGCCAGGGCCAGCGCCGCACCGGCGCCGACCGCCGGGCCGTTGATCGCCGCGATCGTCGGGAACGGCAGGTCACGGATCGCCAGCCACGCGCTGTAGTAGGAGAGCATCCGCTCGCGCAGCACCGGCACCGGCTGGTGGGAGTCCGCGCCGATCCACGAGGTGTTGCCGCCGGAGCTGAACGCGGTCCCCTGGCCGGTCAGCACCAGGGCCCTGACCGACGAGTCCCGGGCGAGCGCCGCCATGAGCCGGGTCCAGGCCGCGGTCATCTCCAGGCCCATCATGTTGCGCCGGTCGGAGTCGGCCAGCTCGACCACGACGACGTCGCCCTCCCGGCGCACCGCCAGGCGGTCGGCCTGGGGGTCGAAGTCGTGCACGTCGAGGTCCCGGTGAGCACCGTCGGGGCTGGCGTAGGCAGCGGGCAGGGGGGAGCCATCAGAGGCAGTGCGGGGCATGCGGCAAGGCTACGGGGTGGCTTCGAGTGCGCAGGGGCGGTCCGGGAGTACTGTCTGCTCCGCAGGGCCGCCGTCACCGAGTGCGGCCCCCTTCGACGGAGGAAGCATGAGCGAGAGCTACACCGGAGAGGCCTACTGCGTGAAGTGCAAGGCCAAGCGCGAGTTCACCGGACAGGTTGAGGAAGTCAACAACCGTCGGATGGCCAAGGGCATCTGCCCGGTCTGCGGCACCAAGGTCGCGCGGATCCTCGGCAAGGCCCAGTGATTCCCTGAAGACATGAGCCCGCGCCCGCGGGCAGAGCGAGGAGGGGCTCCCCATCGGGGATGCCCCTCCTCGCCGTCTCGGCGGGCTCGGTGGCGCCGGGGTGCCGGGCGGGTGCCGCCGGCACCCAGCAGAATGGGTGCGTGCCCGACATCCCGGTGAACGCCGTGACTCGCAGCGCCCGGATGGCGGCGGTGCCGCTGGGTCACGCAGGCCGGGCGGCGCTGAGCATGGGCCGGCGCCTGGGCGGGGCGCCCGCGGAGGCGGTCGCCGCCGAGCTGCAGGCCCGGACCGCCGAGCAGGTCTTCCGGACCTTGGGCGAGCTCAAGGGCGGGGCGATGAAGTTCGGCCAGGCGATGAGCATCTTCGAGGCCGCCCTGCCCGAGGAGATGGCCGGCCCGTATCGGGCGACGCTGACCAAGCTGCAGGACTCCGCGCCCGCGATGCCGGCCAGCCAGGTGCACGACGTCCTGGCCGCGAACTTCGGCCCCCGCTGGCGACGCCGGTTCTCCTCGTTCGACGACCAGCCGGCCGCGGCGGCCAGCATCGGCCAGGTCCATCGCGGCGTGTGGCGCGACGGGCGCGAGGTCGCCGTCAAGGTGCAGTACCCGGGCGCGGACAAGGCGCTCATGGCCGACCTGCGCACCCTGTCGCGGCTGGCCCGGCTGATGACGTCGTGGATGCCCGGCGTGGACGCCAAGCCGCTGCTCGACGAGCTGACCGCGCGGGTCAGCGAGGAGTTGGACTACACCCGGGAGGCGGCTTCGCAGAAGCGATTCGCCACCGCCTACCGCGACGACCCCGAGTTCGTGATCCCCGGCGTGCTGGCCAGCGGCCCGACCGCGATCGTCTCGACCTGGCAGGAGGGCACCCCGCTCTCCCGGATCATCGTCGACGGCACGCCCGAGGAGCGGGACCGGGCCGGCCAGCTCTATCAGCGGTTCCTGCTGTCCGGGCCGGCGCGGGCCAGGCTGCTGCACGCCGACCCGCATCCGGGCAACTTCCGGATCGCGCCCGACGGCCGGTTCGCGGTGCTGGACTTCGGAGCGGTCGCCCATCTGCCCGGTGGGCTGCCCCCGGCGATCGGCACCCTGCTGGGCCGTGCGCTGACCGGCGACGGCAACGCGGTGCTCGCCGGCTTGCGTGACGAGGGGTTCCTCAAGTCGGAGACCGACATCGATCCCGCGGACCTGCTGGCGTTCCTGGACCCACTGGTCGACCCCGCGCGCGTGGACGTCTTCCACTACTCGCGCGCCTGGCTGCGGGCGCAGTTCACCCGGCTGAACAACCCGCGCAGCTCGGACTTCACGACCGGCGTGCGCATCATCCTGCCGCCGTCGTACCTGCTGATCCACCGCGTGTGGCTGGGCGGGGTCGGGGTCCTCTGCCAGCTCGACGCCCACGTGGCCATGCGCACCGAGCTCGAGGAGTGGATCCCCGGCTTCAAGGAAGCAGCCGAAGGAAGGTGAGGAGGAGGAGGAGGAGGAGGGCCCGCCCCCACCTCACGCCAGTCGAACTCGACCAACCCCCGCCACCCGACCCCACGGCGGATGCGGCCGGCTCAGCGGGCGGGGGTGTGCTCGGCCAGGAGCTCGCGCAGTGATTGTCCGTAGAGGCCGAGCTTGGCTGCGCCTACTCCGGGGATCGCGAGCAGCTCGGAGTCGCTCTGCGGGACGCGCTCGCTGAGTGCCTGCAGCGTCACGTCGCTGAAGACCACGAACGCCGGGATCGAGCGGGTCGCCGCCTCCGTGCGGCGCCACTCCTTGAGCACCTCCAGCAGGGCCTCGTTCTGCGGCGCCGGGCAGGTCCGGCAGCGGCCCAGGGTCTTCTCAGGCCCGGTCACCAGACCGGCCCCGCACACCCGGCATCGCCCCGGGGAGCGCCGGCGCCGCTCCGGGGTCGGCGTGCCCCGGCCCTGGCGGATCACCCCGGTGCGCTGGCCGGCCTCCTGCAGCCCCCCGCGACCGCGCAGCAGCGCCAGGAACCGGCTGGGCTCCCGATGCCGTCCACCGCCGGCACGAGTCAGCGCCCACGAGACGAACAGCCGGTCCTTGGCCCGGGTGATGCCCACGTAGAACAGGCGACGCTCCTCGGCCAGCCGCTCCTCTGTGTCGGCGTAGCTGATCGGCAACAAGCCTTCGCTGGCCCCGGCCAGGAACACCGCCCGCCACTCCAGGCCCTTCGCGGCGTGCAGCGTCGACACGGTGACCGCGTCAGCCGACGGGGCATGCGAGAGCGCCGCGCGCCGCTCCATCTCGGCCACCAGATCGGCCAGCCGGGTGACGCCCGTCGCCTCGAGCTCGCGAGCCAGGCCGACCAGCGCGGCCAGCGACTCCCAACGCTCACGGCCGGTGCGCCCGCCGGGCGGCGCGTCGGCCTGCCAGCCCATCGCGCTGAGCACCCCGATCGTCCCGGTGACCAACGGACCGTCGATGCCCACCGCCGGAGCGCCGGGAGCGCCGGAGGTCCGGGAAGCGCCGGGGGTCCGGGACGCGCCGGGGGTGCCGGGAGCGCCGGTGCTGGGGGTGCCGGCCATGAGGTCGAGCTGCCCGGGTCCGGCCGGCTCCGGGGGCGGCTGGGCGCCGCGATCGGCGATCGACGCCTGACCGCGCAGCCGGACCACCGCCTCGCGCACCTCGGGCCGCTCGAAGAACCGCTCGGCGCCGTGCAGCACGGCCGGGATCCCCGCCTCGGCCAGGGCTGCCTCGAACGCCTCGAACATGCCGTTGGTCCGCACGAGGATCGCGATGTCGCTTCGGGCGAAGCCCTCGCCGACCAGCTCCGCGATCCGCCGGGCGATCACCCGGGCCTCCTCGGCGTCGTCGCCCGCGGTGATGAGAACCGGCTGCGACCCGGCCTCGCGCTGGGAGCGCAGGAGCAGCGGCCCCTGGGCAGCCGAGGCAGAGCCACTCCCCTCCGCCGGCCGCCCGCGAACCGGTCCCGAGCGTCCGGTGCCGGCCATGGGGGCGCCCGCCGACGGGCCCGCGAAGTCCAGCGACCGCCTCGGGAGATCCGCCGGCCACCCCGCCGAGCGGTCCGCGCCGATGGGCCCCATCACCCGGACCACCTCGTTGGCCACGCGCACGATCTGCGGCGTGCAGCGGTAGCACCGGTCCAGGCTCACCACCGTGGCGTCCGGCCAGCGCCGCAGGAACCGGCTCATCGACGCCGGATCGGCACCGGCGAACGAGTAGATGGTCTGGCTCGGATCGCCCACGACGCACACGTCGTCGCGGTCCCCCACCCAGGCCGACAGCAGGGCCTCCTGGGCCGGGGTGATGTCCTGGTACTCGTCGACGGTGAACCATCGGTACACCCCCCGCACCTCGTCTGCCACGTCGGGCCGGTCGCCCAGCAGGGCGATCGTGGAGAGCAGGACATCCTCGAAGTCGATGACGTTCCGGCGCTCCTTCACCGACTGGTAGGCCGCGAACGCGCGCGCGATGTCGGGCAGGTCGAGGGTGTCGGCGCCGCTGCCGATGGCCGTGCGCCCGGCGGCCTGAGCGGCCTGCACGTAGCTGCCCGGCACCAGGAGGCTCGACCCCGCCCACTCGATCTCGGAGGCCAGGTCGCGCACCGTCGTGCGGGTGGCCTGCACCCCGAGCTCGCGGCACGCGGCGGTCACCAGCTGGACCTTGCTGGCGACCAGCTCGGGCAGCGGGCCGCCCACCGTGGTGGGCCAGAAGTGCCGCAGCTGGCTGAGCGCGGCGGCGTGGAACGTGCGCACGGTGACGGCGGGGACGCCCAGCTCGGCCAGGCGGCCCCGCATCTCGCCGGCGGCCCGGGTCGTGAACGTGACCGCCAGAGCGGAGCGCGCCGAGTGCCGACCGGTGTGCACCGCGTGCGCGATGCGGTGCGTGATCGCGCGGGTCTTGCCCGCCCCGGCGCCGGCGTGCACGAGCAGCGCCCCGGACAGCGACTCGGCGACGAGACGCTGCTCGGGATCCAGGCCGTCCAGGACCGAGTCAGGCATGCCGGGGATTCTCCCAGCCGAGGCTGACATCGGAACCCGGTGGTGGACGACGGGCTTGCGGGCAACGCCGGCGCCCGCCGGAACGGGTCACTCGGCCGCAGCCCGGTCCGGGGGCACGACGGACTCCGGCCCCGCACTGGATCTCCCGGTCGAGGATCTCCGGTCAGGCCGCAGTCCGGTCCGGGGCACGACGGACTCCGGCACCGCACCCTCCTGTGGGGGCGGACCTACACGGGTGAGCGCCTCACCAACGGCACCACGCGGACGGGATCGGCTCGCCGTACCAGCCTCGGATGAGGTGGTGGGCGATGGACTGGTGACCGGGCAGGCGCACCTCGCGCGCATCGCCGAGCACCGGCAGCTCGCTTCGGCTGATCCAGCGCGCCTCGGCGATCTCCTGGCCGTCGACGTCGAAGTGCGGCCGCACCCCGTCCACCCGCACCGAGAAGCCCAGCATCAGCGAGCTCGGGAACGGCCAGGGCTGGCTGGCCACATAGTCGATCTGCGTCACCGCCAGCCCGACCTCCTCGCCGATCTCGCGCTCGACCGCCGCCTCGGCCGACTCTCCCGCCTCCACGAATCCGGCCAGCGTCGAGAACGCCCCGGAGGGCCAGCGGGCCTGGCGGCCTAGCAGGGCGTTGCCCGCCTCGTCGACCACCACGGCGATGATGGCCGGGTCCGTGCGGGGGAAGTGCTGGGTGCCGTCGGCCGGGCAGACCCGCCACCAGCCCAGCCCCGCGGACTCGCTGAGCGCCCCGCAGCGCGGACAGTGCGCGTGCGTGCGGTGCCAGTTGACCAGGGCCAGCGCCTCGCCGACCATCCCCCACTCGCTGGGATCGAGCCGCGCCCCGACGCCGCGCATGCCCGCCCACGAGGCAGTCCGGGGCACCAGGGGGTCGTCGTGGGCCACCACCAGCGCGCACACCGAGACGCCCGCCGCGTCGACCCCCAGGAACAGCGCGGACTCGGTCGGGGGCGGCAGGTCCACCACCGCCAGCGTCACCGAGCCGTCATCGCCGAGCTGCACCGCCAGCTCGCCGCGCTCGTCGAGCAGGAAGGCTCGGGCGGGGGTCGGCAGCGCCGGCCAGCCGTGGGAGCGCAGGAGCCCACGGCGGTCGACCTGGGACCAGCCCAGTGCCAGATCCAGGCGAGCCCACGGAGGCGCCGAGCGGGGCACCAGGGCCGGGACCGGGGCCGGGGAGCGCAGGCCCGCGGACCCATCGCCCCGGCCAGCGGACGCGTCGGCTCCGGCGGTCGTGGACATGGGCACACGGTAGGCCGAGCCGTCGCGACCGGCGCGGCGCCTGCGCCTGCCAGCCGGTGGCTCTTTGCTTGCTGTGCCAGTCTGTGCGGGTGCGCGTGGCCACCCTCAATCTCCTGCACGGGGTGCCGCTGCGCGATCAGGCCCCATCGCTGGCCGACGCCGGCGCGGTCGAGGGTCAGGCCGGGCCCGGCAGGGTTCCGGGCGGCGGGATGGGCGGTGGAACGGCCGGCGATCGGCAAGCACCGGTCGGCGACCGTTCAGCCGAGGCCGGCGGTGACCGGCGAGAGGGTGTTGGCGGCGACCGGCACGCGCAGATCAACGACGACGACCTCCAGGCCGACTTGGCCCTGTCCGGGGTGGAGGCGACCGAGCGCACCGTCTGGTCGCCGCCCGTCCTGGACCCCTCGGACCTGCTGCGCGCCGTGGACGAGCTGCTCGCCGACGGACCGATCGACGTCCTGGCCCTGCAGGAGGTCGACCGCTACCAGGAGCGCACGGGCGGGGTCGACCAGGCGCGGCTGGTCGCCGAGGCACTCAAGGCCAAGCACTGGCGGTTCGTGCCGAGCGTCCGCGGGACTCCGGGGATCGTGACCGAGGGCGCGGCGTGGGTGCCGGCGACCGAGGCCGACGACCTGCCCGGGGACGATCCGGAGCCGCCGATGCCGCGATCGAAGGCTGGGCGGTCGCCCCGCTACGGCATCGCCCTGATCAGCCGGTTCCCGGTCCGGCAGTGGCGGGTCCGGCGGTTCCCGCCCGCGCCGGTCTCCCTGCCCCTGCGGGCCCCGGCCAGCGAGGGCCGCGGCGCGTCGTTCCGGGTGCCCGACGAGCCGCGATCCGCCGTCTCGGCGATCGTCGAGCTGCCGCGCGCGGACGTCACCGTGGCGACCGCGCACCTGTCGTTCGTGCCCGGCACCAACGCCCGCCAGCTCCGCGAGCTGCGCGCGTTCCTCGGCGGTCAGCCGCGACCGCTGGTCCTCATGGGCGACTTCAATCTCCCCGGGGGGATCCCACGGCTGAGCACCGGCTGGCAGCAGGTGGTCCGCACGCCGACCTACCCGGTGGGCCGGCCGCGCATCCAGTTCGACCACGTCCTGGCCGACGGCTGGACCCCGGCCGCCCTCGACCACGCCCGAGAGTCGGCCCGCGTGCTGCCGCTGGCCGTGAGCGACCACTGCGCGGTGGTCGTGGACTTCCCCGACCCCTGACCGCTCACGCATCGGGCGGCTCTGCGGCGAGGATCGCGCCTGCCTCGCCTTCGCGGGGCGTGGTTGCAGCCCGCGGCAGTCCTCGGCGCCGATCCGGATAGGCCCCTTCTCGTCTGCGCGGGTCTGTCGTGACCTCCTCGACCCGAGAGCACGTCACGCCTGGCGATCTCCGGCCAGGATCGCGGCCAGCTCGTCGAGGTCGGGCAGCCCGGCCGGCGCGACCACCTGGCCGGATCGGACGAAGACGAACGACGCCCCTACCTGCTCGACCGGGATGCCGACCCGCTGGGCCCAGGCCAGCCGGTAGATCGCCAGCTGCAGCGGGTCGGCCACGTCGCGCGCCGAGGTCTTCCAGTCGACCACCTCGAACCGCCGGCCCGCCGGGGCACCCGGGGGTGCCGGGAAGACCGCGTCGATGCGGCCCTGCAGGACCCGGCCGCCTACGGGCAGCGCGAACGGCACCTCCAGCCCGACCGGCGCCCAGTCGGCGTGCGGCAGCCGCTCGAAAGCGGCCTGCAGCTCGGCCAGGTCGGCCAGGCTGCCCACCCCCTCGTCGGCAGCCCCGGGCAGGTCGTCGTCGGTGATGAGCGGCTGGATGCCCAGACGGGTCTCGACCCAGGCGTGGAACGCGGTGCCCAGGTCGGCGTGCGGACTGCGCGGCCGAGGCATCGGGCGGGCCAGGTCCGCGGCGAACCCGGCGGGATCGGCGGTCAGGGCCATCGCCGCCGAGGCCGAGAGGTGGTCGGGCAGGGTCACGACCCGAGTGCGCTGCCGCGCCTGCTCGGCCCGGGTCAGCAGTGCCCGGATCGCGCGGTCCCAGCCGGCGATCAGACTCTGCACCGGATCGGCCGGATCGATGTGCTCAGCCGATCCAGCCGACGCTGCCAGACGCCCCGCATGGGCCGGCTGGATCGGTTCAGCCGGTTCAGCCGACACCGCCGGACGTGGCGGATCTGCCGGGTCAGTCGGATCTGCCGGGTCAGTCGCGGGGGCCGGGACAGTCGTTTCGACCGGGTCCCCTGGTTCGGCGGCGGGCAGCCGCCAGGGCACGCCCACCTCCCCGGACGCCAGCAGGGCGCGCACGGCTTGCGCCGCCCGGGCGACGGCGTGCTCGGACGGCAGGTCGGGCACGGGCCAGGGCACCTCGACCACCAGGTCGAGCATGGGGTTGGTGGCCGCCTCGCCCGATCCCTCGCCCGACTCGTCGCCCGCCCCCTGCACCGCCTCGGGCCGGGGCGCCCAGGGCTCGGACGGCTGGCCCTCGGGGCCGAGCTCGGCGAGCTCCTGCTCACGCAGCGCCGCCAGATAGGCCGAGGGACCCCGCGGCTTCTTCTGTGCCGGACCCCACCAGTGCCCGGACGCGATCAGGAGCTCCTCGGCCCGGGTCACGGCCACATAGGCCAGCCGATCGTCGCCCGACCGATCGTGGGCGCGGCACTGCGCGGCGTAGGAGTTGCGCGCCTTGGTGTCGTACCCGGTGAGGGTGGGCAGCACGTGGCGGTCGTCGCGCAGCTCGACCGGCACCACTTGCGGGTTGGTCGTCCAGCGCTCCGTGCCCTTGGTGGCGGGGAACACGGTCTGGCACAGGTGCGGCAGGACCACGACCGGGAACTCCAGGCCCTTGGCCTTGTGCACCGTCATCAGCTGGACGGTGCCGGGCAGCGCCGGCAGCTCGAAGCTGGGCACGTCGCCTGCCTGCTCGGCCACGTCCAGATGGGCGAGGAACGCGCCGAGCCCGACGGCCCCCTGTGCGTCGCGGAAGCCGGCGACCAGCTGGAGCAGCCCGGCCAGCGCCGCGTCCGGTGGCCGGGCGACCCGTGGTCCGTTCAGAGCCGCACCGTTCAGGGCCGCACCAATCAAGGCCGGACCGCCCGGGGCTGCGCCGCGCGGGGCTGGGCCGCTCGGGGCCGGACCACCTGACATCCCGTTCTCCCCGAGAACGGTGGGCGGACCCGCGGCCAGCTGCGCCTCCACCGGGACGTCGAGGATCTCCACCACCGCGTCCACCAGGTCCGGCAGCGGGTCCCCGACACGGCGGTGCAGCATCCCGAGCTCGCCGACCAGGGCTGCGAGCCGCGAGCGCGTCTCGTCGCCGAGGGCCGGCCCGGGGTCGGCAGCAGCCTCCAGCAGGCTGGGCCGCTCGACCGGGTCGGGCAGGACCACCGACTCGGCCAGGACCTCCCGCAGCCGCGGTCGGTCGGCGCCCTCCCCGCGGCGGCGGCCAGCCGTGCCCGCCAGCTCGGTGGCGCGGCGGCCGAGGACCTGCAGGTCCGCGGACCCGAGGCGGCAGCGCGGACCAGCCAGCAGGGTGGCCATCGACGTGTTGTCCGTCGGGTCCTCCAGCACCCGCAGCGTGGCCAGCACCTCGCGGGCGTACGGGCTGGCGATCAGCGCCGCGCTCCCGCTGATGCTGGCCGGAATCCCGCGGGCCAGCAGCGCGGCGTGCAGCGGCACCAGCGACTCGTTCGTCCGGGCGAGCAGGGCGATCTCGTCCGGCGGACGACCGGACTCCACCTCCGCGGCGATCTGGTCGACGATCCACGCGGACTCGTCGGCGATCGTCTCCAGCAGGGCGGTGCGCAGGGTCGCCCCGCGGGGCGCCGGCGCGCGTAGGGGGGCAACCTCGGGATGCGCCGCGCGCAGGTCGGCGGCGACCAGGTTGGCCGCGGCCAGGATCGGCTCGCCCGAACGCCGGTTCACCGAGAGGACCTGGCGGCGGGTCGCGCCGAAGTGGGCGCCGAACGCCGCGATGTTGGCCACCGACGCGCTTCGCCAGCCGTAGATCGCCTGCAGCGGGTCGCCGACCGCGGTCACAGCCGACCCGGCGAAGAGGGTGGACAGGATCATCCGCTGCGTGATCGAGGTGTCCTGGTACTCGTCGAGCAGCACGACGCGATGGTGCGAGCGCAGGATCGCCACCAGCTCGTCGGAGGTGGTCACCAGCTCCAGGCACCGGCGCATGTGGTCGGTGAAGTCCAGCCCGCCGACCTCCTCGCGCCGGCCGCGCAGGTCGTCCACCAGCGCGGACAGCTCGATCCGGCGCTGAGCGGTGTGGCTGATGTCCACCACGGCCTGGGGCACGCGCGCCAGGCCGCGGATCAGCTCGATCACGCTCCGGTCGTGGGCCCGCAGGACGTCGGTGCTGATCGCCTGCTCCGCGAGGTTGGCGTCCAGGTCCATCACCCTCGTGGCCAGCCCGCTGGGCGCGTAGCTGGCGTTCACCGCGAGCTGCTGATCGTCGGCCCGCCGGACCAGATCCATCGCCAGCTCGGCCACCGCACCCCGGGACAGCAGCCGCGCCCCCGGCTCGACCCCGATGCGCAGCCCCTGCTCCTCGAGGATCCGCGCGGCGAACGAGTGGTACGTGGTGATGGTCGGCTCGCCCAGCCCCTCGCCGGCCAGGGTCAGCCTGGCTGCGGGCCGAGCCTGCCGCCATCCGGTCAGCAGCCGGCCCACCCGGGTGGCCAGCTGGGCCGCCGCCTTGTTGGTGAACGTGAGGCCGAGCACCTCGTGCGGCTCGACGAACCCGCCGGCGACCAGCCACAGCACGCGGGCAGCCATCACGAACGTCTTGCCCGTCCCGGCGCCGGCGACGATCACGAAAGGCTCCATGGGCGCGCTGATGCACTCCCACTGCTCGTCGGTCACCCGCAGGCCCGGCGCGTCCAGGCATCGCGCGAGCAGCACGTCCAGCTCGTCGCGGGTCATCGGCGCCACCGCCGGACCGCCGACCGACGGAGGCGTCATGACCGGCTCCCGTCGGCCGCTCCGGCCCCACCGGTCTGCACCTTCGCCGGACAGAGCGGGACGAAGGTGCAGGTGTTGCACCGTGAGCTGGGTCGAGCGGGGTAGCTCGGACCGCGCGCGAGCCGGGCGGCGTCGTCGATCACGTCCTCGATCCAGGCACGGCCGTCGGGCAGCGGCGCCTGCTGGCGGACCTTGGGCAGCCCGCTGACGTAGGAGTCGCCGACGTGCACCAGCTCCGCGCCGCCCAGCCGGGGCCGACCGGCCACCCCCTTGACGGGCTCACCGTCCTCCCGCGTCGCCTGGCTCCCCGCCACGACCAACGCCTGGCCCGACACCAGCTCCGTGACCTCCCTCGATGCCTCGCCGAGCCCCTCGCCCGAGACCTGGACCGCCCCCTCGCGAACGGCCAGCTGGTAGACGCCCAGCTGCGGGTTCTCGGCGGCCGCACTCGCGCTGGCTGCGCTGCGGCCGGTCTTGAAGTCGACCAGCACGATGGAGCCCTCGGGCGTGACGTCGACCCGGTCGATGCTGCCGCTGACCCGCACCGGACCGGTCGAGGACTCCCTGGACAGCTCGAAGCTCGCCTCGGCCAGCACCGCTCGACGGTCGCTGGCCAGGTGCCACCGGACCAGCGTCGCCACCATCGCCCGCACGCGCTGGCGCTCGTGACTCGACTGGTAGCGAGCCGGGAAGCCCATCCGCTCCCAGATCTGGTCGACGAACGGGCTGATGGCCCGCTCGTCGGCCGGCACCTCACCCTCGACGATGGCCTGGGCGATCGCGTGGACGAGCAGCCCGAGCGTGGCGTTGGGACCCGCGGGGGCGCTCGCCCCCAGTCGGCGATCCAGGAACCAGCGCAACGGGCAGTGCCGCAGCGACTCGATGGCCGAGGGCGAGAGCCAGACAGGCGGAGCAGGACCGGGACCGGGACCGGGATCGGCGAACAGATCGAGCTGCTCGCCAGCGCCCGGCACAGACGGCTCGCGCGCCACGGACGACTCCGGGGCCGGGGGTGCGCCCTCGCCAGCGCCAGCGCCTGCGCCCGACGTCAGCGCCCGGACCCCCCACCACCGATCAGGGTGGGCGGCGGCCAGCAGCGTCTGGCCGGGCCCCACCCCCAGGGCTTCCGCGCGCGTGGTCTCCGCACGGGAGGACTTCGCGCCGGAGGTCTCCGCGCGGAGCGCCTCCGCGTTGGGCGCCTCCGCGAGCGCCGCGAGCGCCGCGAGCCGGACGGTCGCGGCCGTGCGCAGCTCCTCGACCTGCGGGTCCGGCGAGCCGTCGGGCAGCCGGACGACCGGTGCGCAGGCCGCCTCGCGCAGGGACCGGATCAGCCCGGGAACCGCCATCGGCGCCGCCCGGCGCACGGCAGCCGCGCGCACCGGGACGCCGAGCTCGGCCACGAACCGCGACGGCTGCGCACCCCCCTCGTAGGGCTCGGCGACCGCGGTCACGACCAGCGCGGATCGAGCCCGGGTGCACGCCACGTACATCAGCCGTCGCTCCTCGGCGAGGATCTGCGGATGCGTGCGCTGGGGCAGGCGCCCGTCGCGGCCCAGCTCGTCGACGTGCAGCAGGTCCGAGCGCAGGCGCAGATCCGGCCACATCCCCTCCTGGACGCCGGCGACGACGACCATCGACCACTCCAGCCCCTTGGCGCGATGCGCCGACAGCAGCCGGACGCCCGCACGCGCGCTCTGGTCGGTGGTGCGCAGGTCCTGGGGCAGCCGCAGGTCGCGCAGCTCGCTGAGGAACGCGCGGATGCCGACCCGGCCGGTGCGCTGCGGAGGCAGTCGATGCGCGAGCTCGAACAGCCGAAGGATGGCGTCCAGGTTCCGGTCGGCACGCAGCCCCGGCCCGCCGCCGCCGAACGAGGCGGCCCGCAGCCGGTCGGGCCAGTCCGTGGCCGACCAGGCCGCCCACAGGATCTCGGAGACCATGAGGTCCGCCTCGGCCGCCGAGCGCGCCGCAGCGACCACACGCGAAACCCGGCGGAAGCCCGCGACCGCCCCGGGTGGCAGGGCGGCGCCATCGGGCAGCACACCCTCCGCGAGGGCAGCGGTCAGCAGCGCATCGGCACTGCCTGGCCGACTCGGCCCCACTCCGGGCGAGCCCGCCCCCTCCTCCGGCTCGCCCGCCGAGCCCCTCTCCTCCGCCTGCGCCGCCACCCGCACCGCGCGAGCGAGCCGCCGGATGGCGACCGGGGGGACCCGGCCGAGCGGGCCGGCCAGCAGCTCGCGCCCGGTTCTGGCCGGCTGTCCGGCCGGGTCCAGGGCCAGCTCGAGGACCGCCGCGAGCGTCACCACCGCCGGCTCGTCGGCCAGGGCGAGCTCGTCGGGAGGCAGCCACACCGGGACGCCGGCCGACCGCAGCGACCTGGCCAGCTCGGCTGCCGCCAGCGCCGGGTTGCGGACCAGCACCGCGATCTGCGACCAGTCCAGGCCGGGTTGGCCCGCACTGCCGGCGTGCGCGGCCAGCACCAGCTCGGCGATGCCCTGGGCCTGGGCCAGCGAGCTCGGAAACGTCAAGGCCTCGATCCGAGCCGGGCCCGGCCGGGCGGCCGGCGACCGATGCGCGCGCACGACGGCGGCGGGCAGCTCGGCGATCGGCACCGAGGAGAGGACAGACTGGGCGGCCCGGGCGATCGGCTCGGGGAACCGCCGCGTGGTCCGCAGCACCTCGATCGCGGCCGGTCGCCGGGTCACCGGGTCGGCGAACTCCTCGGGGAAGCGCACGATGCCCTGCACGTCCGCCCCGCGGAACCCATAGATGGCCTGGTCGGGGTCGCCGACCGCGATCACCTGCGCGCCGCCGCGCGCCAGCTCGGCCACGAGACGCACCTGGCCGGGGTCGGTGTCTTGGTACTCGTCGACGACGATCAGCCGGTAGCGCTCGCGCAGGTGACGGCCGCGCCGCTCGTCGGCGGCCAGCGCGACGGCCCGGGCGATCAGCTCGCCGTAGTCCAGCGCGCCTTCGAAGCCGAGCGTGTCGAGGTACTCGTCGAGGAACGTCCCCACCGCGGCCCACACCGGGATGCCCTCGCGGCGACCGAACGCGCTGAGCTGCTCGGGGTCCAGGCCGAGGCTGCGCGCCCGCCCCAGCAGCGAGCGCACCTGCTCGGCGATGCCCAGGGTGCCCACCGCGGCGGACAGGCTCGCCGGCCATTCCAGCCGGCCCTCGCGCACCGAGTGGCCCAGCAGCTCACGCAGGCGGGCGTCCTGCTCGGCGGCTGTGAGCAGGCGCGGCGGCGCGCGGAAGTCCTCGGGGCTGGCGAACTCGCGCAGCACCCCGTAGGCGAAGGAGTGGAACGTGCTGACCACCGGCAGCGCCGCCCCGCCGATCCGCCGGCCGATCCGCTCCAGCAGCTCACCGGCCGCCCGGCGACCGAACGTGAGGGCCAGCACGGACTCCGCCGGCAGCTGGTCGGGCCCTTGGGTCAGCCGCGCCACGATCGCCTCGGCCAGCGTCGTGGTCTTGCCGGTGCCCGGGCCGGCGAGCACCAGCAGGTGCCCGCCTCGATGCGCGACCACACGCCGCTGCTGGTCGTCCAGCATCGGCGCCGGCAGCGCCTGCGGGACCGCACGGTCCAGCAGCACCTGCGGCACCGCTCCCCCAGCCTGGGCCCTCACGTCGCCCTCCCCTCTCGCGCCGCCAAGGCAACCACAGGGGTGTGACAACCGGCCGTCGGCGCCGCCGGAGTGCTGCACGCTGACCGGTCAGCGGCGAGCTCGCTCCGCGCACATCCCCGGGGTCGGTGGCGCCCGTCCACCCCCGCGTGGCCTCGCGTGGGAGCATGCGCGAATGGCGCAGACGGGTGAGGAGGCGGGTGGCGCACTCCAGCCCTCGCCCGACACCACCGATTCCGCGCTCCCGCCCCCGGCCCCGCCCCCAGCCCCGCCCCCGGCCCCGCCCCCAACCCCGCCCCCCGACCCGGCCAGCACCGGGCGACTGCCCGCCCTCGCGGCCCCGGAGCCACCGCCGGACCCAGCCAGACGCTCGACCACCGGGGCCACCGTGGTCATCGAGGAGGGCGCCTTCCGCACCCGGCTGCGCCGCCCCCGAGACCTGGTCGGCGCGGTCGCCGCAGTCCTCGGCGCCCTGGCCGTGGTGGGGATCGCGATGGCCGCCCAGACGACCACCATCGCCATCGACTCCGACCTGGCCCGCGCCCAGAGCCGGCTGCCCGACCTAGTGGCCCTGCTGCTGAACTCGGCCGCCGGACTGGGCATCGTGCTGCTGCCGCTGACCGGCGCGATCAGCCTGCTGGTCCGGCGGCGCGGCCGCCAGCTGCTGGAGGCGATCGGCGCCCTGGTGCTGGCCGACATCCTCCTGTCGGTCATCTCGGTCCTGGTCAGCGACCACGGCAGCGAGTCCCTGTTCCGGGCGCTGACCGGGGCCTACCCGGTGCCGGGCGTCGTGGCCTACCCGACCGCGCCCCTGCTCGGCGGACTGGTCGCGTTCGTGACCGTCGCGCGGCTGATGGCCCGGCCGCGCTGGAAGGTCGCCGCGACCGCCCTGTTCACCGTGGTCGGCATCGTCGGAGCCATCGCGCCGGGCAGCACGATCGCCGCCCAGGGGCTCTCGATCCTGGTCGGCGCGGCGGTCGGCCTGATGGTCCGCTACGCGCTGGGCACGCCGACGACCCGGCCGGCCGGCACCGAGGTGGCGCGGACGCTGGCCGAGGGCGGGCTGCCGCTGGTGATGCTGCGCGCCAGCGAGGGCACTGGCTCGGGGCGGCGCTACCACGCCGTGACCCTGGAGGGCGAGCAGCTGGACATCGTGGTCCTGGACCGCGACCTCGAGGGCTCCGGGGTGGACGAGGCGATCTGGCGGGCGATCCGGCTGCGCGGGCACCGCACCTCGGGGTCGCTGTCGATGAGCGCCGCGGTCGACCGGGCGGCCCTCATGTCCTACGCGGCCCAGGCGGCCCAGGCGCCGACCCCCCATCTGCGGGTCGCCTCCATGGTCAGCGCCGACTCCGCTCTGCTGGCCTACGAGGCGCGCGGGGGCCGCGTCGTGCCGCCGGGATCGGACACTGCCCGCCCGACCCGGGACGAGCTCGAGGCGGCCTGGCGGGCAGTGGCCCGGCTCCAGGCCCGGTTCCTGGCCCACCAGGACATCCATGCGGCCAACATCCACTACCTGGGGCCGGACACCTACCTGACCGGGGTCGAGTCCGGCGTGGTGGCCGCCGGCGACATCACCCTGCGCCTGGACGTGGCCGAGATGCTGGTGACCCAGGCCCTGCAGACCGACGTCGCGTCCGCGGTGGCCGCGGGCCGTGCGGTCCTGGGCGACGAGGCGCTGCTGCGGGCGCTGCCCGTCCTCCAGGCAGTGGCGCTGTCCGGCCCCACCCGCGCGGCGCTGCGCGCGCGCAAGGGTCTGCTCAACCAGGTACGCGAGGCGCTGCTCGAGGTGAACCCGGCCATCGAGGTCGAGCCGATCAACCTCGAGCGGCTCAAGCCGCGCACCGTCGTCACGATGCTCCTGGGCACGGTGGCCGGGTACCTGCTGCTCTCCCAGCTGGCCCAGGTCGACCTGGTGGAGGTCGTGACCAACGCCGACTGGCGCTGGGCGCTGATCGCCCTGGCGCTCTCGGTAACCACCTACGTCGGGGCGACGCTGAGCCTGTCCGGGTTCGTGCCCGACCGGCTTCCCTTCTTCAACACCTTCAAGGCACAGCTGGCCGCCTCGTTCGCCACCCTGGTGTCCCCGCCGACCCTGGGGGCGGTGGCCGTCAACGCCCGCTACCTCAACCGCGCGGGACTTCCGCCGGCGGCGTCGGCCGCTTCGATCGCGGTCTCCCAGCTCGTCGCGTTCGGCGTGCACGTGAGCCTCATGCTGCTCGTGGGCATCGCCGCGGGAACCCAGACGGACATGTCGTTCGATCCGCCGCGCGAGGTGGTCATCGGCATCGGGGTCCTGGCGATCGTGATCGGCGGGCTGGCCTCGGTCTCCCAGATCCGCCGGTGGCTGACCAACCGCATCCGGCCGATGGTCGACCAGGTGGTGCCCCGGCTGCTCACCGTCGCCCAGCGCCCGGCCAAGCTGATCGAGGGCTTCGGCGGCATCCTCATGCTGAACCTCGCGTACTGCCTGTGCCTGGTGGCCTGCGTGCGGGCCTTCACCGACTCGGGGTCGTTGGCCGCGATCTCGTTCGTCTACCTGGCCGGGTCGACGATCGGCCAGGCCGCACCGACGCCCGGCGGCCTGGGTGTCGTCGAGGCGGCGCTGGCCGCCGGGCTCACCGCGGCCGGCGTGGAGTCGGGGCTGGCCGTCTCGGCGACCCTGCTGTTCCGCACGGTCACGTTCTGGCTGCCGACGATCCCGGGGTGGTTCTCGTTCCGCAGCCTGAGCAACCGCGGCCTGCTGTAGGGACGACCCTGTCCCGACTCTCGTCAAAGCCCCTATTCGCAGATCCCTTCGGGCATCGGATCGAACTTCACGATGCTCCGGTCGCTGAGCGTCCGGTACGTGGGGAACAGGCTGCCGAACAGGCCCTGGTGCCGCACCGTGAGATAGACGCCGACCGATTGACCTTGGGGACCCGGACAGGCATTGATCGACTTGGGATCCCACTTGCTGGTGACACTTGCAAAGTCGAAAGAGCCATCCGCCCAGACGTAGCGCACGCACGAGTGGGGATCGCAAGACCCCGGGTTCCCACCCCCGTCGGCCAGGTAGACCCACAGCTCCTTGATCGAGTCCTTCGGCAAGGCCGTGCGGCTGCCTTCGATCGCCCGCGCGGCGAGGTAGGCGAACGAGGCGTCGGGGCCCTTCGTCCGGTGCCCATCCACAGTGCCGACCCGTGGGTTGGCCGAAGCGATGCGTGAGGCGTCCCTGACCAGGTTCACGGTGGCGACCTGATCTCGGACGAGGAAGCCGAACTCGATGATCGCGAATGTGAGAAGCATGACGATCGGGAAGACCAACGCGAACTCAAGAGCGGTGGCACCCCGGTCCCCGCCTGAGAGTCCGGAAGACCGCCTCATCACTCGACCAACCGAGCATGCATCACGGGTTCTCGCGCTGCGCAGTCATCCCCGGCCTCGTCGTCGAGCATCAGGAGCTGGATCTCACTCGATGGCTCGTCGCAGGGGACTTCGACGTACTCCGCGGTCGCGCTGCGATGCAGGGTCGTGGTCGTGAACCCGAAGAGGCTGGCGAAGGCATTGGTGACGGCGCCCTCCACGGTCACCCGCATGCGAGTCTTCGGCCCGGCGGGAGTCACGCTGCTGGGCGTCGCGCTCAGCTTCGAGTATCCATTGAGGCCCACAGTCGTTCTTGCCTCTTCTTCTGCCTTGCCTTCGTCATGCAGGAGCGGCGCGGCGGCCAAGGCCCCAGCGTCCGCCGCACCCTGCAATCGCTGCAGCTCGACGTACCAGCGCGACAGATCGATCGCGAACGCGGCGACGATCATGAGGACCACGAGGATCAGCGCCACATAGACGGCGACGGCACCGTTCTCCTCGTCGCGGTCGAGCAGCGCGCGCACTCGGGCGGATTGATTCATGGCAGGCGGTCCTGGCTATTCGGGCGGCGGGCAGACGAACGGCTCGACCTTCATCACTGTCCGGCCTGTGACGTACGTCGTGGAGGTCCCGAAGACATTGGCCAGCCAATCGTGGCGGGCTCGGACGACCACTCCGACGTAGTCGTCATCGCCACCCGAGCAAACACTGTCGCTGGGCTGATAGCCCCCCTTGTAATAGGTCAGCCCTTCTGCCGAGCCTCGGTAGATCACACAGTCCGTGGAGTTGGTGGAACAGGCAGTGGCGGGATCCGGGTCGTCGGGGGTCGCCCTGTAGATGGTCACCTCCATCTCCTCGAAGTCCAGCGTCGACGCCGAGATGGCGATCGCCTTCACGGTGTCCCGGGAGACGCTCGCCGCCTCGGAATCCGAGGATGACAGGCCAGGCTCCGACGATGCGACGAGCGCGCCGTTCCGGGCCAGCGTCGTGACCTCGACGTTGGATCTCATGAACAGGCCCAGATCGACCATCCCGAGGAAGAACAAGGCGAGCACCGGCACGAGAATCGCCGCCTCGACCGCCGCCGCGCCGCGCTCGTCGCGTCCCCGACGGCGCCGAGTCCACTCAGGCACAGGCCCGCAACGGCCCAACCCACGAACACGATGCCGCACGGTGCCTCCCAGCGTGCTGAGCGCGCGCAGCCGACTACCTGCGTCACACCCGCAAGCAAGGGTAGCCGCAGTTGACTCGGGCATCGACCGGTTGAACAGCCGCCCTCACGTCGCTCGGACCGTCCGTAGTCCCCGTGCGTGCGCCTGGGACCCGAGGCACCGACCTACAATTGGCGCCAGAATCGACCGCGGCATGCCACCTGGAGGGTGGGGGCCACCGCGCAGTTGCACGCCAATGCACGGACTCGCCAGCGAGGAACTGACCATGGGACGCCGCACGATCCTGCTGATCGCCGCATTGTCGGTGGCCGCATTGGGCACTGTCTTGGTGTGGATGTACGCGGCGAAGGCCAAGGATGCCGCACTGGCCGGTCAAGAGCTCGTACAGGTGCTGGTGGCCACCCACACCATCGAGGTGGGTACCACTGGTGCCGAGATCTCAGCGAACGGCTACGCCGAGCTGCGCAAGGTGCCCCTCGACTACGTCCCTTCCGGGGCTATCAGCGATCTGACCCCGGTCGTCGACCAGGCGGCCGTCAGCACCATCTTCGCGGGTCAGGTCCTCCTCTCCGGCATGTTCGGGGCTCAGCAGCAGACAGGCGTCGGCCTGCCCTTGCCCGAGGGGACGATGGCAGTCTCGGTGTCTCTCGGTGATCCGCAGCGAGTGGCCGGCTTCGTCCGCCCCGGCTCCGAGGTCGCCATCTTCGTGACCGCCGAGGGCATCGCCGGCAAGCCCCAGACCCAGACAGCGCTCCTGCTGCCCCGCGTTCCGGTCGTCGCGGTCGGCCCCTCCACGGCGAGTCCGACCGCCTCGGCCGCAGACGGCACGAGCAACACCGAGTCCATCCCGACGGCGATCCTGACGCTCGCCCTGACCCAGAAGCAGGCGCAGCAAGTGGTGCAGGCCCAGACCTCGGGCAGCCTGTACCTGGCCTTGCTCAACGACAAGTCCGCCACGAATGGCACCGCCGGGGGGACGACCACCGACAATCTACGAGACTGATCGCCAACGTCGAGCGAGAGTGATCGCGAACATCGAGACTGGTCGCTAACCTGACGAGAGAGCCTCCCATGCCTGTCCTGCTCGAACCTGACGCCCTGAACAGGGACTCGCTGCGTGAGGCCATCGGCCCCGCGACCGCCACCGTGGGGACGTTCGACGAGCTCACCGGATTCCTGCGGGATCGGCCGGACTGCAAGGCTGTGATCCTGGGATCGAGCATCGACCTGGACCGCGCCCTGGACTTCGCCGAGCGGGCACGGGCGACCAACCCCACCATGGGCGTCCTGCTGGTGCGGCGGCGCACCGACGCGGCGGTGCTCGCGCAGGCGAGCCGATCGGGCATCCGTGAGGTGGTCGCCGAGCGCGACCTGACTGGTCTCACCGAGGCCGTGCGGCGCAGCATGGACCTGACGTCCGCCCTGCGCCGCCAGGGTGACCTGCCCGCGGAGGCACCCTCAGCGCAGCGGGGACGAATGCTGACTGTCTTCTCGCCCAAGGGAGGGGCCGGGAAGACGACTCTGGCGGTCAACATGGGCGTCCTGCTGGCCCGCCAGGGGTACCGGACCCTGCTGCTGGACCTCGACCTCGCGTTCGGGGACGTCCCGATCTCCCTGGGCATGCGCCCCGAGCACACCTTCGAGGAGCTCGTAGCCATGGGCGAGCGGCTGGATGCCGCGGCCCTGGAGCAGCTGGTGACCCCTCACGAGTCGGGGTTGCACGTGTTGGCGCCGCCGACGGATCCGGGCGTGCACGAGCAGGTCAGCAGCGCGCTCATGCGGCGGCTGATTCAGGTCGCGCTGCCCGAGTACGACTACATCATCGCGGACACCGCACCCAGCCTCGATGAGCGCGCCATCATCATCATGGAGGCTTCCGAGCTGGTGTTCCTCGTGACGACGCTGGACATCCCGTCGCTGAAGAACCTCAAGATCGCGATCGAGACGCTTCGGCTCGTAGCCTTCCCGGTGGATCGGCTTCGCGTGGTGATGAACCGCGCCGACTCGAAGGTCGGGCTGGAGCCCCGGGAGGTCGCCAAGGCCCTGGGCATCCCGGTGGTCGCGAACATCCCCAGCTCCCGGCTGGTCCCGTCCTCGACGAACCGCGGCGTCCCGGTCGTCACTGACCAGGCGCGTTCGACCGTGGCTCAGGCCATCGGCGACCTGGTCTCCGAGCAGCTCACTGGCCAGCCCCCTGATGCCCACAAGCGGACCGGCCTGCGCTTGCGGCGGACCCGATGAGCCTGTCCGACCGGCTCAGTCAGGCCCGCAAGGGCCGGGAGTTCGACATCACGACTCCGGACACCGACGCGGTGGCACGCGTCCAGCGTTCCCGAAAGCGCGCTGTCGACCCGCACGCCGAGATCAAGAAGAGCGTGCACGCGGCCCTGGTGGAATCGCTCGGTCCGCAGCTGTACCAGACGCAATTGACCGAGACGGACCTCAATCAGCGGGTCCGGGTCGTGCTGCACGAGGTCCTCACCCAGGACCAGACCCCGATGCCGGCGGCCGAGCGCGGGGCGCTGGCTCAGCAGATCGCCGACGAGATCCTCGGCTACGGCCCGTTGGAGCCCTTCCTGCGGGACCCCGAGGTGACCGAGGTCATGGTCAATGGCTTCGACACGATCTACATCGAGCGATTCGGCCGCATCGAGCACGTCAACGCCGGATTCTCCAACGATGCGCACCTTCGCCGCACGATCGACAAGATCGTCGGCCGGGTAGGCAGGCGCGTGGACGAGTCCTCCCCGATGGTCGACGCCCGGCTGCCCGACGGCTCCCGCGTCAACGCCATCATTCCGCCGCTGGCGGTGGACGGCCCGGCCATGACGATCCGCAAGTTCGCCGCCGACCCGTTCACCGTGGAGGACCTGATCGCGTTCGGGACCCTGAACCGCCAGGTGGCCACCTTCCTGAGTGCGTGCGTGACGGGCAAGGCCAACATCCTGGTGTCCGGCGGCACCGGCTCGGGCAAGACGACGACCCTCAATGTGCTGTCCAGCTTCCTCCCCGAGAACGAGCGCATCATCACGATCGAGGACGCCGCGGAGCTGCAGCTGCATCAGGAGCACGTCATCCGCCTGGAGTCGCGCCCGCCGAACATCGAGGGCCGCGGCGAGATCACCATTCGTGAGCTGGTCCGCAACTCTCTGCGCATGCGCCCCGACCGGATCCTGGTGGGCGAGGTCCGCGATGCCGCGGCTCTGGACATGCTCCAGGCGATGAACACCGGTCACGACGGGTCCCTGTGCACCGTGCACGCCAACTCGCCCCGGGACACGCTGGCCCGGATCGAGACCATGGTGCTGATGGCGGGGGTGGACCTTCCGGTGCGCGCCATCCGCGAGCAGGTGTCCAGCGCCATCGACCTCGTCGTCCAGATGTCGCGTCTCCAGGACGGCAGACGCCAGGTGACGCACCTGACCGAGGTGGTCGGCATGGAGGGCGACATCATCAGCATGCAGGATCTCTTCACGTACGACTTCGGTGCTGGCTTCGACGCCGAGGGCCGCCCACGTGGCCACCTCGTCAGCACCGGCCTGCGTCCGAGCTTCCTGACCAAGCTCGCGCACAACGGCGTGTCCGTGGACACCGCAGTGTTCGCCTTCCCGGAGGGGCATCGGTGACGGGCCGCGTCAGGCGTTCGGTCCGCCTGCTGGCCGTCAGCACCATGGCCACGGCACTGTTCTGGATGGCGGCCCCGGCGTGGGCGGACCCCACGGGTCGCATCCAGCAGGTGGAGTCCGATCCAGGATCGATCACGTTCGTGCTGTCCGCGCAAGGGCTGTCCGAAGGGCAGAGCATCGACCCGGACTCGGTCACGGTCACGGTCGACGGGCTGCCGGCCACGACGAAGGCGACCCCGATCACCCAGGCGGTGACGGCACCGACCCGAACCGCGATGCTCACGCTGGACACGAGCGGGTCGATGGCCGACAAGGACAAGCTCACGACAGCCAAGTCAGCGGCCAATGCGTACCTCGAGGGCCTGCCCGCGGACGTGCGCGCCGGGCTGATCACCTTCGCCGACTCGGCCAAGGTGGTCGTGCAGCCGACGCCGGACCGGGCCAAGGTCAGCCACGCCATCGAGGGGCTGCAAGCGCAGGGGGCCACCGCCCTGAACGACGCCGTCGTGCTGGCCGTGGACGCCCTGGGCAGCAAGGGCAGCCGCAGCATCGTGCTCCTCTCGGACGGAGCGGACGAGGGCAGCAAGGCTTCGGAGAAGACCGCGCTGAACGTCCTGGGCGGCTCCGGCATCGTGCTTGATTCGGTCTCGCTGGGCAGCGGCTCCCAGGAGGACACACTCGCGAAGTTCGCCAAGGCAGGCAACGGGACGACCGTGACCGCCACGGACGCCGATCAGCTGACGGCCGCGTTCGAGTCTGCGGCACGGACCGTGGACAACCAGCTCGCCGTGAGCGTCACCGTCCCTGATGACGTCGCACCCGGTACCGCCCAGCTCAGTGTGGAGGCGATGGTAGGAGCCGTGCCGATCAGCGACACCACCGCCGCCCTGGTGGTGTCGCAGGCTCCGCCCCCGGATTCTGAGGCCTCGGGCCCCGTGCCCGTTCAGGTGCAGGACGGGCTCTTCGCGCAGGCATGGTTCCTGTCGGTCGTCATCGTGCTGGTGTTCCTGGGCCTGGCAGTCACGGCCAGCTTGGCGGTGGGCGTGCTGGACGCCAAGAACGCCAAGGCCGGCCGCGTCACACGCCGGCTCGACGAGGTCACCGTCTCCGGCGCTCCGAATGCCAGCACACCCGCCGCCGCGCCGGAGACCGTCCTGGGCGAGGGCGTCACCGTGCGGCTGGTGGTGTCCCTGGCCGAGCGGGTGGCCCCCCGCCGGCAGTCCAGCACCCTGGGGCACAAGCTCGAGTCGGCCAACGTGTCGCTGCGGCCCAGTGAATGGATCGTCGTCCACTGTCTCATCACCGTGCTGGCGGGACTGCTCGTCACGTTGCTGTCCGGCTTCAACCCGCTGGTGACACTGCTGGCGGTGCTGCTGGGTCTGGCCGCACCCTGGGCCTACCTCTCGCATCTGGCCAGCAAGCGCAAGAAGCGGTTCTACGAGCAGCTGCCCGACGCCATGCAGATGCTGGCCGGCACTCTGTCTACGGGCTATGCCCTGCCCCAGGCATTGGACAGCGTGGCCCGCGAGACCGGCGGACCTCTCGCCGAGGAGCTCAACCGGGCCCTGCTGGAGAGTCGGCTGGGAATGCCGCTCGAAGACACACTGGACGCGGTCGCCCAGCGGATGGAGAGCAAGGACTTTCACTGGGTGGTCATCGCGGTGCGCACCAATCGTCGGATCGGCGGCAACCTCTCCGAGGTGCTGAGCAACGTCTCGAAGACCCTGCGCGATCGGGAGCGACTGCGCCGTCAAGTCAAGGCGCTGTCGGCCGAGGGAGTGATGTCCGCCTGGATCCTGGGCCTGCTGCCGCTGGTCGTCCTCCTCTTCGTGACCGCCACCCGGCCGGAGTACCTGGTCCCGCTGCTGACGACTCCCGCCGGCTGGACGATGGTCGCGATCGGGCTGGTGCTCTATGTGATCGGCGTCATCTGGCTGCGCCACCTCGTCACGATGGAGGTCTGACTTGTCAGCGTGGCTTCTGCTGCTCGGGCTGCTCGCCCTGTTCGTCGGCACGGTGGGCGTGATCGTCATCGGTAGCTCCATCGCACGGGAGCGCTCCCAGATCGCTGCCTCGATGAGGCACATCGAGGCGGTGAGCGGCCCGATTCCTGACCAGATGCGCCGTGAGTACGACAAGCCATTCGGCGAGCGGGTCACCCGGCCCGTGCTGGCCCGGTTGGCCAGCATCGCCCGGACTCTGGCGGGGGCGAACTGGTCACGGAACGCGACCAGGAGGCTGGACAAGGCCGGCAACCCGCCGAATTGGGACGCCGAGCGCATCCTGGCCACGAAGCTGCTGACGGCCCTGGGCTTCGCCGCGGTCGTGGGCGGGATCCTTCTCGTGGCAGGTCCCCCGCTGCCCGCCCTGATCTGGGGCGCCCTGCTCGGCCTGTTGGGGTTCTTCTTGCCCGATCTTGTCCTCCTGAACACCGCGCAGCATCGCTCGCAGCACATCCAGCGCGCGCTGCCGGACTCCATCGATCTGCTGACCATCTCCGTGACTGCTGGCCTGGCGTTCGACGCAGCCCTGGCCCAGGTGGCCCACAACACCGACGGTCCGCTGTCCGAGGAGCTCACCCGCGTGCTCAAGGAGATCCAGATCGGCGCAAGCCGATCCGATGCGCTGCACGGGCTGTCGGAGCGCACGGACATCGAGGATCTCCGAGTCTTCCTCAACTCCATGGTGCAAGCCGAGAAGCTCGGCATTCCCATAGCCGAGGTGCTGCGCGTTCAATCCTCTGAGATGCGCTTGAAGAGGAGCCAGCGCATCGAGGAGCAGGCCATGAAACTGCCGGTCAAGCTGGTCTTCCCGCTGCTCCTGGGGATCATGCCGGCCTTGTTCATCGTGATCCTCGGACCGGCCGTCCTCTCGATCTACCAGAGCCTGCTCTCGAACTGACGCGACGACGCGAATCCGCGCAAAAGAGTGGGCCCCTCGAGCGGGAGTCCCATGGGCCGCACTCGACGGGGGACACCCCGGGGGACAACTGACCCGCGCACCAAAGCCGTGGTTTCGGACCGGACCTTCTGGCATTAGAGTTTCTCCTGCAAGAGTTGCCAGGGAATCACTCCACGAGGCGCACGGGCGGTCCGAAAGCCTCTTCCTTGGCGCTCCTCCCGGATCTGAAGGGGCAAGGGATGCTCAAGACCTACACCGACCTCGAGGTCCGCGTCCGCGACTTCGCCCGCTCGGTCACCGAGCGCACCGAGGGTGCCTCAGCGGTCGAGTACGGCCTGCTCATCGCGCTGATCGCGGTCGTCGTGATTGCCGGCGTCGGCCTCTTGGGCAAGAATCTCGACGCCAAGTTCTCCGAGGTCGCCACTTCGGTGGCGAATGCGCCGGGTTCGGGCACCTGATTCCCTCCAGAGCTTGAGCGCTTGAGCACACATGTGACCGGGTCCGACGGGCCCGGTCACATGTCGTCTTCGCCCTGAGGATTGGCGTGAGCAGCGTCAGCAGCGCCCCGGAGGCGCCCGAAGGTTCCGCGCCGCACTCCACGGGCCATGCGTTGCCCTTCGGCCTGGTCCTCGGGGTGGCGGCCGGCATCGCGATCTTCTCGACCGCGCTGACCACATTCCGCGATATCGACCTCTATTGGCACATCCTCGCAGGGCGTGAACTGCTCAACGGCGTGAGTCCCGATGCGATCGGGCAGGACTGGTCGTTTGCCCCCGATGCAGGCCAGTGGACGACCACTCAGTGGCTCTCCGAGGTTCTCCTGGCGTGGTTGGCGGACACGTTCGGCTGGGCCGGACCCGCCACGTTCCGGGTCCTCACCACTGCCGCGGCGATCGGCGCCCTGGCACACAGCACTCTGCGCGGCCGGGCGAAGGGTGTGGCCGGATTCCCCTTCCTGATCACCGCGACGGTGATCGCCCTCGTCTCCCAGGAGCGGCCCGCGCAGTTCACCCTCATCGGCGCAGCAGTCCTCGGTGGCGTACTGATCAGCGGGCACGTCGGCCAAGGGCTGCCCCGATGGTGGGTGCTCCTGCCTGCCACCACCCTGTGGGCGCAGCTGCACGGCGGCTGGGTCCTCGTGCCCTTCGTGCTTGGGCTTCTCTGGTTCGCCGCCCTGCTGGACCGAGGCCTGCGCGACCCACTGGCGTGGCGGTCGCTCGGCCTGGCGGGGCTGGCCGCAGTGGCCGGCTGTCTCTCACCCGCCGGACTCTCGGGCCTGACCGCTCCGCTGCGCTTCTCCCAGGCGACCCAGCTCATCCAGGAGTGGGACAAGGTTCAGCCGATGGCCTCGTTGGGCCTGTTCAGCGTGGCCCTGCTGAGCCTGCTGGTTCTGGGCTGGACGGCGAGTCGCCACCTGCCCGGCTCCGAGACAGCGACCGCGCTGATCCTGTTCGGGTTCAGCTGGCTGGCGTGGCGGAACCTGGCCCCAGGCATGGCCCTGCTCACGCCCCTGGTCGCCCACCGGCTGGTCGCTGCCTTCCCGCAAGTGGGTGCGCGGCCCGAACCCGGCTGGTCGCGCAAGGTCGGCATCTCGCTGGCGACTCTGCTCACGCTCGCCGGCGTGCTCGTCGTGGCGAACAAGCCCAACCTGCCCTCCGACACCGAGCCGATCGAGCTGGCCCGGGCCATTGCCGAGCTGCCCGCCGGGCAGCAGGTGCTCAACCACTACAACGTGTCGGGCATCGTCCTGTACTTCGGCGGAGCGGACACGATGGTCGCGATCGACGGGCGCGCGGACCGGTACGGCAGCGAGTACATCTCGGACTATGTCGACCTTCTGAACCTCACGGGCGACTGGGAGCAGCTGCTCGACGAGCTGGATCCCACGTCAGCGCTCATCAAGACGGACTCCCCCCTCACGCACGTCCTCGTCACCGAGTACGGATGGACCCAAGTCGGCGAGGCAGAGAACGGATACGTCCTGTTGGCAGCGCCAGTCGAGGGCTGAGAATCCAGCCCGCGGCGACCGGCTGCCCGCATCCCTCCCGGATCGACGCCGGACGGAGCACCTGCAGCCCCGCCACCGGCCTCAGGGTCGGTCAGCGCGCGGAGTGCGCCGTCCCCCCGCTGCCGCGTCGCAGCGCTCGCGCCACCACCGCTCGACCAGGTCCGGGTGCTCCATCTGCGCGACGTGACCGCAGTCGGGGATCACCATCACCACCGCGTTGCGGAACGAGGCCGACGCCCGGTGAGCGGCCCGCGAGTGGACGAGCTTGTCGTCGCTGCCGTACACCAGCAGGGTCGGCGCGGTGATCCGCCCGGCCAGGGCCCACGGCCGCTGTGGCCCCCGCTCGAAGTACGAGCTGATCAGACTGGCCGAGGATCCGATGAACGCGTCCTTGGCCCAGGGCTGCTCGTCGCGCCGGTGCACCTCCTGGACCGCCTCGGCCAGCCGTTGCGGATGTACGCGCTTCGGGTCGGCGTAGCAAAGGTTGAAGGTCGCCCGCGCCCGGCGTTGGGCCTCCACCTGCTGGAACCGGTCGAACAGCCGGTTGCCGACACCGGGGACTGCCATGACCGGGACCTGGATGCTCGTGCGCTGCGGGACCAGGTCGGGCAGTGCCGGCGACACCAGGCACAAGGAGCTCACCGACTCCGGCTCGCGACCGGCCAGCTGCACGCTGATCGCCCCGCCCATCGAGTTGCCGAACAGGTGCACGGGCCGGCCGCCGAACAGCTCGTCGACGACGGCGACCACCGCGGCCTGGTGGTCGGCCAGCGTGAAGCCCCCCGTCGCCAGCGGCTCGGTCGCGCCGAACCCGGGCAGGTCCACGGCCACGCAGTCCAGCCGGTCGGCCAGGCGGTCGGCCAGGTCGACCCAGTTCAGGGAGTTGCCCCCGAGCCCGTGCACCAGGACGGCCGGCTCGTGCGGCCCGGGCCCTCGGGTGGGGGTGCGGCGCACCGCGATGGGCCCCAGCCGCGTCTGCACCTGCTCCACGGGTGCCGCGTCGGGGATCGGCTGGTCGAGGTCGGGCAGAGCCGGGTGGTGCGCCATGGGCACCGAGAGTACGGCGGGTCCCGTCGCCGGGCGCGGTGCGCAGTCTCGTCCCGCGCGCCCGACTCCCGCGCACGCAGCACCCGGCCCCCGCGCCGTGCGGCGGGCTGGCGGTCGATGTCCGGACCCCGGACTAAGATCCACGCCATGTCCACCGTGACCGGTCCGGCTCGCCTGCCCCGGCAGGAGCGCCGCGCGCAGCTGCTCGACGCAGCCCGCGATGCCTTCGCCGCGCAGGGGTACCACGCGGCCGGGATGGACGCGATCGCCGAGCTGGCGGGCGTCTCCAAGCCGGTGCTGTACCAGCACTTCCCCGGCAAGCTCGAGCTCTACCTTGCCGTCCTGGATGCCTGCACCGATGCGCTCATCACCCGGGTCCGCGCGGCCCTGGAGTCGACCCAGGACAACCGCATCCGCGTGCGCGCGACCGTGGCGGCCTACTTCGACTTCGTCGCCCACGAGTCCGGCGCGTTCCGCCTGATCTTCGAGTCCGACCTGACCAACGTCCCCGAGGCCGCCAGCCGGGTCGCGCGCACCAACGAGACGTGCGCCACGCTGGTCGCCGAGGTCATCCGCGACGACACCCAGCTGGACCAGGAGACCTCCACCCTGCTGGCCTTCGGGCTGCTCGGCCTGTCCCAGACCGCGGCCCGGCACTGGCTGAGCACCCCGGCGGGCATCACGCAGGCCGGTGCCGCGCGCGCCCTGTCGGCGCTGGCCTGGCGGGGCATCTCCGGCTTCCCGCTCACCGGCGCCACCGCGACCGCACTCGTTCCCGTCCAGGTCGTCACCCAGTCCGGCGCCGAACAGAGCGGCAGCGCTTCGCCCTCCGCGGACACCGCGCCCTCCGCGGCAACCGCGCCCGCCGAGGCGTCAGCGGTTGCCGGTGCGGGCAAGCCCGCCAAGACTCGAACCCGCAGCACCAAGCCACCGACCCGCTCGGTACCCGCGAGCCGCTCGCGGCCGACGCGCTAGCGAGAGGATCCATCGTGGAGGTTCGCATCGGAGTCCAGCACACCGGCCGGGAGCTCGTGCTGGAGAGCGCCGAGACCCCCGCCGCCGTGGCCAAGAAGGTGGCCGAGGCGGTCAAGTCCGGCACCCTGCTGGATCTCGTGGACGAGAAGGGCCGGCGCGTCGTGGTCCCCTCCGACCGGCTGGCCTACGTCGAGATCGCCCCCGCCGAGACGCGCAAGGTCGGCTTCGGCGCCAACTGACCCGGGCGGCCGGTCCGCTACGCGTCCAGCCCGAGCGCGGCCATCCGGTCCACGTGCGCCGAGGTGAGCCGTTCGAGCAGGTCCACCAGGTCGATCCGGTCGGTGACCGAGTCGCTCATGATGAGGTCGGCCAGCGCGTCGTGCTCAGCGGCCACGGACTGGGCCTGCGAGAGCATCTCGCCCAGCAGCCGCCGACCCCACAGCGCCAGTCGGCCGGCCCGCCGCGGGTCGGCCTGGATCGCCGCACGCACCTCGCCGACCACGACCCCGGTCTTGCCCAGCTCGGAGCAGACCTCGAGGACGACCTCCGCGGTCGCCTCGTCCAGGACCGCCCCGATCTCGCGGTAGAAGTCGGTGGCGATCGAGTCGCCCACGTAGGCCTTGACCAGGCTCTCCAGCCAGTCGCTGGGCGCGGTCATCGCGTGGTAGCGCTCCAGCGGAGCCACGAACCGGCTCATCACCGCGTCCGGATCCTCGCCGAGCTCGACCAATCGCTCGCGCAGCAGCTGGTGGTGACCCAGCTCCCCGACCGCGATCGAGGCGATCCGCAGCCGCTGGCCGAGCGTCGGGGCGAGCGCGGCCTCGGACACCAGCCGCTCGAAGGCCAGGTACTCCGCGGCACCCAGCAGGCCGACCAGGTCGATGACGCCGGCCCGGTAGGCCGGATCCGCCAGACTCGGCCGCACCCAGTCGTCGGCACCACCCACGGGCGCACCGCCCCCCGGCGCACCACCCACCGCACCTCTTCCCGGCGCAGTCCCGGACACCTCGCTCATGGCGCGAACGCTAGCCCCGAGGCAGCCAGAGCGCCCGGTGACCGCGCCTCGCGCCGCACCTCGCACCGCGGTCGTGCCGCGAGTGGCGCGGCGGCGTTCCCCACGGCTTCGCCACGGCTTCGCCACGGCTCGTATCGCTGGCTCACACGCATGGCCGTGCCGTGCCCCGACCCGCCTCCCGCGTCAGGCGTCAGGTAGCGGCGCCGACCGCCGGTAGAATTGCCTCCGATTCTTGAGGAGTACCTTGACCACCTTCACCGAGCTTGGCGTCGCCGAGCCCATCACCGCGGCGCTGGCCGAAGCGGGAATCATCGAGCCGTTCCCGATCCAGGCCCTGTGCATCCCGCAGGCGATCGACGGCACCGACCTCATCGGCCAGGCCAAGACCGGCACCGGCAAGACGCTCGGCTTCGGCATCCCGCTCCTGCAGCGCATCCCCACCCCGCACTCCCCCGGATTCGACGAGCTGCCCGACGACGTGCAGCGCCGGCCGAAGGCGCTGGTCGTCGTCCCGACGCGCGAGCTGTGCGTGCAGGTCGCCGGCGACCTGACCCAGGCCGGCGCCCAGCTGGGTGCCCGCGTCCTGGCCGTCTACGGCGGGCGCGCCTACGAGCCTCAGGTCGACGCGCTGCAGAAGGGCGTCGACGTCGTCGTCGGGACGCCCGGGCGGCTCATCGACCTGGCCCGGCAGCGGCACCTGGACCTGTCCCTCGTTCGCGCGCTGGTCCTCGACGAGGCCGACGAGATGCTGGACATGGGCTTCCTGCCCGACGTCGAGCGGATCGTCGCCCTGCTGCCGGCCACCCGCCAGACCATGCTGTTCTCGGCGACCATGCCCGGGCAGATCATCGCCCTGGCCCGCCGCTACATGAACCAGCCCACGCACATCCGCGCGATCGACCCGACCGACGACTCGGCCACGGTCGACGCCATCGAGCAGCACGTCTGGCGGGTGCATCCCCTGAACAAGGTGGAGATCCTCGCCCGGATCATGCAGGCCGAGTCGCACGGCCCCTCGATGATCTTCTGCCGGACCAAGCGCCGCGCGCAGAAGGTCGCCGACGAGCTCACCGAGCGCGGGTTCGCCGCCGGCGCGGTCCACGGCGACCTCGGCCAGGGCGCCCGCGAACAGGCCCTGCGCGCCTTCCGCAACGGCAAGGTCGACATCCTGGTCGCCACCGACGTGGCCGCCCGCGGCATCGACGTCGAGGGCGTCACGCACGTCATCAACTACGAGTGCCCCGAAGACGAGAAGACCTACCTGCACCGGATCGGCCGGACCGGCCGCGCCGGCGCCTCGGGCGTCGCGATCACGTTCGTCGACTGGGAGGACGTGCCCCGCTGGGGGCTCATCAACCGGGCGCTGGGCCTGCCCTTCCACGAGCCGATCGAGACCTACCACACCTCCGAGCACCTGTTCACCGGCCTGGGCATCCCGGCCGGCACGAAGGGGACGCTGCCGCGAGCCGCGCGCACGCACGCGGGGCTGGACGCCGAGACGCTGGAGGATCTGGGCGGGCGCGAGCCGCGCCGCGACGCTCCCCGGCGCTCCGGCTCGGGCGGCGGACGCGGTGAGGGCCGGGGCGGTCGCAACCGCTCCCGGTCCGACGGCAGCCCGCAGCACCGTGCGCCGCACGGCCACGGCGGCCAGCACCACCACTCCCAGCAGCCGAGCGGCGACGCCGCCGACGCGAACGCTGCGACGGGCGCCGCGGGCAGCGCGGGTGAGCAGCCAGCTCGTCGGCGGCGCTCCAAGCGTCGGCGCACCCGAGGCGGTCGCCCCGTGGAAGGCGGCGGCCAGGCCACCGGCGACACCGCGGCCGGCAGCGCCACGGACTGAGCCCCGAGCCGTCCCACCAAGCCCAACGGGCCTGACCCCACCCTCGCGGGTGTCAGGCCCGTTGTCGTCTCCCGGCCCAGCCGGGCGCCGATCAGCGGAAGCGCAGGCTCACCCAGTGCCGCTCGGTGCAGGCGGGGCAGCGCATCCACGACGTGTAGGCGCGACGCACCAGCGGCAGATGCACGCTGGGCAGCGCCAGCCGGACCGCCCGGCCGTACGAGACGACGGTCGCGTTGCGGCACCGCGAGCAGGTGATCGCGACGCTGCCCAGATTGGGGACCACCGCTTCGCTGCTGAACAGTGCGGTCTTGCCCTGCACGTCGACCGGCGACCCATCGGCGCCGGGGGCCACCCGCGTGCGCACGCGGTCGAAGCTCTGCTGGGTCACGAGGGGTCTCCGATCAGGTCGTGGGCGGCGTCGGTGGCCGTCCCGTCGAGGATGCCGCGCGCCAGCTCCCGGTACGCCTGGGCGCCGCGGAACCGCGCACCCGTGCTGGCCAGGATCGACCGCCCGGCGGCCGGCGCCTCGGCGAACCGGATGGAGCGCGGGATGGCCGGGCCGAGGATGTCCAGCCCGTAGCGCGAGCGGATGTCGGCCAGGACCGCCCGCGAATGGCTGGTGCGCGCGTCGAACAGGGTGGGCAGCACCCCGAGCACGACGAGATCCCGGTTGGTGATGCGCCGGACGTCGGCCACCGTGTCCAGGAGCTGCCCCACGCCGCGGTGCGAGAGGGTCTCGCACTGCAGCGGCACCAGAACCTCCTGGGCCGCGGTCAGCGCGTTGATGGTCAGCACGCCCAGGGACGGCGAGCAGTCCAGCAGGATGACGTCGTAGTCCCCGGCCAGGTCGTCCAGCGCGGTGCGCAGGGCGAACTCGCGACCGGTCCGGGTCAGCAGCTGCGCCTCGGTGCCGGCCAGGTCGATCGTGGCCGGCAGCAGGTGCACGCCCTCGTCGGTCTTCAGGATGGCCATCGAGGCGCTGACCCGACCGAGCAGGATGTCGTGCATCGAGAACTCGAGGGTCTCGGGGTCGAAGCCCAGCGAGAAGGTGAGGCACGCCTGGGGGTCGAGGTCCACGACCAGCACCCGCTGGCCCTTCTCGGCCATGGCGGCACCGATGGACGCGACGGTGGTGGTCTTGGCCACTCCGCCCTTCTGGTTGGCAATCGCGATGATCCGCGTCATCTAGCAGGCCTCACGTTCGATCGGCAGGGTGGGCCTATTGTGCATGGTGTCCGCACCCCCTCGGCGAGGGCCCGCCCAGGCCGAGGTGTCAGCTGAGGGACGAGCGGGTAGGAGGGGGGAATGTGCGTGGATCTGACCCTGCCCCGCGACACCACCGCGCCCCGGCTGGCCCGTGGCGCACTGACGACACTGCTGGACGCGGCCGGCGCCTCCGAGCTGGTGGGCGACGCCCAGATCGTGGTCACCGAGCTGGTCACCAACGCGATCCGGCACGCCCGCGGCCTGGTCCAGCTGCACGCGACCGTGGGTGAGACGGTCGTGCGGATCGAGGTCGCCGACGAGAGCCCGGACCAGCTGCCGGTCCACACGCCCACGCAGGAGGCTTCCGAGGGCGGGCGCGGGGTGGCGATGGTCGAGGCCCTGGCGGCCCACTGGGGGATCACCACCCGCGACAGCGGCAAGACCGTGTGGGTCGAGCTCTCGCGCTGAGCGTCGGCTCAGGCCTCCAGCGGCTCGCTGGGCAGCGGTTTGGGCTCGTTCCAGCGGATCGGCATCCCGTGCGCCGGGCCGGTGCCCAGCGCGACCGGGGTACCCGGACGCCACGCCGCCCAGGCGCCCGCCGCCGGCCACGACCGGCCGACCAGCGCGAACGGCCGAGTCGGGTCGGCGGCGTCGCGCTGCCGCTCCCAGGACAGGTGCACCACGGGGCTGGACGCCGAGGCCCGGGTGGCCAGCTTGCGGATGCCCGAGCGGATCTCCATGCGGGTGGCCCGGTCCAGGTAGAACCACATCGCCGAGTGCCAGATGACCAGTGCGTGACCGGGCATCAGATCTCCGTGGGCCAGGCTGGTCACGTACGCGCCCGCCGACATGGCCCGCACCGTGGCCGGCATCCGGTGGGCCAGCACGAAGGCCGTGCGCAGCCGCTCGATCCGGCCCAAGTCGTCGCCCCAGATGTAGGAGGCCAGCGTGAGCCGGTCCTCGGCCCGGTCCACGTCCAGCGGGTGCAGGTCGCAGCCGGCCCGCTCCACGATCCGGATGCTGGGCGACATCGGGACCTGCGCCCAGGCCATCGCGTCGGCCCGCAGATTCAGCCCGGCCGAGGCCGCCAGCTCGTGCAGCCGGATCGGCCGGCCGTGCGCGGCCACCACCCGGCCGAGCGCCCCCCGCAGTGGCAGGGCGCGGCCGGTCTCGTTGGTCTGCGGGATCCGGGCCAGCGAGCGCAGGACCACCTGCGGATGGCGGGCGAAGGCCCGCGCCAGCGCGGCTCGCAGGGCAGCCCGCGAGCTCTCGTCCGTGGGCACGACTCCGCTGGAGGACGGGTAGAAGGCGGCCAAGTCGGGGGCGGCGCGGGTCAGGGCCAGCCGATGCGCGGCCGCGAGCAGCCGCAGCCCGACCAGGTCGGAGCTGGACACCTGCTGGAACTCGGCGAACAGGTCGAAGAGGGGGGCACCGGGTGCGGTGAGCTCGGCCAGGTCGAGCAGCACCCTGTGCGAGAGGGGCGAGCCGAGATCCAGACAGTCCTGGGCCTGCTGGCTCAGGGCTTCCCGCAGGCTGATCGTCGCGTCCCCATGCTGCACGTCGAGCGCAAGCGTCATCCTGCCGGCCTCCCGTTCGCGCCGCCCCAACAGCGCCCCGAAGGGGCATCATGCACGAGCAGGGCCCGCCGTTGCACCCGATCGCTTCTGTCGGCGCGTCGCAAGCGCCCGCAGCGCGGTGCGGGCGCTGAGTTGGTAGCGAATATGACCACCTCAGTTGGCCGAATCCACTACCAACTCGGCGTTCCCCCTACCCGCGGAGCTTGTAGTCCTCCAGCAGGCGCCGCGCGATGATCATGCGCTGGATGTCCGCGGTGCCCTCGCCGATCATCAGCATCGGCGCCTCGCGGTAGAGCCGCTCGATCTCGTACTCCTTGGCGTAGCCGTAGCCGCCGTGGATCCGGAACGAGTCCTCGACGACCTCCTTGCAGTACTCACTGGCCAGGTACTTGGCCATGCCCGCCTCGAGGTCGTTGCGCTCGCCGGAGTCCTTCTTGCGCGCGGCACGGACCATCATCTGGTGGGCCGCCTCGACCTTGACGGCCATGTCGGCCAGCCGGAACGACACGGCCTGGTGCTCGGCGATCGGCTTGCCGAAGGTGACGCGCTGCTGGGCGTAGTCCACGCCCAGCTCGAACGCGCGCTGCGAGACCCCGCAGGCCCGGGCGGCGACGTTGACGCGGCCGACCTCGACGCCGTCCATCATCTGGTAGAAGCCCTTGCCCGCGGTGCCACCGAGCAGCTCGGCGGCGTCGAGGACGAAGTCGTCCATGATGAGCTCGGTCGTGTCGACGCCCTTGTAGCCCATCTTGTCGATCTTGCCCGGGATGCTCAGACCCGGCAGCACCTCGCCGAACCCGGTCGGCTTCTCGATGAGGAACGTGGACATCTTCTTGTAGACCGAGGCGCCCTCGGGGGCATCGGCGTCGGTGCGGACCAGCACCGCGACCAGCGTCGACGAGCCGCCGTTGGTCAGCCACATCTTCTGGCCGGTCAGCGTGTAGGTGCCGTCGTCGTTGGGGGTCGCCTTCGACGTGATCGCCGCGACGTCGGAGCCACAGTGCGGCTCGCTCATCGAGAACGCGCCGCGGATCTCGCCGGTGGCCATCCGGGGCAGGTACTTCTGCTTCTGCTCCTCGGTGCCGTGCTGCATGAGCATGTAGGCCACGATGAAGTGAGTGTTGACGATGCCGCTGACGCTCATCCAGCCGCGCGCGATCTCCTCCACGCACAGGGCGTAGGTGAGCAGGGACTCGCCCAGGCCGCCGTACTCCTCGGGGATCACCAGGCCGAAGATCCCCATCTCCTTCATCCCCTCGACGATGTCGGTGGGGTACTCGTCGGCGTGCTCGAGGCGCTGGGCGTTGGGGATGATCTCCTTGTCGACGAAGTCGTGGACCGCGGACAGGATCTCCTGCTGGATGTCGGTCAGTCCCTCGGTCTGCGCCAGGCGGCCCATGCGTGCTCCTCGTGGTCGGTCATGCCTGGCGCCCAGTATGTTCCACGCTCCACCGCCCCCCGACCGCGGGTGATCCCTCGAACCACGCCGCCGCCGGGGGCGCGGTGGTTGGATGTCGGCCATGCATGGGCAGGAGGACCTCTCCCGCTACGCGTGGCTCTCGGTGGCCACCGGGGTGGTCGTCTTCAGCCTCAAGCTGGGCGCGTTCGCGGTCACCGGCTCGGTCGGTCTGCTCTCCGACGCGCTGGAGTCCACCGTCAACATCGTGGCCGCGTTCGTGGCCCTGATCGCCCTGAAGGCAGCCGCCCGGCCGGGCAACAGCCGGCTGCACTTCGGCATGAGCAAGGCCGAGTACTTCTCGGCCTTGGTCGAGGGCCTGATGATCCTGGTGGCCGCCGGACTCATCATGCTCACCGCGGTCGAGCGCCTGCTGAACCCGAGGCCGCTGGAGTCGGTGGGCGCGGGCCTGGCGATCTCGGTGGTCGCCTCGGTCATCAACGGCGTGGTCGCCTGGATCCTCATGAAGGCCGGCCGGCGGCACCGCTCGATCGTGCTGGTCGCCGACGCCAAGCACCTGCTCACCGACGTCTGGACCTCGGTCGGGGTGATCGTGGGCGTGGTGGCGGTGGCCGCCACCGGCTGGCTGCAGCTGGACCCGCTGATCGCGATGGCGGTCGCCCTGAACATCGTCATCGCCGGACTCCAGCTGATCGGCAGCTCGGCGATGGGACTGCTGGACGCCTCGCTGCCCGCCGAGGAGAACCGACTCATCGTCGAGATCCTGCAGCGCCACCAGCGCCAGGACGTCCGCTTCCACGCCCTGCAGACCCGGGAGTCCGGGCGTCAGCGGTTCGTCTCGATGCATGTGCTGGTGCCCGGCGACTGGTCGGTCGCGCGCGGCCACGACCTGCTGGAGACGGTCGAGTCCGAGATCCGCGAGGCGCTGCCGCACACGATCGTGGCCACTCACTTGGAGCCGATCGAGGACCCGCGCGCGTGGGAGGACCAGCCACCCGGCGGGGTCCCGGTGCCCGACGAGGAGCTCTGGTCGGACAGCTGAGGCCGGCGGGTCGGACAGCTGAGGCCGGCGGCTCGGGCGGCTGCGCCGGTAGGTCGAGCGGTGCTTCGGACGACGCTTCCAGACGGCGCTGACGACCCTGTGGGACGGTCGTGGGCGGGCGCACTGTGGGGTACGCCTCATTCCGATGCAGGCGCTGCTCGCCTAGGGTGGGCGTCGGCTGGCCCGCCGAGCGCAGCGTCCTCGCCACGAGGACGCCACTCATGGCCGCCGTCCCTCGTCCCCCACTCTGAGGTACTCACCATGGGCAAGAAGCTCACCGCCGAGTTCGTCGGCACCTTCCTCCTCGTCTTCCTGGCCGTCGGCGCGGCCGTGTTCGGCATCGCCGGCAAGGTCGGCGCCAACGAGCAGTTCCCCGGCTCGGGCAGCGGCGTCGTCGGCGTCGCGCTGGCCTTCGGCCTGGTCCTGATGGGCCTGGCCTACGCGTTCGGCCCGGTCTCGGGCACCCACGTCAACCCGGCCGTCACCCTGGCGATGGTCGTCGGGCGCCGGATGCCGCTGAACGAGGCCGTCGGCTACTGGGTCGCGCAGCTCGCCGGCGCGATCCTGGGCGGAGCGGTCCTCAAGCTGTTCGTCTCCTCGTTCGGCGTCACCGACCAGACCGGCGGCCTGGGCACCAACGCCTACGACAACGGCTCGATCGACATGGCCGGCGCGTTCGTGCTGGAGGTCCTGCTCACCGCCGCGTTCGTCGGCGTGATCCTGCTGGTCACCGAGCGGGTCGCCGCGCCGGGCTTCGCGGGCATCGCGGTCGGCCTGACCCTGACCGCCGTGCACCTGGTGGGCATCCCGCTGGACGGGACCTCGGTCAACCCGGCCCGCTCGCTGGGCCCGGCGCTGTTCGCCGGCGGGGATGCCTTGGGCCAGGTCTGGCTGTTCATCGTGGCCCCGCTGGTCGGGGCGCTGCTGGCGGTCGCGGTGTGGAAGGCCACGCGCGTGGACGAGGAGATCACCCCTCCCGAGCAGGAGGCCGGCGCCGAGCGCGCCCAGCTCGCCTGACCCAGCGCCACCACCCAACGCCACCGACGGGCCCTTCATCCCCCACGGGGATGGGGGGCCCGTTCCGTCCCCCCAAGCCACCAGGTTCCGAGGGAACCGAGGGGGGCGGGGCTCCTCGCGGGCGTCGGCGCGAGTTGGCGTGGCGGGTGGCCTACCGTGGCTCCAGCGGCGCCTGGCGGCGCGAGGGGCGCAGCGGTTCAGGGCGCCGGCGTGAGGTCAGGAGGGTGGCCGGACATGTTCTTGCGCCTGAGCACCCCGGTGCTGATGGTGGTGCTGCTGGCACTCATGCTCGGTGCGGCGATCATCGGCCAGCGTCTGGGACACCTCCGCCGCGAGGACGAACGCGGGCTGCGCGAGTCCTCCGGGGTGCTTCAGGGCGCCCTGCTGGGTTTCATGGGCCTGATCCTGGCGTTCGGACTGTCCCTGGCCCTGGGGCGCTACGACGCCCGGCGCGCCGCGCTGGTCGACGACGCGAACACGATCGGCACCACCTGGCTGCGCTCCCAGACCCTGGCCGAGCCCTACCGCAGCCAGTCGATGCCCCTGCTGATCGAGTACACCGACGTCGAGCTGCAGGTGAGCCATGTGGCCCCCGGCACCGACGCCCAGAAGCAGCTGGTCGCCGACGGGGCGGCGCTGCACGAGCAGCTGTGGGCGATCCTGGGCAAGGCGGTCGCCGCCGATCCCACCGGGACCGCGCCGCGCATGTACATGGACACCCTCAACGACATGATCGACCAGCAGACCACGCGGATCTCCGGGCTCAACAACCGGGTGCCCACCGAAGTGCTGCTGCTGCAGGTGTCGGGCTCGGCGATGGCCATGTTCCTGCTCGGGCTGCACGTCGGCGTGCTGGACCGCCATCGGGCTCCCCTGCTGGTCACGGCCGCGCTGGTCACCATGCTGCTGTTCGTCACCTTCGACCTGGACCGCCCCACCGAAGGCTTCATCCTCATCCCCGACACCCCGCTGAGCCTCCTGCGGGAATCGATGGACCAGCCACCGGCCGCCGGCGCCCCGAGCGGCTGACCTGAGCGGCTGAGCGAGCCGGTTGAGCGTGCCGACTGACCTGGTCCGCGGGGCGGGGCGGGGCGGGCGCGACCCACGATCTGGGCGCCCCGGGCGTGCTTGCTACCGTCCCGGTCCATGCCTCACAAGAGCCCCAAGGACTTCTTCCGCCCGCTGGCGGTCGGCGCCCCTGCCCCCCTGACCGAGATCCCCGCCCGCCCCTCGCGGGCCATCCACTTCTTCGACCCGGGCAACGAGAAGATGGCCGCCAAGGTGCCCGGCATGGTCGGCACCGTCGACGTGCTGCTGGGCAACCTGGAGGACGCGGTCAGGGCCGACCGCAAGGAGGCCGCCCGCGAGGGCCTGCTGCGGATCGCGCAGGAGACCGACTTCGGCCCGACCCAGCTGTGGACCCGGATCAACGCGCTGGACAGCCCCTGGGTGCTCGACGACCTGACCACGCTGGTGCCGGCGATCGGCCACAAGCTCGACGTCATCATGGTCCCGAAGGTGCAGGGCCCCGAGGACATCCACTACGTCGACCGCATCCTCGCCCAGCTGGAGGCCAAGGCCGGGCTGGACCGCCCGATCCTGGTGCACGCCATCCTGGAGACCGCCCGCGGCATGGCCAACGTCGAGGAGATCTGCGGGGCGAGCCCGCGCATGCAGGGGCTCTCCCTGGGCCCGGCCGACCTGGCCGCGGACCGCCGGATGAAGACCACGCGCGTCGGCGGCGGGCACCCCGGCTACCTGGTCCGCCAGGACCCGGTCGACGGGGTCGTCGAGGGCCCGCGGGCGATCTTCCAGCAGGACCTCTGGCACTACACGATCGCCCGGATGGTCGACGCCTGCGCGACGCACGGGATCTACCCGTACTACGGCCCGTTCGGAGACATCGCCGACGTGGTCGCGTGCGAGGACCAGTTCCGCAACGCGTTCCTGCTGGGCTGCGTGGGCGCGTGGAGCCTGCACCCCAAGCAGATCGCGATCGCCAACCGGGTCTTCGCCCCGAGCGTCGCCGACATCACGCACGCCCGCCGGGTGGTCGCCGCGATGGGCGACGGCACCGGCGCGGTCATGCTCGACGGCAAGATGGAGGACGACGCCTCGCTCAAGCAGTGCCTGGTGATGGTCCGGCTGGCCGAGCAGCTGGCCGCGATCGACCCCGAGCTCAAGGCGGCCTACGACGCGATCGAGGTGGCCGCGTGAGCGCCGCGTTCCGGCCGCGCCGGTCGGTCCTCTACATGCCCAGCTCCAACGAGCGCGCGCTGGAGAAGGCCAAGACCCTCCCGTGCGACGCGCTGATCCTGGACCTGGAGGACGCGGTCGCGCCCGACGCCAAGCCCGCGGCCCGCGACGCCGCGTGCGCGGCGGTGAAGTCCGGCGAGTACGGCCGGCGCGAGCTGACGATCCGGGTCAACGGCGCGGACACCCCGTGGCACGACGAGGACCTGGCCGCCGCCTGTGCGGCCGGCCCGGCCGCGATCGTGGTGCCCAAGGTCAGCTCGGCTGCGGCCGTGCGCGACCTGGTGACGGCGATGGAGCGGCACGGCGCCCCGGAGCGCACCACACTCTGGGCGATGGTCGAGACGCCGATCGCGATGCTGCACGCCTACGAGATCGCCGCCGCCTCCGAGCGCCTCTCGGTGCTGGTGATGGGCACCAACGACCTGGCCAAGGAGCTGTACGCCGAGCACGTGCCCGGCCGCCAGCCGCTGCTGCCCGGCCTCGGGCTGGCGCTGCTGGCCGCGCGCGCCACCGGCAAGGCGATCCTGGACGGCGTCTACAACGACGTCCGCAATGCCGAGGGGTTCGCCGCCGAGTGCGCGCAGGGCCGCCAGCTCGGGTTCGACGGCAAGACGCTGATCCATCCGGGCCAGGTCGCGCCGGCCAACGAGGCGTTCGCCCCGTCCGAGCAGGCCGTCGCCGACGCCCGGGGGATTCTCGAGGCGTGGGAGGCCGGCCGGGGTTCGGGGGTCGTGACGTACAACGGCCGGATGATCGAGAACCTGCACGTCCAGTCCGCCGAGCGGATCCTGGCGATGCACGAGGCGATCAGCGCCCTGAGCGCCTGACGCCCCGAGGGCGGCTCAGCCGCCCAGCTCGCTCACCGGGTCGTCGGGTGCGGTGGTGGAGCGGATCACCAGCACGATCCCAGCCAGCAGCAGGGCGACCGCGGGCAGCACCGCGACCGAGGGGATCTGCCCGAGCCAGACCGCCGCGATCAGGGCCGCGCCGGGCAGCTCCAGCAGGATGGCCATCGAGACCACGGTCGCCGAGGTGGTGGCGAGCACCCGGTTGATGATCGTGTGCCCGAGCAGCTGAGCGCCGCCGGTGATCGCGAGGATGAGCGCCCAGTCCCGCGGGGCGAACCCGGTCAGCGGGATGCGCAGGACGACGACCAGCCCGAGCAGCCCGGCGGCCGCCGCCGCGTAGCAGATGGCCGTGTAGGTCGGGTTCGACGTGTCCGCGCGGACCGCCTCGCCGACGGTCACGTACAGCGCCGCCAGGACTCCCCCGGCCAGCGCCAGGAGGTCGCCGAGCAGGGCCCGCGGCGTCACCGCGAAGTCGACCCCGGTCAGGACGAGCACGCCGGTCAGCGCCACCCCGATCCCCACCCAGGTGACCCGCGGGATGACCACCCCGCGCCGAGCCGCGATCAGGGCCGCCCACACCGGCTGCGTGGCGACCAGCGCGGTCGAGGAGGCCACCGTGGTCAGGCGCAGGCTGGGCACCCAGGTGGCGAAGTGCGCACCGAGCAGCAGCCCGGCCAGCGCCATCAGCCGCCACTGCCGCCGGCCCAGCGCAGCCACCTCGGCCCGGCGCCGCAGGGCCACCCAGCCGCCCATCGCGCCGGACCCGAGCAGGCAGCGCCAGAACGCGATCGCCAGGGCCGGGGCGGCGCAGGCCGCGATGAGCGGCCCCGAGGTCGCGATGGCCACGACCGCCACGCCGAGCAGCGCCAGATCGCCGGTGGGCGGGCGCCGCAGGTGCTTCTCGCTCGGCGCCACGGTGGGCGACCCTAGTCCGGCGCCGACCGAACCTCCCTGAGGGGTGTCGTTATCGAATCGTTATCTTTCGACACGAAAGCGTGACCTTTCCCGCTCCTCATCTGGTGCTTGCCACCCGCTGATGTGAGGTTCACTGGGCACCGGCCGCAGCGGCCACGGGCACCGCGCCCGAGAACCATCCGACAAGGGGAATGCGCATGAGATTCCGTACGGGAATCGTGGCCCTGGCAGCAGCCGGGCTGGTGCTCACCGGCTGTTCCAGCGGTGACGACGGGGACACAGCGACCGAGGGCATCGCGGCCCCGGCCGCGGACACGACGGCCACCCTCAAGGTGTGGCTGATGAACGGCAGCCAGCCGCAGAGCGTCGTCGACGCGGTCAACGCCAAGTTCAAGGCGGCGTACCCGAACGTCACGGTCGACGTCCAGCTCCAGGAGTGGGCCGGCATCCAGGACAAGCTCACCACCTCGCTGGGCAGCGACTCCACGCCCGACCTGGTCGAGATCGGCAACTCGCTGACCGCCAAGTACGCCGACGCCGGCCTGCTGGCCGACCTGACCGCCAACAAGGCGGCACTGGGCGTGGACAGCATGCTGCCCGGCCTCAAGGCCTCCGGCGAGCTCGACGGCAAGCGCTACGGCGTCCCCTACTACGGCGGCGTGCGCATCGTGGTCTACAAGAAGAGCGACTTCGCGAAGGCCGGCGTCGAGGTGCCCAAGACCCTCGCCGAGCTGGACACCGTCGCGGGCAAGCTGCAGGAGGCCAACAAGGACAACAGCAAGTACTCGGCCTTCTACTTCCCGGGCAAGTACTGGTACGGCGCCGTGCCGTTCGTGTGGACCCACGGCGGCGACATCGCCACCCAGGACGACGCCGGCACCTGGACCGGCACCCTGAACTCGGCTGAGTCGGTCACCGGCCTGACCCAGCTCAAGGACCTGGTGGACAAGTACTCCAAGGCCCCCAAGGACGGCGACGAGACCAAGAACGGCGACGCCTTCAACACCGGCAACGTCGGCATGATGATCGACTCCTGGTGGTCCCCGGGCGTGCTGGACGCCGAGGGCCAGAAGTTCGCCGGCGACATCGGCGTCTTCGCCCTGCCCGGCGTCGATGCCAGCGCCACCGCCCCGGTCTTCTTCGGCGGCTCGGACCTGGGCATCTCGAACAAGTCCAAGAACCAGGGCCTGGCCTTGGAGTGGACCAAGATCCTGACCGGCCTGGAGATCCAGACCCAGCTGGCCAAGGAGGGTGGGGTCATCCCCAACCAGGAGGGCGCGTTCGTCGGCCACGAGGGGCAGCCGTTCCTCCAGATCGCCGACGAGGCTTCCAAGAACTCCAGGTTCACGCCGGTGAGCCCGAACTGGGCCAACGTCGAGAGCTCGGCGGTCCTGCAGGACATGCTGGTGAAGATCTTCACCGGCGCGGCCTCCGTGCAGGACGCCACGACCGCGGCGTCCAACCAGATCACCACCACGCTCAACGGCGGCTGATCGAACCCGCACGAACTCAGGCCGACGGCCCGGTGGCAAGTGGCCACCGGGCCGTCGGTCTCTTCTGCGGACCCCCGGTCCCACCCGGGGGGACAGCGGCTGCGTCCGAGGTCTAGCGTCACGCGCACGACCCGCGGCGGGAATCTGCGACGTGACCGGCGAAGTCCGGACCTGCGACGAGTGGAGGCGGAGACAGTGAGCACGACGACAACGGCGGTGACACCCTCTTCGGAGAGCGCGCCGATGAGCCCCGACCCGGGCACCCCCCGGCGCAACCGGCTGGCCTTCGGGCTTCTGCTGCCGGCATCGCTGCTGATGCTGCTGGTGATGGGCTATCCCATCGTCAAGATGGTCACCCTGTCGCTGCAGGAGGCCAAGCTCCGCAACATCGTCCAGGGCACCGAGCACTGGAACGGCTTCGCGAACTACGCGAAGATCCTCGGCGACTCGCACTTCTGGACGGTCGTGGGCCGTACGGTCGTGTTCACCACGGTGTGCGTGGTCGCCACGATGGTCCTGGGCACGCTGGTGGCGCTGCTGCTCAACCGCCTGGGCTCCAAGATGCGGCTGTTCGTCCTGGTCGGCCTGCTGCTGGCCTGGGCCACGCCCGCGGTCACCGCCACTCAGGTCTGGCAGTTCCTCTTCGACACCCAGTTCGGCGTCGTGAACTGGGCGTTGGTGCAGCTGGGCTTCGAGCAGTTCGAGGGCTACTCCTGGCTGGCGAACCCGGTGAGCCTGCTGTCGCTGGCGGCGATCATCGTCATCTGGGGGGCGATCCCGTTCGTCGCTCTGACCCTCTTCGCCGGCCTGAGCCAGATCCCGGTGGAGACCTTCGAGGCCGCCTCCCTCGACGGTGCGAACGCCTGGGTGAAGTTCCGCCGGCTGACCGTCCCGGCGCTGGCGCCGATCTTCCTGATCCTCACCGCGCTGTCGACGATCTGGGACTTCCGGGTGTTCACCCAGGTCTACATCCTCCAGAGATCGGGCGGCATCGCCCGGGACACCGACCTGCTGGGCATCTACTCCTACCGGGTGGGCTTCTCCGGCAACGACTTCGGGGTCGGCTCGGCCATCGGCGTCATGATGGTGCTGATGCTGCTGTTCTTCTCCGTGTTCTACATCCGTCAGATGATCAAGCAGATCGACCAGGAGTCCTGATGACCAAGAAGGGCGGCCTCGTCCCCAACATCTTCGCCGTCATCCTCTTCGTGGTCATGGCGTTCCCCGTCTACTGGATGGTCATCTCCTCGTTCAAGCCCCGCGAGGACTTCTTCCTGGAGACGCCCAAGTTCCTGCCCATCCCGGCGACCCTGGACAACTACACCAGCGTCATCCAGGACCGGGACTTCTTCGCCTACGCCAAGAACTCGCTGATCGTCACGGTGGTCGTGGTCCTGCTGTCGATGGTCGTGGCGTTCCTGGCGGCGACGGCGGTGGCCCGGTTCAACTTCAAGGGCCGCAAGACCTACATCATCATGCTGCTGGCCGTGCAGATGGTGCCGTTCGAGGCCCTGCTCATCTCGATGTACGTGATGCTCGACGGCCTGAACCAGGTCAACAAGCTGACCGGCGTGATGATCTCCTACCTGGCCTTCGTGCTGCCCTTCACGATCTGGACGCTGCGCGGCTTCATCGCCAACGTGCCCAAGGACCTGGAGGAGGCGGCCATGATCGACGGCTGCAGCCAGGGCCAGGCGTTCCGCAAGATCCTGTTCCCGCTGATCGCCCCGGGGCTGGTGAGCACCTCGGTGTTCGCGTTCATCATGGCCTGGAACGAGTTCATCCTGGCCAACGTGATCCTGCTGGACCAGCAGAAGCAGACGCTGCCGGTGTGGCTCACGCAGTTCCAGGGCGGCATGAAGGAGATCGACTGGGGCGGCCTGATGGCCGGGTCGGTCCTCTTCGCGCTGCCCGTCATCATCTTCTTCGTCATCGTCCAGGGCCGCATCCAGCGCGGAGCCCTGGAGGGTGGGGTCAAGGGCTGATCGGGCCCGCCCGACACCCACCGGCCCGACCGCTCGCCATCCAGGAGGATCAACGTGCCTGAAGTGCCCTCCGGTCCCGGCGACCGCCGGCGCCGTGCCGCCGTCGTGCTCGCCGCGGGAGCCGACCCCGCCTCGCGCGACCTGCTCGTCCAGCCGCTGGGCGACACCACCGTGGTGCAGGCCGCCGTGGCCAACGTGCGCACGGTCGTGGACGCCGACCGGATCGTGGTGGTGGTCGCCCGCGGCGACCGCTCGGTGCGCGACCTGCTCGGGGCCGACCTGACCTACATCGAGCAGGCCGAGGCGCGCGGCACCGGGGCCGCGGCCCTCCTCGGCCTGGGCTACCTGCTCTCCGACGTCAGCCAGGTGCTGGTCGCCTACGCCGACACCCCGCTGCTGCGGCCGGAGTCGCTGCTGGGGCTGTTCACCCGCCATCGCCTCAAGCGCGCGGACCTGTCGATCCTGACCGCGGCGCTGCCCGGCTTCGACGCCTCCTACGACCGCGTGGTGCGCACCGACGGGCACGTCAGCGCGATCGTGCCGGCCGACGACCCCAGCCTGGCCGACCAGGGGGTCGACGAGGTCAACGTGGGCGGCTACGTGGCCTCGCCGGCGATGTTCCTGCGCACGCTCTCCGAGCTCACCAAGAGCGGCGAGAACAGGCTGACCTCAATGGCCCAGCGGGTGATCGCCGAGGGCGGCCATGTGAGCACCTACCAGATCCACGACCCCGACGAGGTGCTCGGCATCAACTCGGCCGCAGGCCTGGCGGCCGCCGCCGACGTCGTGCTCAAGCGGCTGTTCGTGCCCCGCAAGAACACCGACACCCGCATCGTGTTCGGCACCGGCGGCTGGCGGGCGGTCATCGGCGAGGGCTACACGCTGGCCAACGTGCGCCGGCTCTCCCAAGCCATCGCCAACGAGACGATCCGCCAGGGGCTGGACTCCCGGCCGGTCGTGATCGGCGGGGACCGGCGCTTCCTGTCCCGGGACTCCGCGGTGGCCGCCGCCGAGGTGTTCGCCGGGAACAACATCCCGGTCGTCCTGCTGCCCGACGACGTCCCCACGCCGCTGGTGACCTTCGCCGCGCCGCACTTGGGGGCGGCATACGGGGTCATCATCACCTCCAGCCACAACCCGCCGGAGTGGAACGGGATGAAGGTGTTCCGGGCCGACGGCTCCCTGCCGCTGGACGAGGAGACCGACCGGTTCCAGGACGAGGCGAACGCACTGGCGGTCGAGGACGTCATCACGCTGGACCTCCTGCTCGGGCTGGCCTCCGGGATGGTCGTCGAGCGCGGCCTGACCAACGCCTACGTGGACGCGATCGAGCAGATCATCGACGTCAACGCCCCGCGCGATCACGAGATGCACGTCGTCGTGGACCCGATGTACGGCACGAGCCAGCTCACGCTGGGCATGGTCCTGGGCGACATGCGGGTGCGCACCGAGTTCATCCACGCCGCGCACAACCCGCTGTTCGGCGGGGTCGCGCCGGCACCGGACCTCGAGCGGCTGAGCACGCTGATGGGCCTGATCCGCAACGGGAAGGGCCGATACGACCTCGGCCTGGCCACAGACGGCGACTCCGACCGGATCGGCATCGTCGACGAGCGCGGCGAGTACGTGAGCACCAACGACCTGCTCCTGCTCCTCTACTGGTACCTGCACGAGGTGCGCGGCGAGCGCGGCGGCGTGGTGCGCAACCTGGCCACGACGCACCTGCTCGACCGGCTGGCCGCGCACTTCGGGGAGCAGTCCCGCGAGTGCAAGGTCGGCTTCAAGTACGTCACCGCAGGCATGGAGGAGATCGACGCCGTCCTCGGCGGGGAGTCCTCCGGCGGCCTGACGGTGCGCGGCTGGATCCTGGGCAAGGACGGCATCTTCGCCTGCGCCCTGGTGGTCGAGATGCTGGCGCGGACCGGCAAGACCCTCAGCGAGCTGCTGGCCAGCATCCACGACATCACCGGGCGGCTGTACGCCCTGGACGAGAGCGTCCCGGCCACTCCGGAGATGCGCGTGGAGGTGCCGCGGCGGCTGGCCGCCCGGCCGTTGGCCCGGGTGGCCGGCTACCCGGTCACCGGGGTCTCGCACATGGACGGCACGAAGATCCACCTGGAGAACGACAACTGGGCGCTGCTGCGCTTCTCCGGCACCGAGCCCGCCCTGCGTCTGTTCGTCGAGGCGGACACCCCGCAGAAGGCCGAGGAGCTGCTGGACTGGCTGCGCGGCTTCGTCACGGCCTGAGGCGCCCCCGGCGACGCCCGATCACTCATCCCCGACGCCCGATCTCATCCCCAGACGGAGGAACACATGCGCTACGGCCACTTCGACACCGCCGCCGACGAATACGTCATCGAGCGGCCCGACGTGCCGATGTCCTGGACCAACTACCTGGGCACGAAGGACTACGGGGTGGTGCTCTCGCACGCGGGCGGCGGGTACTCCTACTTCAAGACCCCGCAGTACGGCCGGGTGACCCGGTTCCGGCAGAACGGCGTCCCGGCCGACCGGCCCGGCCGCTACGTCTACCTGCGCGACGACTCCGACGGCGACTTCTGGTCCATCTCGTGGCAGCCGGTCGGCAAGCCACTGGCCGCCGACGGCGCCGAGGGCGGCGCGCAGTACACGGCCGCGCACGGGCTGGGCTACACCCGGTTCGAGGCGACCTATCGGGGCATCCACGCCACGCAGACGGTCTTCGTCCCGCTGGAGGACGACGCCGAGGTGTGGGACGTGCGGATCACCAACACCGGCGACACCCCGCGCACGCTCACGCTGGCCACCTACGTGGAGTTCAGCTTCCACACCATCACGATCGACAACCAGAACCTGCAGATGTCGCTGTACGCGGCCGGTTCCTCGTGCGCCGACGGGATCGTCGAGTACGACTTCCACTACGAGCCGTGGACCGCGCACTTCCTGGCCGCCTCCGAGCCGCCGGCCAGCTGGGACACCCTGCGCGACACGTTCCTCGGGGCATACCGCAGCGAGGCGAACCCGATCGCCGTCGAGCGCGGGCACGGGTCGCAGGTCTCGGGGACGACCGGCAACCACTGCGGCTCGCTGTTCCACACCGTGGAGCTGGCCCCGGGCGAGACCCGGCGCATCGCCTACGTGCTCGGGCACGGGTACCGCGAGCCCACCGGCCGGGCGCTGCAGGCCAAGTACGCCGACCCGGCGACGGTGGACGCCGAGCTCGCGGCGCTGGGCGCCTACTGGCGGGCCAAGCAGGACGCCCTGCGGATCAGCACCCCGCACGAGGGCATGAACACGATGATCAACACCTGGACGCTGCTGCAGGCCGAGACCTGCGTGCAGTGGTCGCGGTTCGCGTCGTTCGTGGAGGTGGGCGGGCGGACCGGGCTGGGCTACCGCGACACCGCCCAGGACGTGCTCAGCGTGATGCACTCCAACCCGGTGAAGACGCGCTCGCGGATCATGCAGCTGCTGCGCGCGCAGACCGAGGCGGGCTACGGGCTGCACCTGTTCGACCCGCTGGACTTCGACCCGGACGCGGAACGGCACGACGACGTGCCCTCGCCGACCGTCGTCCCGCGCTCGGACCCGGCCAGCCTGATCCACGGGCTGGAGGACACGTCCTCGGACTCCCACCTCTGGCTGGTCCCCTCGGTCGCCGAGCTGGTCCGCGAGACCGGCGACGAGGCGTTCCTGGACCTGGAGGTGCCGTTCGCCGAGGGCACGCCGGGCACCGTCTACGAGCACCTGCGCCGGGCACTGGAGTTCACCGCCGAGCAGATCGGCGCCAACGGCGTCGCGCTCGGGCTGCGCGCGGACTGGAACGACTGCCTGAACCTGGGCGGCGGCGAGACCTCGCTGGTCACGTTCCTGCACGCCTGGGCGATCCGCTCGTTCCTGGAGCTGGCCGAGCACCGCGGCGACACCGAGCAGGTCCAGCGCTGGTCCGCCGAGCTGGACCGGATCTCGCGGGTCGCCGACGAGCTGCTCTGGGACGGCGACTGGTGGGTCCGTGGCTTCACCGCAGCCGGGAAGGTGATCGGCTCGCACAGCAACGAGCAGGGCCGGATCTTCCTGGAGCACCAGGCGTGGCCGGTGATCGCCGGGATCACGTCCCCGGAGCGCGGCGGCCGGGCCTTGGACTCGGTGCGCGACCTGCTGGGCTCCCCCTACGGACTGCACCTGAACTGGCCGGCGTTCACCACGATCGACGACAGCGTCGGGTTCGTGACCCGGGTCTACCCGGGGGTCAAGGAGAACGCCGCGATCTTCTCCCACCCCAACACCTGGCCGATCGTCGCCGAGGCGATCCTCGGGCGCGGCGACCGGGCGGTGCAGCTGTACGACGCGATCCTGCCCTACCGGCAGAACGACGAGATCGAGGTCCGCGGGGTCGAGCCCTACGCCTACGTGCAGTTCATCTACGGCCGCGACCACGCGCTGCACGGTCGCGGGCAGAACCCCTGGCTGACCGGGACCGCCGGCTGGATGTACACCGCGGTCACCAAGTGGATCCTGGGCGTGCGCCCGACGATGGCCGGGCTCGTGGTCGACCCGGCGATCCCGGCCGACTGGGACGGCTTCGAGGTGCAGCGCGTGTGGCGCGGGGCGACGTTCCAGATCTCGGTGCGCAACCCCGAGCACGTGTCGAGCGGGGTGACCGGGCTGCGCGTCGACGGCGCCGAGCTCGACCCCGGGGCGCCGATCCCGGCCGCTCCTGCGGGCAGCACCGTGAGCGTCGAGGTCGTCCTGGGCGCCGGCGGGCGCAGGCAGGTGCCGGGCCAGGACTGAGCGCGAGCGCCAACAGTGGTCCCGTCAGGGCTGAGCGCGAGCCCGACGGCTCCCGTGCGGGCGCAGCGTGAGTGCCTGCGCCCCGCGGGCGGTCGCGCGCGCTAGCCTCCGGCCTGTGACGGCTGGCGGCAGCATGCGTGCCTTCGTGTCGCACCTGTCCGGGATCGGCGTGTTCGACCGGGAGGGCGACCCGCTGGGCAAGGTGCGGGATCTGGTGGTGGTGCTGCGGCACGACCGCGAGCCCCCGCGCGTGCTGGGCCTGGTCATGGAGGTGCCGCCGCGCCGGCGGATCTTCCTGCCGATCACCCGCGTGACCAGCATCGACGCGGGTCAGGTCGTGGTGCAGGCGCGGCTGGATCTGCGCCGGTTCCAGCAGCGGCCCGGCGAGACCCTGGTCATCGGCGAGCTGTTCGACCGCCGGGTGACCGTGCGCGAGACCGGCCAGACCGGCGTGATCGCCGACGCGGCCGTCGAGCTGGACCGCAATCTGGACTGGCGCATCACCAAGCTGCACGTGGCCCGCGAGCAGCGCGGGTTCCGGCGGCGCGGCGAGGCGATCACCGTGGACTGGCAGGAGGTGGACGGCCTGCGGGTCGGCGGTCCGCTGGAGGAGCAGGGCGTCGACTCGCTGATGTCCACCATCGACAAGCTGGGTCCGGCGGACCTGGCCAACGTGCTGCAGGACCTGCCCACCAAGCGCCGCCTCGAGGTCGCGCGCAACTTCGACGACGCCCGCCTGGCCGACGTGCTGCAGGAGCTCCCCGAGGACGACCGGGTGCAGATCCTGACCGGCCTGGGTGTGGCCCGCGCCGCGGACATCCTCGAGGAGATGGACCCCGACGACGCGGCCGACCTGCTCTCCGAGCTGTCGCCGGAGCAGGCCGAGGAGCTGCTGGAGGAGGTCGAGCCCGAGGAGGCCGAGGACCTGCGCCGACTGCTCTCCTACGACGACTTCACGGCCGGCGGCATGATGAACCCGGAGCCGGTCCTCCTGCCGCCGGACGCCACCGTCGCAGAGGCCCTGGCCCGGATCCGCTCGGCCGAGATCTCCCCCTCGCTGGCCGCCCAGATCTACGTGGTGCGCCCGCCGCTGGACACGCCGTCGGGGAAGTTCCTGGGCGTCGCACACTTCCAGCGGCTGCTGCGCGAGCCCCCGTCGCGGCTGGTCTCCTCGGTGCTGGACACCAGCCTGGAGCCGGTCGGGCCGCTGGCCAGCCTGGCCACCGTCACCCGGTACTTCGCCACCTACAACCTGGTCGCCCTGCCGGTCGTCGACGAGCGCGACCGGCTGCTCGGCGCGGTCACGGTCGACGACGTGATCGACCACATGCTGCCCGACGACTGGCGCGACCTGGACGCGCTCGACCCGGACGACGACGAGGAGGAGTAGCCATGGCGCGCTCCACCCGGCTGCGCATCGACCAGCCCAAGTCCGCCCAGCGCGCGCTGCGCCCGCAGTACGACCCGGAGCTGTTCGGCAGGATCAGCGAGGCGGTCGCGCGGTTCATCGGGTCGGCCCGGTTCATCGGCTGGATGACCCTGTTCGTGGTCGTCTGGCTGGCCTGGAACGTGCTGGCCCCCGAGCATCTTCGCTTCGACCACTACCCGTTCATCCTGCTCACGCTGATGCTCTCCCTGCAGGCCTCGTACGCCGCGCCGCTGATCCTGCTGGCCCAGAACCGGGAGTCCGACCGCGACCGCATCCAGTACCAGGAGGACCGCAACCTCACCGAGCGGCTGGTCGCCGACACCGAGTACCTGACCCGGGAGATCGCCGCCGTGCGCATCGCGGCCGGCGACCTGGCGACCCGTGACTACCTGCGTGGCGAGTTGCGCGACCTGGCCGAGGAGCTGGTGGAGCTGCTGCGCGCCGAGTCGGCCGGGCCGGCGGCAACCCCCACGCCAGCCCACACCGTGGCCCCCACGGAGAGGCCCGAGGCACCCCCCGCCTGAGCCGGGCCCCAGCACGAAACCCCACCTGCACACGGGCTAGCGTGGCGGTCGCCACCCCGCAGAAGCTGGAGCCCGCATGACCATCGACGTCGACACCCAGGTCACCACCCCCGAGGAGTTCGCCACCGAGTTCCTCGCCCACCTCCAGCTGGATCGCGCGGTAGACCTGGAGCGAGCCAGCCGCCGGGACCTGTACGCCGCCCTGTCGCACACCGTGCGCGACCGGCTGATGACCAACTGGCTGGACACCGTGCGCACGCGCGGCAAGGGCGACAAGCGCACCGTGGTGTACCTGTCCGCGGAGTACCTGCTGGGCCGGCAGCTGGAGAACGCGCTGCTGGCCACCGGGCTGACCGAGGTGGCCCGCGAGGCGCTGGAGGGGCTGGGGCTGGACCTCTACGAGATCCGCGACCTGGAGGTGGAGCCGGGCCTGGGCAACGGCGGCCTGGGCCGGCTGGCCGCGTGCTTCCTGGACTCCCTGGCCACCATCGGGCGCCCGGCCATCGGGTACGGCATCTGCTACGAGTACGGCATCTTCACCCAGTCCTTCGAGGACGGCCGCCAGGTGGAGAAGCCCGACCAGTGGCTGGACCACGACAACCCGTGGATGTTCAGCCAGCGCGAGCACGCCGTGTCGGTCGGCTTCGGCGGGTACGTGGAGGTCGACCCGGCCACCGGGGCGCGCTCCTGGCTGCCGGCCGAGAAGGTGATGGGCGTCCCGCACAACCTGCTCGTCCCGGGCTACGCCAACAACGTCGTGAACACACTGCGGCTGTGGAAGGCCCGCGGCTCCTCGCAGTTCAACCTGGAGGTGTTCAACGCCGGGGACTACATCGAGGCCGTCCGCCAGCAGGCCATGAGCGAGAACATCTCGCGCGTGCTCTACCCGGAGGACTCCACCCCCGCGGGCAAGGAGCTGCGGCTGCGCCAGCAGTACTTCTTCACGGCCTGCTCGCTGGCCGACCTGGTGCGCGTGGCCGACGCCGACGGGTTCTCGCTGGCGGACATCCCGGAGAAGATCGTGGTCCAGCTCAACGACACCCACCCGGTGATCGCGATCCCCGAGATGATGCGCCTGCTCATGGACGAGCGCGGCATGACCTTCGAGCAGGCCTGGGACATCACCAGCCGCACCTTCAACTACACCTGCCACACCCTGCTGCCCGAGGCGCTGGAGCGGTGGTCGGTGGGCCTGCTGCAGTACCTGCTCCCCCGGCACATGGAGCTGATCTACCAGATCAACGACCTGTTCCTGCAGCAGGTGCGCGAGGCGTTCCCCTACGACGAGGCGCGCATCGTGCGCATGTCGATCATCGAGGAGGGCCCCGAGCGGATGGTCCGGATGGCCCACCTGGCCACGGTCGCCAGCACGCGGGTCAACGGGGTGGCGGCACTGCACTCGCAGCTGCTGCGCGACACCGTCCTGCACGACTTCGCCGAGCTGTGGCCGGACCGGTTCACCAACGTGACCAACGGGGTGACCCCGCGACGGTTCATCAAGCTGGCCAACCCCCGCCTGAGCGACCTCATCACCGAGACCGTCGGCGAGGGCTGGCTGACCGACCTGGAGAAGCTGCGCGGCCTCGAAGAGCTCGCCGACGACCCGCAGTTCCAGGAGCGTTGGCGCTCGATCAAGACCGCGAACAAGGTCGACCTGGCCGCCCTGCTGGAGGCCCGGACCGGCCGGATCCTGCCGACCGAGCCGATGTACGACGTGATGGTCAAGCGCCTGCACGAGTACAAGCGCCAGCTGCTCAAGCTGCTGCACGTGGCCACGGCCTACCGGCGGCTGCGCCTGGACCCGTCCGCCGACGTGGCGCCCCGGGTCGTCCTGTTCGGCGCGAAGGCCGCGCCCGGCTACCAGATGGCCAAGCTCATCATCCGGCTGATCAACCAGGTGGGCGCGCGCATCGACGCCGACCCGGCGATGGCCGGCCGGCTCGCGGTCGTCTTCCCGGCCAACTACAACGTGAGCCTGGCCGAACGGATCATCCCGGCGGCCGACGTCTCCGAGCAGATCTCGCTGGCCGGCAAGGAGGCCTCGGGCACCGGCAACATGAAGCTCTCGCTCAACGGCGCCCTCACCGTCGGCACGCTGGACGGCGCGAACGTCGAGATCCGCGACCTGGTGGGCGAGGAGAACTTCTTCCTCTTCGGCCTGACCGAGTCCCAGGTCGTGGCCACCAAGCACGCCGGGTACGAGCCGGGCAACTTCTACCGTGACGACCCCGAGTTGCGCGCGGTCATCGACGAGATCGCCAACGGGTACTACTCCCCGCCCGGCCAGCCCGACCTGTTCCGCCCGATCGTGCAGAGCCTGCTCATGCACGACGAGTACCTGGTGATGGCCGACTACCGGCCCTACATCCAGGCCCAGGAGCGGGTCGACGCCCTCTGGTCGGACCGGGCCGCCTGGACGGCCATGTCGATCCGCAACAGCGCCCGCACCGGCTTCTTCTCCTCGGACCGCTCGATGCACGACTACTTCGACCGAATCTGGGGCTGAGGCTGGACCCCCCCCGCCCCCCCCGCTGACCGCCCGAATCTGGTGGGTTGTGGCGGCCATGGCGACCACAAGTCACCAGGTTCGGGAGGGGCGGCTCGGGCGCACACCCCTGCGCGGCTGCCCGAACGGCACCGTCAACGGAACCCCCGAATCGCGCCTACCCTTGTCCCATGCCTTCGCTCGACATGATCCAGGCTGCGCTGGCCTCGGTCCAGGACCCTGAGATCCGCCGTCCCATCACCGATCTGGGGATGGTCAAGGACATCCGCGTCGACGGAGCCCACGTGCACGTCGACGTGTACCTGACCGTCGCCGGCTGTCCGATGCGCCAGGAGATCGTGGACCGGGTCACCACCGCCGTGAGCGCCGTCGAGGGCGTCGGTGAGGTGAGCGTCGGCCTGGACGTGATGAGCGACGAGCAGCGCGCGGCGATGCGCGCCAGCCTGGGCGCCCCGGACCGCGAGATCCCGTTCGCCAAGCCCGGCAGCCTCACCCGGGTGTACCTGATCGCCTCGGGCAAGGGCGGCGTCGGCAAGTCGTCGGTGACCGCGAACCTGGCGGCGTCCATGGCCGCCGGCGGGCTGTCGGTCGGCGTGGTGGACGCCGACATCTACGGCCACAGCATCCCCCGCATGCTCGGCGTGCACGCCAACCCGACGATGGTCGAGGGGCTCATCATGCCGCCGACCGGCAACGGGGTCCGGGTCATCTCGATGCTCCCGTTCAAGCCCGGCGGGGTGACCCAGCCGGTCACCTGGCGCGGGCCGATGCTGCACCGCGCGCTGCAGCAGTTCCTCGCCGACGTGTGGTGGGGCGACCTGGACGTGCTGCTCATCGACCTGCCCCCGGGCACCGGCGACGTGGCCATCTCGGCCGCGCAGCTGCTCCCCGACGCCGAGGTGATCGTGGTCACGACCCCACAGGAGGCGGCCGCCGAGGTGGCCGTGCGCGCCGGGATGGTCGCCACCGAGACCCACCAGCGGGTCAACGGCGTGATCGAGAACATGAGCGGCTTCCCGTGCCCGCACTGCGGCGAGGTGGTCGACATCTTCGGCTCCGGCGGCGGCCAGAAGGTCGCGACCGCGCTGAGCCGCGCCCTGAAGACCGACGTCCCGCTGCTGGGCCGGATCCCGTTCGACGTGCGCCTGCGCGAGGGCGGCGACCACGGCTCGCCTCTGGTGATCGACGACCCCAAGGCCCCCGCTTCCGAGGTCCTCCGAGGCATCGCCGACCGCCTGGGCAAGCGCCCCCGCGGCCTGGCGGGGATGTCCCTCGGGTTGACCCCAGCAGCCCGCTTCTAGGCGAGATCCGCTCCACTCGCCGACATTTGCTCCACTTCTCGGCATTTGCTCCGCCCGCGGGTGGAGCAGATGCCAGAGAACGGAGCAGATTCAGCGCATCGGCGCGCTCGCCTCGGGGGGTCAGCTCCAGTCGGGGTCGGCTGCGTCGGGCGTGGCCTCGGGGGGCGCCGGGGCAGGGGCCGCCACTCCGGTCGCTCCGCCGGTCGCTGCTGCTCCGGTCGACCCGCCGGTCGCCGCTGCCCCAGTTGCCCTCTCACCGGTCACCGCTGCCCCGGTTGCCGGGGGCGCCGGCTCGCCACGGCCCGCCGGGCGCTGGGGGGGCAGGGGGTCGAGGACTCGGCGCGGGTTGAGCTCTCGGAGGTCGGAGAGCATCCCCGTGAGCTCCTCGTCCTGCTCGACGCCGGCGGCGTCCACCAGGTCCCGCCGGGCCGCGCTGGCCATCTCGCGCACCTGGCGCAGCGCCCGTGCAGCATCGGCGGCCACCTTCGGCAGGCGGTCCGGGCCGAACACCAGCAGCGCGAGCACCGCGATGAGCGCCACTTCCCCCAAGCCGATGTCCAGCACGCCGGTCAGCCTACGCGCCCTCGCTCACGACGATGACGTGTCCGATCCCAGCGTGATGGTCAGCTCCTTCGTGCTGCTGCCCCGCTCGACCTTGACGGTGACCTTGTCACCGGGCTGCTTGGCGCGGATCTCGACCACGAGCTCGGTGGAGTCGGCGATGGGCTTGCCGTCGAACTCGACGATGACGTCGCCCGCCTTCATCCCCGCATCGTCTGCGGGCCCGCCCGGCTCGACGCTGGCCACCTTCGCGCCGTTCCCCGTGTACTGGACGTCCAGGGTCACGCCGATCACCGGCTTGGTCGAGTGGCCGGTGCTGATCAGCTCGTCGGCGATGCGCTTGGCCTGGTTGACCGGGATGGCGAAGCCCAGACCGATGGACCCGCTCTGGCTGGAGCCGCCGACTCCCGAGCCGAGCGTGGCGATCGCGGAGTTGACCCCGATGACCGAGCCGGCGCCGTCGACCAGCGGCCCGCCGGAGTTGCCCGGGTTGATCGCGGCGTCGGTCTGGATCGCGTTGATGAACGACGCGTCGCCCAGATCGCCGGTGGTCACCGGCCGGTTCAGCGCGCTGATGATGCCGGCGGTGACCGTGCCCTGCAGGCCCAACGGCGAGCCGATCGCGATCGCCAGGTCGCCCACGACGACCCCGTCGGAGTTGCCCAGCGTCGCGGTCGCCAGCCCGGAGGCCTCCACCTTGACCACGGCGAGGTCGTAGGAGGCGTCCCGGCCGATGATCTTCGCGGGGAGCTGGCGGCCGTCCTGGAAGACCACGGTGATCGTGCCGCCCTCGGCCGCGGCCGCCACCACATGGTTGTTGGTGAGGATGTAGCCGTCCGGGCGCACGACGAAGCCCGACCCCGTGCCGGACTGGCTGCCCGCAGCGACGTCGATGCTGACCACGGTGGGGCTCACCCGCTCGGCGATGTCGGCCACCGAGCCGTCGGGCCGGTCGGACTTGTCCGCCTCGGTCTGCGGCAGCGTCGAGGAGCCCAAGTCGCGGTCGGTGCCGTTCGAGGCCAGGTAGCCGCCGAGCAGGCCCGCGAGCAGGCCGATGACCGCGGCCAGCGCGAGCGTGACAACTGTGCGCCCGGCACCACCGGACTTCTTGGCCGGCGCCGGCGCCGCCGGCGGTGCGGCGTACTCGCCGGTCGGCAGCGCGGTGGTCTCCTGGGTCCACGAGCCCGTCTGCTGCCCCGGCGCCGTCCCGGGGTACCCCGGCTGGCCGTACCCCGGCTGGCCGTGCCCCTGCGGGCCGTACGGAGACCCCCAGCCCGGCTGCTGGGTCGGGTAGGCCGTGGTCGGCGCGTCCGTGGGGGCCGACTGCCAGCCGGCCGGACTCGCCTGCCAGATCGGTGCATCCGCGGGCTGCTGGGGTGCGGGCGGCTGGGAGGCCGGCTGGTACGGGCCGGGGTACTGAGGACCCGGCTGGTACGGGCCGGGGTCCTGTGGTGCCGGCTGCCAGATCGGCGCATCCGCGGACTGCTCGGGGGCGGACTGCTCGGGCGCGGGCTGCTCGGGCGCGGACTGCGCATCCGCGGACTGCTCGGGGGCGGGCTGCTCGGGGGCGGACTGCTCGGGCGCGGGCTGCTCGGGGGCGGACTGCTCGGGCGCGGGCTGCTGCGGCGCGGGCTGCTCGGGGGCGGACTGCTCGGGCGCGGGCTGCTCGGGGGCGGACTGCTCGGGCGCGGGCTGCTGCGGCGCGGGTGGCTCGGGGGCGGACTGCTCGGGCGCGGGCTGCTGCGGCGCGGGTGGCTCGAACGACGGCGGGGCCGCTGCCGGCTCGCCCGCGGCGGGCGCATCCGACCCGACGGCCTCGGGCGCCTCCGGCGACTGGGCACCGGGCTGGGGTTCGGGCTGCTGCTGCTCGGTCTCGCCCTGTCCGGTGCTGGGGGTGGGATCGCCCTGGTCAGGCTTGTGCGCGTCGTCGCCCGTCGTCATGGCCGCCAACCTAAGGCACGCTCGTGGGCCCCTGCCGCGCCCAGTGTTCGGATTCGGTCAGGCCGCAGGGCGGTCGACCGCCAGGATGGGCGTTCCGCGAGCACGGCCATGCAGGCGGCTCTACCGCACCGCATTACGCTGAGCCTCGCAGAGCCGTCGCCACCGGAAGGGGCCACCCATGTGCGCCGCCGTCACGCCCCCCAGCGCCGCCAGCTGGACCTTCGCCGAGTCCTGGCTGCCCGACGAGGACTTCCTCGTCGAGGCCCGCGCACGGGGCGCCGAGCTGGGCTGCCCGGGGATCGGCACCGGCGGGGCGCGCGCGCTGACCGTCCTGGCCGCACTCCTCGATGCCCGCTCCGTCGTGGAGGTCGGCACCGGCGCGGGGATCTCCGGGCTGGCGCTGCTGCGCGGCATGCGCGCCGACGGGGTGCTGACCAGCGTCGACATCGAGACCGAGCACCAGCGGGTGGCCAAGCAGACGTTCGCGACCGCGGGCATCTCGCCCTCGCGCACCCGCCTGATCACCGGTCGCGCGCTGGAGGTGCTGCCCCGGCTCACCGACGGTGGCTATGACCTGGTGTTCATCGACGGCGACAAGGGCGAGTACGCGGCGTACCTGGAGCAGGCGGTGCGGCTGCTGCGGCCCGGCGGCGCGGTGGCCATCGACAACGCGCTGTGGCATGACAAGGTCGCCGATCCCGCGCAGCGCGACCCGCAGACGGTGAGCCTGCGCCAGCTGGCCGCCACCGTGCGCGAGGACGAGCGCTTCATCCCGGCGCTGCTGCCGGTCGGCGACGGCCTGCTCGTCGCAGTCCTGCGCGCACGCTCCTGATCTTCAGCCCCGCGGCGGTCGACACGTCCTCGGGGCCCGCCCGCCCACGGCGTGCCAGCGGGCTTTCCGGACTCGCTCGGCTGCCCGCTGCCGAGCTCGCCACCTCACGGGGCACTCAGGCGGGGGCGCCCGCTTCCAGCCAGCGCAGCAGCGCCCGTGCTCCGTAGCCGGTGCCGCCCTTGGGCAGATCCTCCCGGTCGGCCTCCGAGCGACCGGCCCCCGCGATGTCCAGGTGCGCCCACGGCGTGGACCCGACGAACCCCTGCAGGAACAGCGCGGCGGTGATCGAACCCGGTCCGATGCCGGACTCCCGGGAGGCGTTGGCGGCATCGGCCACGTCCGAGTGGATCTGGTCGCGATAGCCCTCGTGCAGGGGCATCCGCCACATCAGCTCGCCGGCCGCCTCACCGGCCTCGTGCAGCGACTCGGCCAGGACGTCGGACGTGGCGTAGAGCGCGGCGTAGCGACGCCCCAGCCCCTGGGTGGCCGCGCCGGTCAGCGTCGCGATGTCGACCACGACGTCGGCGGACAGCGCGCCGACCGCCAAGGCCAGCCCGTCACCGAGCACGAGCCGACCCTCGGCGTCGGTGTTCGACACTTCGCTGGTGCGCCCGCCGTGGTGAGTGACGACGTCGTCGGGCCGGGTCGCGGCGGCTCCCGGCAGATTCTCGGCCAGGCACAGCAGCCCGGTCACCCGCAGTCCGGCGGGCAGCCGACCGGGCAGCGCGGCGAGCACCGAGCAGACCACGGCCGCGCCGGACATGTCGGTCTTCATGCCCATCTGCATGTCCGGCTTCTTCAGCGACAGCCCGCCGGAGTCGAACGTGATCCCCTTGCCGACGAGGACCACGTGCCGCTGCCCGCCTGCCCCGGCTGACCTGTCCGCCCCGTCCGCCCCGTCCACCACCTCCGACTCCCCGGAGCACTCCAGCTGCACGAGCCGGGGCGGATGGGCCGAGCCCGCTCCCACCGCGACGAGGCCGCCGAACCCGCCGGCGACCAGCTCGTCGAGCTCGCGGACCCGCACGTCCAGGCCCACGTGGGCGCCCACCGAGCGAGCGTGCTCGGCCAGACCGGCGGGGTCCAGCAGGTTCGGCGGGGTGTGGATCAGCGTCCGCGCGGCCAGGGAGGCCAGCGCGTGCGCCCGCCCGGCGGCGACCGCCGCCTCCCCCGCCGCCACGTCGCCGGCCGCCAAGATGACCGAGACGGGCGCCTGGGTGGGCGTCGAGGTAGCCCAGGTCGGCGTGGGCGTGGCCAGCAGGATGCCCTCGGTGAAGGCACGGAGCCGGTCGGCCGAGACGTCGCGGGTGGCCAGGACCAGGACCGAGTCCACGCCGCGCAGCCGCCGGGCGGCGACGGCCGCGGCTCGGCGCAGGTCGGCCGCACTTCCACCACCCAAGCCCAGCACCAGGACGCTGCGCGGCTCGTCGCGCTCCAGCTCGATCCAGGTGGTCTCACCGCGGGCCCCATTGGCGCTGGCGCGGGTCAGTCGACGGACCAGGTCGACGCCCCAGCCGGCAACCAGCGCGATGTCCTGCTCGGCGACGTGGACGCCGGGGTCCTGACCGTCGCCCGGGCGCACGCCCAGGACCACGACCTGCGCACCCGACCCCTCCGGGCTCACATCGGCACTGGCGACGCCGATCTCGGGAATGACCTGCTCGGGCACGCGGGCTCCTGGGGACAGAACGACGAGAACCCCGCCACCGTAGCCCCCGGAGGGGTCGGCGCGGGGTTCCGAGTCCGGCGCGGATCAGCCAGCCACCGTGGTGAGCTGCCCGCCCAGATCGCGTGCCTCGTCGGCGTTGAGCTCGACGACCAACCGGCCGCCGCCCTCCAGGGGCACCCGCATCACGATCCCGCGGCCCTCCTTGGTGACCTCAAGCGGTCCGTCACCCGTCCTCGGCTTCATCGCCGCCATGCGGTTCCCCTCTCGTCGTCCGGCCAGGAGTGGCCTGCCCACCATTATCGCCCATGTGACGCCCTGCACACGCCTATGGCGTGCGAGAGTCCGGCAGTCAAGGCCTCCCAGGGGATCCAGCGGGTCAGGTGATGCTCGCGCGGTCGTCGAACTGGTCCTGCGTCACGGCCACCGTGGCGGCGCTGTTGACCGGGAAGGGCTTGCCCTCCATCGCCGCGCCCACCCACGTCTTGAGCTCGCCGGCCGTGGTGCGCCGGCTGGCCCCCGTGACCCAGGTGTCCCACGGCTTGGCGTCGAAGTCCCAGTAGTCGTAGAAGGTCGCGGTGCCCTGGAACTCCGCGAGATCGCCGCGGTTTCCCTTCGTCACAGTCAGCGTGCCCTCCAGCGTGATCGTGAAGTTGCCCAGCGTCTGGTTCTTCCTGGCCCCGGCTTGCCCGCGCGCGCCGCTGATCGGCGCGGTGAACTGCTTGTACTCGTAGCGCGGCGCCGGGTCGGCCTCGGCCTGGGCGATCAGCCGATTGCGGGCCTCCCGGACCGCGGCGAACCCGAACACGCTGGTGCTGGCGTTGACTTCGAGCATCTCCGCTCGGCTCAGGTCGTACGAGGCGCCGGAGGCCCTCATGTAGTGGCTGATCAGCGAACGGGGAAGACCGGGGTCGGCCTGCGCCAGCATCGAGCCGTCGAAGAGCCCACGGTCCCACACGTCGCCGAGCCAGCCCCGCTGGACGACGGTGGAGGTGGCGGCGTTCCCTGCGCTGCGCTGCAGTGCGAGCAGCAGGCCCGGGCGCAGCGGGCCGGTCATCCCGGCCCAGGGCTGTGCTGCCGCGGGAGGCGACTCGACCCAGCCCGGCGCGGTGACGGATGCCCCTCGATGACGGCCCATCGTGGCGCCACGATAGGCGCGCCCCCGGCCGCCACGACAGGGCGAGCAGGCGAAGGGGCGGGCAGCGCCCCGGGGTCGATCGGGCAAGCGGCGCCTCAGGGAGTCGCGGCTGGCGCGGCGGGGGCACTCGGCTCGGGAGCCACGGCCAGGCCCTCGGGCTCGACGCTTCCCTCCGGCTCGGCGCTTCCCTCCGGCTCGGCGTGGCCCTCCAGCTCGTCGCTGCCCTCCAGCTCGGCGATCCGCGCCTGCTGGGCGGTCAGCGTGGCGGCGACGTCGTCCAGGACGCGGTCGACCTGGTCCATCCGGTAGCCGCGCAGGGCGACCGTGAACCTGACCCGGTCCACGGCCGCGGCCAGATCCGGCTCGTCGGGGTCCCACGCCAGCGCCGGGGCAGCGCTCGGATCGTCGTTCAGGACCGGCTGGTCGCGGACCAGCAGCACCGCCACCGCGCCGATCACGGCGATCGCCACGAGCATCAGCAGGAGGGTCACGCGGGCGATCCTGTCACGCCTCGACCGGCCCTTCGGACGCCCGCCCTTCGACGGTGGCCTCGGAGTCGGGGCCACGGTCCGCGGCGGCGACCATGATGTCGACGACCTCCCGGGGATCGTCGCAGACGTGCAGCAGGCTCAGATCGACCGGCGAGATCGCCCCGCGCGCCAGCACCGCGTCGGAGAGCCAGGAGACCAGCCCGCTCCAGTAGGCGCTGCCCAGCAGGACGATCGGGAACGCCGTCACCTTGCCGGTCTGGACCAGGGTGAGGGCCTCGAACAGCTCGTCGAACGTGCCGAAGCCACCAGGCAGCGCGACGAAGCCCTGCGAGTACTTCAGGAACATCGTCTTGCGGGCGAAGAAGTAGCGGAAGCTCACCCCGAGGTCGACGTACTCGTTCATCCGCTGCTCGAACGGCAGCTCGATGCCCAGCCCGACCGAGGTGCCCCCGGCCTGCCAGGCCCCGCGGTTGGCCGCCTCCATCACCCCAGGGCCACCACCGGTGATCACCGCGAACCCCGCCTGGACCAGCAGCATGGCCGTGCGCTCGGCGAGCTGGCTGTCCGGGTGGTCGGGCTGTGTGCGCGCCGAGCCGAAGATCGAGATCGCCGGCCCGATCCCGGCCAGGGCTCCGAAGCCCTCCACGAACTCGGCTTGAATCCGCATCACGCGCCACGGGTCGGTATGCACCCAGTCGCCGGGGTCGCGGGTGTCGAGCAGCCGCTGATCGGTGGTCGTGGCGGGCACCTGCTCGCGACGCAGCAGGACCGGACCCTCGCGCCGCTCCCGCGCCACCCGGCCGGGAACGGGCCCCGGAGGGGCGCCTTCAGGCAGGGTCGGGGTGCCGGCAGGGGGGCTGGCCTGGTCGGCCGAGGACTCGTCGGGCATGGCGCCACGGTAGCCACACCCGGATGCACGCGGGGCGACTCCGGGCCCGAGACACCGAGCTCGCTCATCGCCTTCAAGATCGGCGCGAGATCGCGGGCTCTGCGCAGTGGAGTTCACGCTCGATGACTCCGCCGCTTCGACTTGGCCAGGAGTCGTCGCAGCTGTGCCGCTACAACGTCGTGCGCTTCGATGGGGAGTTGAGCCCCACCTGGCCGAGGTGGTTGGGTGCGAGCATGGTTGCGGGTCTCGGCGACTCGGCATACGCCGTGCACGCCGCTGATCGAGCGGTCACCGCTTGGAGCACTGTCCGGCTGCCGTTCGAGCCCCAGGGCTGGCTGAAGGACTACCGAGACGAGCTCCGAGCGGCCGTGCGCGCGATGAGCCCGACTCCGACCAGCTATCTCGAGGCCGAGTACGGGGCACCCGAGGCTGCGGCCTTCGTCGACCTGGAGAACGTGCTCCTCTACAACGTCGGCTCGGGCTGCTACTCCCACCTGACTGATCAGGGTCTGCTCTGCCTGCGTATCCCGAGCAAGGACGAGCGCCACAGGGTCAGCTACAGGGTCGCCGAGCCGATGGACTTGCCAGGATCGGCGGGCCGCTCGCTTGCCCACGCAACCCTGGACCAACCCGTGCACCCGAGTACCGCGCTCGCCTGGTGGTACGCCTTTCGCTCCCAGCTGAACGTCGACTCGGACGCGGAGCATCGCGGCGAGATCGGGATCAGCGTCGAGTTCGGCTCCGCGTGGAGGGGACGTGGAGTGGCCACAGCGGTCAAGGAGCTGCTCGACGGCTTGGTCATGGCGCTTCACGTCCACGACGGGACGCACGCCGAGCACATCACGCGCGCTCTTGCGAAGGTCGGGGATGTGCCGGAACCCTGGCAGCTCCTGAACGATCCGAGCTTCGCGATCCTCGGCAGACGGCAGCTCGTTCACCGCCGCGGCGAAGGGATCACGGTGAACCCCGCGGACGAGCGGTGCGCGGCTTTCCGACTGGCCCGGCAGCTCGATCTGCCCGCTGCACTCAGGGCCACCGTCTTCGCCATGCCCGGCGCCACCTGAGGTCCATCTCGTCCGCCCGTCTTGGGCCGCCCTCTCGGCTGGCGCGCTAGGGGGACTCTCCGCGGCTGGCCCAGGTGTCGTCCCCCGTGCTCAGGCTCACCTGCTTGACAGCCGAATCGATGTACGATTCAATTATCTTGTTGAACGATCAACCATCTTCCTCTCCCCGACAGGAGTCCCCATGACCGACTTCAGCGCTTACGCCGGCACCTGGGCCATCGACCCGAGCCACTCCCGCCTGGGCTTCGTCGCCCGGCACGCGATGGTCACCAAGGTCCGCGGCCAGTTCGACGAGTTCTCCGGCACCCTGGCGATCGACGCGGCCAACCCGACCGCCTCGACCGCCGCCGTCACCGTGCAGCTCGCCTCGGTGAGCACCGGCTCCGTCGACCGCGACGCGCACCTGCGCGGTGCCGACTTCTTCGACGTGGAGAAGAACCCGGAGATGACCTTCTCCTCCACCGCCGTGAAGCAGGACGGGGACGAGTTCGTCATGATCGGCGACCTCACGATCCTGGGCGTCACCCGCCCGGTCGAGCTCGAGCTCGAGCCCACCGGCGTGGCCACCGACCCGTTCGGCAACGTCCGCGTCGGCTTCGAGGGCGAGACGGAGATCTCCCGCAAGGACTTCGGGCTGACCTGGAACGTGGCCCTGGAGGCCGGCGGCGTGCTGGTCTCGGACAAGGTGAAGATCCAGCTGGACGTCTCGGCCGTCAAGCAGGCCTGAGCCCACGCAGCTCCCCCCGAACGACCCGAACGACCCGTCCGCGCCCAGCGCGAGCGGGTCGTTCGGCGTCTCCGAGCACGTCTCCGGGTCAACCCGGCGCCAGGTCAGGTGGTCCAGGGGTCGCGGGCCCGGGTTCGCGTGGGCTCCACCGGCTTCGGCTGCGGCTTGGTGGGCACCGCTGTCGAGGTGAGCCAGGCGCTCATCACCTCCAGGGTGGTGCGCACCTGCTCCAGCGGGACGTACTCCTCGCGCGTGTGCGCCAGCGAGGGGTCGCCCGGCCCGTAGTTGACCGCCGGGATGCCCAGCGCGGTGAACCGGGCCACATCGGTCCAGCCGTACTTGGGCCGGGGCTGCGCCCCCACCGCGGCCAGGAACGCCTGGGCCGCCGGGTGCCCCAGGCCGGGCAGGGCGCCGGCGGAGGCGTCGAGGATCCGCACGTCCAGGCCCACGAAGATCGTCTCGACATGGCGGATCGCCAGCTCGGTGCTCATCGACGGGGCGAACCGGTAGTTCACGGTGACGACGGCCTCGTCGGGGATGACGTTGCCGGCCACTCCCCCGGAGATCCCGACCGCGTTGAGGCCCTCGCGGTACTCCAGCCCGTCGATCATCACCCGCGCGGGCCGGTAGTCGGCCAGCCGCGCCAGCACGTCGGCCGCCGCGTGGATCGCGTTCTCCCCCAGCCACGAGCGGGCGCTGTGCGCGCGCCGGCCGGTCAGCCGCACCTGCGCGCGCAGCGTCCCCTGGCAGCCCGCCTCGACACCGGCGTCGGAGGGCTCCATGAGCACCGCGAAGTCGCCTTCGAGCAGCTCGGGCCGCGTCTGCGCCAGCCGGCGAAGCCCGTTGAACTCCTCAGCGATCTCCTCGGCCTCGTAGAACACGTAGGTGATGTCGCGGGTCGGCTCGGTGATCGTCGCGGCCAGCGCCATCGCGACCGCGACCCCGCCCTTCATGTCGCAGGAGCCCAGGCCGGTCAGCCGCTCCTCGCCGTCGACCGCCTCCAGCCGATGGGGCAGGTTGTCCGCGGCCGGGACGGTGTCGATGTGCCCACAGATCAGCACCCGCTCGCCGCGCCCCAGGTGGGTGCGGGCGACGACCGTGTTGCCGTCCCGCTCGACCGTGAGGTGGGATCGGCCGGTCAGCGCGGCCTCGATGGCGTCGGCGATGGCGGCTTCCTGCAGGCTCTCGCTGGGCAGGTCCACGAGGGCCGCCAGCAGGGTGGTGACGTCACCGGTGGGGTCCAGGGCCATCGCGGCATCTCCGATCGACGAGGGGCTGCCCTACGCTACCCACCCATGGCCTTGCTGACCTCGCCCGCCGCGGGCACTGGGATCGCCACCTTCGCCTCGGACGACCCGCAGGCCCCGATCCTGGACGTCTGGTATCCCCGGCCCGCCCTCGCCGCCGAGCCGGTCGACGTGGCCGGGCTCGACCAGGCCTGCGGGCCCGACCCGGTGCGCGGCACGATCACCCGCGTGGTCACCACGCGGATCGCGGACCTCTCCGAGCCGCCCGCGGACGTGGCCGACGCGTACCTGCGCCTGCACCTGCTCTCCCACCGGCTGGTCCAGCCGCGGACGGTGAACCTCGACGGGATCTTCGGGGTGCTGCCCAACGTGGCCTGGACGACCCTGGGGCCGGTCGCGATCGAGTCGCTGCCCGAGGTCGCGCTGCGGGCGCGGGTCGCCGGCGAGCCCCTGATCGTGCTCGGGGTCGACAAGTTCCCGCGGATGGTCGACTACGTCGTGCCCTCCGGGGTACGGATCGCCGACGCGGACCGGGTCCGGCTCGGCGCGCACCTGGCCGAAGGAACCACCGTCATGCACGAGGGGTTCTGCAACTACAACGCGGGCACGCTGGGCCCCTCGATGGTGGAGGGCCGGATCTCGGCCGGGGTCGTCGTCGGCGCCGGGTCGGACGTCGGCGGCGGGGCGTCGATCATGGGCACCCTGTCCGGCGGCGGCAAGGAGCAGGTGACCATCGGCGAGGGCGCCCTCATCGGCGCGAACGGCGGGATCGGCATCTCGCTGGGCGACCGCAGCGTGGTCGAGGCGGGCACGTACGTCACCGCCGGGTCGAAGGTCACGCTGCCCGACGGCCAGGTGGTGAAGGGCCGCGAGCTGTCCGGAGCGCCCGACCTGCTGTTCCGCCGCAACTCGGTGACCGGCGCCCTGGAGGCCACCCCCCGAACCGGCCACTGGGGCGGCCTGGCAGCCCACCTCCACCAGAACTGACCCGCCGCGGTCCAGGCCCGAACAGCCCACGCCCCGGATGGAGGTCTGGACAGGCTCGACCGGCGCGGGGCGGCCCACCCGACCGCCGGTCGGCGGGATGCCTGGGGTTACCCCTGGTCTCGGAGTCGGTAGCCGACCCCTCGTACTGTCTCGATGACCCCCGGGCCGAGCTTGCGGCGTAGGTAGCCCACGTACACGTCGACCACGTTCGTCCCCGGGTCGTGGGCGTACTGCCACACCTGCTCGATGAGCTGCTCGCGGGAGACCGCTTCGCCCGGGTGGCGCATGAGCACCTCCAGCAGCGCGCACTCCCGGGCACTGAGCTGGCTGACCCGCTGGTGCACCCGGACCTGCCGGGTCACCAGGTCCAGCCGGACCGGACCGACGGTGAGCCCCGCGGCGGCGTCGGCGGTCGGCGTGCCGGTGGGCGTGCCGCCAGTAGCCAGCCGGCGCCGGATCCGGGCCAGCAGCTCAGCCAGGGAGAACGGCTTGGGCATGTAGTCGTCGGCGCCCTCCTCCAGGCCGGTGATCCGGTCGGCGACGCTCCCCCGCGCGGTGAGCACGATCACCGGCATCGCGTGACCGGCGGAGCGCAGCCGGCGCAGCACCTCGAACCCGTCCATGCCGGGCAGGCCGACGTCCAGCACGATGAGGTCCACCCCGCCGGCTGCGACGGCCTCCAGCGCCTGGGGACCGGTCCCGACGACCTGCACCCGGAAGCCCTGCCGGCTCAGCCCGCGGGCCACGAAGGTCGCGATCCGCTCCTCGTCCTCGACGACCAGGATCTGGCTCACGACGACTCCCTCCCCGAGGCCGGGTGGCTCGCCGCGGGATCGGGGAGACACAGCACGAACCGCGCCCCGTGGGGCTCCTCGGGGAGCACTTCGACCCGCCCGCCGTGACCGGCCGCGATGGCCGCCACGATCGAGAGCCCGAGCCCGGAGCCGGGGCTGCCCGGCCGGTGCACGAAGCGCTCGAAGATCCGCCCAGCCAGCTCGGGGTCCACGCCAGGGCCGGCGTCGCGCACCCACAGCCGCACCTCGCCGGCCACCCGGTCGGCACCGATGCCGATCTGGTCGCCGGGTCCGGTCAGCCGGGCGGCGTTGTTGGCCAGCTCCAGCAGCGCCTGGGTCAGCCGGTGCCGGTCGGCCCACACCTGCACCGACACCACCTGGTCGCACCGCCAGTCCCGGTCGGCCAAGGTCGCCGCCTTGCCCAGCACCTCCCCCACGAGCTCGCCGACGTCCACCGGCCCGGGCTGGAGGAAGTCCGGTCGCGCCGAGCTGGCCAGGACCTGGAGGTCGGCCACCAGCCGGCCCATCCGGTCCAGCTCGTCGGAGACCACCTCGACGGTCTCGGGCAGGCTCTGCGGGTCGTCCTCGATCAGCTCGAGGTACCCGCGGATGACCGTCATCGGAGTGCGCAGCTCGTGCCCGGCCTCGTCGAGGAATCGGCGCTGCCCGGCAAAGGCGGTCTCCAGCCGGTCGAGCATCTCGTTGACCGTGCCGGACAGCTCGTCGAACTCGTCCCAGAGCCGCGATCCGGGCGCGTGCCGCGGGACCATCCGCCCCTGCAGGTTCGCGGCGTTGATCGACGAGGCGGTGGCGGCCATCCCGCGGACGGGGCGCAGGGCCCGGCCGGCCAGCAGCCACGCGACCACGACGATCGGGATGCCCAGCACCAGAGCCGAGACGAGCAGCGCGCGAGTCACCGCGTCGACGGTCTCGGTGCTGACGAACTGCGCCACCACGTAGGTCGCCGGCGCGCCCTGGGAGCCGCCGCCGATGGGGACCGCGGCGTACCGGACCTGCCCGGCCGGGGTGGCGTACCGGCCGTAGACGACGTCGGTGGCACCGCCCACCACGGCGAGGAACTGCCGGTCGGAGGCCAGGCGATAGACGGGCACGTCGTCGGAGCGGGCCACGACCTCGCCGTCCACCACGATCATCAGCGACTCCCCGGGCTCCGGAATGCTGCGCTGCAGGTTCAGCCGCAGCAGCGCCTCGGGATCGGCGAACGGCTGACCCGTCTGCGGGTCCAGGCCGCGCTCCGCCAGCAGCCGCAGCTCGGCGACCTCGCCGCGCAGCTGCCGGGCGACCGCCTGGGACGCCTGCGTGGTCAGCACCGCACGGCTGAGCACGATGGTGGCTCCCAGCACCACCACGATCAGGGTGAGCAGGGCCAGCACCACGCGCAGCCGCAGCGACAGCGACCAGCGCGGCGCCGACCCACTCATCCGCGTCCTCCCCTCAGCCGATGATGAGGTCGAAGTCCTCGATCACCGGCTCGCCCTCCTCGGCCAGGACCGGGTCGGAGTCGTCGATCACCCCGTTGCCGTTCGCGTCGCGGAACAGTGCGGCGAGCAGCCGCTGGCTGGACTCGACCCGGCGGTCCAGCGTGATGATCCCCGCGTGCGTGCCGGAGGGCACCACGAGCGATCCGATCACGTTGCCGCCGGCGTCGAAGATCGCCACCAGCGCCTCCGCGCCGGAGAAGTCGACCTCCTCGATCACGATCGACCGGCCGTCGCCGCGCTGGTCCTCGACGTCCAGCTCGGCGCGCTCGTCGGCCACCGTCCCGGCCGGTCCCACCACCAGCGCCGCGTGCCGGGCGTCGTCGTCCTGGTCGTCGAGGTCGTCGAGGTCGTCGTCATCGTCCAGGGGCACCGGCGTGACCGGCGCCGTCGAGGCCTGGACCGGGTCCTGGGTCGACGTGGTGGGCAGCGCGACGGGCGGCTCGGTGCCGTCCTGCGCGGAGTCGTTCCCGCAGCCGGCCAGCAGCAGCGCGGCCGCGACCAGGCCGGCTCCTGCCAGCCGAGCCGTTCTGAATGTGGTGCTCATGGTTCCTCCTCGGGGGCCTGTCGGACCCTTCCGATCGTGGGTGCCGAGGGCTGGGGGGACCAACGCCGTGGGCCGATCCTGTGGGAACTCTCATAGTCTGCCCCCATGCGTGTCGTGCTGCGCCTGGTCGGGTGCCTCCTGGCCGGCATCGCGCTGGGTGTGGTCACCGCGATGGTGCAGACCTGGACCGTGCGGGTCGGCGGCATGCACCTGCCGGTCGGCGCGGTGGCGGGGGTCGTCACGATCGTGCTCATGGCGCGCGCCTGCGCCTGGTGGGTCCGCTCGCGCCGGGGGGCGGTGGCGATGGCCCTGGGCTGGCTGGGCGCCACGCTCGTGATGGGCACGACGTCCTCCCGTGGCGACCTCGTCATCAGCGGCGGCAACCGCCAGGTCGGATACCTGCTGGCCGGATCGGTGCTCCTGGCCGCCGCCAGCGCGTTCCCCCTGCTTCCCCTGGCCGCACCACCCGCCCCGGCTCCGGTCGGCGCCGGGGCGGCAGATCCCGATGACTGAGCCGGACGGATCCGGGCCGGACCCCTCGGCGCTGGATCGGGCGACGCTGGACCCCTCGGCGCTGGATCGGGCGGCGGACCGGGCAGCGCTGGGCCGGGCGGCGTTCCGGCGCGCGACCGCCCGATACGCGACCGGGATCGCGGTGGTGACCACGCGGCTCGACGACTTCGACCACGCGATGACCGCCAACTCGTTCACCTCGGTCTCCCTGGACCCGCTGCTGGCTCTGGTCTGCGTGGAGATCGACTCGCGCTTCCACGAGGCCGTCCTGCTCGCCCGCCGCTGGTCGGTCTCGTTCCTGCCCGCCGGCTCGGCGGCCACCGCCCGCTGGTTCGCCGAGCAGGGCCGCCCGCTGCCCGGCCAGTTCGACCGGGTCGCCACCCGGCGCGGCGCGAACGACTGCCTGATCCTGGCCGATGCGCTGGCCGCGCTGGAGCTGACCACCGAGCAGGTGGTGCGGGCCGGCGACCACGACGTCCTGATCGGCGCCGTCACGGCGATCCACCCGCCCGTCGACGACCCCGACGAGGGGCCTCGACCCGCGACCGTCTACTTCGCCTCCACGTTCCACGACTTCCCCGGACCCACCGCGCACCGGCCCTGAGCCCACCGTCGACACGCCGCGCGCGCAACCGTGACCTACCCACGCAGCCCCCGGCAGGCCCCCGGCAATCCTCGCCCGCACCCGCCGCGCCCGACCCCTGCCCGGCCGCACGAGCTACCGGCGGCCTCCGCGCTGCGGACTTACGATGGCGCGGTGACTCCCCCCGACGACGCCTCGCACCCGTCTGCCCGGCCCTCCCGGGTCGGGCGGTATGTCGCCGCCGCGATCGCGCTGGCCGGCGTGCTCGTCCTCGGCGCATACGGGATCGCGGTCGCGATGGTGTCCGGCTCGGAGGTCCCCCAGGGGAGCACCGTGCTCGGCGTGCCGATCGGCGGCAAGGACCAGGCCGCGGCGGTGGCCACCCTGTCCGCCGAGCTCGGCGCGCAGGCCAGCGCCGACATCCCGGTCAGCGCGGCCACCAAGAGCGCCCAGGTGTCCCCGGCGCAGGCGGGCCTGGGCGTGGACTGGGACGCGACCGTCGCCCAGGCGACCGGCCGCGTGTGGAACCCGGCCGAGCTGGTCAGCCGGCTCACCGGCGCGACGGTCGAGGTCGATCCGGTGGTCACCACCGACGACGCCGCCATGTCCAGCGCGGTCACCGAGATCGGCAAGGCGGTCAAGGCCAAGCCGGTCGAGCCCACCATCGCCTACTCCGACAGCGCGAAGGTGCTCTTCGAGCCCGGCTCGGTGGGCACCACGCTGGAGCCCGCCGGTGCCGCCGCCGCGATCCAGGGTGCCTACCTGGTCGCCTACCCGTACTCGCCGGTGGCCCTGCCGGTCACCACCACCGCGCCCGCGGTCAGCGACGCCACGGCCCAGCAGGTGGTCGACACGGTCGCCAAGCCGGCGGTGGCGCTGCCGATCACGGTCGCGGTGAGCGTGGCCGCCGACAAGCAGGGCGCCAAGCCCGACGTGACCACGATGGCCGTCTCCGAGGCCGAGATCGCCACGATCCTCACCTTCGCGCCCTCGGGGAGCACGCTGGCCGCCACGGTCGACGGCAAGGCCCTGCGCGCGCTGCTCGACGACGAGCTGTCGAAGATCGAGGGCAAGCCGAAGGACGCCAGCATCGTCATCGAGGGCGGCAAGCCGGTGATCAAGGCCTCGAAGACCGGCGCCAAGGTCGCCACCAAGGATCTGGCGGCGGCCGTGGAGAAGGTGCTGCCGGCTACGACCAAGGCCCAGCGGGTCGCCGAGGTGGCGGCCGCCACGGTCGCTCCGCAGTTCAGCACCGCCGACGCCAAGGCGCTGAACATCAAGGAGAAGCTGTCCAGCTTCCGCCAGGCGTTCCCGCCGGCCGCCTACCGCTACCAGAACGTCGGCCAGGCCGCGGCGTACATGAACGGGACGATCCTCAAGCCCGGCGACACGTTCTCGATGAACGGCACCGTCCACGAGCGCACCCGAGCGAACGGCTACACCGAGGGCTTCATCATCTCCGGCGGGCGGTTCCGCGAGGAGCTCGGCGGCGGCGTCTCGATCATCACCACCGCCACCTGGACGGCCGGCTTCTACGCGGGCCTGGAGCGGGTCGAGCAGCACCCGCACGGCCTCTACATCAGCCGCTACCAGGCCGGCCTGGAGGCCACGGTCGCCTGGGGCCTGCTCGACCTGCGGATGCGCAACGACACCGGCAACGGGGTGCTCATCACCGCCAAGCGGTTCAACGACGGGGTGCTCATCGAGATGTGGGGCACCAAGAAGTTCTCCAAGGTCACGTCCACCTTCACCCCGCGCACCCGCTACACCGACTTCCGCACGATCGAGGACGACAGCGCCAGCTGCGTGCCCTCGGCGGGCGTTCGCGGCTTCTCCATCGCGGTCACGCGGCATCGCTTCATCGGCGACAAGGTGTTCAGCAGGGAGACCTGGCCGACCACCTACAAGCCGACTCCGCACGTCGTGTGCACCAACCCGAACGCCTCCGACGGCTGAGGCAGGGGCGCCGATCCGGGCCGTCGCAACGCCGATCCGGGGCGGACAGCCTCGGCAGGGCGAACTACACTTATCGCACCCTGACATGTGGAAAGTGAGCCCGGCCGATGACCTACGTGATCGCCCTGCCGTGTGTGGACCTCAAGGACAAGGCCTGCGTCGAGGAATGTCCCGTGGACTGCATCTACGAGGGCGAGCGAATGCTCTACATCCACCCCGACGAGTGCGTGGACTGCGGGGCGTGTGAGCCGGTCTGCCCGGTCGAGGCGATCTACTACGAGGACGACGTCCCCTCGGAGTGGACCGACTACACCGCGGCCAACGCCGAGTTCTTCGACGACCTGGGCTCCCCCGGCGGCGCGGCCAAGCTGGGCCTGATCGCCAAGGACGTGCCCCTGGTCGCCGCCCTGCCGCCGCAGGAGCAGGACCACTGAGGGCGCTGCCCGAGTTCCCCTGGGATCGGCTGGCGCCGGCGGCGGCGCGGGCGCGCAGCCACCCCGACGGGATCGTCGACCTGTCGGTCGGAACCCCCGTGGACCCGACCCCGCAGGTCGTGCGCGACGCACTGGTGGCCGCCGCGGACAGCCCCGGCTATCCGCTGACCACCGGCGCCCCGGCGACCCGCGAGGCGATCAGCGACTGGGTCGTGTCGACCCTCGGCGACGCGCCCGGGTACGACGTGCTGCCCGCGATCGGCACCAAGGAGCTGGTGGCGTGGCTGCCCACGCTGCTGGGCCTGGGCGCCACCGACCGGGTCGTCATCCCGGAGCTGGCCTACCCGACCTACGACGTCGGCGCCCGGCTGGCCGGCGCGCAGGTCGTGGTCAGCGACTCGCTGGTCGCGCTGGGCCCCATGCGGGTCCGGCTGGTGTGGCTGAACTCCCCGAGCAACCCGACCGGTCGCGTGCTGCCTGCCGAGCACATGGCCAAGGTCGTGGCCTGGGCCCGCGAGCGCGGGGCGCTGGTGGTCTCCGACGAGTGCTACTTCGAGCTGGGCTGGGACGCCCGGCCGGTCTCGGTGCTCGACCCGCAGGTGTGCGGGGGCGACCCGACCGGCGTGCTGGCCGTCCACTCGCTGTCCAAGCGGTCCAACCTGGCCGGCTACCGGTTCGGGTTCGCCGCCGGTGACCCGGGTGTCATCGCCACGCTGCTGGAGGTGCGCAAGCACGCCGGGATGATGGTGCCCGCCCCGATCCAGGCGGCCGCGGTCGCCGCGCTGCGCGACACCGCGCACGTCCGCGAGCAGCGCACCCGGTACGGGCGCCGGCGCGAGCTGCTGGTGGCCGCCCTGCGCGAGGCCGGGTTCCGGATCGATCACTCCGAGGCCGGTCTCTACCTGTGGGCCACGCGCGGCGAGGACTGCTGGGCCACCGTGGACTGGCTGGCCGAGCGCGGCATCCTGGTCGCCCCCGGCGACTTCTACGGCCCAGCCGGCGCCCAGCACGTACGAGTCGCCCTGACGGCAACAGACGAGCGGGTGGCAGCAGGGGCAAGCCGCCTGGCGGGCTGAGCAGAACGCCTCAGTCCAGGCGCACGAGGCCCCGGGGGGTCTGGAACGTGGCGGCGATCAGCCCGGGGCCCTCCGGGTCGGTCTCGCTTCGCCACAGCACCTCGACGCCGTCCAGCGGATGGTGCACGGGCTCCCCGAGCCACGTGGAGACCCGCTCGGGTGACCCGGCGATCTCCAGCGCCGCGATGCTCACGTCGCCGCCGCCGGCCGAGGGATGCTGGTCCGCGCCGCTCTCCCACGACACGAAGTACGGCAGCTGCGGGTCGTTCATCGTGTCCAGCACGCCGAGCTGATGCCAGTGCAGGTCGACGCCGTCCGGGCGCACCCGATGCCCCTGAGCGGCGGGCCGGCCCAACCGTGCCTCGACCGAGCCGAGACTGCGCACCGCGACCACCCAGCCCATCCACCCGCCCCCGCGGTCGGCGCGCTTGCGCACCGCGCGCCCGAACGGCGCCCGGTAGGCGACCGGATGATCCAGGGCCGCGACCACCTCCACGTACGTGCCGCCCTTGAGGGGCAGCACGAAGTTGCGGGTGCCGAACGCGGGATGCAGGCCGCCGTCCACGAACGTGGCGCCCAGGGCGGAGCCCAGCCGCTGGACGGTGTCGGCCAGGTGCTCGACGGGGGCGGCGTAGGACACGTGATCGAGTCGCATAGGGACATCGAACACCGTGGCCACCCGTCCCCGATCAGTGCCCCCCATGGCTATTGTGACGGGAAGTCACAGGGAGCCGGGAGGAACGATGGCCATCGCCAATCTGGTCCATGACGGGGGCGAGCTACCGCTCGCGGAGCTGGTCGCCAGCGACGGGGAGAGCGGCTGGGACACCGGCATGATGCTCAAGGAGACCGGGCACGTCGCCTACGACCCGGGCTTCGTGAACACCGCCTCCTGCCGCTCGGCGATCACCTACATCGACGGCGACGCCGGCATCCTGCGCTACCGCGGCTACCCCATCGACCAGCTCGCCCAGCACTCGACGTTCACCGAGGTGAGCTTCCTGCTGATCTACGGCGAGCTGCCCACGCCCGCCGAGCTGGCGGCGTTCGAGACCAACCTGCGCAACCACACGATGCTGCACGAGGACCTCAAGCGGTTCTTCGACGGCTTCCCCCGCGACGCGCATCCGATGCCGGTGCTCAGCTCGGCGGTCTCGGCGCTGTCGACCTTCTACCAGGACTCACTGGACCCGTTCGACGACGAGCAGGTGCACATCTCGACGATCCGGCTGCTGGCCAAGCTGCCGACGATCGCCGCCTATGCGCACAAGAAGTCCGTCGGCCAGCCGTTCCTCTACCCGGACAACTCGCTGGGCCTGACCGAGAACTTCCTGCGGATGACGTTCGGCGTGCCCTCCTCGGAGTTCGAGATCGACCCGGCGATCGTGAAGACGCTGGACATGCTGTTCATCCTGCACGCGGATCACGAGCAGAACTGCTCGACCTCGACCGTGCGGATGGTCGGCTCCTCGCACGCCAACATGTTCGCCTCGGTATCCGCGGGCATCAACGCGCTGTTCGGCCCGCTGCACGGCGGGGCGAACCAGGCGGTGCTGGAGATGCTGACCAAGATCGACCGGGACGGGCTGACCGCCAAGGACTTCGTGGCCGGCGTGAAGGATCGCCGGGCCGGGCACAAGCTGATGGGCTTCGGGCACCGCGTCTACAAGAACTACGACCCCCGCGCGGCCCTCGTGAAGGCCGCCACGCACGACGTGCTGGAGCGCACCGGGGCCCGGGACAAGCTGCTCGACATCGCGATGGAGCTCGAGGAGATCGCGCTGGCCGACGACTACTTCAAGTCGCGCAAGCTCTACCCGAACGTGGACTTCTACACGGGCCTGATCTACCAGGCCATCGGGTTCCGCCCGCAGATGTTCACCGTGCTGTTCGCGCTGGGCCGGCTGCCGGGCTGGATCGCCCAGTGGCGCGAGATGATCGACGATCCGGCGACCCGGATCGGGCGGCCGCGGCAGGTGTACGTCGGCGCCAAGGAGCGGCACTACCCGGGGGCCCCGCGCAGTTGACCCGGCCGCGGTCGCCGCGCATCCAGCGACGACCTGCCCCGGCCTCCTAGCATCGGGGCCATGGCAGAGCGGATCGGATTCGGCGTCGACATCGGTGGCAGCGGCATCAAGGGGGCGCTGGTCAACCTGGACACCGGCGAGCTCGCCGGTGAGCGCCACAAGATCCTCACCCCGCGGTCGTACGACATCGACGAGGTGACCGACACGGTCCTGGCGGTGGTCGCCAAGGCGGGCTGGGACGGGCCCTTCGGCTGCACGTTCCCCGGCATCGTCAAGCGCGGCGTGCTGCACTCCGCGGCCAACCTCGGTCCGCAGTGGGTGGGGCTGGACTTCCAGGCCAAGCTGGCCGAGCGGGCTGAGCGGCCGGTGGCCGTGCTCAACGACGCGGACGCCGCCGGGCTGGCCGAGGTCGACTTCGGCGTGGCCAAGGACCGCCCCGGGGTGGTCATCGTGACCACGCTGGGCACCGGCATCGGCTCAGCGCTGTTCCTCGACGGCAAGCTCGTGCCCAACACCGAGCTCGGTCACCTCGAGATCGACGGGGTCAACGCCGAGTCGGTGACCGCGGCGTCGGCCAAGGAGCGCGAGGGGCTGTCCTACAAGGAGTGGGCGCCGCGGCTGCAGCGCTTCTACGGCATGCTCGACTTCCTGTTCTCGCCCGACCTGCTCGTGGTCGGCGGCGGGATCAGCCGCAAGTCGCACAAGTTCCTGCCGCTCATCACCGGCCTGGGCTGCGAGCTGGTGCCCGCCCAGCTGGAGAACCAGGCCGGCATCGCCGGCGCCGCGATGGCAGTCCACGACCTGGTCGGCCGCTGAGCCACGAAGCCGAAGCCCGGCTCACGAGAGCAAACCTGCGACCTGGCGGCCGGGGTGGGGGTCACACGAGGCCGGCGAAGAGGTCGGTCTCTCGGCCGTTCGCATCGAAGGGGGCGGCGGCAGTGCCTCGGGCCAGGACGTACGTCTCGATGGCCATGGCCGGTGCGCCCACCATGTTGCTCAGGGCGAAGAACCCGGAGTCCAAGGCGATCTGGGTGGCGTGCGCGCGCATCGCCTCCAGCTTGGCCGGCAGGTGCTCGGCGGCGTCGATGGCGGTGGTGATCAGGTCGTCGTCGTAGCCGAAGGGCAGGTCGTCGGGGTCCATCGCGGCGAATCCGGTGGTGGCGCCCTCCTGGCGCAGCGCGGTGATCCCGGCCCGCATCGCCGAGCGGGAGAACGCCGACCAGTAGACCTTGTCCACGGTGTGCGCCGGACCGAGCTCGGGGCGGTAGGTGGGCGCCTCGGCCAGGGTCAGGGCGTACATCGCCACTCGGTGGGCCTGGATGTGGTCCGGGTGCCCGTAGCCCCCGAACTCGTCGTAGGTCACGAGGACCTGGGGGCGCACCTCGCGGATGATGGCCACCAGGTGGCTGGCCGCTTCGAGGAGGTCGGCCCGCCAGAAGCAGTCCGCCCGGTCGTTGGCGGGCGTTCCCACCATCCCGGAGTCCCGGTAGCGTCCAGGACCGCCGAGCAGACGCCAGTCCTGGACGCCCAGCGCGTGCAGCGCGGCGGCCAGCTCGGTCATCCGGTGCTCACCGAGCCGGTCGTCGGTGTCGGCGGCCAGGTGAGACAGCTCGGGCACGAGCACCTCCCCCTCCTCGCCGAGCGTGCAGGTCACCAGCGTCACCTGGGTGTCCGGCGCGGCGCTGTAGGCGGCCATCGTGGTGCCGCAGGTGATGGTCTCGTCGTCGGGATGCGCGTGCACGAACAGGGCGCGGCGGCTGGGCTGGCTCATGGGCGCTCAGGGTAGACGCGCCTCGCGCGGTACGTACAGGACGGCCCCTACAGACCCTGCGCGAACTCGCGCGCGGTCGGCTCCGCGGAGCGCCGGGAGTCCGCGTCCGGCACGCCAGCCGCCGGGAAGTGACAGGCCACGGGGTGGTGCCCGCCCAGCGGAACGGTCAGCGGCGGCATCACCTCGCAGCGCTCCTGGGCCCAGACGCACGCTGCCGCGAACGGGCACCCGGCACCGGCGTGCCCGGTCCGGTGCGCGCCGGTGCTCCCGGTCGCGTCGGTGGCCAGGGCCCGGGTGAAGGGGTGGGCGGGGTCGGCCACCGAGCCGGCATCGAGCACCTCGACGACCCGGCCGCCGCACACGACGGCCACGGTCTCGCCGGGCTCCACCGCGCAGGGCAGGCGATCATCGAGGTGCAGCACCGCGGTACCACCCTGGCGCAGCCGCGCGACGATCTCGGCAGCCGCGGGCGCCACCGGGCCGCAGATCACCAGCAGCGCGACCTCCTCGGCTCCGAGTTCGAGCGCCTCGAGCCGGCGCGAGGGCTCCGCCAGCGGCTGCCAGACCTCCACGCGTGCCAGCGCGCGGGCGCGGGTGCGCCGGGAGGCGCCCACCAGCTCGGTGCCTCCGAGCCGCAGGCTGCCCGTGGCCGGCCGCTCGCCGCGGATGACGTCCAGGAGGGCGGCCACGCCCGGATCGAGGTCCCCGACCAGCCAGGTGCGCTGGCCGGGGTGCAGGTGCAGGTCCAGATCCTCCAGCGCAGGGGCCGCACGCACGGACCGCCGGCTGGGGTGCCACGAGCGTCCCGACCCGCTGGCGACGCTCAGGCGCTGGCAGCGCAGGACCGATCCGGGCGACTCCGCCATGCCGACCTCCCCTGGCCCCGCCTCAGGCGGGCGCAGGCCGCGACCATGGTGTCGCAGGGTCGGGCGGACCCCGGGCAGCGACGCGCGGGAGGTGCGCCCGCGCGGGCCCTCAGGGCTCTTCGATCTCCGAGCCCACCACGTCGGTCTCGGGGAGGACCTCGCCGCCGATGGCCCGTCCGTGCTCCCAGCCCTCCTCGGGCATCTCGGGGAAGTGGCAGGCCGCGTACTGCCCGCCGCCCAGCGACTCCAGCAGCGGCTCCACCTCGGCGCAGATGTCCTGGGCCTTCCAGCAGCGGGTGCGGAACCGGCACCCGGAGGGCGGGTTCGCCGGGCTGGGCACGTCGCCTTCGAGCTCGATGCGCGTGCGCGCGCGCTGGGCCACCGGGTCCGGCAGCGGGACCGCCGACATCAGCGCCTTGGTGTACGGGTGCGCGGGCGCACGGTACAGGTCGTCCTGCGGGCCGGTCTCCACGACCTTGCCCAGGTACATGACGGCCAGCCGGTCGGCGATCTGGCGCACGACCGCCAGGTCGTGGCTGATGAAGACGTAGGACAGCCCGAAGTCGTCGCGCAGGTCGAACAGCAGGTTCATCACCTGGGACTGCACCGACACGTCCAGAGCGGAGACCGGCTCGTCGGCGATGATGATGCTGGGCCGCAGGGCCAGCGCCCGGGCCACGCCGATGCGCTGGCGCTGGCCGCCGGAGAACTGGTGCGGGTACCGGTTGACGAACTCCGGGTTGAGCCCGACCCGGTCCATCAGGTCGGCCACGGCCTGCTTCTTGTCCTTGCCCTCCGGCAGCGCGCCGGGGTGGATGTCGAACGGCTCGCCGATGATCGACGAGACGGTCATCCGCGGGTTCAGCGACGTGTAGGGGTCCTGCAGGATGATCTGGATGTCGCGGCGCTTGGTCCGCAGCTGCTTGGCCGACATCGTCGTCAGCTCGTCGCCGTTGATCTTGATGGAGCCCTGGTCGGGCATCTCCAGGCCCATGAGGAGCCGGGCGGTGGTGGACTTGCCGCAGCCGCTCTCCCCCACGATGGCCAGGGTCTCGCCCTTCTCCACGTACAGGTTGACCCCGTCGACCGCCTTGACGTCGCCGATCTTCTTCTTCAAGACGATGCCCCGGGTGATCGGGTAGTACTTGACGACGTCCTGGACCTCGATCACGCGCTGGCGCTCAGAGCCTGATGCCATGAGCCATCACCTCCTCGGCGTACCAGCAGCGACTCGTGTGGTTGACCGCCACCTCCACCAGGTCGGGCGGCGGGTCCTGGCGGCACTGGTCGGTCGCCCGCGGGCACCGGGGGTTGAAGGCACAGCCGGACGGCACCGCGTACAGGCTCGGCGGGATGCCGGGGATGGCCGGCAGCCGCTCCAGCTTCTGGTCGATCTTCGGGATCGACTCCAGCAGGCCGTACGTGTACGGGTTGGCGGTGTGCCGGTAGATCTCCTCGACACTGCCGCGCTCCATCGTGCGGCCCGCGTACATGACCAGGATGCGCTGGGCGACGTCGGCCACGACCCCCAGGTCGTGGGTGATGAGGATGAGCCCGGCGTTGGACTCCTCCTGCAGGCCCTGCAGGAGATCCATGATCTGGGCCTGCACCGTGACGTCCAGCGCGGTCGTCGGCTCGTCGGCGATGAGCACCTCAGGCTTCAGGGCGATCATCATCGCGATCATGATGCGCTGGCGCATCCCGCCGGAGAACTGGTGCGGATAGTCGCCCACCCGGTCGGCGGCCGCGGGGATCTTCACCCGCTTCATGACCTCGATCGCAGCCTCGCGCGACTCCTTCTTGCCCATGCCTTGGTGGGTCCGGTACATCTCGGCGATCTGGTCGCCGACCGTCAGGACCGGGTTCAGCGCGGACAGCGCGTCCTGGAAGATCATCGCGATCCGCTTGCCCCGGATCTTGCGGTACTCCGCCTCGGGCAGGCCGATCAGCTCGGTCCCGCGCAGCTTGATCGAGCCGCCCGCGATGCGAGCGGGGGGCGTGTCCAGGATGCCCATGATCGCCTGAGCGGTGACCGACTTCCCCGAGCCGGACTCGCCCAGGATCGCGATCGTCTGGCCCGCGTCCAGGGTGAAGGACACCCCGTTGACCGCGCGGGCCAGGCCGTCGCGCGTGCTGAACTCGACGAAGAGGTCCTCGACATCGAGGAGGCGATCGGCCATGTCACTTCCTCAGCTTCGGGTCCAGCGCCTCGCTGACCGCCTCACCCAGCAGGATGAAGGCCAGCACCGTGAGGCTCAGGAAGATGGCGGGGAACAGCAGCGTCCAGGGGGCGCTGAAGAACACGGCCTGGGCGTTGCTGATCATCGTGCCCCAGGAGAACGCCGGGGGCCGGATGCCCAGCCCCAGGAACGAGAACGTGGCCTCCGCGGCGATGAACCCGCCCAGCGCGATGACCGAGAGCGTGATCGCCGGCCCGATCGCGTTGGGCAGGATGTGACGCAGCATGATGCGGGCGTTGCTGGCACCCAGTGCGCGGGCCGCCAGCGTGTAGTCGTTGCCCTTGGCCTCGATGGTCTGGGCCCGGACCAGGCGCGCGACCGCCACCCAGCCCAGCAGGCACAGGATCATCGTGACGCCCCAGATGCCCGGTAGCGAGATCACGCTCAGGGCGGCGATCCCGACCACGATCAGGGGCAGGCCGAAGAAGACGTCGACGATGCGGGAGAGCACCGCGTCGACCCTCCCGCCGTAGAAGCCGGCGAGCAGGCCGATGGTGGCGCCGATCAAGGTCGTCACGACCGCCGCGATGACCCCGACGCTCACGCTCGGCCGGGCGCCGAAGATGGTCAGCGAGTACACGTCGCAGCCCAGCTGGTCGGTGCCGAACCAGTTCTCCGCGCTCGGCGGCAGCAGCGAGTTGGTCAGCGAGCAGCCGCCCGTGAGCGAGGACGTCCGGTCCTGATTGGCCATCAGGAAGGGGAAGCAGACCATGAGCGCCACGAACGTCAGCAGCACGGCGGAGACCCAGAACATCCCGTTGCGCCGCAGGTCGTACCAGGCGTCCTGCCACAGGGTGCGTGGGGCCGAGGTGTCGGCCGGGACGGCCGCGTCGGCGGGCTCGGCGACGGCGGTGCCGGTCGGTGCGTCACTCATAGCGGATCCTCGGGTCAAGGAAGGCGTACAGGACGTCGACGAGCAGGCTCATGATGAGGAAGACCAGCACGATGATGGTCACGAAGCCGACCACCACCGAGGTCTCCTGCAGCCTGATGGACGCGTAGAGCTGCTGACCCACGCCGGGCAGGTTGAAGATGCCCTCGGTGACCACGGCCCCGCCGAACAGGGCGCCCAGGTCGGCGCCGAGGAACGTCACCACCGGGATCAGCGAGGTGCGCAGGGCGTACTTGCGGGTGATCGTCCGCTCGTTGAGGCCCTTCGCGCGTGCGGTCCGCAGGAAGTCCGACCCGTAGGTCTCCAGCAGCTTGCCGCGAGTCAGCCGCAGGACGTAGGCCATCGACAGGGAGGCCAGCACGAACGCCGGCATGATGTAGCTGATCGGCCAGCCGTCGGCGATGCCGGCCGGCGGGAACCAGCCGAGCTTGACGCCGAAGACGTACTGCACGACGAAGCCCAGGACGAACACGGGGATCGAGATGACGATCAGAGTCCCGGCCAGTGCGAGCTTGTCGAGGACCCCGTCCTTGCGCTTGGCCACGATGATGCCGATCGTGATGCCCAGGATCGCCTCGATCACGAACGCGGTCATGCCCAGCTGCAAGGTGACCGGCCACTTCTCCATGAACAGCTCGGTGACCGGCTTGCCGGCGAACGTCGAGCCGAGGTCCCCGGTGAAGATCCCCTGCAGGTACTTCAGGTACTGGACGAAGAACGGGTCGTCCAGGTTGAACTGCGCGGTCAGATAGGCCTCGTAGGCCGGGTTGCGCTGCTTGCCCGCCGAGAGGTTGGACAGCGGGTCGCCCAGCGCGAACATCAGGGCGAACATGATGAACGTGACCCCGAAGAACACCGGGATCATCTGCAGCAGTCGCCGGATCACATAGCGGCCCATATGCACCCCCTGGCTGGGATCTGATCCATGTCACACCTGCTCGCCGGATGGCCCACCTCTGGGACGGAACCGGGGGGCGCCCCTTTCGAGACGCCCCCCGAAGGTGACCTGACTATAGGACCGTGGTCACCCGGTTTGTCCGCTAATCAGCCCGCGGAGTTGACCGTGATCTCGTTGGTGTTGATGAACCCGCTGGGGTTGATCGCCACGTTGGAGACGTTGGTCGAGTAGCCGCCCGTGACATTGCGCCACTGGGTCGCGTGGCCGGCGAAGTCCTTGTACAGGATCTTCTCGGCCTCCTGCCACTTCGCGATGGCCGTGGCCTCGTCGCTGGCGGTGTTGCCCTCGGCGATCAGGGCGTCGAACTCCTTGTTGGAGTATCCGATGTAGTTCGAGCCGCCGCCGGTCGCGAACAGCGGCGCGATCATGTTGGCCAGCGTCGGGTTGTCCGCGCCCCAGCCCAGGCCCAGCAGCAGGCCCTCGTCGTCGGCGTTGAGCTTCATGAACGCGTCGAGCTGGTCTCCGAAGGTCTCGAAGATCTTGACGGTGCACTCGACACCCAGGCTCTCCTGGATCATGTTGCACTGAGCCGTCGGCCCGAGGTTCGGGCTGTTGGCCAGGCCCACGACCTGGACCTTGTTGCCGGGCAGGCCGCCGGCCTTCTCCAGCAGCGCCTTGGCTGCGGCCGGATCGTAGGTGCAGTCCTCACCGCAGACGTCCAGGCCACCGCCGGGCACCGAGGCCGGGGCGAACGACTTCGCCACGGTCCGGGTGTTGAAGTACACCTTGTCGCTGATCTGCGCCCAGTCCACGGCCTTGGCCAGGGCGACGCGAACGTCGCGGTTCTGGAAGGCCTTGATCTGCGTCGGGTAGGCCTCGAACGAGTAGCTCATGCCGACCCGGTTGATGAACCGGTCACCCAGCACGGAGGCCGCGGTGCTCAGGGCCTGCTGCGGCAGGTTGTAGATCACGTCGAGGTTGTTGGCCTGCAGGTCGGCCCACTCGGCGTTGGTGTCGGTGTAGAACCGGAAGTTGATCTCGTCGGCCTTGCCCGCCGTCAGGTTGTAGTCGGCGTTGCGGACCAGCTTCGCGTCGGTCTGGCTCCACGGCTCCTTGAACTTGTAGGGGCCGTTGCCGATGGGCTGCTTGTTGAAGGCCGCGATGTCCGTGAAGGCCACGGTGGGCATCGGCAGGATCTGCGGGCCGGCCAGGTAGTTCTCGAACAGCGGCTTGCCCAGCGGCGCGAGCAGCGTCATCTCGATGGTGGTCGGGTTGACGGCCTTGAGCCCGGACATCTTGCCGTTGGTGCTCTTGGCGTCCGAGACCTCGTCGTAGCCCTTGACGTTGAGCTGCGAGATGCCGAAGACGAAGCCCAGCTGCTGGCCGTTGCCACCGTTGGCGGCGAAGTTCCAGGTGTCGACGAAGGTCTGCGCGGTGACCTCCTCGCCGTTGGTGAACTTGTTGCCCGGGTTGATCTCGAGGGTGTAGACGGTGTTGTCGTCGTTGGCGGTGACCGACTTGAGCAGCCCGGTCGGCTCGGTCTTCATCGAGTCGCCCTCGGTCTTGAAGTTGTACAGGCCCGTGAACGCGCTCTGCAGGATGTTCGCGCAATACAGGTCGTAGCAGTTGCTGGGGATCATGTCCTGCGGCTTCTCGAAGCCGACCGAGTACGAGCCGCCCGAGGCGCCGGCGGCGCCGTTGTCGTCCGATCCCGAGTCGGACCCACAGGCGGCCAGGAGCAGCGCGGCGGCGGAGACCACCGCACCCGCTGCCAGCCCGCGTGCGCGGATCTTCATGAGTGTCCTCTCGTCTCACGTGGTCGCCCAGGTCCCCGGCGAGGGGCCTTCGGGGCACGTTCTGCATCAGCACGGTGCAGAGCCGCGCAGGCGGCCATGGGGCCGCCTCAGACGGGGGTCAATGTATCCCGCCGTGCGGGGAGGGTCAGAATCCTGTAATGCGGACGCGCCGAGCGCTCCGGCGCGAATGCCCCACGCGCGCCCCTCACGGGAGCCGCGGAGCGTTCAGCCCAGCGGCTGGCCCGAGGTGAGGGCGAAGTACTCGCGGTCCCAGAACCGGAAGGACACCCAGGCCGGGAGCTGATCGGCGTAGGGGTAGGTGGCCGCGACGAGATCCGGGCTCTGTGATCCGTGAGCGAGCAGGGCCTGCTGCTTGGCCGCCCCCACGTCCTGGATCCGGACCGAGACCTGTGCCTCCAGGTGCGCCGGCGGCTCGGGGACCCCGGCCATCCGCGCGGTCCAGTCGGCCTCACGATCCCCGCGCGTGACGGTCCAGACTCGGGCCACCCCGGAGTCCTGCGCGACCGCGACGGCCTGGACGTAGGCGGCGACCGCCGTGGTGTCGGAGTCCGCGCCTGACGGGTCGGAGACGGTGAGGATGATCGAGGGCTTCTGCGCCGCGATCGCCGCCTGGATCGGCCCCGAGACCGCGGCCGGATCGGCGGCGACCAGCGAGCCGTCGGCCAGCTCGGCGGCGCTCACCGAGTCGACGCCCAGCGAGTCGGCGGACGCGGCCAGCTCGTCGGCGCGCACGCCGGCCAGCCGCTCGGGCGTCGCGGCCTGCGTCAGGGATGGCGGCTGATCCTCGCCCCTGGTCAGACTGAGCAGGTCGACCTGGGCACCGGCCCGGTCCAGCTCGGCCAGCGTGCCGGCCATGAGGATCTCCTGGCCCGGATGGGCGACCACGACCAGCACCCGCGCCGGCAGCTCGGGCGGGATCAGGGCGGTGGGGCGCAGCTGGGTCGCGGAGCGCTGGACGGACAGGAAGTGGGCGGTGAAGAGGGTTCCTGCGGCGAGCAGCACGATCACCAGCACGGCCATGAGGAGCCGGCGCAGCACTCGACGCATGCGACCGCGGGGCTGTTCGGGGCGGGAGACCACAAGCGGGGGCGCCGCCGCGGCGGCCAGCCGTTCTGCCATGGCCGACAGTGTGACCACACGCTCGTCGGGCAGCTGGCACCGACACGCACGGCGGGGTGCACGAGGCCGGCGAGCTTCATGCTCACGTTCCCGGCGCAGTTCGCCGCAAGCTTCGTCTCGCCGACGTGCTTGCCTACCGCGAAGAGCTTCGCGCTCGTCGCAACACGTTCATCACCGAGAGCTCCGCTGAGTTCGAGGACTTCACCGACGACGAGGTCGCCGAGGCACTGGCCGAGGCTCGACGCAACGCCTGACTCGTCGGCGGGGGTCTGAAAGACCCGTTCTCGTGTCCCGCGCAGTTCTCGATGCCTGCGTCTTGGTGCCGAACCTCCAGCGCGACCTTCTCCTCCAACTTGCGACAGAGGAAGCCCTTTCTCCCCTGTGGGGCCCCGGCATCCTGGCCGAACTCGGCGACCCCCTCGCCAAGCTGCACGAAGCCAAGGGCATCACCGACAGCGGAGAACGACGACGCCATCTACTCACCCAGATGAGCACTGGTCGCCATGTCCGCACGTCGCCAGAACCCGCCTCAGGCGCCCGAGCAGATCCTCGGCATGCTCGTCGCTCGATACGGCATGTACGAGGTTGCCGACATCCTCCGACCGCGCCTGGCCGAGTGAATCCCCGTGAAGGAGGGCGGCTAGCAGCGGCTAGTAGGCGCCGTCGCTGCCCATCACTGCCTTGGCCGTCTTGCCCAGGATGCGCAGATCCAGGGCCATCGACCAGTGCTCCACGTACTGGGTGTCCAGGCGCGCGGACTCCACCGGATCGAGGTTCGAGCGACCGCTCACCTGCCACAGCCCGGTCAGCCCAGGGCTGACCTCGAAGCGGCGCATCGAGTCGATCGGGTAGTTGGCGACCTCGTCGGGCAGCGGTGGGCGCGGGCCTACCAGCGACATCTCGCCGCGCATCACGTTGACCAGCTGGGGCAGCTCGTCGATCGAGAAGCGGCGCAGCCACTTGCCCACACGGGTGATCCGCGGGTCGTTCTGGATCTTGAACAGGGTCCCCCCGGCATGCTGGTTGAGCCCCTGCAGCTCCGCGAGCCTGGCCTCCGCGTCGATGCACATCGTCCGGAACTTGAGCATCACGAACTGAGCGCCGCCCTGACCCACCCTGGTCTGACGGAACAGGATCGGACCCGGCGAGTCGAGCCGGATCGCAACCAGTGCCGCGATCAGGAAGGGTGAGAACACCACCAGTCCGAAGGCCGCGAGCACCCGGTCCAGCACCTTCTTGAGGCCGAAGAGTCTCCGGTTCGGCCCGCTGAAGACCATCGAGTGCATCCCGGCCTGCGGCATCGTGGAGACGCGCGGCGGGGCGACCGGCTCTACGATCGGAAGCATCACAGTCGAGACGCCCGCCTGCTCCGCACGCCAGATCACGCGACGCAGCTCACACGACGGCAGATCGGTCGGGCCCACGATCACCAGACCGGCCACACCGTTGCGGGTCGCAACCTCGACCGGATCCGCCGAGCGTGGCGCCCGCACAGCGACCGGCACCGCGTCCAGGGGCGCGTCGTCGGTGCACTGCACCGCCACCACCTCGAGAGTGGGCGAAGGATCGCGGCGCAGCCGCTGGGTCAGGGAGATCAGGTCCTCCGCGCGCCCCCGGGCCAGGACCGGCAGGAGCAGCTCGCCGGCGCGCCGGCGCCGCAAGACCCAGCGGGAGACCATCCACCGGCCGAGCATGGTGAATCCGAGCAGCAGCAGAGTCAGCCGCCCGGACTGACGCACGTCGAGGTTGGGGACCACGAGGCCGACCATGCACACGCCCACGATGAGCGCCGCAGCCGCGACCAGCAGGGTCACGGGACCGGCCCCGGACTGAGCCGCGAGCCGATTGCGGTCGTAGGCCCCGGCCGCCGCCAGCGCAATCGGCCACGCGAAGGGCACCGCCAGGCCCCAGCCCAGGTAGGTGTAGTCCACGAGCATGGTGCCGGCCACGAGCGCGGAGCTTCCCATGAGCAGGTCGGCGACAATCACGCGCCGACGGATGAGATCACTCGGCGCAGTCGACCAGGAGGGCAAGCTGGAGCCCAGAAGGCGACTGCCTCGCGACGTGGTCCCGGACGAGTCGCGCAGATCGATGGTCACCATGACGGTCTACTCACCTCGTTTGGTTCGGGTCGAGAAACGGGCCTGCCCACGAGGGAACTGGCGCTAGTTGGACGTTGCTGTCCTGGCGGGCATCGCGCCAGGCGGGGGCTGCTTCGCGGGGGACGCGACGCGGCAGGCGCAGACCTGGGGCCGGGGAAGTGCTGGCGCGGGCGCCATCGCTCAGGTCGATGACGTCGTCTGCCGGCTCCCGAAGATCGATGACCTGGTCGACGGGCTCGGCCGTCGACCCCAGCTCGGCGAGGTACTCGGTGACCGTGAACTCGACGACCGCATCGTCGCCGGCAGCCACCTCGACCACCCGGCGACTCAGATCGATGTGCGTGGGAGGCCCGGTCAGGACCGGCGCCGGGGTCGCGGCGGCAGTGACCGAGAGGCGCCGGCGGGCGGCCATGCGCTCGTGCACTGCCCAGGCCATCAGCCGGGCGGCGAACGGAAGCCCCTCGACCAGGTATCGACGTGCCAGACGCCGAGGCTCCACTGCCAGCCGGAACACCCACTCGAAGCCGACTTCCTGGACCCATCGCGGGGCTCGACGAGTGCATCCCCCGAGGAAGTCGATGGTCCCCCCCAATCCCAGGAACCAGGTGTTGGGGAAGTGGGTGGACATCTCCAGGCTGAGCCGCTCCTGCTTGGGGAAGCCAAGGCCGACCAGGACGATGCCGCCCTCGACGCCGCGCACGGCTGCCACGACGCGGGCCCACTCGTCGGGGTCGTTCTCGAAGCCCATCGGGGGGCAGCAGTGCTGCACGTCGAGATCGGGGTAGGCGGCTCGTAGTCGCGCCGCCGCCTCTTCCCCGGCCCCCGGGCGACCGCCCAGCAGCAGCACCGGAATCCCCCGAGCATGAGCAGCCTCGGCCAAGGGCACGGCCAGCGATGAGCCCGGGGTGCGCTGCACCGCCGGTCGCCCCGCGATGCGGCCGGCCCACTGGACGGGTGCTCCATCCAGGATGGAGATGGTGGCCCGGTCGATGAGGAGCGCGAGCTCGGGATCGGTGCTGACCCGACGGAGGAAGTCGATGTTCGGGGTCACCACCCAGCCGCCGCGGCCCTCAGCCAGGTCGGTGACGATCTGCGCGACCACCGCGGCGTGATCCACATCATCGAAGCGGACGCCGTGGATCTCCACGCGGCAATCGGTTGAACGGCTCATGGTCTCCCCAGTCGGAATCGCCCCGAGCATAAGCGCGCAGATAGCCGCTGGTATGGGCTCTTCGGGGGGACACTTCGGGGGACATGAAGGGCCGAGGGATGCCTTCCAGGCCGGCGCACATCGTGCGTTCGCTCGGGCGTGGACGCCGGGGCACCACGGTTCAACGAGACTGCGCCGTGCCGGCCGTTTCGTTGCGCTGCGGGTCTCGCATGCGAGAGGCGTGAGGATCGAGAGGTGCTCAACGCGGGCGATCGAGGGCCACCACGGCACGCCCGGCAGCGGGCGTCGGCGTAGGGCCAGGGGCCATCGAGGTCGTGGCGCCCAGCGCCACCCAGACCTTCCCCCCGGGTTTGCCCACCGTCGTGGTGCGGTCGCCTCGAGGAGGCCTGCGATGACACGGTCGCCTCGAGGAGGCCTGCGATGACACGGTCGCCTCGAGGAGGCCTGCGATG
>CAYQMN010000002.1:96234-126517 GCA_964418695.1 uncultured Bifidobacteriaceae bacterium | reverse complement strand
ACAGTGGGGATCGGAGGCTCGATGAGGGCCCCCGTGCGGTGCAGCGGTGGAGCAGACCGCCAACCGCCCACACCGATCGAATGGATCAGCGCTTCGGCTAGATGGCGGTCTTGGCCACCACGAAAGCAGTGAGCCGGTCCAGCGAGTCCAGGTTCGCCGGCGTCGTCTCGTCATCGGCGACGGTGATCCCGAAGCGCTCCTCGAGGAACTCGATCAGCTCGAGGATGCCCGTGGAGTCGACGACCCCGGTACCCATGAGCGAGTCGGCACTGCCCGGCAGACCGCCCTGGTCGCCGAACAGGAAGTTGTCGACCACGAACTGCGCGATCGCGTCCTTGATCTCCGATGCGGCGTCGATTGCCATGTCTTCTCCTTCGTGAATCCCCCGTCAAGCGTCGCGCAGGCTATCACCGGAAATGGAGGCCCCAGACCGATCCAGGCGTGCTCACAAAGCACCGAGAGAGGTCTCCGATTTGTCCCCCGGAGGAGGGACAGGAACCCGGCCAGCAGGCCTCCAGAACGCAGTTAGGCTCTCAGGGAATGTTGCGCCGCCGGCCGGCCCGAACCGGCTCGCGATCCTGGGCCAGGAGATCGATGGACACCGCAAGCACTGCCGACCTCATGCTCTGGGGGCCCGACGACGCCTGCGCGATCATCGATGCCACCGGGCAGACCAGTTACGGACAGCTGCGTCACGCCGCGGCCTGCGTAGCCGAGGAGCTGCTGGGCCTGGAGCTGCCGCCCGGGGCCCGCGTCGGCCTGGTCGGGCCGAACAGCTCGTTCTGGGTGGCCGGCTACCTGGCCATCATGAAGCTGGGCTTGGTTGCTGTGCCGTTCGCACCGGCGCTCACCCCGGCGGAGGTCGCTCGCAACGCCTCGTTCGCCTCGGTGCAGGCGTTCGTCGGGGATCGCCGCGCCGTGCGTGGGCTGGCCCGCTCGCTGCCGGCCGTGCCGCCGACGGTCACCGAGGAGGCGATCCGCCACGACCGGACCGGCTGCTGGCCGGAGCTCCCCCTCGACCCCGACAGCGACGCCTCCCTGATGTTCACCTCGGGCACCACCTCGCGACCGCGTGCGGTGCGCGTCACGCACCGCAACATCAACGCCAACACCGACTCGATCATCGAGTTCCTCGGCCTGCATTCAGACGACCGCATGCTCGTCGTTCTCCCGTTCAGCTACTGCTACGGCGCCTCCCTGCTGCACACGCATCTCCGGGCAGGCGCAAGCCTGGCGATCTGCAATACGTTCACGTTCCCGCAGACCGCGGTGGAGATGATCGAGCGGCTGGAGTGCACCGGCCTGGCGGGGGTGCCCTCCTCGTTCTCGCTGCTCATGCAGGCCAGCACCTTCACCAGCCAGATCCTCCCCTCCCTGCGCCTCATCCAGCAGGCCGGTGGAGGCATGGCACGAACCCAGCTCGAGCGGCTGCGAGCCGCCCAGCCGGGTGCCCGCCTCTTCGTCATGTACGGCCAGACCGAGGCCACAGCACGGCTGAGCCATCTGCCGCCAGAGCGCCTGGACGACAAGCTTGGCTCCATCGGTCGCGGTATCCCGGGGGTCACGCTGCAGGTTCGGGGCGAGGACGGGAGTCCGGTCATGCCCGGCGATGTCGGCGAGGTGGTCGCCCGGGGGGCGAACATCAGCCCCGGCTACCTGAACGACCCGCAGGCCACCGCCGAGCGGTTCGTGGACGGGGCGCTGCACACCGGCGACCTGGCCACCGTCGACGACGAGGGCTTCATCTACGTGCTCGACCGCAAGGCCGACTTCATCAAGACCTGGGGCTACCGGGTCTCCAGTCAGGAGGTCGAGGCCGCGGCTCTGACACACCCCGACGTGGTGGGCGCAGCAGCGGTGGGGGTCCCCGACCCGAAGGCGGGAGAGGCTGTCGCCCTGTTCGTCACTGTGCGCGACGGCGCGATCGTCTCCGAGACGAGTCTGCTGGAGCAGCTGCGCTCCCAGCTGGCCAAGCACATGGTGCCCGAGCAGGTGCACCTGATCGGGCACATGCCGCTGAACGCCAACGGCAAGGTGGTCAAGGCCGACCTGCGCTCCCGGCTGGTGGCGGCGCGATGATCCTCGGAATCGGGACCGACATCGTCGCGGTGCACCGCCTGACCGACCTCGTGGGGGCGCGGGGGCAGGGATTCGTACGGCGCTGGTTCACCGAGACGGAGGCGGCGTACTGCCTGGGGAAGGCACACCCAGCCCGCCACCTCGCGGCCCGGCTCGCGGCCAAGGAGGCTGTGGCCAAGGCGCTGCGGCTGGACCTGGAGCGACCGGTTCCCTGGCGTGACATCGAGGTGGTGCTCGACCGCGGCGTCCCCGGGATCCGCCTGCACGGCGAGCTCGCCGACCGGGTGCCGGCCTCGGTCGTCTGGCACGTCTCGCTATCGCACAGCGACGACAACGCCGTGGCCAGCGTGGTGCTGGAGTCGGTCCCGCCGGGCGGCACGCAGGAGTCGGTCGACCAGGGTGGGACGAGCCGCATTGCCGAGCAGGTCGGTGGCCTCCTGGCCGACCTGCGCCACTGGGTCGGCCAGGACGACGACCCCGAGCTGGGCGCGCTGCGCACGGCCATTCTGGTCGAGGAGCTGACCGGATCGGTTCTGTCAGACGACCAGCTCGACCCGCGAGTGCTGGCCGACGCGGCCAGCATCGAGGCGGCGGTGCGAGGGACGGGGGCGACGCACTGATGTGCGGCATCTGCGGGATCGTCGACCTGTCACAGGCGCCGGACCCCGGCTTGGTAGAAGCGATGCTCGGTCGGCTGCACCACCGCGGCCCCGACGGGAGCGGAATGCTGGTCGACGACCGCGCGGTCCTTGGGCACACCCGGCTGGCGATCATCGACCAGGCCGGCGGAGCGCAGCCCCTGTGCAACGAGGACGGCTCGCTCTGGATCACGTTCAACGGCGAGATCTTCAACTACGTCGAGCTCGGCGAGCAGCTGCGCAGGCTGGGCCACACCTTCACCACGTCCAGCGACACCGAAGTGATCGTCCACGCCTGGGAGCAGTGGGGCGAGGACTGCTTCAGCCGGTTCAACGGCCAGTGGGCGATCGGGCTCTGGGACCGCCGGACCCGCCGGCTCGTGCTGTCCCGCGACCGACTCGGCGTGCGTCCCCTGTACTACACGACCTCCGGTTCGCGTCTGTTGTTCGCCTCGGAGATCAAGGCGCTCCTGGCCGATCCGGCAGTGCCTCGACGCTGGGACCCGGTGGGCCTGGAGCAGACCATGACCTACTGGTCCTGCGTGGCGCCGCGGACCGTCATGGAAGGGATCCACCAGCTCCCACCCGGCCATGTCGCCACCTTCGACGCCGACGGGCTGCGCTCCGTTCCCTACTGGACGATCGACTTCCCCGCCCGCGGGCAGGAGCCGAGCACCGATCTGGGCACCAACGCCGAGGCCTTGCGCGAGCGCCTCATCGAGGCCACCCGGCTGCGCTTCCTGCGCAGCGACGTCCCGGTGGGCGCCTACCTGTCCGGCGGGATCGACTCCTCGATCACCGCCTCGGTCATCGCCCGCTACACAGACACCCCGGTGCACACCTTCTCCCTGCGCTTCGACGACAAGGAGTTCGACGAAGGCGGATACCAGCGGCAGATGGTCCAGAAGCTGGGCACCGAGCACCACGACATCGTGGTCTCTCCGGCGGACATCGCCGAGGTGTTCCCCGAGGTCATCTGGCACGCCGAGACCCCGCTGCTGCGCGCCGCCCCGGCGCCGCTGTTCCTGCTCTCCCGGCTGGTCCGCGACAGCGGCTACAAGGTCGTGGTCACCGGTGAGGGTGCAGACGAGGTCCTGGCTGGCTACGACATCTTCCGCGAGGCCGCGGTGCGACGGTTCTGGGCACGCGATCCGGGATCGGCCAAGCGAGCCCGGGCTGCGGAGCTGCTCTACCCCTGGATGGCGAGGTCTCCGGGGGCGGCACCCGCCTTCGCGCGCGAGTTCTTCGGACGCAACCTCGACGCCGAGGACCCTGCACTCTCGCATCGACCGCGCTGGGATTCGACGTCCACCCTGCGCGCCCTGCTCTCCCCGGAACTGCAGGCGGGCCTGACCGGCCTGGACGGGCAGGAGCTGATCGAGGCGATGCCCACCGGGTCGAAGGACTGGGATCCACTGAGCCGCGCTCAATGGCTGGAGATGACCACCCTGCTGGCCGGCTACATCCTCGCGCCGCAGGGTGACCGGATGCTCATGGGCAACTCGGTCGAGGGACGCTTCCCGTTCCTGGACCGCGACGTCGTCGAGTTGGCCTCGACGCTGCCGGCGGCGCACAAGCTCTTGGGCCTGGACGAGAAGCACATCCTCAAGCGGGCCTTCGCCGACCTCGTGCCCGAGGAGATCCTGACCCGGCCCAAGCAGCCCTACCGGGCACCCGACGCTGCCAGCTTCTTCGCCGGCCCCACCCCGCCGCAGTGGTGGGATCTGATCGCCGACCCGCAGGCGCTGCGCGAGGCAGGCATCTTCCACCCAGAGCGGGTGGCCGGCCTGTTCGCCAAGTGCGCGCGCACGGGCGGCTCCCGGATGAGCAACACCGACAACATGCGGGTCCTGGCGGTCGTCTCGACCCAGCTGATGCACCACCAGCTGGTCAGCGGCGACGGCGCCGGACCCGCGATCCCCGCCCCTCAGCCCATGATCGTGCACGACCTGCGCGCACGCACCCACGAACGGAGCCCTGCATGACCGCCCTGTCCACCACCGCCTTTGGCCCGGCGACCCTCGAGCTCGACCTCGAGGCCGAGGCCGACCGGATCTGCGCGCAGATCACCGACTACGTCACTCGCGCCCGCCGCAAGGGAGCGGTCGTCGCACTGTCCGGAGGGATCGACTCGAGCGTCGTCGCCGGCCTGTGTGTGCGGGCCTTGGGCCCGCAGCGCGTCTTCGGCCTGCACATGCCCGAGCGCGACAGCGCCTCGGACACCCTGGACCTGAGCACGTCGGTCTCGACCGCGTTCGGGTTCGACTCGGTTCTCGAGGAGCTCTCCGGGATCCTGGACGCGTACGGCTGCTACCAGCGGCGCGACGACGCCATCCGCACCGTCGTCCCCGAGTACGGACCGGGCTACCTGTCCAAGATCGTGCTGCCCAGCGTCGTCGACACCGATGCCCTGCGGCTGTACTCGATCGTGGTCCAGGCGCCCGACGGCACCATCACGCGGCATCGACTGACCACCCAGGCATACCTGGGGATCGTGGCGGCGACGAACTTCAAGCAGCGCACCCGCAAGGCGCTGGAGTACTACCACGCCGACCGGCTGAACTTCGTGACCACCGGTACCCCGAACCGGCTGGAGTACGACCAGGGGTTCTTCGTCAAGCTCGGCGACGGCTCTGCCGACATCAAGCCGATCGCGCACCTGTACAAGACGCAGGTCTACGCGATGGCCGACTTCCTCGGCGTGCCGAAGGGGGTCAGCGCCAGGCCGTCGACCACCGACACCTACTCGCTGCCGCAGGGCCAGGACGAGTTCTACTTCTCGCTGCCCTACCAGCGGATGGATCTGTGCCTCTACGGCCTGAACAACGACGTGCCGGTTCAGGCCGTGGCCGAGGCCACCGACCTGACCGTCGAGCAGGTGCAGCGGGTGTACCGCGACATCCTGCAGAAGCGGCGCACGACCGAGTACCTGCACATGGGACCGCGGTTGGCCGCTGAGGTCCCGGAGATCCATCACTGAGAACCACTCGATTCGCCGGGAAGGGCGGGCCGTGACCACATCGCGAACCGAGACCATCGGGTCTCGAACCAACAGACGAACGGGGGCACGCGTCGCCGGGCTGCTCGGCGTCGTCGCCCTGCTCGGAGTGGCCATGGCCTGGCTGCTCGGACCGAAGGGAGAAGAGTCAGTGTCCGTCGCCCCCACCGAGTCGGTCTCGCCGGAGCAGCTGCGCACCGCCGCAGGCGCCCGGGTGTTCTTCGGCCACCAGTCAGTCGGCGCCAACCTGCTCGACGGGGTCGCGGCCGTCTACGCCGCCGAGGGCATGACGGCACCTGCGATCACGTCGGATCCGACAGCCGTCGGCACAGCGTCCGGTGGTGTCCTGGCCCATGCCTACATCGGCGAGAACACGAAGCCGCTCGACAAGATCGCCGACTTCGACTCGAAGCTTCGCAGCGGGCTGGCCGAGAACGTAGGCATCGCGGCCATGAAGCTGTGCTACGTCGACTTCACTGACTCCACCGATGTCGAGGCCCTCTTCAGCCAGTACCAGAAGACCATGGCGGCACTCGAACAGGACTTCCCAGACGTCACGTTCCTCTACATCACCACGCCCCTGACCACTGAGGCCTCCGGCTGGAAGGCCAGCGTCAAGGGGCTTCTCGGCCGGCCCGACCCGGTGGCCGCCGACAACGTGGTCCGGGAGCGGTACAACCAGCTGGTTCGAGACACCTACGGTCACACCGGCCGGCTGTTCGACCTGGCCGCGATCGAGTCCACCGCCCCGGACGGCTCCCGGGTGTCCGGCGAGTACCAGGGGTCGACCTACTACGCCCTGGCGCCGGAATATGCCGCCGACCCTGGACACCTCAACGCCACGGGCTCGCAGGTCGCCGCGGCCAAGTTCCTAGCCCTGGTCGCTCACGTAAGCTGAGTCGTCAAGCGCAATCAGCTCGAAGCGGTGGTGCCGAGATCCCGGCATCACCGCTTCCGGCTTCTGGAGCCCCGGCATTCGTCTGTGTGGATGATCTCGGCATTCAGCCCGACGCCGAGGAAGCGCGCCGCGAGAGCCACTGGATCACTCTGCATGACAGACCCGTCAGGTGCTGCTGTCGCGTGACGCCTACTTGCGGACAGCGGGCAGAGGGCGGAACTTCGGCGGTGAGCCGACGGCCAGCGAGCCGGCCGGCACGTCCCGGTCCACGACCGTCCCCGCCGAGACCGCCGCGCCATCCCCGATGGTCACTCCCGGCAGCACTGTGACGCCGTGTGCGAGCCACACATCGTCACCGACGATGACCGGCGCGGTCACCCCGTCGAGGGTGTCAAGGATGAGGCTGCGCGAGCCCATGAGGAGCCTCCGACCGATCCGGATGGACTCCTTGGCGCGGATCAGCACACCGTAGTTGATCACCGCGTCCGCACCGATGCTCAAGGTCGCCCCGGAACCGACGTCCAGGCACGAGGCGACGGGACCACCAGCGAACCCACAGCCCTCCCCCAGATGCAGCCTGCCCGCATTGCGCACTTCCAAACCACCGTGCACCACAGCCCGGCGGGACTGCTGCGCAGAGCGCAAGCGACGCCGGCCGTTCAGCCGGGCCGCGGCCAGCTCGATGCGAGCCAGGATCGGGTGTCCACCGGCGGGCATCGGCAGTCGTTCGAGGTCCTCGTAGAGTCCGAGGGCGCGCAGGGTCGCCCGGTCGACGACGGTCGGCCGATCCGAGACTTGGCGGAACGGCTCGACCGGGATCCGGCCCGGGCCCGGCAGCCACGCCGCCGGCTCCGGCTGCTCGCGGTCTGCAAGCTTGCGGACGAGCCGAGCGGGCACCCCGGCCACCACCACACCCGCCGGGACGCGCCCGGAGAGCACCGAGTCGTCAGCGAGCACGGATCCGTCGCCGAGCGTCGCGCCGGGCACCATCGTGGCGCGCGCACCCACTCGCGCCCCCACCCCGATCACGACAGGGGTGGACTCCGGCCTGCCCCCGCGGTCGCTCGTACCGTGCCAGTTGTTGTCCAGGACCTTGGCGTAGGGCCCAACCACCGCCCCCGCGCGCACGGTCACTGCCTTCCCGGCCTCCAGAGAGGCGCCAGGCCCGACGTAGACGCCGGCCTCAAGCTCGAGGCGGCCCCCGGTGGCGGCGAGCAGCTCGATCGGCGCCTCCCCGGCGTCGAGGATCACTCCGTCACCGATGACGACCTCGCCCCTGCCTCGGACCAGGACCCGCCCGGTCACTTGGACCTCGCGGCCGACCATCTCCGCGCGCCGCAATTGGCGCATTCCAGACACTCCGGTCCAGTGATGCGGCCGGCTGCGCACGCCGGGCAGAGATGCCGCCTGATGTTGCGTGCTCGTGCTCATGTGAGGTCCCTCCATCTGGGAATGGGGTGAATGGGGCGGCTTCACGCGAACGCTGCGAGGAGCCGGAGATAGGCGACTTGATAGCCGTTGCTGTTCTCGGTGACCTCCCACGAGTTCACCGGCCAGCCGTCGTTGAACTGACGGTAGGACTTCGCCGGCGGCTGCTCGCGGGGCGGACTCCAGGACTGGGCACATGCCGCCTTGTCGTGCCCCGCGCACGCCGGCGAGTCGGCGCAGCAGCCGTCGGGGGCGAAGTACGGGTTCGGACCGCCGACGACGAACCCGGGAGCCGGACCCGCGGTCGAGGCGGTCACCGAGTCCCAGGTCGTGCCGTCGGCGAACCAGGTGTGGTATAGCGTGCTGGCCGACCACTCGGCGCCGGCGGATTGCATGTTCGTCAGGTAAACCAGCCCCAGCGGGTTCACGCCGTGCAGGTAGTGCACGAAGTCCTCGGCCGCGGCCGACGCCCGACGACTCAGGGCGTGATCGAATCCGTACACCTCAGCCAGCGTGAGCAGGCGCCCGACCTGGGCCTTGGACTGGTTGCTCCCCCAGGTGTATTGCGCCAGATGGGAGCGGTACGGGTCCTCCTGGCCGCTCACCGCCGGCAGGTATGCCCTGGCGTCGGTCAGCGCCCGCCGAAAGTCCGCCCGGATCGTCCGCCGCACGTCGGCGGGTACCCCAGGAAGCGCGGCGAACCGGAGCAGGGTCTCCTGGCGGTCTACGTTCCATTGCGACGAGGAGCCAGCGGGCAGATACGTATCGAGATGGGCAATCACGTACCGGCGCAGGTCGACGTCACCGGTCGCCGCATAGAGGGCCACGGCAGCCTCGAGCCGGGAGGCGGCCCTGCCCTCGTCATCGGTCTCCTGCTGACCGCCGCCGAGACCATCCGACCCTGGCTGGAGGGTCTCGTCGTTGTTGAAGAAGGTGACGTCGGGATGCTGCGTCGACCATTCCCACGCAGCCCGAGCGCGACGGACGAGCTCGTCCGAGCGCGACGCCAGGTCCGGCCTCGTCTCGTCCGCGAGGACCGTGGCGGCGAACGCCATCGCCGTCGCCGCACGAGCGCTGGCATGCGTGGTCGCCGGACCGTAGTAGCTGCGACCTTGAGCGGCCGAGGGCGGACTGGCCTGATCCAGATGCTCAATGCTGAGGACCGAGCCGTCCGGCAACTGCGCGCGGAGCAGCCAGTCCAGCCCCGAGACGGCCTCGTCGAGCAGGTCCGAGACGCCGTTGCCCGACTCCGGGATGCCCAGATCGTCGCCGACCAGCGTGGGATGCTCGGTGTAGATCTGGAGCAGGGCCAGGACGTATCCAGCGTGCCACGCCGTGTACTTCGTGTAGTCGCCTGCGTCGTACCAGCCCCCGCGCAGGTCGCGCTCTGTCGATGCGTCGTCCTTGGCCAGCCAAGACCGCGCCTGGGGATCCTGTCCGACCCCGAGGTGGCTGGCGCCGTCGACCCAGGCCGCATCGGCGTGGTCCTCGTCCTTGGCCTGACCAGCCCGTTGGTAGAAGAAGGTGCGCAGAGCGGCTCGAAGCACCGGCTCGTAGACATCCCCGCCGATACCGAAGCTCGCAGAGCGCAGGCCGGAGCCTGCGTCTCGGACGAAGTACGTGCCTGGCTTGTCCACAGCGCTGAAGTCGAACCACCAGGCCCGATCCCCCGAGACTGGATCGACGCCGCCGTCGTGCCAGGTCACAGCCGGGCCGGACGCGACGACGGCATTGGATCCGGCGTCCACCAGCTCGACCCGCGCCGACGGGGTGAAGCTGCCGCCCGCGTCGTACCCGGTGACCGGACGTCGAAGAACCGCCACCTTGGCGTCGTCCGGGCGGTAGCCGAACTGGTCGACGACGATCACCGGGACCGGCCCGTTCACCGAGACAGCCAGACCCGTCACCCACTCAGCTCCTGCGGGCACGGTCGGAGCCGACGCCGAGCCCTCGTGCGCGCGGTCCGAGGCGAGCGTGCAGCCGGCAAGCAGGAGCGCGGCGACTGCACCGAACGCGCACATCCTGCGCACACCCCGACCGCTCATGGACAGCCGCCCTCAGCTGCCCGTCGCCCGTTCGTCCGATGGTCTCGGCCCTGTGGGCTGCGCCTGGGCCTTCGACCGTGGCGTGCGTACCCATTCGTCGCTGCGGCCCCTGCCCACGAGTCGCAGCCGGGTTCTGGCCTCGGAGGCCACGAGAGCCGGCGCAGACCGAAGCGCCGCGACCGTGGCCGGAGGCGCGTCGGCTGCCTGCAGCCCGACCAGGACGTGCACCGGCAGAGCCACGGTTGCCACGACCCAGGGCGCGGCCGCCCGAGGCGACGTGACCCCGAGGGCGCCACCGGCCAGGGCACCCGCCGTGCCCGCCAGCACGCCGACCGCCAGCACTCCGAGGGGTGGGACAGCAAGATCGGCCGCCGCGTCCCAGAGGTCAGGACGCCGGCCGGACACGACCGAGCCGACGAGCGCGGGCAGATGTCGGCGAGTGAGGACTGCGCGGCCACCCTCCCATCGGCTGCGCTGGACGTCCGCCGCGACTCCGGACGAGGCCACCGGGGCGGCCAGCCGCCCGTCACCCGCGAACACGGGACCGATGCCCGCCTGGCGCAGCTGCAGCGTGTACTCGAGATCCTCCACCTCGGAGTAGGCGGCCCACGGGTGCGTCTCGATGAGCTCACGGGTGAACAGCATCCCGTTGCCCACGAGCGAGCAGGGGAGCCCAAGGCGCGCCTTGCCGGAGAAGCGAGCGCGGTGGAAGAGCAGGAACGCGGCGGCACGCAGGTGCGCTCGGTCGTCGTCACCCTCCACCAGCGCCTCGTAGTCCGCCTGTACCGCCTGCGCACCGCATTGCGCTGCCAGGGCGAGGGCACGCAGCAGGCCTCGCTCGGTCACTGAGTCCGCATCGACCACGACAAAGGCGTCGATGCCCGGATCCGAAGCGGCCAGCTCGGACATCGCCCAGTTCAGCGCATGGCCCTTGCCTCGGTTCACCGGATCGGTGCGCTCCAGGGCGTCCGCGCCTCGGGAGCGTGCGACCTGCGCGGTGGAATCCGTGCAGTTGTCAGCAATCACGACGACCCGCCGGAGCTGCTCGGGGTAGTCCTGCGCCAACAGCGAGTCGACGCACCTGCCGATGAGCAGCTCCTCGTCGTGCGCCGGGACCAGCACCGCCAGCCGCAGCGTGGGCTCGGCCATCTCGGTGGGCGCTGCTCGTCGCGAGGCGGCCAGCGAGAGGGCGGCCAGATAGATGGCTGGTGCTGCGGCGACCAGGCCGCCGGCAAGCACCAGAGCCGAGGCTGTGCTCGACCGCCTCATCGACGCCGCTCCACAGACCCGTCGGTGTCGCTGACAGCCGGTCCGGGTGCGGCGACCTGCACGAGCAGGCCCTCGAGAGTCCGGGTGGAGCGGGTCCAGGAGTAGCGCTCCTCGACCAGCGCCCGTGCGTCCACACCGAGGCTCCGGCCTCGCTCGGCGTCGCCGAGCAGCGACACGACGGCATCGGCGAACGAGTCCGGATCGTCGACAAGCTCGAGATGCTTGCCCGACGTGACATCCAGGCCCTCGGACCCCAGCGAGGTCGACACGATCGCCTTGCCCATCGACATGGCCTCCACGACCTTCAGTCGGGTGCCGCCGCCCATCCGCAGGGGTACCACCGCGACGGCGGCGGCGTCCAGGTACGGCTTGACGTCGGTGACCCACCCGGTGACGGTGACTCCCGGACGACGCAGGGTCGCCAGCAGTTCCTCAGGGCCATCACCGACGATGGTCAGCTGGGCGGACGGCCGCTGGGCCTGCACCGCCGGCCAGACCTCATCGAGGAACCACACGATTCCATCGACGTTGGGCCGATACCGCAGCAGGCCGGTGAAGACGACACTGTCCGGGGTCACTGGCGTGCCGGTGGGTGCGAACTCACCGGGGTCCACGCCGTTGGGCACCACCGTCACTGCGAGTCCTGGGCAGCGCTCGCGCACAGCCTGGGCGTCCCGCTCCGAGGTCGTGGCGCATCCATCCAACGCCGACCAGACGCTGTCCTCGAAGGTGCGGTAGCGGACGTGCTCCCAGTGGTTGAAGCCCCGGCGCAGCCGACTGGACTCGGTCGCGGCCATCCGCCCCAGGAGCTCGGACTCGATGTTGTGCTCGTCCACGACCACGGGGGCGCCCTCCACGCGCAGCCAGCCCAACTGGCTGGACTCGAGCACAACGACGTCGAACGACCCGCTGGCCAGCAGATTGTCCAAGGCCTCCTGCAGAGCGGCAGTACGCAGACTCCCGGCGTGAAACGGCGTGCGCGACACCAGCGAGGTTGCCTGCCGCAGCCGTTTGCGCAGCCCCTCAACCTTGGGGCTCGGCACCGTCACGACCGTCAGCGGCCCCAGCCGGTAGCGCTTCTGGTCGGCGGCGCTGTCGTCTGGTCCGACGTAGGTCAGCATCGTGACGTCGTGTCGGGCAGCCAGGGCGTCGGTCAGGTGGTGGACGCGCTTGACGAATCCCCAACTCGCCGGGAAGGGGAAGACCGGCGAGACCACGAGGATCCGCAGCGCTGGAGTGGTGCTCATGCGTTCTCCTTCTGAGTACTCGGGCGCGCTTTCGCGAGAATGCGTCGACCGATGCGGCGGGCCTGGACCACCTCGTCTGCCGTTGGCACCCGCAGGACGAGGAACAGCACGACGAAGACCACCGCGCCGAGCAGGACCTGGACGATGAGGGGTTGGCTGTGGACGAGCCACACCGCTGCTGCCATCCCCCCGGACGCCATCAGAGTGGCGGCGAGCCGCCGGATCGTGGCACCGGTGAGCAGCCTGCGCCCGAGCAGGGCCACGCCGATCCCGGCCTGGACGACCTCGGTCATCAGCAGGGCAGCAGCCGCGCCGATCGCGCCGTTGCCCCAGGCGCTCTGCGACGCCGGGATGAGCGTGAGGTTCAGCCCGATGTTGACCACAGTTGCGGCCGCGAGCATCCAGCCGATCATCTGCGGCCGGCCCGACGCGATGAACATCTGACCGACGATGATGTTCATGTACATCAGCGGGATGCCCAGGCCGAGCAGAGCGAGCGGGACAACCGCCTGGAGGTACTCGTCGCCGTACAGCAGTGGCACCAGGCTGCCGGAGACGCTTGCCAGACCGATGCCGATCGGCAGACCGAGCATGACGACCCACTCGAAGGAGGGGCGGCCAGCGGCGATCATGGCGTCGTCGCCCTTCGCGTGCGCCGCGATCATCCGCGGCAGCGAGGCCGTCGCGATGATCGTGGCGATGAACATCATCGTGGTGAACAGCCTGCTGGCTGCCCCGTACCAGCCGACCACCTCCGGCGGCGCCAGAACGCCCAGGAGGAAGCCATCTGCCCACAAGTAGCCGACGTAGAAGACGGCGACGAACCAGTAGGGCGCGCCTCGACGCAGGATGGGCAGCGCCGGAGCGGGCCGAGCCCCCAGCCGGATCAGGCGGTGTGCCCAGACCAACGCCAGGACCAGCGCCAGCAGAGCGACCACCGAGCTGAGCCCTGCGATCATCACCACACCGAAGCCGCCCAACGCGAGCAGGACGCCACCGAGCGTGGTCAGCGACTTGTTCGCCACGTCGGTGTAAGCGATGTACTGCATCCGCTCCGTGGCCTGGAACGTGGCGATGGCCGGGTCGATCAGCACCGTGAACGACATCGCCAGCGCGGTCAGGTACATGACCGTCATGCCCTGGCCGCTGAGATCCGCGAGCTGCCCGTACAGGGCCGCCACGACAAACAGGACGGGGATCACCGCTACCCGGGTAAGCAGTGCGGTGCTGATGACCGACCGGGCGCTCTCCGGCCGGCGGACCAGCTCGCGGACCAGGAACTCGCGCGTCAGGACTCCGAACAGCACCGCGACCAGGGATGTCACCGACGTAGCGATGACCAGCTGACCCATGTCGTTGGGCCCGAGCAGGCGCGGCACCACGAACGTCCAGAGGAGGGCCAGCACCCAGGTGATCAGCTGACTGGTAGCCAGGCTCACCAGATTCCGGCCCAGGCTCCTACCGGGGCCGGCGTGAGCGGGCAGCTCCGGGCCACGGTGCTCCGCCTCGGCCTGCTCCGCGTCCAGATGGGTCATGTCGGCACTCACGCGCGGTCCTCGTCAGTGGTCACGGGCGGCGAGATCCTCGCGTCGTCCAGGTGGGCGGCCCGCGGCGTCGCGGCGGGTAGCGGGTCATGCGTCGAGGCAGCGGCCTGCTGCGGTGGGGCCGCGGCAGCGGTCTCGCGCCGATGCGGGAAGAGCAGATCCCCGGCCGGCGTCCCGGCAGCGGTCATCCCGCGCTTCTCCACCGTGGCGAACAGCGCGAATGCGGCGAGCATCAGCAGGGGCAGGATCGCGAGCATGGCCAGGAACACCAGACGCGGATCGGTCCCGCGCTCGTCACCGAGCATGCGGCCCATAGCTTCGATGATCGGCTGGTGCACTAGGTACAGCGAATAGGACATGACCCCGACCGCGACCAGCGGACGCCAGGAGAACGCCCGCGCCACGAAGTTGTCGTTGGCCAGGACGGTCAGCACGAGGGTGAAGAAGACCACTCCGAAAAGCATGTGGTTCAGCGGATTCTCCGGCAGTGCCAGCGCCAGGACGGCGGCCACCACCGCACCAGCGATCAGCGGCCACCGGATCTGAATCCGTCGGGTCCGGTAGAGCTCCGCAGCCAGCATGCCGAGGGCGAACTCGCTCCACCGCCCTAGGAAGAAGTTGGCCGCCACCACATTCGCCCAGACTCCGTCGCCGTCGAGAGAACCTGACTGGACGGCAGCGAAGATTCCCAGCCGCCAAGCGGCGGTGGCGACGAAGACGGTCGCCACCACCTTGGGCAGCCCGAAGCGCACGGCGGCCACGATCAGCAGCGGCAGGGTCAGGTACAGCTCCCACTCAAGGCCCAGCGACCAGTACGCCCCGTTGAGACCGTAGAACGTCTCGGGGAACAGCTGATGGGTGAGCGTCGCGTGTGTCACCACCTGCGCGGCGTACTCGGAGGGCGAGTAGGCGGGCAAGCCGATCCGACCGGCAGTGACCATGTGTGCGAGGAGCACCAGCACCAGGCTGACGTAGTAGGCCGGCAGAAGCCGACGCATCCGCCGGCGGAAGAAGTCGGCTGGCGTGAACCGGGCGTGCCGCCCGCCGGCGTACGGCAGGTAGAGGCACAGGCCGCTGAGCACCAGGAACAGGCTGACACCCGTCGACCCGCTGCGCAGGACGAAGTCCAGTCCGGGCAGGACCGAGCCGCCACTGAAGGCGAACATGTGGAAGCCGACCACCCAGAGCGCCGCCACCGCGCGCAGGCCGTCGATCCCGTGCACCCGGGAGCTCGGCTGGCTGGCGGTGCGCGCAGGCACGGCGACTGACTCGGCAAGCGGCGCGGGCACCGTAGCCACGGCCGTGGAGGGCTCGACGCTGGTATCCATGTTCGGCCTCACTCGTAGAGGGTCGTGAGATCGTCGAGTCGGTACTCCAGTGCAGCTGGCGGGCGCGAGGCGACGACTCGGGCGGGGATGCCGGCGACAACCGACATCGGGGGGATGTCGCCGGAGGCGACGGCGCCAGCGGCAACGACCGCTCCGCGCCCGACATGCGTGCCCGGCAGCAGGATGGCTCGCATCCCGATCCAGACATGGTCCTCGATCACCACAGGTCGGATGTCAAGGGGGAATCCCGGCTCGCGCCACTTGTGCTGGGTCGTGATGATGGCGACCTCGGGCGAGATGCTCACATTGTCGCCAATCGTCACAGGGCCGCGGAAGTCCAGGGTGCAGTTGCGGTTGACAATGGAATTGCATCCGATGCGCACGTCCAGGTTCGACAGGTGGTTGGGACCGTAGAACCAGACGAAGCACCCCAGATGGATGGCGCTGTCCATCCCGACGCGCACGCCCATCGCGGAGTACCAGGTGCGGCGGATCCGGTGGCTGGGCACATGCGAGATCAGATGGTTGGTCAGATAGACCAGAAGTCGGACAAGGACGTTCTGGAACCGGCGCATCACGCCACCACCCCGGTGAGCGCGCGGCCACGCTTGAGCCGCCGAGTCGTTGCCCCGGCCTGCGCACCCTCCAACTCGGCGACCTCGCGCTCGCGCTCGGTTCGAGCGCCCCGCGCCAGGCCGTCTACCACACCCATGAGCGTCCCCATCGCGATCGCATTGCGGAACCAGAAGAAGCCCATGTCGGTCCCGCCCATCGCGACGTAGCCGAAGATGGCGGCGGCGGTGAATGCGCCCATCATGGCCACTTCCGGTCGCCTCGCCGCCGCCAGACGGGCACCCGAGATCACGCCCTGCCCGACCATGACCGCGAATACCGTCACCCCGAAGAATCCCATCCGCCACCACACGTAGAGCACCCCGTTGTGCGGGACGTAGGCCAGCATCGGGCTGATCTCCAGCAGATCCACCAGTCCGAAGTACTGAATAGGGCGGCCGAAGCCATGACCGGTGCTGTGATCCATCCCGATGTAGAATTGGAGGTTGAAGTTCTCGATATCCCGGTAGTCGTTGGACCCGCGGTCGCGTTCGTCCGGGGCGACCGCCGAGCGCACAGCCCGGGCCGGCTGCGCGAGCGTGCCGTCCTTGTTCCAGAAGAGCGGGAAGTACACGGCTGCCGCCACAGCGCTGACCACCATGACCACTGCGACCGTCTTGCGCTGTTCGCGCCGCTGGACCAGAGCGATGACCATGACCACGAGGAGCCCGGAGATGAGGATCAGCCAGGCGGTCCGACGGCTGTTGACCATGTCGCACAGGAGAACCAGCGGCAGCAGGAGGGTGGCGACCAGCCGCAGCGGATCACGGAAGCGGAAGAGCCACATCGCCGCCGTGGCGATGATGTAGACCCCCAGGAAGAAGCTCTCCTCGTGAGCCAGGACCGCTTCCGGCCGCGGATCCATATGGCGGACCGACATGAAGATCGTCAGGCCGTAGACTGCCTTCACCCCGGATCCCACGACCATGATCCACAACAGCGGGCGGACCTCGGAGAACCGGGTGATGAGCGCTGCGGCCAGCAGGTAGGTCCCGAGGAGGTAGAAGAACGGCCGCACCTCCCACAAGGCCATGGTCAGGTTCCCGCCCCGGGCCAGCCCCACCATCAAATACAGCACGACGAACCCGGTGACCCCGAGCATCAACCGCTGGACCGTGGTGCGGTAGAGCCATGGCTCCCGGCGCTGGACCGCCTGCATCAGCACCACGACCATGCCCATCAGCAGGAGCAGCTCCGCTGGGTTCGTGCCGGCCGGGAGGATGCCATGAAAGAGCGGGATCTGTGAGGTGACGGCACCAGCCCGGTCGGGGGCCACCTCATAGGCGAACTGCTCGATGACCACGGCGGCTGCGAACAGCAGGTACAGAACCGAGCGCGGTCGAAGCCATACCAGGGCCGGCACCAGCATCACGGGGAACAGCAGCGCCAGGAACGGCGCGCTTCCCTGCGCCAGAACCCCCGCAGCCGCCGCCAGAATCAACGTGACCAGCACCAACGGAACCGCCAGGGCCGACTGACGCAGGACGGACCCTCGGCGTGACGGCTCGACCGTGGCCCCCCGTTCCTCGACGCTCATCAGAACAGGCCGTACTTCAGGCCCTGCAGGGCGACCAGTCCGACGACGAACGGGACGAGGGCGAGTCGCGCGGTCCGCACCGGGATCCGAGTGACCAGACCGAGTATCAGGGCCACAACCAGGGCCTCGAGCATCCACATCAGGACCGACCCCCCAGGTGCAGCCAGCGCGGCACGGCCGAGGCCTTGCGGTTGAGCAGGACAACGGCCGGCTCGCCGAGAGTCAGCGAGGCACGCCGCACCGCGTCCTCCGACGTCGAGCCGGCCCGCACCACGAGCACGACCACATCGAACAGGGGAGCAAATTGGTCGGCGCTGCCGACAGGCGGCAGACAGGACAGATCAACCACCACATCGGTCTCGTGGTCGAGCAGCTCGCTCACGATGGTGCCCACGTCCGAGCGCGTCAGGGTGGCGCCCGTGGCCAGCTCCTTGAGCTGGAGAACACCGAGATCGGCGCTTGCCCATGTGATGTGCGACCAGATCCTCGCCGGGAGCTCGGCCTCCCGCTGCTCGGACGCGGCGTTGCCGGCATGCCAGCTGTCGACGTCAAGGTCGATCAGCACGCACCGGCGTCCGAGGTTGCGGGCAGTCGCGATCGCAAGGCCGGCGGCGATCGTGCTGCGCCCTTCTCCGCGGACCGCGCTGGTCACCGCGAAGGTGCGAGCGTCAGGCTGCCGGGCACGCACAGCCCGAAGGGCTTGCGTGCAAGCCGCCAGGATCTCGGGAGTGGTGCGGGGAAGTGCCACGTGGACCTCGCCGGACGAAGGGGTGCGGTCCACGCTGTGGGCTCCTTTCTGACTCAGGACGTGATCGAGGGACATGCGGGAGGCAGGACCAGGGTCGCCAGGCAGCCGGCCGGGGCTCAGGACCCGATCGAGACGGGCTGCCGGTCCTTGGTGGCCTTCTGCTCCGACCGTGAGCGGCGCTTCCACTTCACGTTCGGCACGCTGCCGATGACATCGAAGCCGAGGGCCGTCGCTGCCCGCTCGTTCCGGATGGAGCGATCTCGCGCCATGGTGAGGATCAGTGCCATCAGGCTCACGGTGAGGCCCGCCATCATCCCACCGATGCCGCCGAACGCGATGGTCTTCATTCGAGCCTGCGGCAGGGCCAGGTCGGGATGGTCCACGATCTGCAGCCCACTGGACTCGGCGTTGACCACCGCCACATTGGCGGTGTCGAAGGCGGCGCGGGCGTCGGCGAGGCGCTGGGTGGTCTCACGGTCGTTCGAGTTCTCCGCAGCATCCTCGGCGGCCTCCAGCACTCGCCGCTGGTAGTTCAGAGCGGACTTGGCGCGGTTCACTGACAGGTCGATCTTGGCCTGCTCGAACTCGGAGAGCACCGCCTGGGCGAGGCCGGTCGCCTCGACGGGATCCGTCCGGGTCACGGTCACGCCGACCAGCTGCGGTCCGGAGACCGTGACTGCGATCGTGGACGCGACGGTCCCCAGCATCTGATCCGCCTCCACTGGGGCCGCGGCAGCGTAGTCCTCGGCCAGCGGACTGGCCTGGACCACCGACCGCATGAAGGCGCGAGTCGCCAGCATCTGCATCAGCAGGGTCGACTCGCCCGCCGCCGGCGGCGAAGCGCCGCCCGTCGTTCCGTTGGTGGAGGCCTCGGTCACGGGCGCATCGGCCCAGAACGACGCGTTGGCGAGGTACTCCCGCTCGACCCGGAAGGCCAATGCGGAACCGACGACAAGGCCGAGCGCGATCGGCAGGCACAGCAGGAACTTGTGCCTGAAGAATGCCTCGACATAACTCCTGTTCAAGACTCTCCCAGGATTGACCGAAACCGACTTCTCTCCTGCGCATTGGGCAACCCAATCGGGACCTCAAACCGCAGGACTAAAGGTTACACCGGGCCAGAACCTGTCCTGGGTCGCTCGCCTGCCCGGCAGGACCTCCCCAGACACACCGGAGGGCCCCCAGGGGACTCCAGGGGCCCTCCAGGAGGCCGCGCCTACCGGAGGTAGACGGAGCCCAGGATGGTGTCGGCCCACGCCCGCCGGACGACCGCCCGGCCAGCCTCGTTCGGGTGCACGTCACCTTGCGACACGAACAGCTCCGGACGCCCTTGGAGGAGGGCGTAGAGGTCCGGCCCCGGGAGCACGCCGGGATGGCTCTGGTAGAGCAGTCGGATCTGATCGTTCATCCGCTGGACCTGTTCGTCCCAGTCGCCGCCGTTGTTCGGCCACGGCACAGTCGGCACCACGGCCACCATGCCCCTGGACTCCACGGCCTCCACGAGCTGGGTCATCGCGTCACGGAATGCCCGAACATCCCCCTGACCAGCCCATGCATCGTTCGTTCCGAAGTTGAGCGTGACGTAGTGCCCATGGAAGCCGTCGAGCAAGCGGTCGATCCAGGTGACCGCATCGGTCGCATGCGAGCAGGCGACACCGTCGTTCTGCACCAGAGGCTGGAAGCGGTCGTCCGTGCCGGCCGCCAGCAGCTGGGCGATGCCTGCCACCGATTCCCCCGAGGGGCCCGTCATGCTCGCGTGCCCGGCGTTCGCGGCCGTCACGGAGTCGCCCATGAACAGCCACCCGCCGCTGTCACCCGAGGGGGCGCTCGCCACGTCGACGTTGACCGAGACGCCGTTGACTCCGCTGCCCTGGACCCGGATCCAATTGTCCCCTGCAAAGTCCACCAGGTGCTGACCCGAAAGGTTCAGGTTGCCGGTTACCGAGGCCACCGTGCGCCAACCGGACACCGGGGGCTCGGCACCTCCGGCGGCAGAATTGACCTGGATCGAATAGTCGGCCAAGAATGGCCGACCAGCGTATGCAGGGCATCCGCCGCGAATTGATCCCGTGGTATATCCATCGTCCAGTTCGGTGTACCAGGCCAGCACGACGGAATCCCGATCGGCAGTCGGGACACCGGACAGGTCGTAGGCAAGCCAAGCATTCACGTCCGCGCTCAACTGCCAGGCGGTGGCATAGCTGTCGTCGTTCGCAGTGCTCGCGTTGCCCGACGAGGCGAACGCGGGGACTCCCCGGCTGATCACCTGAGCCGCCACCGGCACCACTGGTGACGGCGAGACCGAGGAGCTCGAAGACGGGCTGGGGGTGGCCGACGGGGACGGGGCCTCCGTCTGCTCCCCGGTCGGGGTGTCCGATGGTGACGGAGACTCGCTCGGCTCGTCCGAGGGCAACCCCGAAGCCGAGGGGGTCGGGGAGTCCGAAGGCGTCTCAGTCGGAGCCTCCGACACACTGGGAGACGCCGCATCCGACGGCTCCCCCGTCGGGGACTCCGAGGGCCAGGCCGACTCCGAGAGAGTCGGGGAGGGACTGGGCACCGGCTCTCCGAGGTAGTGCGCCCGGAATGCCTCCCCCAGAGCCGTCGGAGTCCCGTCATAGTTGGAGATCAGCGCGGGGAAGCCAGAGCAGTCCGCCGTGTTCCACGCCCAGCCGAGCACGCTGAACCCGCGCTGCCCGATCCATTCGAGCATCGGTGCGACGAAGTCGGAGGCGCATCCGTCCTGCCCGAGCTCACCGAAGACGACGGGATGCTCGGCTGCGATGGCATCGATCGCGTTGTGCTGCTCATCGGAGAAGCAGGTGATCGCATCGGCCGCGGTCCCGGCGTCACTGACCGACAGAGGGCAAGGCCAGTTGGAGTTGTAGAGGTGGATCGAGGCGACCAGGCTGTCACTCGGATCAGACGGCAGATGAGATAGCCAGCCGCTCATGTCATTGCTGTACTGCAGGCCGCCGAGGAGGATCGGCTGGGCCACGGCTCCGGCGGCCCGGATGGCGTTGACCATCTGCTGCATGCCCTCGGCGGTGTACTGCTGCCCTTGGCCGCCGAGCGCGCAGCCACCATCCTGCCAGCAACTCCAGTCCACTCCGTAGGGCTCGTTGAACAGGTCGAAGAGGATGCGGTGATTGTCCTTGAACCTCCCGGCCACCTGCGTCCAGAATTGCGTGGCGTAGGCCCGCTCGGGCAGCGGCTTGAGCCAGTTGGCCAAGCACTCTGCCTCGCCGCAGCCGGTCCACTGCAGATCCAGAATGACGTTGATCCCGTTGGCGGTCAGCCGCTCGACGAACTGCGTGATCGCATCCTGGTATGCCTGGCCGGCGTACGCCACGTCGTGGGAGCCAAACTGGTGGACGATGTCCAACCAGCAGGCCGAGTTCAGGGGAACACGCACAGCGTTGACGTTCCAGACCTTCATCGCGTCGATGGATGCCTGGTCCGTGGGGCCGTCGAAGATGCCCCAGCCATCGATGCACATGTACTCCGAGCCCGAGCGGTTGACGCCGTGGAGGACCACCGGAGCCCCAGCGTCGTCGACCAGCTGGTTGCCCAACACGTAGACTCCCGGATCGCGCTCGGGCAGCGGCGTCTCCGACGGGGTGCTGGCCGACTCCGAAGGCGAAGGTGACTCCGAAGGCGAAGGTGACTCCGACGGGGTGGCCGACTCCGAAGGCGTGCCCGACCCCGAAGGCGAAGGTGACTCCGACGGGGTGGCCGACTCCGAAGGCGTGCCCGACCCCGAAGGCGAAGGTGACTCCGAAGGCGAAGGTGACTCCGAAGGCGTGGGTGACTCCGAAGCGGTAGCCGACTGCGACGGTGTGGGGTGGGCCGTTGCCGACGCGTTCGGCGTCGAGCCGACTCCCTCGTCCCCTCTCGGCTCACACCCGGCCAGCACCAGCACTACCAGGGGCAACGCGGCCCAGATCCAGTGGGTCCGTGCCCAACCTGCCAACATCCTGACTTCCTCCAGAGCTCGCCTTGCACACAGGCGTCTCCGGTATTCCTACCTTCAACGCCGTCAGAGAGCACCGCAGACCGGGCTGCCCGGCCGTCGGCACCCACCATTGCCTCAGGGCCGGTAGACGTTGCTGAGGATCGCGCTGGCCCATGCGGCACGGATATGCGCGCGCCCCTCTCGATTCGGGTGGACGTCCCCGGCGGCCCCCGAGTTCTTGGGCGGGAACCACTCGGGGCGATCGGCCATCAGGGCGTAGATGTCCGGTCCGGGTACGACGTTGGGGTGGTTGGCGTACAGGCGCCTGATCTGGTCGTTCAGCGCCCGGACGCGTTCGTCCAACTCCCCGCCGTTGTTCGGCCAGGGCACCGTCGGGACGACGGCGACCATGCCGCGCACCTCGATCTTCCGGACGAGCTCAACCATGTTGGCGTAGTACACATCCGCGTCCTGGCCGCCAAGGGCGTCATTCGTCCCGAAGTTGAGGGTCACGTAGTGACCGTGGAAGCTGTCCAGCATCTGGTCGGCCCAGCCCTGATAACTGGGCGCCCCCCCGGCGGCGTGGCCCGACGTCGAGCAGGGGACCCCGTTGTTCTGCACGGTCGGTCTGAACGCACCTTCGGTGCCGTCGGAGATCAGCTGCTCGATCGTAGGGACCGCCTGACCGTCCTCGCTGTGACCGGCATAGCCGGCGGTGATGGAGTCACCGAGGAACAGCCACCCGCCGCTGTCGCCCTTCGGCGCGCTGGCCACGGCCACGTTCAGCCGGGCGACGTTGGCCGGGATGATCACCGGGCCGTTGTCGTCGTACACCGGCTCGCCTCGGTCGTCGACCTCCACAGCGGCTGCGCGCCCCCGGCCCTGCACCCGGATCCAGTTGTCCCCCGTGAAGTCCCCCACGAGATGCTGCCCCGAGAGGTTCACGTTGCCGTCGACTGAGGCGACCGTCCGCCAGCCATCCGTGGGCGGCTCGGCACCTCCCGGCGCCGGGTTCACCTGGATCTCGTACGTGGCGAGATACGGGCGGTGACGATAGATGGCACAGCCGCCCTGCAGCCGACCCGTGGTGAAGCCGTCGTCGATGGCGGTGTGCCACGAGAACACGATGCTCTGGCGGGCAGCCGGGGCCACTGCGGACAGGTCCAGTGCCAGCCACTCCGTGGCATCTGCGGGGATCTGCCAATAGGTTGACGCGTCACCGTCCGTCGCCGCGGCGGCGTCGCCGATCGAGGCGTACACGGGCGCTCCAGAGGAGATCAGCGAGGCGGGCACGGGTGGCGCCGGCGTGGGCGTGGGCGTGGGCGTGGGCGTGGGCGTGGGCGTCGGCGTCGGCGTCGGCTTGGGCGTGGGCGTCGGCTTGGGGGGGGTCGGCGTAGGTGACGGCTTGGGCGTCACGGTCGGCTTGGGGGTCGGCTTCGGCTTCGGCTTCGGCGCAGCGGTGATCCGGACGGTGCGCCACTTGGTCGCCTTGAGCCGCTTGGTGGCCACCGATCGGACCTTGACGCGGCGCGTGCTGCTGGTCAGCACCAGCGTGGACGCTCCGCGCTTCAACGTGACCTTGCGGGTCTTCACCTTGCCACTGGACTTGGTGTACTTGACCTTGACCTTGCCTGCGTTCGAGCGCACCGTCACGTGGACCTTGCCGGTCTGCTGCCGCACTGCGCTGGCCGCGAGCGCAGCGGTTGAGCGCTTGGCCTTCTTCGAGACCACCGCCGCCGCCGTCAAGGTCGGCGAGGCACTGGCGGTCATCGGAGACAGCCCGACCATCCCCGCGATCAGGCCGAGCGCGCTCAGAACCGAGAGCGCGCCGATGTACAGCCGACGCATTGTGACCCCCACCGACATCTCGTGAACAGTGCGCGCATCCTAACCCGAGATCTGGTATAGGAATCGCGGCTCTCACGGCAGTCATCAGCTCCGGTAGCCGGAGAATCGCGCATGGCTCGTGGAGCCCGGTGTTGGGTTCACGACCGAGGCGGGCGCTCAGCGGCACGTTCGTGGTGCGGCGCCGTACGTCCGGCTCTGGCATCGGGCGCACCGCGATGCCGCGCCGAACCCGACGATCAGCGACTCTCCAGCTTCACGATCGTGGCCGCCCATGCCTGCCGGAGCAGCGCCGATCCCGCATCGTTGAAGTGGACGTCACCGGCGCTCTTGTACAGTTCGGGCCGCCCCTCGACCAAGCGGTAGAGGTCAGGGCCCGGGATGACCTTCGGATTCGCCGTGTAGAGCTTGCGGATCTGGTCGTTCATCTTCTGGACATGCGCGTCCCAGAGCCCGGGGTTGTTGGGCCAGGTGATCGTGGGGATCACCGCGACTCGCCCGCTTGACTGCACCTTCTTCACCAGCTGAGTCATCGAGTCGTAGAAGTCCTGGAGGTCACCCTGCCCACCCCACCCGTCATTGGTGCCGAAGTTCAGTGTCACGTACTTGCCGTGGAACTCGTCGAGCATTGGATCGATCCAGGTCAGAGCGTCGCTTGCCTTGGAGCACGGCACGCCGTTGTTCTGACCGAGCGGCTGGAGCTGCCCCTTCGAACCCGCTGCCACGAGCTCGGGGATGCTCCCCACCATCTGGGAGTCGGCGTCCGCCAAAGGGACGTGCCCCGCGTACCCCGCTGTCACCGAGTCGCCCACGAACAGCCAGCCACCACTGTCGCCGGCGCTGGCGTCGGCCACGTCGACGTTGACCTCGATGCCGTTGGGGCCCCCGCCCGTGATCCGGATCCAATTGGCTCCCGCCATCGGCACGAGGTGCTGCCCGGAGAGGTTCAGGTTGTCATGAACCTCGGCCACTTCGGTCCATCCGGAATCAGGCGGCTCCCCGCCACCGGTCGCCCCGTTGACCTCGACGGTGTAGCTGCCCAGGAACGGGCGGCCACTCCAGGCGGGGCAGCCACCCTGCAGCTGGGCAGTGGTGAAAGCATCGTCCAGCGCCGTGTACCACGCGAGCACGACCTGCTTGCGGTGCTGGTCGGGCACCCCCGACAGGTCGTAGGCCAGCCAGCCGGTGGTGCCCGCCGGCAGCTGCCAGGCGGTGGCGTAGCTGTCGTCGTTGGCGTTCGCGCCCGTCCCCGTGGAGCTGAAGGCGGGCCGCCCGCGGCTGATGATCTGGTCGGACGTGCTCGCCCCGGGATCCGTGGCGGGTGGGGTACTCGGGGCCGCGGTCGCTGATGCGGCGAAGCTCGTCTGGAACGCCTTGCCGAAGGCCGTCGGCGTGCCGTCGTAGGCCGAGATGAGCGCCGGAAAGCTCGAGCAGTCCGCAGTGTTCCAAGCCCACCCCAGCACGCTGTAGTCGTTCTGTGCCATCCAGTCGAGCATCGGCGCCACGAAGTCCGTGGCGCAGCCGTTCTGGCCGAGCTCGCCGAACACGACGGGATGCTGGGCGGCGATGTCGACGATCGAGTTCTGCTCCGGGCTGGAGAAGCACTCGATCGCCGCCGCCGCCGTTCCGCCGGAGCCTGGGCATGGAGCGTTGAAGTTGTACAGGTGGATGGACGCCACGAGTCCACTGCTCGGATCGGTCGGCAGATTCGCCAGCCATCCGGTCATGTCGTTGGCATACGAAAGTCCACCCAGCAGGATCGGCTGGCTGGTGGCGCCAGCACCGCGGACGGCGTCGACCATCGGCTGCATGCCCTCGACGGTGAAGCCAGCATCCCCCGCCGTACACCCGCCCGACTTCCAACACCCCCAGTCGATGTCGCGGGGCTCGTTGAAGAGGTCGAACAGCACAGCCGAGTTGTCCTTGAACCGCCCGGCCACACTGGTCCAGAACTCCGTGGCGTCCGGCCGCGCCGGCATCGGCTTCATCTCCTTGGCCACGCATTCGGTGTCGCCGCACCCTGTCCACTGCAGATCGAGGATGGCGTACATCCCGTTGGCGTTGATCAGGCTCACGTAGGCGGCGATCGCATCCTGGTACGCCTGACCCGAGTAGGCCGGGTTGTAGGTGGCGAACTGGTCCTGCAGATCAAGCCAGCACGCGGAGTTCAGCGGGATCCGCACGGCGTTGACGCCCCAGGCCTTCATCGCGTCGAGGGATGCCTGGTCACTCGGGCCGTCGAAGATGCCCCAGCCGTCGATGCAGGCGTACTCCGTGCCGGACCGGTTGACGCCGTGGAGCACCACAGTGCCCCCGGTGCCATCGATCAGCCGGTTGCCCGAGACCTGCACCTGCAGCGGTCCTGCTGGCGCTGACGAGGACGTCGATCCCTCCGGCGAGGCGCTGGAGCAGCCCGTGAGCATCAGTGCCACGGCGAGAACCGCGACCAGCATCGCGCCGTATCCGCTGTGTCTCAGCGCCGACATCCATGCCTCCTGGTCGACCGAGTGAGCCCCCGGCCGTAGCGGGTCTGTGGGCGCGGTGGTCTCGGGTGCCTCCGAGTGGGAGCCGTTCGCATCGAGTCGGACCCGGGCGCAGACTGCTCACTCACCGCCGCGCGGTCCCCTCCACGCCCATGAGAAGCCGCCTAGCCGCACATTTCGGACGCTCATGGTAACCCCGGCGGAACCGGCCACGACGCTGACTCGCGTCAGCACCGCTCAACCGGCGACATGCGCCGCCTCCATGCCCAGCGCGTGGATCCCCCGAACCTTCTCCGACCAGAGATAGTGGTCGGCCACGTGCTGGCGGGACGCGTCCCCGATGGCAACCGCCGCCGCGGGGTCGGCCAAGAATCCGGACAGCGCGTCGACGATGTCGTCCTCGAGAGCCTGGGGGCTGTCCACGCGGCACCGAACCCCCGTCTCCCTGGTGAACACCCGCGGGCCACCCCAATCGGCCACGACGCACGGCAGACCGAACGACATCGCCTCTAGGATCACACCTCCACCGGACTCCCGGACACTCGGGAACAGCAGCACCCCGGCTTGGGCGTAGTACCGGCTGACTTCGGAGTGAGCCACGTGGCCGACGAAGCGCACCCGAGACCGGATGCCGAGCTCGTCGACCAGCCGTTCCAGGCTCTCCCGTTGGGGCCCATCCCCGACGACGGTCAGCGAGACTTCCTGAGGCATCCGCGCCAGCGCGCGCAGGGCGACGTCCACCACCTTCATTGTGTTCAGCCGCCCCACGAACAGGAGGCGTCGGGCGTCTCCCCGGTGGGCCGCGACCTCGGGCAGTGCGGTGATTCCGTTCTCACTGACCAGGACGATGGCTTCCCTCGCCGACTCGGGCACCGTGCTGGCGCACTGCTCGGTGGCCACCAGGATGCGGGCATAGCGTGGCGCGTCGCCATACAAGCGGTGCAGGACGTCACCGACACCTCGGACCCGGCCGGTGCTGTCTGCCTCGATGGCACCGAGGTGCGCGAAGCCGACCGGCCACTCCATACCTCCGTTGTGCGGCCCTGTCAGCACCGGCACGTCCAGATAGGGCAGCACACTCGGGAACCGGAAGGACACCGGATTGATCCGGAGCACGTAGGGCACGTCCCCGCGGCGCAGGGCTCGCCGGACGACTCGTGCCGCGCTGAGGTCGAACAGCAGGTAGTCGGGGTAGTCCATCAGCGAGATAAGGCCCCACTTGCCCGGGAAGAGTCGCTCCGCAAGCCGTCGTACCGCGTCGCCGAGCCGTCGCGGACCGACTGCGGAGAGCCGGTCGGCGGGCATCACGCGCGACATCGCGTCCGCGTCGCGTCGGTGCACGATCACATGGGCGCCGGTCTGCTCCGCCATTGCCCGTGCGAGGTGGTAGCCGATGAGGCAGACGGAGGTCGAGATCTCCGGGTTGGCGACGTAGGCCACCACGATGGGCCGCCCCCCCGCAGTTCGCCGCGGCCCGAGCGCGTCTCGTCGATCCGCCCGCTGTCCCCCGCGGCGCAACCCGGTCATCGGCCCTGTCGAGTTCACGGGAACCCCCTCCGACCCACACCGTGCCATCCGCGTGCCGGGGGCTGGTGGGACGTTCAGCCGTGAGGCTCGCGAAGCCTAACCCGACAGGCGGGGACCGTCGGGCCGGCAGCCCAGTCGGTCAGGCACTCAAAGGGGGACAGGCATGGGGACATTGTCCCGTTTGCGACCCCCAGTCGTTGTTCCGGGGTTCCGGGGCTGCCTAGCATCCGACCCGTCGGACGGGGCGGGAGCGCGAGCAAGCGCATCAGTCGGTGTGAGGAACAGAGCTATGAGTGTGAGTGGTTCGCGGGTGCGATCTCAACTGCCGCAAGGCCGAGGCCTCTGGGTCATCATCACGGCGGCGTTGCTCGTCGTCCTCGGGATCTCGCGTCCGGCTGCTGCCGCGAGCTCGCCTCCCCCGACCACATGCCCTGAGGGAGCAATGGTGGTCGTCGCTCACCCTGACGACGACCTCCTCTTCCTGAACCCGGATCTCCTCAAGGACGTCCGGATTGGCCGATGCGTCCGCTCGATCTTCCTGACCTCGGGCGACGCCGGCGGCGCGGTCTCGTGGGCGGCCCAGCGTGAGGCCGGCGTCCAGGCCACCTACGCCTCGATGGCGGGGGTTGCCAACTCGTGGACCATCTCGACAGCCCAGATGAGCGGCCACACCATCCGCCTGGCCACGCTGGACGCCCTGCCCCAGATCTCGATGGCGTTCCTTCGCCTCCCCGACGGCAATTTCACCGGCGGCGGGTACGCCTCCACCAACTACCAGAGCCTGTCGCGACTCTGGGCCAACGACATCTCCACGATCAGCGCCGTCGACGGCTCCAACTCGTACACGAGGGAGTCGCTGATCAGCGCGCTCTCCGCGTTCATGTCCACGATGCAGCCCGCGGTCATCCGGACCTCCGACTTCGTGTCCGAGCTCAACGTGAACACCGACCACCCCGATCACCACGCGGCCGCGGTGTTCACCCAGGCCGCGGCCACGGCATGGCCGGGCCTGCGCTCACTGGTCGCGTACGAGGACTACTCCGTGGCAAACAGGGCGGCCAACGTCTCCGGCAGCGATCTGACGGCCAAGGAGGCGGCCCTCGCCATCTACTCCACGTACGACCCCGGCGTGAACGGGTTCGAATATGCGTACGACAAGCAGTACACGATCGCGTCAGTGACCGGAGGTGGCACCCCTACGGTCAATCACGCGCCGGTCGCGGATGCTGGAGCCGACCAAGCAGTCCTTCCCGGTGTCACGGTGCAGCTGGACGGCTGGGGGTCCTCCGACCAGGACGGGAACGGACTGACATTCCAGTGGACCCAGACCGCGGGCACCCCGGTGAGCTTGGCCAACCCGACGGCGGCACGAACCACCTTCACCGCCCCCACCCAAGGCACGTCGGTGACGCTGTCGCTGGTCGTGAACGACGGTACGACCAACTCCGTCGCGGACTCCGTGACCGTCTCCGTCCCGGCACCGTCGGGAGACAACCTGGCCCGGTCGCTCAGCCCGACCGTGACCGCGTCGTCCCAGTCCGGCGGCCAAGAGGCCGCGAAGGCGATCGACGGTGTCATCGACGGCTACCCCAACGACTCGTCCAGGGAGTGGGCGGTCGCGGGGCAGGCCGTGGGCTCGTGGATCCAGCTGAATTGGGACCAGAGCGTCACGCTGAACCGCGTGGTCCTCTACGACCGGCCGAACGCCAGCGACCAGATCACCGGCGGCACGCTGACCTTCTCCGACGGCACCGTCGTCGCCGTCGGCGCTCTGGCCAATGCCGGGACAGCCACGCCCGTGGTGTTCGTGCCTCGAGACACGACCAGCGTCCGCTTCACGGTCACCTCCGTGAGCGGGTCGACGTTCTCGCCCGGCCTCGCCGAGCTGGAGACCTTCGGCACTGCCTCTTGGTCCGCCCCGACCCCGACCCCGACCCCCACGCCGACGCCGACCCCGACCCCCACGCCGACCCCCACGCCGACGCCGACGCCGACCCCGACTGAGACGCCGACCCCGACGCCGACCCCGACGCCGACCCCGACCCCGACGCCGACGGCGACTCCGACTGAGACCCCGACTGGCCCTCCGACGGGCACCAACGTGG
>CAYQMN010000002.1:83123-96134 GCA_964418695.1 uncultured Bifidobacteriaceae bacterium | reverse complement strand
CCTCGATCAGCGGGGCCACCGGCAACCCCGGACTCGCCGAGTTCCAGGCGTGGGGGAGCTGATGCCGCCCGGATGACGTTCCGACGCGCCAGCAATGGGGCGGGTACCTCACTGAGGTTCCCGCCCCATTGCCGTGTGGTCATCGATCCCGAACACGTCAGAACGCCGACGCTGCCACGCCATGGAGGCATGGTCGGCGACCGAGTAGCATCCCGCCCCAGCCGCCGAGCCACCGCGAGTGAAGGGGAACCTCATGCAGATTCCGAGCCTGCGAGCTCTGGCAGCGATCAGCGGCACCGTGCTCGCTGTCGGGCTTCTCGGCCCCGGGACTGGCACGAACGGGCAGCCGATCGGCGCTGTCGAGACCAGCCACATCCTCGCCACAGCGAGCCAGAGTGCGCACGCGTCTGCCACCGCGAAGCGCAAGGCAAACGGCAAGGTGGCGGTGCGCGTCGTCTCCTCGAAGAAGGTCGTGCAGGTCAAGTTTCGAACGGGATCGGGCAAGAAGAAGGTGCGCACGAAGCGCACGAAGCACCACAAGGCAGCCTTCACTCTGCCCGTGTCGGCCCAGACGCTGCACGTGAGAGCCCGGGCCGACCGCAAGAAGGCGGGACGAGGCTGGGTAGCGGTGCGGATCCCCGCCCTGGCCAGTCCTGCTCCAGCCAAGCCCAGTACGCCGGTCAAGCCCCGCCCGCCGGTCGCCGCCACGCCGATCCTCGCGACTCCTACCGAAGCCCAATTGCGCGAGGTCAGGGCAACCCGCATCTTCTTCGGCCATCAGTCCGTGGGCGCCAACATCCTCGATGGGCTGGCCACGCTGTATGCAGCGGGCTCTGTCCCCGCCCCTGTGGTCGTGGAGGGCAAGGCGCCAACGGCCGGCGGCTTCGGCAACGCCTACATCGGCGCGAACTTCAACCCGAAGTCGAAGCTGAGCGACTTCAACGCCTGGATCCGGAACCGCGGGGTCGGAGCCAACACTCAGGTTGCCTTCATGAAGCTGTGCTACGTAGACGTCGGGGCGGGATTCGATGCGAACGCTTGGTTCGCCCAGTACCGCTCGACGCTCAGCGCTCTCCAGGCCGCGTATCCCAAGGTCGTCTTCCTGCATGTGACTGCACCACTCACGACCTACAGCCCCTCGGACAACGTGGCGCGATACAAGCTCAATGTCCTGATGCGCAAGGAGTACGCCTCGTCCGGTCGGCTCATCGACCTGGCCGCGCTGGAGTCGACGCGGCCCGACGGGAGCCGCGTCACTGGCTCGTCAGGTGGGCAAGCGTACGAGCAGCTCTACGAGGGGTACACGTCCGACGGCGGGCACCTCAACCAGGCAGGCGCCCAGCGAGCCGCCTCCCTCGTCGTCCGGACGATCGCCTCAGCGCGCTGAGGGACGACTGGCATCTCAAGGCCATGTCGGGGGACGTGGCTCCAATCCGGGCAGCGAGCAACACCTCCTGTGCAGGGCAGCCGAGCGTGACCAGCGCACGGCCGGCTGCGCCCAGCTCCGCCTACCAGATGACCACCCGGTCGGCCTCGTCGCGCCACATCCCGTCGCCGGGCTGCACGCCGAACGCCTCGTGGAACTCCGCCAGGTTGGAGACGATGTTGCACCTGAACTCCGCAGGCGAGTGCGGATCGATCGCCAGCAGGCGGATCGCCTCCTCCGGCCGGGACTTCGCCCGCCATGCCTGCGCCCAGCCCAGGAAGAACCGCTGCTCGCCAGTCAGGCCGTCGATGATCGGCGCCGGCTCGCCGCCCAGGCTGCGCCGGTAGGCCGCAAGCGCGACCGCGATCCCACCGAGGTCGCCGATGTTCTCCCCCACGGTCAGCGCACCGTTGACCGTGTTGCCCGCCGGGAGCCCGCGCGGGGTGAGCCCGTCGTACTGGGCGATCAGCCGCGCGCCCAGGGCGTCGAAGCGCTCCCGATCGGCGGTGGTCCACCAGTCGACCAGGTTGCCCTGCCCGTCGAACTTGGAGCCCTGGTCGTCGAACCCGTGACCGATCTCGTGGCCGATCACCGCCCCGATCGCCCCGTAGTTGACCGCGTCGTCGGCGTCCATGGTGAAGAAGGGCGGCTGCAGGATCGCCGCGGGGAAGACGATCTCGTTCATGCCCGGGTTGTAGTAGGCGTTGACCGTCTGCGGGGTCATGAACCACTCGAGCCGGTCCACCGGCCCGCCCAGCTTCGCCCACTCGAAGGCCGCCTCGAACCGGCCCGCCCGCCGGACGTTGCCGACCAGGTCTGCCGGGTCGACGACCAGGCCGGAGTAGTCGCGCCAGCGATCCGGGTAGCCGACCTTCGGGGTGAACGCCGCGAGCTTGGCCAGCGCGCGCTCGCGAGTCTCCGGGCCCATCCACTCCAGCACCTCGAGGCGCTCGCGGTAGGCCGCCACCAGGTGCTCGACCAGCTCGAGCATCCGCTCCTTGGCCACCGGCGGGAAGTGGGTCATGACGTAGAGCTCGCCGACCGCCTCGCCGAGCGTCCCCTCGACCAGCCCGACGCCGCGCTTCCACCGGTCGCGCAGCTGCGGGGCGCCGGTCAGGGTCGTGCCGTAGAAGTCGAAGTTCGCCTGCACGACCTCGGCGTCCAGCAGGCCGGCGGCCCGGCGGATCACCGACCAGGCCAGCCACGCCCGCCAGGCCGCGAGCGACTGCTCGGTGAGCACGGTGGCCAGGGCGTGCACGTACGAGGGCTGGCGGACGATGACGTCGTCGATGTGCGCCATCGGCGCCTCGAGCATCGTCAGCCACTTGCGCACCCCCAGCCCGGGCAGGAGCTCGGGGATCTCGTCCAGGGCCCGCCGGTTGAACGTCAGCACGGCGTCGCGGTTGGCGACCTTGTCCCAGTGGTGGGCCGCCAGCGCGGTCTCCAGGGCCATCACGTCGGCGGCCTGCGCCCGCGCCGCCTCCTCGTCGGCCGCCCAGCCGGCCAGGCCGAGCATCCGCGCGACGTGCTCGACATAGGCCTTGCGGATCGGCGCGAACGACTCCTCCCGGTAGTAGGACTCGTCCGGCAGCCCCAGGCCCGCCTGGGTCAGGTAGACGACGTACTGGTTCGCGTCGTCGGCGTCGTTGTTGACGTACGGGGCCAGGAAGCCGGCCACCGACCCGTCGAGCTGCAGCCGGGCTATCAGCGCGACCAGCGCGGCCCGGTCGCCGACCTCGCGGATCGAGTCGAGATCGGGCTGGATCGGGGTGCGGCCCAGGGCCTCGATCGCCTGCTCGTCCATGAACGAGCCATACAGATCGCCCACGCGCGCGCCGAGCGTGCCCGGATCGGACTCGCGGGCCGCGGTCTCGATGATCGCCCGCACCTGCTCCTCGGATGCGTCGCGCAGGGCGTAGAACACTCCGTCGGAGGCGCGGTCGGGGGGGATCTCGTGCGTGGCCAGCCACTGGCCGTTGAGATGCCCGAACAGGTCGTCCTGCGGGCGGACGTCCGCGTCGATGTGGGTGAGGTCCAGGCCGCTGCGCATGCGCCGGAGTCTGCCACCGGATCCCCAGCACCGCGCCAAGGCGTGCGGATGTGCACCGGATGGGCGCGAGGCGAGGCCGGCGGGGCGGGACTGCCGCCAGCACGACCCAAGCCGGGGATCGGCCAGGTGGGCACGTAGCGCGCTGCCGATGGGCGATCCCGGGTGTCGTGCGGGACCAGTATCCTTCCCCTCTCGCGTCCCGGAGGAAGCCATGCCCACGATCCCCCCGCTCGTCGACCTTGCCCCGGCCCTGACCGTCGACGAGGTACGCCGCTACTCCCGGCACCTGATCGTCCCGGACGTCGCGATGGACGGGCAGCGCCGGCTCAAGGCCGCGCGCGTGCTCTGCGTGGGCGCCGGCGGCCTGGGCTCGCCGACTCTGATGTACCTGGCCGCGGCCGGCGTGGGCACACTCGGGATCATCGACTTCGACGTGGTCGACGAGTCCAACCTCCAGCGCCAGGTCATCCATGGCCAGTCCGACATCGGCCGGCCCAAGGCCCAGTCGGCGCGCGACTCGGTGGCCGAGATCAACCCGCTGGTCACCGTCGTCCTGCACGAGGAGCGGCTCGATTCCTCCAACGTGCTGGACATCTTCGCCCAGTACGACCTGATCGTGGACGGCACCGACAACTTCGCGACCCGGTACCTGGTCAACGACGCCTGCGTGCTGCTGGGCAAGCCCTACGTCTGGGGCTCCATCTACCGGTTCGACGGGCAGGTGTCGGTGTTCTGGGCCGATCAGGGCCCGTGCTACCGCTGCCTGTACCCCGAGCCCCCGCCGCCCGGCATGGTCCCCAGCTGCGCGGAGGGCGGCGTGCTCGGCGTGCTGTGCGCGACCGTCGGGTCGCTGCAGGTCACCGAGGCGATCAAGCTCCTCGCCGGCATCGGCGACCCGCTGGTCGGCCGGCTGATGGTCCACGACGCGCTGGACATGACCTTCCGGACCCTGCGCGTGCGCAAGGACCCGGCCTGTGCCGTGTGCGGGCCGAACCCGACGGTCACCGAGCTGATCGACTACGAGGCGTTCTGCGGCGCGGTCTCGCAGGAGGCCTCCGACGCGGTGCGCGGCTCCACCATCTCGGTGGGCGACCTGGCGGGGATGCTCAGCGACCGCGAGTCCGGGGCGCGCGAGTTCGAGCTCATCGACGTCCGCGAGCCGGCCGAGTACGAGATCGTCTCGATCCCCGGGGCGCGGCTGGTGCCCAAGGGCGAGTTCCTCTCCGGGGCGGCCCTGGCCGACCTGCCGCAGGACCGCCAGATCGTGGTGCACTGCAAGTCGGGCGTGCGCTCGGCGGAGGTGCTGGCCGTGCTGAAGTCCGCCGGCTTCGCCGACGCGGTCCACGTGGGCGGCGGGGTGCTGGCCTGGGTCAACCAGATCGAGCCCGAGAAGCCCACGTACTGATCCCCGGGCGCCGCGACCCCACCGGCGGTCCGCGCGGGTGTCGCCCGATTCGCGCCCCGCGCCGGCCGCTCGGGTGTCGGCCGAGGCGCCCACACGATCCCCTGCGCCCCGACGGGCCCCACCCGCACCTTGCCCGGAGCCTCCCGCGGGGCCCGCGGGAGGCTCGCCCAACTCCGTGGTCGGATTCCGACACGGGTGTCGGAATCCGTACGGTCTCTGTCGGATCTCGACCATTCTGTTCGTGATCCGGCGATCGGGCTCCCCTCGCGGCGCTCGCCGGTGACCCGGCGAACCGGCCCAGCGCCACCCCCTCCCCCTCACAATCTGATGAGTGAAGGGGGCCTCAGCAGCCCCATAGGCGACCAGATTCACCTGCGTGGGAGCGCTGCGACCCTCATCCGGCGATCAGCGCCCTGTGGCGACCTCGCGCAGCTCGGCCGGCAGCCCGACGAACCGGCCCATCGCCTCGACCTGGGCGTCGAGTACGGCCAGCTCCTGAACCGACAGCGACCGCAGGCGCATGACCTCGACGACGAGTCGATCGCCGACCGCCTGCCGGCGCCAGCGACCGGCGAGCTGACCGTCGACCATCAGCACGCCCAGCGGCGTCCCCGGGCGCTCGCGGTTGACCCGGGCGCGATCGAAGAGCCGCTTGCCCGAGGGGCTGAGTCCGGAGACGACCTCGTCGTAGGGGGCGAGCAGCTCGACTGCGGGCGCCTCCCACTCGGGCGGATCGGGTGCCTGGCCACCCCCGCCCACCGAATCCGGCTGGCCCGGCTCGTCCACCCACCAGCACGCGATCCCCTCGACCGTCCCGCTGGCGACGTCCAGCTCGGTCAGCGCCCGGCGGATCCCCGTCCGCGTGAGGCCCGACCACGCAGCGACGTCCTCGATCCGCGACGGCCCGTGCGAGCCGAGGTAGCGCTGCAGCAGCTCGCGGATCGCGTCGGCCTTCTCGGGCCGCGGGTGCGGCGGATCCCACAGCGCATAGGTCTGGCGCCCGTCGGACCTCGGGCCGGACGCGATCAGGCACTCCAGCTCGGCCCACATGAGCAGGCCCACCAGCCCCAGGCCGGTGGCAGGCAGCCCCTCGGCCGCGAGCCGCTCGGCCAGGTCGCGACGGGTCATCGGCCCGTCGCACAGGGCCGCCACGACCACCGGAGCCCCCTCCCGGAAGACGGCGACGTCGACCCGGGACGCCTTCGCGGTCTGCGCGACCAGCGGGTGCACCCGATCGGCCGTGGCCGCCTGCACCAGCTCCAGGTCGTCCCGGTGCACGAAGTGCCACGTGGGCCGCATGGCGTGCGTGCGGAGGTAGACCCCGGCGTCGAACTCGGCGAGCAGCTGGTCGCGGGCCGCGCCCGTGCGGCGGTGCAGCGACCAGAGCGTCTGCTCGAACTCCTGGGACTGGATGGCGCCGGTGCGGCGCACCTCCTCAGCGCCGGTCGACGCCGCCCGGGAGGTCCCCGCGGTGGTCCCGGGCAGCCCGGTGGCCGCCCAGCGTTGCCGCAACCAGGTGTCGGCCTCGATCTGAGGTCCGGCGGCGCTGCTCATCGCGGCCAGTATCGGGGCCCTCCGACCTCGGAGGCGATCCCGAGCGTTGCCGCGCCGGTCCCCGACCGATTCCCCCTGCTGCTGAGCTTCGACCCCGCCGGGGGCCACGCGCGTGCTCGACATCCTGGATCTGTGACGGATGGATGCAGCCGGTCGCCAGCGACCTCGACCGCGGAGGCGATCCCGCGCCCGGGAATGGCCGCCAGCGCGCCCGGCGTTCCCCAGGCGATGGAGACGCTGCTGCACGACCAGGTCCGGACGTACGTCGATCTCGGGATCGCCGAGCTGGTGGGCTGGAGTGAGCCGGCACTGACCGAGCGTGCCGACGAGCTGGCTGCCAGGATGCCTGAGGCGTCTGCGGGTACAGCCGCCGACCCGGCGTCGCGCGCTCGCACGGTGGCCGACCCGGCGTCGCGCGTTCGCCGCCCTGTGGCCGACCCGGCGACTGGCCGGCTGCCCGTCGTGCTGGTCCTGCCCGGGCTGCCGATCGAGCAGGTCATGCCGCTGACCCGCCAGGGCTCGGTCGCTGGTCTGACCAACATGTTCCCGGTCGGACCGGACACGTTCGCCCCCGTGGACCCGGTCCCGGCTGAGCCGTACCTGCTGCTGGACTTCGACTCCGGGCGGGACACGCTGGGCATCCCCCCGTCGCAAGCCGGTCCACTGCTCGCCGAGCGCGGACGGCTGCCGCTCACGATCGCCGAAGGGGTCAGCGCCCTGGTCCTGCATCCCGGCCTGCTGCGGGCGGCGAGCTGCTTCCAGATGCTCGCCTCGCGGGACGGGTCCCGGCGCATCCCGTCGCTGTGGGTGGCCAAGGAGGGTAACCCTCGGCTGGGCTGGTGCTACGAGGGCAACCCGCACACCTGGCTCGGCGCCGCGTCCGCCGCCGCCCGCGTGGAGTGACCTGGACCCCCCCAGGAGCTACCGTCGGCGAAGCCGGGCCTCGCGCAATCCTCGGGCGATCGTCTCGGCGCGCACGACCTTTCGGTCCTACCGGCCTGGGGCGAGCACGAAGCACGATCGGGTGTGGGGCGTTCGTCCCTGCTGTGTCACTGCGTCGACCGCTACCGTTCGCACACCTCGACCAGAGTCGGCGATCACGCGACTCAAAGCATCGGCCACCAGACCTCCCCAGAGGCTCGGGAGGGACGAGTTCTCTCGTTCACGAGCCGGTGGACCAAAGTGCCCACGCGGCCAGGGTGAAGGCGTCTTCCAGCTGGCCGGCGCCGATCATGGTGCGGAGCTCTTCGGGGGTGACCCAACGGACGTCGGAGACCTCAGCCGTGTCCGTGTGTGGCACAGGTGGTGTCGTCACCTCGGCGAGGACGACGGCGACTCGAGCGGACAGGAGGCCGGAGTCGGGGGTGATCGTGCCGAGGATGCGGATGCTTTCGGCGGCGGCGCCGGCCTCCTCCTGCAGTTCGACCCGGGCTGACTGCAGGACGTCCGGGCCGTGACCGAGCCCTCGCGGTAGGCCCCACTGGTAGTCCTGGATCGGGTACCGGTAGGTGCGGACCAGGGCAACCCGACGGTCAGCGACGGCAATGACCACGACACCTGGGTGGTCGGACGGCACCGGCGAGACGACGACGTGCCGCCCTTCGCTGCCGTCAGCGAAGCGCACCTCATCGTCGCGGACCTGAACGAACCGGTTCTCAAAGGCGAGACAAGCTCGGAGACGCTCGATCATGGCCTGCTTCCAGGTCGGCGGACGACGACGATTTCGCCCATCGCGCGCTTGATCGCGCGAGGAGAGGGCCCCGTGCGGGCCTGCTGAACGCGCTCGAAGGCGAGCCCGACTGCGGCCAGGCCGCCCGCAGTCAGGGCGCCCGCCAGTGTGAGCACGAGGCCGGACGATGCAGCTACACCGACCCCAGCGCTGATCGCGCCCCCGGCACTGGTGGCGCCAAGGACGAGTGGCGCTCCGGGGATCGGTGCCTGGTCAGCGCGGAGCACGCCGCTGAGGACCTCAGCAAGCTTGGCCTGGTGCGCCGCGACGGCAGCCTCGAAGCGAGGAGCGTCGGAGGTCAACCGGGCCTCCTCGATCTCCCCGAGCGAGTCCCGCCACGGCTTCTCCAGACCAGCTGCGACGACGGATGCGTAGGCAGCGGGCGCACGAACGAGCAGGGCCGCGACCAGCTCCTTCGCCGCGGTGGCGTCGGGCGCGACGACCGCGATGTCCGGATGCTCGTCGCCCGCTGTGCCGAGTGCTCCGAACGGAAGCCCTCGCGCATGGTCGGCCGTGTGCAGCGCGACGGACTGCGCGACCAGCACCGCCTCGGCGTCTGCCGGTTGACTCATCGGCGTCGAGTAGAGGCCATCCACCGATCCGATCGAGTCGCAGACGACCCGGTTGTAGAGGGTGTCCACGACCTCGCGCACCAGCCCAAGGGCCTCGCGACCCACCACGTCGGCGGCTTCGTCCTTGCCCGCCCAGGTCCACCCGGCGCGCAGCGAGCTCCGCTCACTGAACGGGTTCGTGCCCCCACGCGCCCTCTGGAGGCTGCGGAGCGCCTCCGTCACTTGGCCAGTGACCACGTGGTCGCGCAGTCCGGCGCGCTGGAGACGGACGTCCAGGTCCTTGTCTCCGCTCAGCAGCGGCACGAGGAGATCATCGACAGAGGGGTACTCCCGTGCCGCGGTCGCCACCACGTAGTCGCCAACGCCCCGATTCGCGGGGCCGAACCATCGCCACAACGCCTCGAAGAGGCCGGCTCGCTCTGGGTCCAGGCGCTCAAGAAGCAATTGAGGCGACGATTGCTCGTCGAGCATGGTCGCGATGCGCAGGGCTTCGGCCTGAGTGACCTGGTTGAGCTCGGGATAGAGCGAGCTGTGGAACGGCCGGGGCCCGACGCCAGTCTGGCCAACGGGTGGCCTCCCGGCGCGGCGAAGGGCGTTGACCACTGACAGGCGGAACGTGTCGGCTCCGTGGAGGTGCAGAAGGACCGGTCGCGGAACGTGGCGACCACGATTGTCGGCGTCGACGCACCGCCACGCTTCACCAACATCTCGGATCATCTCCTGACACACCCACGAGTCGAGCGCTGCGGACTGCTGGACCACCAGCTGACGACCGAACGCGATCGAGAGCAGCGCCTCGGTGAACAGGTGCACGGCAGCGGCATCGTGGTTGTCGTCGTCACCCCAGGCAGCGCGGATCGAGTCAGTGGACTCCAGGTAGATCCGACTCATCAGGTGCCTTCCTCCGTCATGGGCCGAGCTGCTGCCGACGCTCAGCCCAAGCGAGAGGGCCAAGGACTGCCCTCGGACCCGGGCAAACGTCGACGACTCACACGTTGAATCTGAACTCCGTCACGTCGCCGTCCTTCATGACGTAGTCCTTGCCTTCGATGCGGACTCGGCCGGCGGCGCGGGCGTCCTGCATCGAGCCGGCGGCGACCAGGTCGTCGAACGAGACGACCTCGGCCTTGATGAAGCCCTTCTGGAAGTCGGTGTGGATCACGCCGGCGGCCTCCGGGGCGGTGGCGCCCTTGCGGATCGTCCAGGCGCGCGACTCCTTGGGGCCGGCGGTCAGGTAGGTCTGCAGGCCGAGGGTGTCGAAGCCGACGCGGGCCAGCGCGTGCAGGCCGCTCTCGGTCTGGCCGATGGACTCCAGGAGCTCCAGGGCCTCGGCCTCGTCCAGCTCGATCAGGTCGGCCTCGGTCTTGGCGTCGAGGAACACCGCCTCGGCCGGCGCGACCAGCGCTGAGAGCTCGGCCCGCATCGCGTCGTCAGCCAGCTCGTCGGCGTCGACGTTGAAGACATACAGGAACGGCTTGGCGGTCAGCAGGAACAGCTCGCGCAGGGGCTCGGGATCCAGGCCCGCCGCGAACACGGTCCGGCCCGAGTCAAGGACGACCTTGGCCTGCTCGGCCGCGGCCAGGGCACCGGCGCGCTCCTTGTTGTTGCGGGCCTCCTTCTGCAGCCGCGGGATCGCCTTGTCCAGGGTCTGCAGGTCGGCCAGGATCAGCTCGACGTTGATGGTCTCGATGTCGTCCTTGGGGCTCACGCGACCGTCGACGTGCACGACGTCGGGGTCGGTGAAGACCCGGATGACCTGGCAGATCGCGTCGGACTCGCGGATGTTCGACAGGAACTTGTTGCCCAAGCCGGCGCCCTCGCTCGCCCCCTTCACGATGCCGGCGATGTCCACGAACATGACCGTCGCGGGCAGGGTCTTGGCCGAGCCGAAGATGCCGGCGAGCGCGTCCAGCCGGGGATCGGGGACGCCGACCACGCCGGTGTTCGGCTCGATGGTCGCGAACGGGTAGTTGGCGGCCAGCACGTCGTTGCGAGTCAGCGCGTTGAACAGGGTGGACTTGCCGACGTTGGGCAGGCCGACGATGCCGATGGTGAGTGCCACGACGGGCCATTCTACCGGCGGATCGGACACGCCCCCGGTGGTCGTGAGCGGGGTTGGGTCCGCGCGCTCGGCTCCCGACCTCAGGTCTCCAGCAACACCGCCAGGCGACGCTTGCGCCGGTTCTCCCGGACGATCCAGCCGACATCCGGGTCCTGCGACCGCGCCAAGTCGGCGAACGCGGCGAGGCCCGGCTCCGGCGCGGCCGCGATCGCCACGCTCCAGCAGTAGCCCAGGGCCTGCCGGAGGGTGCGCACGTCCGGGTCACGGCGGGCCGTGGCGGGCAGGCCCGCGATCCACGCGGTGGCCTGCGCGCAGACGGCCCGGGCGGTGGCCGAGCCGACGGGATCGGCCAGCAGCCGCGGCTCGCAGATCGCGGCCGCCGCGGCCCGCTTCACCAGCGGGTCGTCCGCCCGCGCCCAGTCGAGGACGAGCGCGCACAGCCGCGGCAGGTCCCGATCGCCGACCCGCTGCAAGCCGGTCGCCACCCCTTCGCGGACCCGCCACCGGGCGTCGCGGGCGTGCCGCTGCAGCACCGCAGCGAGCGCGGGGTCGTCGGCCCGCGCCAGCCGCTCGCCCAGGGCCATGACCGCGCAGAAGAGCAGGTACTCGTCGTCCTCGTGGGCCAGCGCGTCGACCAGCTCGTCGGGCGCCCAGTCCGCGAACGCGTGCGCCAGCTCGAGGTTCCCGCGCGGCCCGGGCAGGTGGGAGTGCTCTGTGAGATACGCACGGACGGCCGCCACGTCCGGCCCGATCCTCTGAAGCTCGCCCATGTACTGAGCACGCCGCCCACCCGGCTCCGATCCGGCCACGCGGTCACCGTATTCCGGCCGTCTGACGTTGACACGCTCTCGACGGTGTCCCGGCGGCGACGCACGGCCAGCGAGGGGTTCCTTCGTCCTGTCAGACCCCAGGACTACAACAGGGCCATGACTCTCGCTGCCGTCTTCCTCCTCCTCCTGGGGCTGCTCGTGGCCGCCCTCGCCGGATGGTTCCTGCGCCTCGTCGTGGAGCGCCCGCGGGTGGCGGCCCTGCAGGCGGTCACCGGCGAGCGGGTGGCCCGACTGGAGGCCGAGCTGGCTGCCGCGCGGACGTCACTGGCCGCCCATGCCGCGGCACCCGAGCAGGTGGGGGCGGCGATGGCGCCGGTTCATACCGCGCTGGAGCGGCTGGAGACCGCGGTCGAACGATCCCAGGGCGGTCAGGCCTCCTCCACCGAGCGGATCGCCGAGCAGCTGCGCGGAGTGATGGAGTCGACGCGCACCAGCACCGAGGGGGTGCGGCGCGAGACCCAGCGACTCGTGGGCGCGCTGGGTCAGAGCGACGTGCGCGGACGGTGGGGTGAGTTCCAGCTGCGCCGGCTCATGGAGACCTCGGGCCTGGTCGCCGGTGTGCACTTCGACGAGCAGCAGCAGGTGCACGGCGAGCAGGGGGCGCTGCGCCCGGACGTGATCGTGCACCTCGGTGGGGACAAGGTCGTCGTCATCGACGCGAAGGTGTCGCTGCGCGCGATGCTCCGGGTGCTGCCGGACGACCCTGCCGACGAGGTCGCCGCCGCACGGATCGCCCACGCCGCGGAAGTACGCAGCCACGTCGACCGGCTGGCGAGCAAGGCCTACAGCCAGCAGTTCGACACCGCACCCGAGTTCGTCGTCATGTTCCTGCCCGCCGAGTCCCTGCTCTCCGAGGCGCTGGACGCCGACCCTGCCCTTCTTGAGCACGCGTTCCGGCGCAACGTCGTCCTGGCCTCGCCCACGACGCTGATGGCGATGCTGCGGACCGTGGCCCACATCTGGCGGCAGGAGGCGCTCGCCGCGAACGCGCGCGAGGTGCAGGCCCTCGGCCGCGAGCTGACCGACCGAATGACCACGATGCTCACCCACCTGTCGAAGGTGGGCAGCGCCCTGACGACCGGGGTCACCGCCTACAACCGGACCATCGCCTCCCTGGACTCGCGTGTGCTGGTCACGGGTCGTCGGTTCACCGAGCTCCAAGGGCTGCCCGAGCTGCCGACCCCGGCACAGGTGGAGGCGACCGTCCGGCAGACCGCGGTCCCCCTGCGTGCGGAGAGCGAGGCGCCGGCAGGCCTCGATCCAGGGAAGGCAGCTGCGCGACCGGCCCGCACGAAGGTGCAGCGCGAGCGGCTCGAGGTGGTGGGGATGGACGCGACGAAGATCGAGGTGGATGACGCAGACGTGGGGGATGCCGACGGAGTG
>CAYQMN010000002.1:0-83023 GCA_964418695.1 uncultured Bifidobacteriaceae bacterium | reverse complement strand
GATGTGGACGTGGTGGATGTCGGCGTGGGGGATGTCGGCGTGAGGGATGCCGACGGAGTGGATGTGGACGTGGTGGATGTCGGCGTGGGGGATGTCGGCGTGAGGGATGCCGACGTCCTGGATGTGGGCGCCTGAGCTGGATGTGGGCGCCTGAGCCGAGCGCGGAAGGAGGTCGCGACCCGGGGAAGTCAGGCCTCCCGGATACGCCGGGTACCCCCCACTAGCATGCCCGGCGTGAGCCTGCCCACCGCCGGCCCCGGGTCGTCGGACTGGGGCAGAACTCCGGACGTGGCAGGCCGTTCCACGGACCCGCGCGAGGGAGCCGAGGACGCGCACGCCGAGGCCGAGCACATCGGGCAGGAGTCCCCCGGCTCGCCCACCTCCGAGCCGCCCATCACCGAGGCGCCTACCACCGACTCGATCCCCTCCGAGCCGCCCACCTCCGAGGCGCCCACCACCGAGGCGACCCTCGACGGGTCAGCTCCTGCCGACCCGGTGCCTGCGGCACGCGGGCTGCCTGGAGCGTGGGTGGCCTTGGCCGCGACCGGCATCGTGATCGTCACGGCCGCCGTCGAAGTGATGGCCACCGGCGACCTGGCGACGTGGGCGGGCCTCGCCTTGATGACGGTCGCGATCCTCAGCGCCCTGGTGACGCGGCGCGGAGATCTGGTGCTGCCCGTGATCATGCCGCCGCTGGCGTTCCTCGCCGCGACCCTGGTGGCGGGGCAGGCGCTGGTCGAGTCGGGCAGCGATCCGTGGTGGGTCCGATGCGCGCTCATGGTGTTCGAGGTTCTCGGGCGCAACGCGGTGTGGGTCGTCTTGGCGACCGCCTGCGCGCTCGTGATCTGCGTCGTTCGCTGGACGGTCGCGCGGCTGGCCGTTCGACGTCAGCGCGGGGCCGCCCTCACGTAGGGGGCCGCCCTCACGTAGATCGACTCAGCCCCGGACGCGGCTACCCGGAAGCGCCAGCCCCGGACGCGCTGCCCGGGCGCGGGTGCCTCGGACGCGCCGGCCTCGGAGGCGCTCGACCGGGTCTCAGGACCGGCCGGCCGCCTTGAGGTCGCGGCGCAGCTCCGGGGGCAGCGCGAACGTCACCCGCTCGGCGACCGTGTGGACCTCCTCGACGTCGGCGAACCCGAGCTCGGCCAGTCGGGCCAGCACGTCGCGGATGAGGATCTCGGGAACCGACGCCCCGCTGGTCAAGCCCACCGTGGCGGCCCCGTCCAGCCACTGCCGGTCGATCTCGGATGCGCCGTCGATGCGATGCCCGGACTTGGCGCCCGTCTGCAGGCCGACTTCGAGCAGCCGCACGGAGTTCGACGAGTTGGCCGACCCCACCACGATGAGCACGTCGCAGCGCGGCGCGATCGCCTTGACCGCGGCCTGCCGGTTCTGCGTCGCGTAGCAGATGTCGTCGCTGGGCGGGTTCGCCAGCCCAGGAATCCGGTCGCGCAGGACCTCGACGGTCTCCATCGTCTCGTCGACCGAGAGGGTCGTCTGCGAGAGCCACACGACCTTCTCGTCGTCGCCGACCTCCAGCCGGTCCACGGCCGCCGGGCCGTCCACGAGCGTGATCGCCTCGGGCGCCTCGCCCGCGGTCCCCTCCACCTCCTCATGCCCCTCGTGGCCGATCAGCATGATCCGGTAGCCCTGGTCGGCGAACCGGCGGGCCTCCTTGTGCACCTTGGTCACCAGCGGGCAGGTGGCGTCGATGGTCCGCAAATTGCGCTGCGCGGCAGCCTCGTGCACCGCCGGCGAGACGCCGTGCGCGCTGAAGACGACCAGCGCCCCCTCGGGAACCTCGTCGGTGTCGTCGACGAAGATCGCGCCGCGCGCCGCCAGGGACTCCACGACGAAGCGGTTGTGGACGATCTCCTTGCGGACGTACACCGGCGCCCCGTGCAGGGACAGCGCCTGCTCGACGGTCTCCACCGCCCGGTCGACGCCTGCGCAGTACCCCCGCGGAGCAGCGAGCAGCACCTTGCCCGTCGATTCAGCCATGCGTCCATGGTAGATGCCGACGCGCTCGAGAGGGCCTTTCGAGATCCGCCTCCACCCGGGGCGGGGCGGTCATCGATCACGCCCCTCGGCCACCCGTCGGTCGGTCGAGACTCCTCCTCGAACGCCCGGACAACGAGCAAGGCCACCGCACCCGATCGACCCCACGCTGCGAACCGACCACGCCCCGAGCGCTCGCGTGACTGGTCCGGAGTGCCGCCCGGCACGGGTCTGGACGAGCTCGACGTGCGGGGACTCCCCACGGCCAGGACTCCCGGCACTGTCAGGGGGGTGGCCTACCCTCGGCCCCATGACCCAGCAGACCGGCGCCGTGCAGGACGGCAGCTCGCCCGAGCAGGCCTGGCCGGTTCGCGTGCTTGCCACCAAGCTGCGCGACTACATCGCGCGCCTGGGCCGGGTGTGGATCGAGGGTCAGCTCACCGACGTCAACCGGCGCAGCGGCAACCAGGTGTACCTGTCGGTGCGCGACGCCGACGCCGACGCGTCGGTCACCGTGGTGCTGCCGGCCGCGCTCGACCGGGCCGTCGTGCCCACCTTGGCGCCGGGTCAGCGCGTGGCGCTGCACGTGTCCTGCGAGTTCTGGGTGAAGTCCGGCCGGATGGTCCTGCGGGCCAGCGACGTGCGCCCCGTGGGCCTGGGCGAGCTGCTGGCGACCCTGGAGCGCCGGCGTCAGCAGCTGGCCGCCGAGGGCCTGTTCGCAGCGGAGCTCAAGCGCCGGCTGCCCCTGCCCCCGCAACGGATCGGGCTGATCACCGGCGTGAACGCCCAGGCCAAGCACGACGTCATCACCAACGCCCAGCAGCGCTGGCCCGGCGCCCGCTTCGAGGTGCGCGAGGGCGCGGTCCAGGGAGCAGCCGCGGTGAGCACCGTGATCGCCGCCCTGCACGAGCTCGACGCCCATCCCGAGGTCGACGTCATCGTGATCGCGCGCGGCGGCGGCAGCCTGGAGGACCTGCTGCCGTTCAGCGACGAGTCGCTCATCCGGGCCGTCGCCGCCGCGCGGACCCCGGTGGTCAGCGCCATCGGGCACGAGCAGGACAACCCGATCCTCGACCTGGTCGCCGACGTGCGCGCCTCCACCCCCACCGACGCCGGCAAGCGGGTCGTGCCCGACTGGGCCGAGGAGAGTCGGCGGATCCGCGAGCGCCGGGCCCGGCTCGACCGCACCATGACGAACCGGCTGGAGCACGCGCAGACCTGGCTGGAGCAGACGCGCAGCCGGCCCGCCCTGGCTGATCCGGCCGGTCTCCTGCCCCGTCTGGAGCGTGAGGTCGCGGCCCTGCGCGCCCGGGCCTTCCGGTGCGTGGACACCCGGCTCACCGCGGCCGACCGCGACCTCGCTCACCTGCGCGCACGCGCCCGGTCGCTGTCGCCGCTGGCCACGCTCGACCGCGGGTACGCGATCGTCAGGGCGCCCGACGGCACGTACGTCCGCGCCGCGGATGCCCTGGTCGAAGGTGACTACGTCCGGGTGCGCGTGGCCTCGGGGCACTTCGGGGCCCACGTCGCCGACGTAGCATCGGCGCCATGAGCGAAGCGTCGACCGGGCTGCCCGGCGGACCCGCCGAGGGCCTGGCGTCCCTGAGCTACGAGCAGGCGCGGGCCGCCCTGGACCAGGTGGTCGAGCAGCTGGAGTCCAGCACCGTGCACCTGGAGCTCTCGGTCCAGCTCTGGGAGCGCGGCAACCTGCTGGCCGACATCTGCCAGGGCCACCTGGACGGGGCGCGGGAGCGGATCGAGGCGGCCCGCCCCGGACTGGTCGGCAGGCCGGCCACCGGCGGGCAGGCACCCAAGGACGAGGACGCCGGAGTGTTCTGACCGGGGTGCGGGAGACGCGGCCCGGAGCACACGGAATCAGGGGCAGACTGACCGGTGGACCCGCGGTACCGCGGGCCGGCGCACGAGGGTGCCGCGCGCGACAGCAAGGGTGCTGACCCAGACGCGGAAGCGAGCCGGGGAGGCGTGGGCCCGGTCCGACGCCACCCGGCCCAGCAGCCCATCGCATGCGCCCGACGTGCGGGCCCGGGCCAGCGACCGTCGAACCCCGACCTCCGGCCCGGCTACTCCGCGGCGACCGGCTCCAGCGAGGCTGCCAGCGTGCTCAGCTCGTCCCAGCCGGCCGAGCCGGTGACGATCAGGGTCGTCCCCTTGTCGGTGAGCACCAGCGAGCGCTTCGGGTCCGGTGTGGCATCGCCGGTCATCCGGGTCCAGGTGCGGTCCTCGATCGTGACGGTGCCCTCGGCCACGCCGTGCCGGGTCTCGTCCTGGATCCACGAGGTCACCGAGCCGGCTGCCTGCTCGGGGAACACGCCCCGCTGCAGCACTCCCGCGTACGCGTCGGAGGGCGTGTAGAACCCGACCCGCCAGATCAGCGTCCCGTCCGGCTGCGGCTCGGTGCGGGCGCTGGTCGCGGTCCACGGGAACGCCGCGGGTGGCGCCATCACCGGGTAGGCGGCAGCCTCCGCCGCGGACTGGGCGACCGGCCACCAGTCGACGGGCTTGACCGGGTCCGGGGTGCGCGGCTGCTGCAACCACATCCACGCCCCGACCAGGACCGCCACCAGGCCCAGCGACAGGAGCATGTCCCGCCCGGTCCCGCGGCGCTTCCGGCGCTGGGTCGCTGCCTGATCGCTCACCCGCAGATCGTCGCCCATGCCCACCCGGTCCGCACAATCGACCCCGCGGTCGCCGAACTACCCTTGACACATGGCCGAGTTCTCGTATTCTGACCCGCTTCCGCTCGGAGCCGACACCACCGCGTATCGCCTCATCACCGCCGACGGCGTCGCGACGCAGGAGATCGGCGGGCGGACCTTCCTGACGGTGGAGCCTGAGGCGCTGCGACAGCTGGCCTACGCCGCGATCCACGACATCTCGCACCTGCTGCGCCCGGCCCACCTGGCCCAGCTCGCGCGCATCCTGGACGACCCGCAGGCCAGCCCGAACGACCGGTTCGTGGCGCTGGACCTGCTCAAGAACGCCAACATCTCCGCCGGGGGCGTGCTGCCGATGTGCCAGGACACCGGCACCGCGATCGTGATGGGCAAGCGCGGCCAGCACGTCCTGACCTCGGGGCCGGACGAGGCGGCCCTCTCCCGAGGCATCTACGAGGCCTACCAGACGCTGAACCTGCGCTACTCCCAGCTCGCCCCGCTGTCGATGTGGGAGGAGCGCAACACCGGCACGAACCTGCCCGCCCAGATCGAGCTCTACGCCGACACCGCACCCGGCCACGAGACGGCCTACAAGTTCCTGTTCATGGCCAAGGGCGGCGGCAGCGCGAACAAGTCGTTCCTCTACCAGCAGACCAAGGCGCTGCTGAACCCGCGCTCGATGATGAGCTTCCTCGACGAGACCCTGCGCAGCCTGGGCACCGCCGCGTGCCCGCCATACCACTTGGCCGTCGTGGTCGGCGGCACGAGTGCCGAGTACGCGCTGAAGACCGCCAAGTACGCCTCGGCCAAGTACCTGGACTCGCTGCCCACCTCGGGCTCGATGGGCGCCCACGGGTTCCGCGACCTGGAGCTGGAGGCCGAGATCCTGACCCTCACCCAGCAGTTCGGCATCGGCGCCCAGTTCGGCGGCAAGTACTTCTGCCACGACGTGCGCGTGGTCCGCCTGCCCCGGCACGGGGCCAGCTGCCCGGTCGCCGTCGCGGTGTCCTGCTCCGCGGACCGCCAGGCGCTGGCCAGGATCACCGCAGAAGGCGTCTTCCTGGAGCAGCTGGAGCACGATCCCGCGAAGTACCTGCCCGACGTGACCGACGAGCACCTCGACGACGACGTGGTCCACATCGACCTCAACCAGCCGATGCAGACGGTGCGCAACGAGCTGACCCGGCTGCCGGTCAAGACTCGGGTCTCGCTGAACGGCCCGCTGGTCGTGGCCCGCGACATCGCGCACGCCAAGATCAAGGAGATGCTCGACGCCGGCGAGCCGATGCCGGCCTACCTGCGCGACCACGCCGTCTACTACGCGGGGCCGGCCAAGACCCCCGAGGGCTACGCCTCCGGATCGTTCGGTCCCACGACCGCCGGCCGGATGGACGCCTACGTCGACCAGTTCCAGAAGGCCGGCGGCTCGATGGTCATGCTCGCCAAGGGCAACCGCTCGAAGGCCGTCACCCAGGCCTGCCACGACAACGGCGGCTTCTACCTGGGCTCGATCGGCGGCCCGGCCGCGGTGCTGGCCAAGGAGAACATCCGCTCGGTCGAGGTCCTGGACTTCCCCGAGCTGGGGATGGAGGCGGTCTGGCGGATCGAGGTCGAGGACTTCCCGGCGTTCGTGGTGGTGGACGACAAGGGCAACGACTTCTTCGCCGAGACCAGCAAGCCCACCCTCACGTCGATCCCGGTCGGCCTCCCGCGCGGCGTCTGAGCCGCGGAGTGGCACGCGCGGCCCGGGGTACCGACCGGCACGGGCTCCCGACCGGCGACCGGCCGATCGGGCTTCACCCCGAGCCGGGGGCGCTGCCGCGCCGGCCGATCAGTACCGGGCCGATCAGTACCAGTGGTGGGACTTCCAGAACGACCACGCCTTGCACGGGCTGCCGTACCGCGCGTCGATGTACTTCGCGCCGACCTTGACCTGCACTGCCGCGCTGCCCATGTACTCGGCACGTGAGTAGCCCTGGGCGCTCCACACGGCCGAGGAGGTCTGCGGGATGCCGTGGTACTTGCCGTTCGGGTTGGAGGCCCGGTAGTTCCAGCCGCTCTCCCGGTCCCACATCGGGATCAGGCAGTCCATCTGCGCGTCGCCCCAGCCGTACTTGTCGGCGATGTGGGCCCGTGCGAACCGCTTGGCCGCCGCCGGGGACCCGCCGCGCGCCTCGCCGCGCGAGGCCTTCTTCGCCCGCTTCGCCTTCGCCTTGGCTGCCTTCGCCTTGGCCTTGGCCTTGGCGTTCTTCTTGATCGCCTTGAGGGTCTTGGCGTCCACGACGGTGTCGACCTTGAGGTCGTACTTGCGCTCGACCTTGCGCACCGCCTTGCCGGTCCTCTTGTTGAAGTACCCGGTCTTCTTCACCGACAGCAGCTTCTGCAGGCTGCGCACGTCCTTGCCGCGATCGCCGCGTCTCAGGGTCCGGTCACCGAGCGCGACGGCCTTGGCCGGCGCTGCGACCGCGACCGCCTTCGCCGGGATGGCCGGTGCGGCGGCGGATCCGGCGGTCGCTGGGGCCGTCAATCCGGCGACGGGAAGGGCGACGATCAACGCCGCGGCCAGTGGTGCGGCCCAGCGCTTGGCGCCGCGTTCGGAGGTCGTGGTGGCACTCATGAGCATGGGAGCCTGCCAGCCGAATCGCGCGGGACGCCAACCGCGATTGTCCACAGGACGCGCCGTAACAGTGACCCATGTCACAAACATGGCCGGACATTTCGGGCATATGTGCTCAGGCTGTCGCGCGTGGCGTGTGACCTATGCCATAGGTAGTTGCCCGGTCCACAGCCTCAGCTGGGGAGCTCCTCCAGCATCTCGGTGACCAGCGCGGCGATCGGCGAGCGCTCGCTGCGGGTGAGGGTGACGTGGGCGAACAGCGGGTGCCCCTTGAGCCGCTCGACCACCGCGACGACACCGTCGTGGCGGCCCACGCGCAGGTTGTCGCGCTGCCCGACGTCGTGGGTCAACACCACCCGGGAGTCCTTGCCGATCCGGGAGAGCACGGTGAGCAGCACGTTGCGCTCCAGCGACTGGGCCTCGTCGACGATGACGAACGCGTCGTGCAGCGACCGACCGCGGATGTGGGTCAACGGGAGCACTTCGAGCATCCCGCGGTCCAGGATCTCGTCGACCACCTCGCTGGTCGTGACCGCGCCGAGGGTGTCGAACACGGCCTGACCCCAGGGCGACATCTTCTCGTGCTCGCTGCCGGGCAAGTAGCCCAGCTCCTGGCCGCCGACCGCGAACAGCGGCCGGAAGACCATGACCTTGCGGTGCTGCTGACGCTCCAGCACCGCCTCCAGGCCCGCGCACAGGGCCAGGGCGCTCTTGCCGGTGCCCGCGCGACCGCCCAGGCTCACGATCCCGATCTCCGGATCCAGCAGCATGTCCAGGGCCAGGCGCTGCTCGGCCGAGCGACCGTGCAGGCCGAACGCCTCCCGGTCCCCGCGCACCAGCCGCACCGACTTGTCGGCGGTGACCCGGCCCAGCGCCGAGCCGCGCGCGGACAGCAGCACCAGCCCGGTGTTGCACGGCAGCTCCGCGGCCTCGGCCAGCTCGACGCTGCCGTGCTCGTAGAGGTCGTTGACCGCCTCGACCGCGACGTCGAGCTCCTCGACGCCGGTCCACCCGGTGCTGACCACCAGCTCGGCGCGGTACTCCTCGGCCTGCAGGCCCAGCGTGGCCGCCTTCACCCGCAGCGGCAGGTCCTTGCTCACCACGACGACGTCGCGGCCCTCGGCGGCCAGGTTGCGGGCCACCGCCAGGATGCGGGTGTCGTTGTCGCCCAGCTGCATCCCGGAGGGCAGCCGCGAGAGGTCGGAGTGGTTGAGCTCCACCCGCAGCGTGCCGCCCTGATCGTTCAGCGGGATGCGCTCGTCCAGCCGGCCGTGCTCGACCCGGAAGTCGTCGAGCATCCGCAGCGCCTCGCGGGCGAAGTAGCCCAGCTCGGGGTGCGTGCGCTTGGCCTCCAGCTCGATGACCACCACGAGGGGCAGCACCACCTCGTGCTCGTCGAACCGGTGGACCGCCCGTGGATCGCTGAGCAGGACCGAGGTGTCCAGCACGTAGCAGCGGCGGCCCTGGGACCACGCGGTGCCGTTGGTGTGGCTGGAGGTGGACCCGGGCTTCGCCGCATGCGGCATGCGCGCCTCCGTGCAGTCGGTCGGGCGCTCGGGCGCGACCCGATCTGCCGGGAAATCTAGGACGGTCGGCGTGACCCGGCCCGCAGGACACGCCGCGCGGATTCCGGCCTGCCAGTCGCCGGCCCGCCGCACCGCCGACGTGATCGGCTCGTCAGGTGCCGAAGCGGCGCTCGCGGGCGGCGTAGTCACGCAGCGCCCGCAGGAAGTCAACCCGGCGAAAGTCCGGCCAGTAGGCCTCGCAGAACCAGAACTCGGAGTGCGCGCTCTGCCAGAGCAGAAACCCGGACAGCCGCTGCTCGCCGGAGGTCCGGATGACCAGGTCGGGGTCCGGCTGGCCCTTCGTGTAGAGGTGAGCGGCGATGTGCTCGCCGTCCAGGATGTCCGCGAGGTCCTCCAGCGACGTCCCGGCCGCCGCGTGCTCGTGCAGCAGAGCGCGCACCGCGTCGACCAACTCCTGCCGGCCGCCGTAGCCGACCGCCACGTTGACCGTCATCCCTTCGTTGCCCTGCGTCGCCGACTGGGCCGCGAGCAGCACCCGCTGAGTCCGCTCGGGCAGCTGGTTCAGGGCGCCGACGTGGTGGATCACCCACCGCGGCGAGGTGGCCAGCTCCGCGACGGCGCCCTCGATGATCCGCAGCAGCGGGTCGAGCTCTGCCGGCGGGCGCGCGAGGTTGTCGGTGGACAGCATCCACAGCGTGACGATCTCCACGCCCATCTCGTCGCACCAGGTGAGGAACTCGCTGATCTTGGCCGCGCCTGCGCGGTGCCCGGCGGCGCTGCTGGAGCCCTGCTCGGTGGCCCACCGGCGGTTGCCGTCGAGGATGACCCCGACGTGCCGGGGCATGTGCTCCTCGGCCAGGTCGTGGGCCAGGCGCCGCTCGTACAGGCCGTAGACCACATCGTCCAGACCCATCGCACGCCTCCCGCGGCCACTCGGCCAGCGCAGTGGAGCAGGCCGCCCGGAGGCTATCGCACGGCCATCAGGACCACGGCCGCCGCGGCCCAGTGGCTCGTCCAGGCGCCGAGGGTGAAGGAGTGGAAGACCTCGTGGAAGCCGAACCAGCGCGGCGACGGGTTGGGCCACTTGGTCGCGAACACCACCGCGCCCACGGTGTAGAGCACGCCGCCGATCGCCAGCAGCGCGAGCACCGCCGCATGACCGGCGCCGGTCATCGTGGTCGAGCGCAGGAAGGCCGGGACGAACATCACCGAGGCCCAGCCCAGCGCCAGGTACATGGGCACGAACAGCCAGCGCGGCGCGCGGATCCACAGCAGCCGGATGGCGGCCCCGCCGACCGCGCCCACCCAGAGCACGGCCAGCAGCGTGCGCGCCGGCCCCGCGTCGAGCAGGGCGACCGCGAAGGGGGTGGCGCTGCCGGCGATGACCAGGAAGATGTTGGCGTGGTCCCAGCGCTGCAGGATCCCGGTCCAGCGCGGGGACCAGGTGCCCCGGTGGTAGACCGCCGAGACGGTGAACAGCAGGATCGTGGTGAGCGCGAAGACCAGCAGCGCGGCCCGCATCCCGACCGGCGCGAACAGGACCAAGGCGAGGGTGGCCACGCCCGCCAGCGGCGCGGCGACGGCATGCTGCCATCCGCGCAGCCGCGGCTTCACGACTCGGCAGTGCTCGATCAGGCTCTCGGTCCCCGACATGCAGGGAGGGTAGCCGCTGCGCGGCGTGCCGGGTGCGCCCAGTGAGGGCCGGGGGCGGGAGTGCTCTGGGGTGAGCGGAGGACGGGCTCCGGGCTTTCAGGTCCGCGTGGCCGCTCGGGCCAGCCGGGGCCTCAGGTCCGCGGGGCCGGGCCAGCCGGGCCTCGGGTCGGCAGGCCGCACGGGACAGCCGGGCCTCGGGTCGGCAGGCCGCACGGGGCAGGCGGTCCTCGTCAGTCGGCGAGATCCAGGATGACCGGGGCGTGGTCGCTGGGGGCAGGCGTGCCCTTGACCCCGGGCTTGCGGGCGTCCCGGTCCACCACCGCGGACGTGACCCGCGCGGCGAACGGGGCGTTCGCGAACGCCAGGTCGATCCGCATGCCCCAGGCCTTGTGGAACGACCCCGCGCGGTAGTCCCAGTACGTGTAGGGGTGGGGGCCCTTGTTGATCGTGGGGATCACGTCGGACAGCCCCAGGGCCCGCAAGTCGGCCAGCGCCGAGCGCTCGGGTGCGGTGACGTGCGTGCTGTGGGCGAACTGGGCGATGTCCCACACGTCGTCGTCGTTCGGCGCGACGTTGAAGTCGCCCATCACGGCGAAGGGCGTCGGGCCGGCGGCCACCGGGGCCAGGTGGGTGGCCAGGGCGCCCAGCCAGGCGAGCTTGTACTCGTAGTGCGGGTCGTCGATCGTGCGCCCGTTGGGCACGTAGACCCCGGCGACCCGCACGCCCGCGCAGGTCGCGGCGATGTAGCGGGCCTCGGCCGGCCCGGCCGCCTCGGGGAATCCCGGCGCCCCGGGCAGCCCGGTCTCCACGTCGTCGATGCCCACCCGGGAGAGCAGCGCCACCCCGTTCCACCGACCCTCGCCGTGGTGCACCGACTCGTACCCCAGCTCGGCCAGCGCCTCGGCCGGGAAGGCGTCCGGGCCGACCTTGGTCTCCTGCATGACCAGCACGTCGGGCCCCTGCGCCTGCAGCCAGGACGTCAGCCGAGGCATGCGGGCGGGCAGGGAGTTGACGTTCCAGGTGGCGATCCGCACCCGGCGATTCTGGCACGGTGCCCGGCGTGCCAGGCGAGGCCTCGACCGGTCCGGCGGGGGGGTCAGGTCAGCTCGGGCCGGCGGGGGCTCGACGGGAGGCCCTTGGCGCCCTTGGGGCCCTTGCGGCGCTTGCGCTTGATCGACACCCCGCCGAGCAGAGCGACTCCCTTGATCTTCAGCACCGGTGCGTTCGCATCGGCCGGGCCGCCGGGGCCGTGGTCGAACCCGCCGAGAATTCCCGCGCCGTCGACCTGGACGCTCAGCCCCTCCGGCACGGTGATGTCGACCCCGCCGAGCACGGCCACGGCGTTGATCTCGCACTCCCGATCGGCGAAGGTGGCCGCGGTCAGGTCCAGCTCCACCCCGCCGAGGACCGCCACCGCGGTCATCTGGACCGGGACGATCCACTCGCCCTTGCGGGTCGCGCCGCCCAGGATCGCGATCGCCGAGCCGGAGTCCGGCGCGGTCGAGGCGGCGGCCAGCCAGTCCGGCCGCTCGGACTGCCCGGACTGCCCGGACTGCCCGGCGGCCAACGGGTTGGCCAGGCTGTCCAGGCCGACCAGCGGCGCGAGCGCGGCGAGCTGAGCGGCCGAGGGCAGCCCCTCCAGCACGCCGGTGAGCCCCTCGACCGTGCGCGCGGCCATCGCCACGGCCAGCCGCTCCTCGTATTCGTCCTGGGTCAGCCGGCCCTCGGCGAACGCGTCGCCGATCACGTCGGCCACGCGCGCGCGGTCGGCGTCGGAGAGCAGGATGCGCCGGGCGGGCAGCCCGGGCTCCTCGGCCGGGACGAGGTCAGGCACGCTCCCCCACCGCCTCGCGGCGGGCCGGTCGCTGGGCGGCCAGCAGCAGACCGGTGATCCGCCGCTCCAGCACGAACGAGAGGAACGGGATCGTGCCGGACAGGCCGACCAGCACGGTGCGGCCCGGGGACCAGCGCGCGCGGATGGCCACGTCCAGGACCGCGACGAGGTAGATCATGAACAGGAAGCCGTGCAGCTGCCAGCCGATCGCGTACCAGGTCGCCTCGCCGTTGCCCAGCAGGTACTTCCACGGCAGGCCGATCACGGTCATGAACGCCAGCACGGCACCGGTCACCCAGGCCATCACCTGGTAGCGCTTGTACGCGCCGGACCGCAGGATCGTGCCCGCACTGGGCCGCGCCGCGGTCGGGGGGGTCGCGGAGTTCGCGGGGGTGGGCGTGGTCATCAGCTCAGCTCCTGCTCGGGTCGATCCAGATCGCGCCGGAACCGGGTCCAGAAGAAGACGACGAATCCTGCGAACACCACCCACTGGATGGCGTAGGCGAGGTTGCGCCAGTTCAGACCCACGTCGGCTCCGGGCAATTCTGTCACCGCGAGCGGCTGCGGCTGGCCGGTCCCAGGCGGTTCGAGGTCCTGCAGGGCGAACCAGCCCGAGCGCATCGGGTAGCCGGCGAGCTCGGCCAGGGCACCGGTGTCCACCACGGCCATGGTCGGCGGGTCGCCGGTGGCGCTGGCCCCGGGCACGCGCACGTCGGCGACGAGGACCGCCACGACCGAGACCGGGCCGGGGGGCGGGGCGGCCGTCGCCTGACCCTGCGGCACCCAGCCGCGCACGACGCCCACACCCGCCGCGGCGGTGACGTCATCCGAGCCGGTGGGCAGCAGCGGCGTGAGCACCCAGGCGCCCGGCTGGCCCTGACTGGACCGGGGCGAGACGAGCACCTGGTGGCCAGGGTCGGGATCGAAGGTGCCGTCCAGGCGGACGCGCATCCCGGAGAAGGCGGTCTGCGGGTCCAGCTGTGAGAGTGCCACGACCGGCCCGTCGGGCACCGCGTCGGTCACGGTGCGGTGCGCGCGGCCCCACTGCCACCAGCCGGCCAGCAGGCACACCAGGATGGCTGCCACCGTCACCAGGTGGAAGCCCAGCCGGCCGGCCGGCCCGGGCGGGCGAATCGGCGGGTCGGGTACGCCGGAGCCCTGCGCGTCCGGGTGCCCGGCGCGCGGACCCGGAGGCCCACTGACCTGCGCAGGCATCAGCGCGAGTCGTCCTCACGGTCGGCCTGGACGGCGGCGGTCCGCTCTGCGGCGGCCGGCTCGACGGGCGCCTGAGCCGAAGCCCCCGGACCTCCGAGGTTCTCCTGGGCGCGGCGCAGGTGGCGCAGCATCGACAGCAGCAGGAGCACCAGCATCACGGCCATGAAGAGGAAGACCCAGAACGACCCCGGCGCCGGCTGCGTCGTCGGGTCGAGAGCGACGACTGCCGCGCCCACGTGCGTGCCGGCCATGCTGACCTCCCGGGTCGGACCTCTCGTGCGTGGCACTAGTGTCGCAGCCCATGACGGGACCCGGAACCGCTGGTGACCCGCGCACCTGGCCGCCGCACATCCGCGACCGGTACGGGGTGCGCGACCGGCGCCGCTGGGTGCCGTGGGCACTCGCGCTCGCGCTGGTCTGCGCGGTCGCTGCGGTCACCGTGGTCGGCTGGCAGCGCGTCGACGCTCCCGTGCGCTCGGCCCTGTCGAGCTACTCGGTCCTGGCCGACGACCACATGCGCCTGGCCTTCGAGGTGGAGCGGCGCGAACCCGTCGAGGTCACCTGCACGCTGCGCGCCCGGGCCTCCGACGGCTACGACGTCGGCTACGCCACGGTGACGCTGCCCCCCGCGCGCGGCCGGACCGCCCACGTCTACGAGCTGCGCACGGCCTACCGCGGCCTGGCCGGCGAGCTGTTGGGCTGCGGCGTGGGCGGACCCGCCACCGGCATCGCCCCGGCTCAGTTCCGGCCCGGGGTGACGCCGCCGGATCAGCCTTGGACGGCCACATCCGACTGACTGGACTACCCTCGCTCGGATTGCCCCCGCACCACAGGAGAAGCACCGTGACCGAGAGCCAGCAGACCACCTGGTTGACCCAGGAGGCCCATGCCCGCCTCACGGAGGAGCTCGAGCATCGCCAGGGACCGGGACGCGCGGACATCGTGGCGCGCATCGCGTCGGCCCGGGAGGAGGGCGACCTGCGCGAGAACGGCGGCTATCACGCGGCCAAGGAGGAGCAGGGCAAGAACGAGGCGCGGATCCGCCAGCTGGAGCACATGCTGGCCACCGCCCAGATCGGCGCCCCGCCCGCCGAGGAGGGCCTGGTCGCGCACGGGATGATCGTCACCGTCGAGGTGATCGGAGCGGGTCGCCAGATCCGCTTCCTGCTCGGCTCCCGCGAGGAGGCCCAGCACGCGCCGGCGGACCTGCAGATCGTCTCGCCCACCTCGCCGATGGGCGAGGCCGTCAACGGTCAGCGCATCGGCGACGAGGCCGCGTACACCACGCCCGCCGGCAAGGAGATGAGCGTGCGCCTGCTCAGCGTCGAGCCGTACACGGGCTGAGCGCTCCTCGGCTGGCGCCGAGTGCGGCCGACCGACTCCCCCCGACGCGCAACTCGCCGCGGCGGACATGACCGCGCCCCGCGGCCGGCCACCGGCCGATCTCCGCCTCGCCCTGGCCCGGGTCGCTCAGGCCGGGAGGACCCGGAACCCGTGTGCCGTGAGCCCCTCCTGGACCGCGGAGCAGTGCTCGACGCCCCGAGTCTCCAGCTGCAGGGATACGTCCACCTCGCCGATCCCGAGGTCGGGCGCCGTGCGCAGGTGCTCCACGCTCAGGACGTTGGCGCCCAGCTCGGCGACCTCGCGCAGCACCGCGACGAGCGCGCCGGGGTGGTCGGCGATCCGCAGCTGCAGGTCGAAGTAGCGGCCCGCGGACACCATCCCGTGCTGGAGCACATGGGCGAGCAGCAGGGTGTCGATGTTGCCACCGGACAGGACCGCGACGATCGGCGGCTCCAGCCCGGCCGGCTCCTCCATGATCGAGGCCACCGCGGCGGCCCCGGCCGGCTCCACCAGCAGCTTGGCGCGCTCCAGCGTCATGAGCAGCGCGCGGGACAGCGCGTCCTCGGAGACGGTGCGGATGCCCACGCCGTGCCGGGCGATGAGCTCCAGCGGGATGCGGCCGGGCCGGCCCACCGCGATGCCGTCGGCCATCGTGGCCATCCGCGCGAGCGCCACCGGGTGGCCGGCGGCCAGCGAGGCCGGGTAGGCCGCCGCTGCCCCGGCCTGGACGCCGATCACCCGGACCCCCGGGGCCGCCTCGGCCAACGCGGTGGCGATGCCGGCGGTCAGCCCGCCGCCGCCCAGCGAGACCATCACGGTCGCCACGTCGGGCACCTGCTCCAGGATCTCCAGGCCCACCGTGGCCTGCCCGGTGACGATGTCCTCGTGGTCGAACGGGTGGATCAGGACCGCCCCGGTCCGCGCGGCGAACCGCTCGGCGGCGACCAGCGCGTCGTCGATGGTCTCGCCGGCCAGCTCGACCCGAGCGCCGTACGCGCGAGTCGCCACCAGCTTGGGCAGCGGGGCGCCGGTGGGCATGAACACCGTGGCCGAGATGCCCAGCTGACGGGCCGCCACCGCCACCCCCTGGGCGTGGTTGCCGGCGCTGGCCGCGACCACGCCGGCCGCCCGCTCCTGCGCGGAGAGGCCCGCGAGCCGGATGTAGCCCCCGCGCACCTTGAACGAGCCGGCACGCTGGAGGTTCTCGCACTTCAGATGCACCGGGCCGCCGACCATGTCGGCCAGCCAGCGCGACGAGATCGCCGGCGTGTACCGGGCGACGCCGACCAGCTGCGCCTGCGCCTGCCGCACCCGCTCCAGCGTCACCGCCATGACCCCATGATGACCGCAGGAGGCTGGCGAAAGGCGGGCCGAGCGCTCACGTATGGTCCCGACGTGCCCGACGCCGCCGCCCCGGTCCAGCCCCGCCGACCGCTCGCCGAGCTGATCGCGCCCGACTGGGCGCAGGCGCTGGAGCCGGTCGCCGGCCAGATCGCCGCCATGGGCGACTTCCTGCGCTCCGAGGTCGCGGCCGGTCGGCGCTACCTACCCGCCGGCCCGGACGTCCTGCGCGCGTTCACCCGGCCGATGGCCGAGGTCCGCGTGCTGATCGTCGGCCAGGACCCCTACCCGACCCCCGGGCACGCGATGGGCCTGTCGTTCAGCGTGCGCCCCGACGTGCGACCCATCCCCCGCAGCCTGCAGAACATCGTCAAGGAGCTGACCGCCGACCTCGGCGTGCCGGCCCCCACGACCGGGGACCTCTCGACGTGGTCCGATCGGGGCGTTCTGCTGCTCAACAGGGTGCTCACCGTCGCGCCGCACTCGTCCGGCGCGCATCGCGGTCGCGGCTGGGAGCCGGTCACCGAGGCGGCGATCCGGGCGCTGGCGCAGCGCGGCGGGCCACTCGTGGCGATCCTGTGGGGCCGCGACGCGGCGACCGCGGCCCCGATGCTGGGCTCGGTGCCCCGGATCACCTCGGCGCACCCCAGCCCGATGTCCGCGGACCGCGGGTTCTTCGGCTCGCGTCCCTTCAGCCGCGCCAACGAGGCGCTGGTGGCCCAGGGCGGCACGCCGATCGACTGGTCGCTGCCGTAGGACCGCGGGAGCCGTCCCACGGCCGCACTGTGAGCCGACCCACGGGCCCGGCGACTTGCCCGTGGGCACGCCCTCGCGCACCCTTGACGCATGTGGAGTCCCGCTCGCGCCAACCGCGAGATCGTGACGGCCGACCGCGCCCTGCCCGGCCGGCCCGACTACGGCTTCCCGCTGGCCCGGACGCACGCGGTCCTGGGCAGCTCCCTGCTGCCGCCGTTCCCCTCGGGCGTGGTGGTGATCGGCCTGGCCATGGGCTGCTTCTGGGGGGCCGAGAAGCGGCTCTGGGCGCTGCCCGGCGTGTACACGACCGCCGCCGGGTACCAGGGCGGAACCACACCGCACCCCACCTACGAGGAGGTCTGCAGCGGTCGCACCGGGCACACCGAGACCGTCCTGGTGGCCTACGACCCGAGCGTGCTGCCCACGCTGGACGTGCTGCGCCTGTTCTGGGAGAACCACGACCCGACGCAGGGGATGCGCCAGGGCAACGACGTCGGCAGCCAGTACCGCAGCGCGATCTTCTGGACCACGCCTGAGCAGCACGACCTGGCCGAGCGAACCCGGGCGGCCTACGAGACCGTCCTGCTCGCCGAGGGCCTGGACCCGATCACCACGCAGATCGAGGCGGCCGTCCGGGAGGGCCACCACACCCTGCCCTTCTACTACGCCGAGGGCTACCACCAGCAGTACCTGGCCCCGACCAAGAACCCGCACGGCTACGACTGCCACGCGCACACCGGGATCCTCCTGCCGGACCTGGAGTCCTGAGCGATGCAGCAGCGAACCGCGGCTCTGACAGCCGCGAAGACCGGGGCTGTCCTGGCGGGGGCGGCAGTGGCCGGCATGGCCGTGCTGGTCACCGAGGGCCGCCTGGCCAAGCGCGCGATCGGCCCGCAGCGCACCGTCCCGCCCTACCAGGACGGCCGGTACGGGCCGCGGATGGGCACGTCCATCCGGGTGGCCGTGCTCGGCGACTCCGCCGCCGCCGGCCTGGGTGCCGACGGGGTCGCGGACACGCCCGCCGGGGTCATCGCCCGCGGCGTGGTGGAGGCCACCGGGCGGCCGGTCAGCCTCATCAACCACGCGGTGGTGGGCGCCCGGACCGCCGACCTGGACCTGCAGGTGACCCGCGCGCTGAGCGTGCGCCCGCATGTGGCCGTCATCATCATCGGCGGCAACGACATCACCCACCTGGTGCCGCGCCGGCGCTCGGCGCAGAGCCTGCGCGTGGCGATCCAGCGGCTGGTGGCTGCGGGCTCGCTGGTGGTCATCGGCACCTGCCCCGACCTCGGGACGATCAAGCCGATCGCCGCCCCGCTGCGCCAAGTGGGCCGGCGCATGTCCCGCGACCTGGCCGCGGCCCAGCACGAGGTCGCCGTGGAGCTGGGCGCGATCCCGGTCGACCTCTACAACACCCTGGGCCCGGAGTTCATCGCCAGTCCCGAGACGATGTTCTCCGCCGACCGGTTCCACCCGTCGAGCCTGGGGTACCGCCGGATGGGGGCCGCTCTGCTGCCCGCGGTGCTGACCAGCCTCGGGGTGGCGCCCGCGCCCGCCCGGCGGATGCTCACCCACGCACCCGAGCCCTCGGCGGCGCACCGCGGCGAGGAGAGTCCGGCTCCGCTGGGCTGAAGCCGCCCGAGCCGCGACGGCCCGGCCCTCCCCTGCGCGCCGCCCACACCCGGGCGCGCTCGACGCGCCTCAGAGAATCCGGCGCAGCTCGATCAGCGCCGTCACCGCCTGCGCGCACGCCGCTGCCCCGGACCGCGGCGCCGCTCGGACGGCAGCCACCAGGTCGTTCCCGCAGACCGCCAGCACGTCTCCGGCCACCGAGTCGCCGACCTCGGGCAGGGGGCGCTGCGGACCGCCGACCACGCCGGCCTCGGCATCGGCCAGCTGCTGGGCCAGCAGCAGCGCCCGGCCCGCCCGGCTGACGCCGTCGGACAGCGGCGCGGCGAGGCGGACCAGGGACATCACGCGCAAACGGGACACGGTGCGCTCCAGCTCCACGGCGAGTCGATCCGGGCTGTCGACAGGCAGCTCGGGAGCCAGGATGTCCACGTCGTGACACTACGCCGGGCCGGTGGGCCGTGACCTTGCGCACAGCGTTACGGTGGGGTACCGACGGCAGACAGGAGAGGCCATGACCCTTCACCACTCTGAGGAGACCCACCAGCAACTGGTGGATCGCGTGGCAGACGCCACGGGCCGACAGATCAAGGAGTGGTTCGCAGTCGTCGAGGCCGGTCCGTCGCTGGTCAGATTCGAGGAGCGCGTCAACTGGCTGCGGGACGCCCACGACCTGTCGCACGGGTACGCCACCGCGATCATCCACGAGCTGGACAAGGTCCGGGCCGCGGCGCGCCTGCGCTAGCCCGGGCGCCGGCCCCCAGATCGCCGAGAGCCCCCCGCAGCCGGCGCTGCGGGGGGCTCTCGCGTAGGCCCGAGGGATCAGTCGCGGCTGGAGGCGATGATCGCCAGCAGGCGCAGGATCTCCAGGTACAGCCAGATCAGTGTGACCAGCAGGCCGAACGCCATCCGCCACGACTCGCGCTCCGGCAGGCCCATGCGCACGCCCTGGCTGATCGACTCGAAGTCCAGCATCAGGCTGAACGCCGCCAGACCGACGCCGACCACGCACAGCAGGATCCCGAGCGGGCCGGCTCCGTAGAACCCCCAGCCGCCGTTCATCCCGAACAGCGCCGCGACGAAGGACATCAGCGCGATCACCAGGTAGGAGACCATCGCGACCATCATGACGCGCTGGAACCGGCCGTCGACCTTGACGAGCCGGCTCTTGTAGAGGGCCAGCATCACGACGAAGGCGACCATCGTGCCCATGACCGCCTGGCCGACCAGGTTGCCCGGGTAGCCGGCAGCGTCCGCCCACACGCTGTAGGCCCAGCTGATGCCGCCGAGGAACACGCCCTCGACGGCGGCGTACGCCAGCACCATCGCGGGGCTGACCGTGCGGCGCACCGCATTGGCGATGCCCAGGCCGAGCCCGACGAACATGGCCACCAGGTACAGCCACGGCAGGCTCGGCGTGAGCACCCAGCCGACGGCGGCGAACGGCACCAGGACGATCAGGCACAGGGCCGTCTTGACGATGACGTCGTCCAGGCCCATGCGGCGGGTGATCGGCTCGTGCACCGACCCGGTGGGCGGGCCCGACGGCGGCGCCGGGAAGCCGGTCTGCGGGTGGGCGGGCGGCGCGGGCTGCTGGGGGTAGCCGGGCTGGGCCGGGCCCTGGTACGGGGGCGGCATCGGCCCGCCCTGCGGCGCCGGAGGCTGCTGGCCAGGGGCCTGGTACGGCGGGGGCTGGGGGGCCGCCTGCGGGGCGCGCGAGTCCTGGCCGGCGCTCCGGTAGGCCGAGACACCCTCGTCGTAGGCGAATCCGCTGCCTCCGCTGGTCTGCTCGTCCAGCCGCGAGAAGATCGGGTTCTTGTTCTGCACGTCGGTCGTCCTCCGAGCGATCGTCGGCGACCACTGTGCCACCGCTGCGGCCAGTCAATCACGAAGCCCCGACAGGAGCACCAATCCGCGATCCCGAGCGGCCGGTCGACCGGGTGCCCTCGGTGGGAGTCGAACCCACACTTGCGACGGTTTTAAGCCGCCTGCCTCTCCCGGTTGGGCTACGAGGGCCGCATCGGCCTCAAAGGTAGGTGACGCGCGGGTGGATCGCGTGCGCGCCGGCGACCCGGTCCAGGAACAGCAGCCCGGCCAGGTGATCCACCTCGTGCTGCACGGCCCGCGCCTCGAACGCGTCAGTGGTCAGGGTGACCTCCTGGCCGGACCCCGGCAGCAGCCCGCGGACCGTCAGCCGGGTGGCCCGGCGCACGTCGCCGGTGAAGTCGGGCACCGACATGCAGCCCTCACGCCCGCGCTCCTGCCGGGAGGCGGCCACGATCTCGGGGTTGACCAGCACGAACATGCCGTGCGTGGTGCGCGTCTTCGGGTGCTCGGACACGTCCAGGCTGAACACCTGGGCGCCGACCCCCACCTGGTTGGCGGCCAGCCCGACACAGCCCGGCGAGACGCGCATGGTCGCGATCAGGTCCGCGGCCAGCTGCACGATCTGCGGATCGCGCGGGTCGACCGGGGCGCACGGCGTGGCCAGCACCGCGCCGGGGTCCGGCGTGGTGAGCACCGCGCGGACCACGCCCTCGGGCAGGTCAGGCATCGACAAAGCGTCCACGTGCTGGGGCATCGGGCGCGGCCTACAGGGTGTCGGACTCGGCCGGGCGCAGCCGGACGTCCACGCCGAGGTCCCGCGCGGCCCCGGCCAGCTCGCCGGTCAGGGCCGCGACGTCGGCGTCGCGCGGCAGGCTCGCCTCGGCCACCAGCACGTACAGCCCTCGGGCCCCCAGCCGCGTCGAGAGGTCGGTGATGTTCCCGCGGTGCCGGGCCAGCGTGGCGGTGACCGCGGCGACGATGCCGGGGCGGTCGGCACCGTGCACGCTCAGGACGTAGGGCAGCAGGTCGTGCCCGTACGGCTGGTCGGCGGCCACCGGCAGCACCGAGACGACCAGACCGTCGGCGCGCAGCGACTCCAGCCGCGCGCTGAGCTCGTCGGCCGAGGCGCTCACATCGGCCACCAGCATCCACGCGAAGTGCCCACGCAGCAGGGTCATCGAGGAGTCCTCGAGATTGCCGCCGAGGCTGGCGACGACGGCGGTCACCTCGGCGATGATCCCGGGCCGGTCGCGGCCGATGACGGTGACGGCGAGGCTGGTCATGGCGGCAACCCTAGCCCGGGGAATCGGACCACCGGACGGTCTGCATACTCCTGACCGCCCTGACGGGGCGTACCTGACGGGCAGTTGCGCCCGGCTACTGTCCCGTCCCGGACCGGGTCTGCCCGGCCAGCCGATGTGCGACGCCGTCGAGGATGTCGTGCTCGCTGACCAGCACCTCGGGGACGCCGACCCGATCGACGATCCGGCGAAGGATCAGCGCCCCGGCACCGATCACGTCCTGCCGGCCGGGCACCATCGCGGGCTCGTCGGCCCGCTGCCGGGCAGTCATCGCCAGCAGCCGCTGGCTGATCCGGCGCACGTCGGCCGCCGCGATCCGGCTGTGGTGCAGCACGCCGGCGTCGTACTCGCGCAGCTGCATCGCCAGCGCCGCCACCGTGGTGACCGAGCCGGCCAGGCCGACCAGCGTGCCGACGCCGTCCAGCGGCACCTCGGCGCCGGCCCGGGCGATCGCCGCGTCGATGTCCGCGGTGGCCCCGGCGACCTCGTCGGAGGTGGGCGGATCACCGCGCAGGTGGCGTTCGGTCATCCGCACGCAGCCGATGTCCACGCTGACCCGATGCGCCACCGACGACGTGCCCAGCACGAACTCGGTGGACCCACCGCCGATGTCCACCACCAGGAACGGCCCGGGCAGCCCGGCCGGCAGACCGCGGGTCGCCCCCTGGAAGGACAGGGCGGCCTCCTCGACCCCGGAGATCACCTCCGGGGTGACGCCGAGCAGATCGCGCACGCCGTCGACGAGCACGTCGCGGTTGCTCGCGTCCCGCGATGCCGACGTGGCCACGAACCGCAGCGGCGGGTGACCCGCCTGGGCCAGCAGCCCGGCGTACTCGCGGCATGCGCCCAGCGTCCGCTCCAGCGCGGCCGGGGCGAACCGCCCGGTCGCGTCCACTCCCTCCCCCAACCGCACGATGCGCAGCGTGCGCACGACGTCGGTCGCAGCGCCGGTGTGCAGGTCGACGTCGGCGATCAGCAGGCGGATCGAGTTGGTGCCGCAGTCGACAGCCGCGGTCCGCACCGAGCTCACGTCCGGTCGGCCAGGCAGCCCGCGGCCGCGCCGCCCCACGCGGTCTCGGGGACGATCCCCCGCGCCCGCAGCTCGTCGAGCGCCTCGTCGCCGAGCCGGTTGACGCCCCGCCCGGCACCCAGGGCGTGCGCGGCCAGGACGTGCAGGCACTTGACCCGGTCGGGCATCCCGCCCGCGCTGATCCCGGCGATCCGCTCCACCTGACCCAGCGCCGCGCGCTCGGTCAGGTACGCCTCGTGCGCGGCCCGATGGGCTTCGGCCAGGTCGGGCTCGTCGGCCAGCCGGGCGGCCATCGTGCGCATGACGCCCTCGGACTCCAGCGTGCTGACCGCGCCGGTCGCCCGCGGGCAGGTCAGGTAGTAGAGCGTGGGGAACGGGGTCCCGTCGGGCAGGGCGGGCCGGGTGCGCACCACGTCCGGGCGCCCGCAGCCACAGCGGTGGGCGACCGCGTCGACCGCGCGGACCGGCCGGCCCAGCTGCGCGGTGACCGCCGCGAGGTCGTCCGCGCCCACCTGCCCGGTCACTGGTCGTAGCTCTGCGCGGGCTCAGCCTCCGGGGGCGCCTGCGGGGCGCTGTCGGCCGATCCCTCGTCGGTGAGCTCCACCGTCGTCCAGATCGCGCTCCACCACGGCCGACCCGACGGGGCCTGGACCAGCGGCCGGGTTTCGGGCTCCGCAGCGGCACTGGTCGAGCCGTCGGTCAGCAGCACGTAGCCGACCTCGCCGGGCTTCACGAAGTGCAGCCGGGTGCGCGCCTGGGCCTCCACGTACGCAGGGTCCTTCCAGCGGTCGACCGTCTCCTGCAGGTGGTCCATCCGATCGGTGTGCCAGGCGAGCTGGGACTCCAGCTCGGCGATCCGGGCCCGCTGGGAGACCCACTCCTTGAACGGGATCGCCAGGATCGCCAGGAGAACGATGAAGACGCCCAGTGCCGCGCCCGCACGGGCGGAGAGCACAGGGCGTCCGGTGTCGGCGCGACGCGCCCGGCGGGCGGCGAACCGCCCCACCGTGCCGGCCTCCTTGACGCCGTCGCTGGCGCCGTTCCCCGCTGCGTCACCGGTGGCGTCGCCGGTGACGTCGCCGAGGGGAGAGGATGGGCGGCCGAGCATGCCGCCCATCCTCCCACGGTCAGGCGGAGAACCTCGGGAACGCCGAGGCGCCGGCGTAGCGAGCCGCGTCGTCGAGGAGATCCTCGATGCGCAGCAGCTGGTTGTACTTGGCGACGCGGTCGGTGCGGGCCGGGGCGCCGGACTTGATCTGGCCGCAGTTGAACGCGACCGCGAGGTCGGCGATCGTGGCGTCCTCGGTCTCGCCCGAGCGGTGGCTCATCATCGTCTTGAACCCGGCCCGGTGCGCGGCCTCGACCGCCTCGGCGGTCTCGGTCAGCGACCCGATCTGGTTCACCTTGACCAGCAGCGCGTTGGCGGTCTTCTCCTTGATGCCGCGCAGGATGCGGCTGGTGTTGGTGACGTAGTGGTCGTCGCCGACGATCTGCACCTTGTCGCCGATGGCCGCGGTGATGGCGGTCCAGTCGGCCCACTCGTCCTCGCCCAGCGGGTCCTCGATGGAGACGATCGGGAAGTCCGCGACCAGGCCCTCGTAGTAGGCGATCATGTCGTCGGTCGACTTGGCCTTGCCCTCGACGAAGTACTCGTTGGGGGCGACCTCACCGGAGCCCTTCAGCGCTCGTCCGTAGAACTCCTGGGCCGCCACGTCCATCGCCAGCGCGATGTCGGTGCCCGGGGTGAACCCCGCGGACTCGATGGCCTCCACGATCAGCTCCAGGGCGGCGCGGTTGCTGGGCAGGTTCGGGGCGAAGCCGCCCTCGTCGCCCAGGCCGGTCGCGTAGCCCTTGGACTTCAGCACGCCCTTGAGCGCGTGGTAGACCTCGGCGCCCTTGCGCAGGGCGTCGGCGAAGGTGTCCGCGCCGATCGGGGCGATCATGAACTCCTGCATGTCGACGTCGGAGTCCGCGTGCGAGCCGCCGTTGATGATGTTCATCATCGGCACCGGCAGCACGTAGGCGTTCGGCCCGCCGACGTAGTGGAACAGCGGCAGCCCGGCGGACTCGGCGGCGGCCTTGGCCACGGCCAGCGAGACGCCAAGGATGGCGTTGGCGCCCAGACGCTCCTTGTTGGGGGTGCCGTCCAGGTCGATCATCGTCTGGTCGATGAGCCGCTGCTCGGCGGCGTCGAAGCCCAGGATCGCCGGGGCGATCTCGTCCTCGACGTTGGCCACGGCCTTGAGCACGCCCTTGCCGAGGTACGCCGACTTGTCCCCGTCGCGCAGCTCGTAGGCCTCGAAGGCGCCGGTCGAGGCGCCCGATGGCACGGCTGCCCGGCCCTGGGCACCGTCCTCGAGCTCGATCTCGACCTCGAGGGTGGGGTTACCGCGCGAATCCAGGATCTGGCGCGCGATCACGCTGTCGATACTTGCCACAGGATGCTCCCATCGGGTTGGTTGCGGCGGCGGGCAGCGCCGGGGCAGCGCGCACGCACTGGCCGCCAGACTAGCGATCAGCCCGGTGACGCTCCTGCTGAGCGAGCAGCGCGTCAGTCCCGAGCGGGCTGCGCGGCGGGCTCGGTCTCGGCGTCGGTCCCGGCGACGCGCACGCTGCCCGTCTCCGCCGCGCGCACGCGGTCGGCGTAGCCACGCAGGGCGCCTCGCAGCGCCGACTCCGGGTCGACCCCGTGGGCCTGCGACGCCTCGACCAGCGCTAGCAGCAGCTCGCCGACGCCCTCGGGACCGACTGCGGCCAGTGCCGTCGCGGCGGCCCGCGCGGCCGGGGCGTCGGCCATCGGCGCCTCGATCCCGCCGTGGGAGGCGCGCGAGTGCATCTTGGCCGCGAGCACCAGCGCCGGCAGACCGGCCGGGATGCCGTCCAGCACCGACTCGCGCTGCTTCTCGGCGAGCTTGCGGGCCAGCCACACGGACTCGACATGCGCCGCGGTGTCGGCGGTCTCGTCGGCGAAGACGTGCGGGTGACGGGCGATCAGCTTGGCCGCGATGCCGGCGGCCACGTCGTCGACCGACCACGGGTCGGTCGGGTGCTCCTGGGCGATGCGGGAGTGGAACATGACCTGCAGGAGCACGTCGCCGAGCTCCTCGCGCATCGCCGCGCGGTCGTCGGTCTCGATCGCCTCGACGGCCTCGTAGGCCTCCTCGGTCAGGTAGGTGACCAGTGACTCGTGGGTCTGCTCGGCGTCCCACGGGCAGCCGCCGGGCGAGCGCAGCCGGTCCATGACCGCGATCAGCTCCAGCAGCGGGCCGCCGGTCGGCGCCGGGAGGGCCCGGTTGCCCGGCACGGCCTGGACGTCCGGCACGGCCCGGTTGCCCGGCACGGCCCGGTTGCCCGGCACGGCCTGGTTGTCCGGCACCGCTACGGGGTAGCGGCGTCGGCCGGCGTGGCCGCCGCGCTCGGAGCCGCCTGGGTGACCGGCGTTCCGTCGCCGATCTGCAGGGCCTGCGCGCTCCAGGTGCCGTAGCGCGGGGCGACCGCCAGGCCGATCTCCTCGGAGAACGTGGCCAGATCCGCCGCCGCGGCCGTCCGGATGGTGGCGGCGTCGGTCTGGCCGGTGAGCTTCGCCCCGATCGCGTCGAACAGCAGATTGGTGTGGATGAAGGTGTTCAGCGAGCCGGCCGGGATGCCGCTGCCCTGAGCCGCCTGGGTCAGCCCCTCCTCGCCGCCGAACTGCTCGACGAACTGGGCCCGGCCCTCGTCCACCTGGGCCTGCGTGACCTCGACGCCCAGCTGCGCGGCGCGGGCGCCCATCAGGTCCGTGGACAGCAGGCGCTGCGTGGTGGCGGTGGCCAGCCCGGGCGGGGGCGAGCCCGGGTCCTGCTGGGTCTCGATCAGGAACGCCCGGACCTCGGCGTCGACCTCGGCCTGGCTCACGGCGAACAGGTCGCTGTGCGCGGCGTCGCCAGCCCGCTCGGCGATGACCGACGAGCAGCCCGCCAGCGTCAGGGCCGCCAGACCCAGCACCGCCACCGTGCGCGCACCCATCATCGGCCTCCGATCGGTTCCAGGATGGTGGACTGCACCACCTCGCGGGCCCATGCTACGAGGGCGGCGTCGGTGATCGGGGGCGCGCCCATCGCCTTCGGGCGTGGCCTGGGCACCAGGAACGTGCGGGTGACCGGCTTGACCTGGGTGCCCGGGTAGAGCCGCAGCAGCCGCAGCCGGCGCGACTCGGGCAGGTCCACCCCGCCGAACCGCACGTTCTGCCCCGCCAGCACGATCTCGGCGACCCCGGCCTGCCGGGCCAGGATCCGCAGCCGGGCCACGTCCATCAGGCGCGCGACCGGCTCGGGCAGCGGGCCGTACCGGTCGCGCAGCTCGTCGACGACCTCGGCGATCGCGGCCTCGTCGTTGGCCGCCGCGATCCGCCGGTACGCCTCCAGGCGCAGCCGCTCGCCGGCGACGTACTCGTGCGGGATGTGCGCGTCGAGGGGCAGCTCGACCTTGACCTCGATCGCGTCGCGGGCCGCCTCGCCGCGGTACTCGGCCAGCGCCTCCCCGACCAGGCGCACGTACAGGTCGAACCCGACGTCGGCGATGTGCCCGGACTGCTCGCCGCCCAGCAGGTTGCCCGAGCCGCGGATCTCCAGATCCTTCATCGCGACCTGCATGCCCGCGCCCAGGTCGGTGTGCGCGGCGATCGTGGCCAGCCGGTCGTGCGCGGTCTCGGTCAGCGGCTTCTCCGGCGGGTACAGGAAGTAGGCGTAGGCCCGCTCGCGGCCACGCCCGACCCGGCCGCGCAGCTGATGCAGCTGGGACAGGCCGAACGTGTCGGCGCGGTCCACGATCAGGGTGTTGGCGTTGGGGATGTCCAGGCCGGACTCGACGATCGTGGTGCTGATGAGCACGTCGAAGCGCTTCTCCCAGAAGTCGACGATCACCTTCTCCAGGGCGTGCTCGTTCATCTGCCCGTGCGCGGTGGTGATCCGGGCCTCGGGGACCAGCGCGCGCAGCCGGGTGGCCACCCGCTCGATGGACTTCACCCGGTTGTGCACGAAGAACACCTGGCCGTCGCGCAGCAGCTCCCGGCGGATCGCCGCGGCCACCTGGCGGTCGTCGTAGGCGGTGACCGCGGTCAGCACCGGCAGCCGCTCCTCCGGCGGGGTCTGGATCGTGGACATCTCGCGGATGCCGGTGACCGCCATCTCCAGCGTGCGCGGGATCGGGGTGGCCGACATCGTGAGCACGTCGACGTTGGTGCGCAGGGCCTTGATGTGCTCCTTGTGCTCCACGCCGAAGCGCTGCTCCTCGTCGACGATGAGCAGGCCGAGGTCCTTGAACCGGGTGCGGCTGGCGAACAGCCGGTGGGTGCCGATGACCACGTCGATCGCGCCGCTCTCCAGCCCTTCGAGCACGGCCTTGGCCTGCTTGTCGGTCTGGAACCGCGAGAGCGCCGCGACTCGCACCGGGAAGCCCGCGTACCGGGTCGTGAAGGTCTGGAAGTGCTGCTGGACCAGCAGCGTGGTCGGCACCAGGACCGCGACCTGCTTGCCGTCCTGCACCGCCTTGAACGCCGCGCGGACCGCGATCTCGGTCTTGCCGAAGCCGACATCGCCGCAGACCAGCCGGTCCATCGGGATCGGCTTCTCCATGTCGGCCTTGACCTCGGCGATGGTCGAGTCCTGGTCGGGCGTCTCCTGGTAGGCGAAGGCGTCCTCCAGCTCACGCTGCCAGGGCGTGTCGGGCTCGAACGCGTGGCCGACCGCGCTCTGCCGGGCCGCGTAGAGCTTGACCAGCTCGCCGGCGATCTCGCGGACCGCGCGCCGGGCCCGGGTCTTGGCCTGCTGCCAATCCGCGCCGCCCAGGCGGTGCACGCTGGGCGCCTCGCCGCCGACATAGCGGGTCACCTGGTCCAGCTGGTCGCTGGGCACGTAGAGCCGGTCCGGCGGCTGGCCGCGCTTGCCCGGCGCGTACTCCAGCACCAGGTACTCCCGGGTCGCGCCGGCGACCGTGCGCTGGGTCATCTCGACGTAGCGGCCGACCCCGTGCTGCTCGTGGACCACGAAGTCGCCGGGCGAGAGCTGCAGCGGGTCGATGGTGTTGCGCCGGCGCGAGGGCATCCGCGGGGTGTCCCGGCTCGCGCCCTTGGTGCCGCGGATGTCGGTCTCGGTGACGACAGTCAGCCCGATGCCCGGCGCGGCGAAGCCCCGGTCCAGGCGACCGGTGGTGACCGTGACCGCCCCGGTGCCCACCGGCCAGCGGGTGACGCCGGGCGCCAGCCGGGCCGGGACGTCCGCGGCGCCGAGCTGCTCGACGAGGCGCTGGGCCGAGCCCACGCCGGCGGTCACCGCCACCACCTGGCGGCCTGCGCGCACCTCGGTGAGCAGGTCGCGGGCCAGCGCGCCGCCGTCGCCGCGGTAGGCGGTGACCGTGGTCAGGTCCAGCCCGATCGCGTCGGCGGGCGCCTGCGTGGCCGGGTCCGGGCCGGGTCCGGTGAGCAGGACCGCATCGTCGTCCTCGCCGGCGGCGATGCCGAACGGGCCCACGCTCCACCAGTCGACGCCGAGCTCGTCGGCGTGCTCGGCCAGCTCGGCCAGGGAGCGGTAGGCCGCGGTGCCCAGGTCGATCGGGGTGGCGTTGCCGGCCGCGGCGTTGTGCCAGGACGCCTCCAGGAACTCGTTGCTCGTGGCGACCAGGTCGCGGGCGCGGGTCCGAACCAGCTCGGGATCGCAGACGAGGATCAGGGGCGCCCGAGTGCCACTGTCGCCGTCGTCGTCGGGCCCGGAGCCGGCGCTGCGGTGCAGCACCTCGACCAGGGTCTCCATGCCGTCGGCGAGCACCGGGGCCAGCGCCTCCATGCCCTCGACGGCGATCCCCTCGGCCATCCGCTCGCACATCTCGGTCAGCTCCGGATGCGCCTGGCCCAGCGCTCGGGCGCGCTCGCGAACCTGCTCGGTGAGCAGCAGCTCGCGGCACGCGGGCGCCCACAGGCCGTGCTGGGCGACCTCCAGGGAGCGCTGGTCGGTGACCCGGAAGTAGCGGATCTCCTCGACCTCGTCGCCCCAGAACTCGACGCGGACCGGATGCTCCTGGGTCGGCGGGAAGACATCGACGATCCCGCCGCGCACGGCGAGCTGACCGCGCCGCTCGACCAGGTCGGTCGGGCTGTAGCCGATGGCGACCAGGGCGGCGGCCAGATCCTCGGGCGCCATCGAGTCACCGGGCCCCAGCTGGACCGGGGCCAGGTCACCCAGGCCGAGGACGAGCGGCTGCAGCAGCGCGCGGACCGGGGCGGCGACCAGGGACAGCGGCCCGGTGGTGGGGTCGTCGGTTGACGGGTGAGCCAGCCGGCGCAGCACGGCCAGGCGCCGGCCGACCGTGTCCGAGCTGGGCGAGAGGCGCTCGTGCGGCAGGGTCTCCCAGGCGGGCAGCAGCCCGACCTGGTCGCGGCCCAGCAGGCAGCTGGCCGCGGCGAGCAGATCCTCGGCCTGGCGGGTGGTGGCCGTCACGGCCAGCACGGTGCGCGAGCGGGCCATCCCGGCGGCCAGGAACGGCCAGCCAGGCTCGGGGGCGATGACCGAGCCGGTCCGGTCGGCCGCCCGGCTCGCGCGGCGCAAGCCCGGATCGGTCAGCAGACCGTCGAGAAGTCCGGAGAGGTCCATGCAAGGGTCGATTCAGGAGGTCGGTCAGGCGGGCCAGTGGGCGGCGAACGCGTCGGCGATCGCCGGGTGGGCGATCAGGACCGGTCCGCACTTGGGGGGCATCCGGTTGAACGCATGCGGGCCGCCGAGGACGACCAGGCCGTGCGACTGGGCACACGCCAGCGGCGCAGCCAGGTCCCACTCGTTCAGACCGCCGGGGTGCAGGTACGCCTCGGCCCGGCCGGCCAGGATCTCGCCGACCTTGGCCCCGACCGAGCCGACGTTGGCCGGCTCGATGCCGCGCGAGGTGACCCCGGAGGCGGCCAGGTCCGCGCCGACTCGGTCCAGCAGGTCGTCGAGACCGGCCGGCGGCCGGGAGCGCGACACCACGATCCGCAGCGCCCGGCGCGTGGGCAGGGTCGCGGCGATCCGCGGCTGGTCGGTCCGCCAGGACTCGCCGCGCGCCGGCACGTCCACCGCCGCGTCGGTCAGCGCGCCGACGCCGTCCTGGCCCTGCCAGAGCGCCACGTGCACGGCGAAGTCCGGGCGCCCGTGGGCGTACTCCTCGGTCCCGTCCAGCGGGTCGATGATCCAGACCCGGTGCGCCGACAGGCGCCCGATCGAGTCGGGAGCCTCCTCGGAGAGCACCGCGTCGCCGGGCCGGTCGCGATGCAGGCGCGCGGCGATGAGCTCCTGGGCGGCGGCATCCCCTGCGTCCTTGACCGCCCGGATGCCGGCCCGGTCGGTCGGCATGGGCAGCCCGGCGCGCAGCTCGATCAGCGCGCGGCCGACCAGCGCGGCCAGGTCGGCGGCCAGGGCGGCGTCGGTCTCGCCGGAGAGGCTCCTCGCACCGCCGGCCGCCCGGCTGTGGTCCTCGGAAGCACCTGTGATCAGCGGTTGAACCTGTTCTGTGCGGGGGCTAGGCCCTGGGTGACCAGCACCTCCAGAGCGTCCACGGCGTCGGCCACCATCAGGTCGACCTCGGTCCGCTCGGCGGCGGTGAAGGGGCGCAGGACGAAGTCGGCCGGATCCTGGCGACCCGGCGGGCGGCCGATCCCCAGGCGGACGCGATGGAAGTCGCCGCTGCCCAGCGAGCGGCGCAGCGAGCGCAGGCCGTTGTGACCGTTGTCGCCGCCGCCCTGCTTGAGGCGCAGCCCGCCCAGGGGCAGGTCCAGCTCGTCGTGCACGACGACCAACTGTTCCAGAGGAACCTTGTAGAAGTCGGCCAGGCAGGCCACCGGACCGCCGGACTCGTTCATGTAGCCGCGCGTGCGGGCCACGACGACCCGGCTGCCCGCGCCGGGCAGCCCGACCCGGCCCTCCAGGACCTCCGCGCGGCACCGCCGGTGCCCGGCCAGCCCACTGCCCATGGCAGCGGCCAGCGCCTCGACCGCCTGCACCCCCACGTTGTGGCGGGTGCCGGCGTAGGCCGGTCCGGGGTTGCCCAGGCCGACGACCAGCCAGGGGTGCCCGGACACGCCCGGTCAGGCCTCGTCGGTGGCGGCCTCGTCCGAGGCCTCGGCCTCGGCGGCAGCCTCGGCAGCGGCGGCGGCGCTGGACGCGGCCTCCTGCGCCTCGGCGGCCTCGTGCAGAGCGGCCTCGGCGGCCGCCTCCGGGTCCTCGCCGGCCGCGACGGCGGCCTCGATGGCGGCCACCGCCTCGGCCACGTCGACGCCGGCCTCCTCGGCAGCCTCCTCGGCCGCGGCGATCGCCTCGGCGACGGCGGCGCGCTGGGCGGCCTCGGCGCGGTCGATCACGACCAGGTCGACGTGCTCGAGCACCTGGCGCACGACGTCGCGCTGGACGTCGCGCGGGGCGACGACGTACTGGGTGCCGTCCAGGGTGATCTCCAGCACGACGCGCGGCCGGCGCAGCGCCTGGGTCAGGTCGTGACCGTCCAGTGCGACGTGCAGCGGGTCGGTCCCGTGCCCGTAGATGACGGCGGGGACCAGGCCGGTGCGGCGCAGCCGGCGGGCAGCGCCCTTGCCGAAGTCGCTGCGAGGGACGGCGGACAGGCGAACTTGAGTGTCAGACACGACACGGACTCCTCGATGTGGGGGTGCAACCTGCTCCATCGGCTGGAGGGCTCACCCGCCACCACGTCGATCACGGTTGCCGTCCTGGCTGCCCGTCCTGCGCTGCAGCTGGGCGCACCCTCGCCGAGGAATGGACCGAGTCTACCGGCGCGCCCGCAGCCCGGCCAAACCGCGCCGTGGCTCACGGCCGGGCGAGCTCAGCGGGGGTTGGGGTCGAACAGGCGGGTGACCGAGCCGTCGACGAACACCTCGCGGATCGCCGTGGCCAGCAGCGGCGCGATCGGCAGCACGGTCAGCTTGGCCAGGTCGGCCTTGATCGGCAGCGTGTCGGTGACGACCACCTCGGAGATCTTCGACTCCGCCAGCCGCGTGCTGGCCGGCGCGGAGAGGATGCCGTGGGTCGCGGCCACGATGACGTCGCGGGCCCCCTGGTCGAACAGGGTCTCGGCGGCCTTCACGATCGTGCCGCCGGTATCGATCATGTCGTCGACCACGACGCAGACCCGGTCGCGGACCTCGCCGACCACCTCGAACATCTTGACCTGGTTGGGCACGTCGGGATCGCGGCGCTTGTGGATGATCGCCAGCGGGGCGCCCAGCACGTCGGTCCACCGCTCGGCGACGCGGACCCGGCCGGCGTCCGGGCTGACCACGGTCACCGGGAAGCCGTCCAGCCGGGTCTTGACGTACTCGGCCAGGATCGGCAGCGCGAACAGGTGGTCCACCGGGCCGTCGAAGAAGCCCTGGATCTGGGCGGTGTGCAGGTCGACCGTGATGAGCCGGTCGGCGCCGGCGGTCTTGAACAGGTCGGCGATCAGGCGCGCGGAGATCGGCTCCCGGCCGCGGTGCTTCTTGTCCTGCCGGGCGTAGGGGTAGAAGGGCATGACCACGGTGATCCGCTTGGCCGACGCCCGCTTGAGCGCGTCGACCATGATGAGCTGCTCCATGATCCACTGGTTGATTGGCTCGGTGTGCGCCTGGAGCACGAACGCGTCGGCGCCGCGCACCGACTCCTCGAAGCGCACGAAGATCTCGCCGTTGGCGAAGTCGTAGGCCGCGGTCGGGGCCAGCGGCACGCCCAGCCGGGACGCCACCTCCTCGGCCAGCGCTGGATGGCTGCGCCCGGCGAACATCATCAGGTGCTTGCGAGCCTTGGCCTTCGTCCTGTGCGTCGCCATGCGGCGTCCTCCTGAGGGGTCCATCGGGCAGGGCACATCGTCGCCGATCGGGTGCCCGTCTGCGAAACCGGCCCCCTGGTCCAGCGGGCGGCCACCCAGCCGGGGCCAGCCCGCTCGACGCCGGCCCCCTCGCCGGACTCGCCGGCCCCCTCGCCGGACTCGCCGACCTACTCGCCGGTCTCGCCGGCCTGCGCGGCGGCCGCGGCCGAGGGGGTGCCGGCGCGGCGTCGCCCGACCCACCCGGCGATGCTGCGCTGGCGGGCCCGGCCCAGGCCCAGCGCACCGGCCGGGACGTCCTCGGTGATGACCGAGCCGGCGGCGGTGTACGCGCCGTCCCCGATCGAGACCGGCGCCACCAGCACGGTGTCCGAGCCGATCCGGACCTGGTCGCCGATCGTGGTGGCGTGCTTGGCCACGCCGTCGTAGTTGGCCACGATCGTGGCCGCGCCGATGTTGCTCCCGGTCCCGATCACGGCGTCGCCCACGTAGGACAGGTGCGGCACCTTCGAGCCCGGGCCGACGTGGGCGTTCTTCAGCTCCACGTACGCCCCGGCCTTGGCGCCCTCGTCGAGGACCGACCCCGGGCGCAGGAACGTGAACGGCCCGACGGTCGCCCGGGCGCCGATCACCGCCCCGGTCGCATGGCTGGCCACCACGCTCGCGCCCTCCCCGACCTGACAGTCCACGAGCAGGCTGTTCGGCCCGACCACCGCGCCGGTGGCGACCGTCGTCGTGCCGCGCAGGATCGTGCCCGGCTCGACGGTCACGTCCTGCGCCAGCTCGACGGTCACGTCGATCCAGGTGCTGGCCGGGTCGACCACCGTGGCCCCGGCGCGCATCCACCGTTCCAGGACCCGGTCGTTGAGCTCGCGGCGCAGCACGGCCAGCTGCGCCTTGTCGTTGACGCCCTCGACCTGCCACAGGTCGTCGGTCTGGACGGTGTCGACGCCGCGACCGTCTGCGCGTGCGATGCCGATGACGTCGGTCAGGTACAGCTCGCCCTGATCGTTGTCCGGGCGCAGCCGGGCCAGGGCGTCGAGCAGCACCGCGCCGTCGAAGGCGTAGATCCCGGAGTTGATCTCGTCGATCGCGCGCTGCTCCGCGGTGGCGTCGCGGTGCTCGACGATGGCCTCGAAGGTGCCGTCGGGCGAGCGCACGATGCGCCCGTACCCGGTCGGGTCGGGCACCTGGGCGGACAGCACGGTGACCGCGGCGCCGCGGTCCTGGTGCAGCGCGACCAGCTCGGCCAGCGTCTGACCGGTCAGCAGCGGGACGTCGCCGTAGGTGACCACGACGATCCCCCCGGAGATGTCCCCGGCGGCCGCCAGTGCGCACTGGACGGCATGCCCGGTCCCGTTCTGCTGGTCCTGCACCGCGATCCGGGCGTCCGGGGCGACGTCGGCCAGGTGGGCGGTGACCTGCTCGCGACCGTGGCCCACGACGACGACGACCCGGTCGGATACCCCCTGGGCCGCCTCCACCGCGTGGCCGACGAGGGTGCGCCCGCCGATCTCGTGGAGCACCTTGGGCAGGGCCGAGCGCATCCGCTTGCCCTCACCGGCGGCCAGGACGATCACCGCGCTCACCCGGCTCGGCGACTCGCCTGTCTGCGCTGCGCTCTGCTGGGACACTGTGGCCTCCCGATGACGTTCCGGCGACGGACTGACGGGGCTCCCGGTGAGGGACTCGAACCCCCATTGAGTGCTCCAAAGGCACCTGTCCTGCCGTTGGACGAACCGGGACCATGCAACGGGTGCCCACCCTACGCCGCCGGGCGGGCCCAGCCGGTCCCCGCGTCGGGTGCGGCGCGGGGCCAGAATGGGCCGGTGTCCTCGGCCAAGCGATCCCCAGACGGCCGGGTGCGCATGAGCGGGCTGCAGCGCCGCGATCAGCTCATCGACGTCAGTCGCCGGATGTTCGCCGAGCGGGGCTTCGACGCCACCTCCATCGAGGAGATCGCCGCGGCGGCGAAGATCTCCAAGCCGGTCGTCTACGAGCACTTCGGCGACAAGGAGAGCCTGTACGCGATCGTCGTGGACCGCGAGATCACACTGCTGATGTCGATGATGACCGAGTCTCTGACCTCCCAGCGCCCACGCCTCCTGCTGGAGCAGGCGGCCACGGCGCTGTTCGACTACATCGACGAGCACACCGACGGGTTCCGGGTGCTGCTGCGGCCCCATCCGCGCGGCGACCAGCGCGGCGGCTCGTTCGCCACGGTCATGCGCGACGTCGCCGAGCAGCTGACCGAGCGCCTGGACGGGGTCTGCAAGCGCTACGGCTACCCACGGCAGCTCGCGCCGATGTACGCCCACATGCTGGTGGGCATGGTCGCGCTGACCGGGGAGTGGTGGGCGCAGGAGCGCAGCCCGCGCAAGGAGGTCGTGGTCACCCAGGTGGTGAACATGGCGTGGAACGGCGTCTCGCACTTGGAGCGGGAGCCCACGCTGGTGAGCCGGGAGGCGCGATGAGCAGCCCGCCGCAGACCGAGGCCGGCGGCGATCAGCCGAGCTCACGAGACGACACCGGACGCATCGAGCCGAGCAGCCAGGACGACGCCCCGCGCGGTGAGCCGCGCACCCCGGACGACGCTGTGCGGCGCGAGACGCCCACCCGGGACGACGTCGACCGCGTCATCGACGCCTGGCACCGCGAGCGCCCGGGGCTGGACCTGCGCCCGCTGGGCATCCTCTCGCGGGTCAGCCGGCTGGCCCGGCACCTGGACCTGGCACGCGAGCGGGCGTTCGCCGCGCACGGCCTGGCGGCCTGGGAGTTCGACGTCCTGGTCGCGCTGCGCCGCAGCGGCCCGCCCTACCGGCTGACCCCCGGCCAGCTGGTCGCGCAGACCCTGGTGACCAGCGGCACCATGACCAACCGGATCGACCGGCTGACCGCGCGCGACCTGGTGGTCCGCCAGCCGGTGCCCGGCGACCAGCGGGCGATCTGGGTGGCGCTCACCGCAGCCGGCCTTGAGCGCGCCGACGCGGCGTTCGAGGACCTGCTGGCCGCCGAGCGCGAGCTGCTGGCCGCTCTGGCCGAGGCGGACCGGGAGCCGCTGGCCGACAGCCTGCGCTCCCTGCTCCTGCAGTTCGAGTCCCCCAACCCCCCGTCCGGCGGTCAGTCGGCGTAGAAGTCGCTCAGGAGCCTGAGGCCTTCGAGATCGTGGATGGCCACCAGGAGGTGGCCTGCATGACCGAGGTCGAGGTCGAGAGGACAACCTCGGGCCGGCCCTCGACGCGATCCGTCCACCGCGGTCGGCATGATCGCGCTCGGGCTCGAGGATCTCCCGCTCAGCTGATCGTGGCTGAGAGCTCCAGCCAGCGGTCTTCGAGCTCGGCGGTCTCGGCCTCGACCGCGCGGAGCTGCTCGGCGAGTCGTTGCAGCCCCTCGTAGTCGGCCGGCTCGTGCTCGGCCATCCGCTGATGCAGCGTGGCCACCTCGGTGCCGAGCTTGTCGAGCCGACGCTCGACCGAGGCGACCTCCTTCTGCACCGCGCGGCGCTGCGAGCTCGACATCTCGGAGCCGCTGCCGCTGCTCTGGTCGGGCGGCTGGCTGACCGGGCGACTGTCCCGACGACCCTCGCGATCGGACGCCTGCGCTCGCCGCAGTCGCAGGTACTCGTCCACCCCGCCGGGCAGGTGTCGCAGCCGTCCGTCGAGGATCGCGTACTGCTGGTCGGTGACCCGCTCCAGCAGGTAGCGGTCGTGGGAGACGACGATCAGCGTCCCCGGCCAGGAGTCCAGCAGGTCCTCCGTCGCTGCCAGCATGTCGGAGTCCACGTCGTTGGTCGGCTCGTCCAGAGCGATGAGGTTGGGCTCGCCGAGCAACAGCAGCAGCAGCTGGAGCCGTCGCTTCTGCCCTCCCGACAGCTCCCCGACACGGGTGGACAGGTGTGCGCGGGCGAAGCCGAGGCGTTCCAGCAGCTGGGCCGGGGTCAGGTCCTTGCCGTCGATCGTGAACGTCGTCCGGGTGCGGGCCAGCACCTCCCGCACCCGGTCGCCGCCGATGTCGGCGAGCTGGGAGAACTGCTGGTCCAGCATCCCGAGCCGCACGGTCTTGCCGCGCTTGACCCGGCCCGTGGACGGCTGGACCGTGCCGGCGATCAGGCCCAGCAGCGTGGACTTGCCGCTGCCGTTCGCCCCGAGGATCCCGGTTCGCTCACCGGGCGCGATGCGCCAGGTCACGTCGCGCAGCACCTCGTGGTCTCCGTAGCGCACGCCCGCGCCTTCGAGGTCGACCACGTCCTTGCCCCAGGCGCGCCACCGCGAGCCGCTGCAGCTCGATCGGGTTGCGCACCGGCGGCACGTCCTCGATGAGCTGGTTGGCGGCGTCGATGCGGAACTTGGGCTTGCTCGTGCGGGCCGGCGCACCGCGGCGCAGCCAGGCCAGCTCCTTGCGCATGAGGTTCGCCCGCTTGGCCTCGCTGGCCGCCGCCATCCGGTCGCGCTCGACCCGCTGGAGGACATAGGCCGCGTAGCCGCCTTCGAACGGCTCCACGATCTGGTCGTGGACCTCCCAGGTCTCGGTGCAGACCTCGTCGAGGAACCAGCGGTCGTGCGTGACGACCAGCAGCGCCCCGGCGCTCTTCGCCCAGCGGCTCTTCATGTGCTCGGCCAGCCAGGTGATGCCCTCGACGTCGAGGTGGTTCGTCGGCTCGTCCAGCGCGATCACATCCCACTGGCCGGTCAGCAGCACGGCCAGGGCGACCCGGCGCCGCTGCCCACCGCTGAGCGACCCGATCGTCGCGTCCCACGGCACGTCGGAGACCAGCCCGCCGATCACGTCGCGCACCTTGGCGTCGCCGGCCCACTCGTGCTCGGGACGATCGCCGACGATCGCGTGACCCACGGTCACGGCCGGGTCCAGGTCGTCACCCTGCGACAGCATCCCGAACCGGACCCCGCCCCGCCGTGTCACCCGCCCGGCCTGCGGCTCGATCCGGCCGCCGAGCAGGCCCATCAGGCTGGACTTGCCGTCCCCGTTGCGCCCGACGATCCCGATCCGGTCGCCCTCCTCGACCCCGACCGACACCGAGTCGAACACGACCCTCGTCGGGTACTCCAGATGCAGGGTCTCCCCCACCACCACAGGCACGGCCATCAGGCGGTCAGGCTAGGGCACGGCCGCTAGTGTGGGGCGAGCGCCGTCGCCCCGCTCGCAGACCTGCGTCGCCGACCGCCCCACAACCCCTGCGTTCCCACCACCACTCGGCGGGCACCGCGTTCCAGGAGGAGACCTGTGCCTGACCTGCTGCTCATCGAGCCGGTGTTCGCCGCGCGAGTCTGGGGCGGTCACGAGCTGGAGCGGTGGTTCGCCGGGCGGATCCCCGACGGCGTCATCGGCGAGTGCTGGTCGATCTCCGGGATGCCCGGGATGAGCGGGCACTTGATGGCCGGCGGTCCGTCCGAGCTGACGCTGGCCGACGCGTGGGCGCAGGGTCTGGTGACCGGGCGGCCCGAGGCCGGCTCGTTCCCGCTGCTGTGCAAGCTGCTGGACCCCCAGGACTGGCTCTCGGTCCAGGTCCACCCCGACGACGCCCAGGCCCAGGCGCTGGAGGACCAGCCCCGGGGCAAGGCCGAGTGCTGGCTCATCCTGCACGCCCAGGAGGACGCCGAGCTGATCCTGGGGCATCGAGCCGAGACCGTCGAGGAGCTGCGGCGGTCCCTGGACGACGGCACGATGCTCGACCTTCTGGTGCACGTGCCCGTCCAGCAGGACGACTTCTTCATGGTCGGCGCCGGCGAGGTGCATTCCCTGGGCCCGGGCCTGCTCGTGTACGAGGTCCAGCAGAGCAGCGACATCACCTACCGGCTCTACGACTTCGACCGGGTCGGGCTGGACGGCACGCCGCGCGAGCTGCACATCGACAAGGGCTTCGCCGTGGTCCACGCCCCCCACGACCCGCGGGCCGCACGCACGGCAGGCCCGTGGACCGCTACCGGCGTCAACGCCCGATGGCGAGTCCTGACCGACGTGCCGCAGTTCCGGGTCGAGCGCTGGGAGACCCTGCACGGCTCGTTCCAGATCCAGAGCCCGCAGTTCTGGACGCTGACCATCGTCAGCGGCGGCGGCTGGGTGAGCACCGCCGACGAGGAGCACGAGGTGGGTCTGGGCACCAGCCTGGTGATCCCCGCGGGCGCCGGCCCGGTGACCGTGCGCGGCGACCTGATCAGCGTGGCGACCCACCCTGGGCCCCTCGCGGACTGACGCGGACCGACGACGCTGACCCGCTGACCCACCCCGGGCCCCGGTGAGCGATCAGGGACGCCCCGCGGATGCGGAGGCGCCCCTGATCGACCGGGGTCGAGGTCAGCAGCCCAGCTGGGTGCGGATGGTGGCCATAGAGGTGTTCCAGGCGTCGATCGCGGCCTGGTAGGGCACCTTGGCCTCGGCCAGGGTCGCGTCGTTGGGGATGTCGTCGATCGCCTCGTCGAAGGCCTTGTCGGCCGCGATGATCTGCGCGCGGACCGTGTCGGCCACGTCGTCGGCGGCGTCGTCGGCCCTGACGATCGCATCGGCGACCACCTTGCGCTGGTCGTTGATCTCGTCGACGGTCGCGTTGCTCGTGACCATGGTCTTGAGCTTGGCGACCTCGGTCTGCACGGTCGCCGAGGCGGCGCAGAACGCGGCGTTGGCATCGGCGGTGTTGTCGTTGGACGAGCAGGCGGCCAGGCTCAGGGCCAGGCCCAGCCCCGCGACCGCCGCAGCAGCACGCTTGGCGAACATGTCTTCTCCTCTGGTTGCCGCCCCCGGCGGCATCGGTGCGCGGGCGTGCGCGGGATGTGGATCGGCCTACGGTCTGGCCGTCAGCCCGGTCAGCCTACCTCCGGTCGCCCGAGCGGGCTGCCGGCGCCGGGCGACGCGCCCGAGCCGGACCGGGAGCCCTCAGACCAGCCGGGCGCCGGGCGCCGGCCCGGTCGTGACGTGCGTGGAGCGCACGTCCTCCCGGCCGGCCAGCCGCGCCGCGACCGCAGCGCCGGCCAGCGGGTCGGCGACGAGGAACGCGCACGTCGGGCCGGAGCCGGAGACCATCGCCGCCAGCGCGCCGGCCGCCAGCCCCTCGTCGAGGACGTCGCGCAAGGTCGGACGCAGGCGCAATGCCGGCTCCTGCAGGTCGTTGACCAGCGCGCGGCCGAGTGCGCGGGCATCCCCGGCGGCGAGCGCGGACAGCACGGCCGGGTCGGCGGCCGGGTCGGCGACGCTGCGGCCCGCGGTGTGCCGGTCGAAGGCGGCGTAGACCGCCGGCGTGGACAGGCCCCGGTGCGCGGTCGCCAGCACCCAGTGGAACGTCCCGCGCACCAGCACCGGGCTGAGCAGCTCGCCGCGGCCCAGGCCCAGAGCAGTACCGCCCAGCAGCGCGAACGGGACGTCGGAGCCCAGGTCCAGCCCGAGCCGGGCCAGCTCGGCTCCGGTCAGGCCTGCCTCCCACAGCTCGTTGAGCGCCACCAGCGCCGCCGCGGCGTCCGCGGACCCACCGGCCATCCCGCCGGCCACGGGGACGCCCTTGTCCACCGCGATCGCCACGTCCGGCTGCGCCCGGCCGAGCTCGGCGGCCAGGCGCGCGGCGGCCCGCGCCGCGAGGTTGGTCGCGTCGCGCGGCACGTCAGCGGCCTGCAGCCCTTCGACCGACTCGACGCGGATGCCGCTGCCCGGCGGCCCCTCGCGGACCTGGACCTGCTCGACCAGCGCGACCGCGTGGAACACGCTGGCCAGCGGATGGAAGCCGTCGGGGCGAACCGCTCCGACCCCCAGCTGCAGATTGACCTTGCCGCAGGCCCGGGCCGTGACGGTGCGCGCCATCAGGACCGGTCCACGACGCGGTCGGTGCCGTCGGCGGCCTTCACGATGCTGAACCGGTCCAGCACCCCGCCCACCCGCACGGTCGTGGAGGAGCGGGCCCCCTTGGCGGAGACCACCGCGCGGTAGTCCAGCCGGTCCCCCGCGATCCGGATGACCCCGTAGGTGGTGGTCTGGGACGCGGCGACGTCGACGCGCGCCCCGTGCGCGCGCCAGTCGGCGTCGGCGGCCGCGTAGTACTTGGAGCCGGACACGCTGACCACGACGACCGGCCCGTCGGCGTCCTGCTGACCGCGCGCGTACGAGTGATCGTGCCCGGCGATCACCAGGTCGACCCCGCGCTTCTGCATGACCGGCCAGAGCACCGAGCGCACCTGCGGATTGCTGCGGCCGGGCCGGGTGCCGAACGGTCCGGCGTGCATGACCACCACCGACCACCTGTGCGGGTTGGTGCGCAGCGCCCGGTCGAGGAACGTCGCCTGCTCGGCCAGGCGTCCGCCGAACGGGTCGAGGACCACGATCCGCACGCCGCGCTCGTCGGTCCAGTACCAGGTCTGGGCCTGCTTGGCGACGCCGTTGCTCGGGCCGCCGAAGTAGGAGCGGAAGGCGGCGCCGTGCGCGGAGCGGCAGCTCTTGAGCAGCACGCACTGCTCGTGGTTGCCGATCGACGGGATCCAGGTGCGGGTCCGTCCGGACGAGCCGATGGCCGAGAACAGGTTCTTCCACATGCGCGCGCTGTAGGGGCGGTCGACGATGTCCCCGGCCTGCAGCACGGCCTCCGCGGTGGGGGCCGCGGCGAGGGCCGCCTTCACCGTGGCCGTCATCACCGAGCGACTGGTCCCCTTGGGCACCTGCAGGTCGCCCAGCGCGAGCATCGTCAGCGGGGCGGCCGGCCCGGAGGTGGTGAACCGGGCCCAGGAGGTCTTCGAGCCCTTCGTCACGATCCGGTAGTCGTAGGACGTGCCCGGCCGCAGCCCGGTCAGCACCGCCTGGTAGCGCGGGTCGTTGGTGCCGGACGTGCGCACGGTGGTGCGCGCCCGCTTGGTCGCCTTGGCCTTCTTCGTGCTCCCGGACCCGTCGGCGCGCCGGAACCGCACGGCCTGGCCGGACTGCTTGCGGGGCATCGTCCACGAGATGCGCTGGGAGTGCGCGGCATCCGCGGTGGGCGAGAGCAGGATGCGCGAGGGCTTGGCCACCTTGCTGGCCGCCGGGACGGCGGCCTTGGCGACGACGGGGACGGTGAGGACGCTGGCCGAGGGGGCAGGGACCGGCGCGCTGACCGAGGGGGCGGCGACCGGCTGGACCCACGGCGGGCTGCATGCCGCGCTCGGCGCCACCAGCGCCACGACTGCGACCGCGACCAGGACTGCTCGACGGATGCTCGTCACACACCCATGCTGCCACGGCCCCGCGCGGCGGCTGCGGCGATCTCCGCGAACTGCCCGACGCTCAGAGCCTCCCCCCGCGCGGTCGGGTCGACCCCGGCGGCGGCCAGCAGCTCGGTCGCGCGGGCCGGGGATCCGGCCCAGCCCGCCAGCGCCGAGCGCAGCATCTTGCGGCGCTGGGCGAACGCGGCGTCGATGACCGCGAACACGTCCTCGCGGGGCACGTCCGCGCGGGGCGGGTCGCCGCGCACCAGCTCGACGAGCCCGGAGTCGACGCGCGGGACCGGCCAGAAGACCGATCGGCCGACGTGTCCGGCCTCGCGCACCTGGCCGAACCAGCGGGCCTTCGCCGAGGGCACGCCGTAGACCCGGCTGCCGGGCTCGGCGGCCAGCCGCTGGGCGACCTCCAGCTGGACCATCACCAGCGCCCGGCGCAGGCTCGGGAACGTCGCGAGCAGATGCAGCAGGACCGGCACGCTGACGTTGTATGGAAGGTTCGCCACCAGCGCGGTGGGCCGCACCGGCAGCTCGGTGACCCTCAGCGCGTCCGCACCCACCACGGTCAGCCGATCGGCGGCAGCCGGGGCGTGCTCGGCGACGGTGGCCGGCAGCCGCGCGGCCAGCACGGGGTCGATCTCGACCGCCACCACCGACGCGCCGGACCCCAGCAGCGCCAGGGTCAGCGACCCCAGCCCGGGGCCGACCTCCAGCACCACGTCGCCGGCGCCGACGTCGGCAGTGCGCACGATCCGGCGCACGGTGTTGGCGTCGATGACGAAGTTCTGGCCCAGCGTCTTGGTCGGTCGCAGCCCGAGCTCGTCGGCCAGCCGCCGGATCTCGCCGGCCCCGAGAAGGGTGACCGCCGGCTCCGGCACGCTCACCACGGACCGAAGGCCCGCTGCGCGTTCGCGTGCAGCTGCCCGCACAGCTCGCCGAGGTCCGCGCCGCGCAGCTCGGCGAGCCGGCGGACCGTGAGCGGCACCAGGTAGCTGGCGTTGACCCGCCCGCGGTACGGGGTGGGGGTCAGGTAGGGCGCGTCGGTCTCGACCAGCAGCCGCTCGGCCGGCACGATCGGCGCGGCCTCGTGCAGCCCGCGGGCGTTGCCGAACGTGAGGGTGCCGGCGAACGAGACGTACCAGCCGTGCTCGGCGGCGACCCGGGCCAGCGCGGCGTCCCCGGAGAAGCAGTGGAACTGCACCACCTCGGGCAGCCCCGCGCCGGACAGCTCGTCGAGCAGGACGCGCACGACGTCGCCGTGGGCGTCGCGGTCGTGGATGACCAGCGCGCGACCCAGCCGGCGGGCCAGGTCGATGTGCGCGCGGAACGCCTCCTCCTGGATCGTCCAGCCCGCGGGCTCGCGCGTGCGGAAGTGGTCCAGCCCGGTCTCGCCGATCCCGCGCACCCGGGGCGACGAGCCGGCGAGCCGCTCCAGCTCTGCCAGGGCCGCGTCCAGCTCGCCCCGGGCGGCCAGCCGCGGCGCCTCGTTGGGATGGATTCCGATGGCGGCCAGGATCGCCGGATGCTCGTCGGCCATCCGCACCGCCGCGGCGAGGTCGCGGATCGAGCAGCCGACCTGGACGATCCCGGTCACGCTCACCGAGGCCGCCAGGTCGACGGCCTGAGCCGGGGTCAGGGCCGGGTCCCCGCCGTGCCGGTCGCCGTCGTGCATGTCGATGTGGCAGTGCGCATCCACCACCGGCCCCGGCAGCGGCTCGGGCAGCGGGGGGTGTCCGGCCGGACCCTCAGCCACCCCAGACCCCGCCGGTCGAGCCTGTCCAGATCTCGCGTCAGCCACCGGCCGGCTCGTCCTCGGACAGGCGCGGGAACAGCGCGGCGCCCTTGGTCACCCGGACCCCGGCCGGCAGCTGGCCCCAGCTGTGCACAGCGTCGATGCGCTGCTCGGTGATCGGGCCCAGGCCCTCCTGAGCGCCGATGGACTCCCACAGCGTGCCCATCGCCCGCGGCATGACCGCGTGGTGCAGCACGGCGATCGCCCGCAGTGCCTCACAGGTGACGTACAGCACGGTGGCCAGCCGCTCGCGCGCGCCGGGATCGTCGGTCCGCTTGGCCAGCGCCCACGGCGCCTGCTCGGTGACGTAGAGGTTGACCTCGTCGACGAAGCCCTTGACCGCACCGATCCCCGCGGTGAAGTCCAGCCGCTGATAGGCCCCGTCTGCGTCCTGGACCGCACGCAGCAGGTCGTCGGCCAGCGCCAGGTCGGCGTTGGCGAAGGCGCCCGGCTCGGGCAGCACCCCGTCGAAGTACTTGGTGACCATCGCGGTGGCCCGCGAGCCGAGGTTGCCCAGCCCGTTGGCCAGCTCGGCGGTGTAGCGGGCGGTCATGTCCTCCCACGAGAACGACCCGTCCTGGCCGAACTGGATCGCTCGCAGGAAGTGGTAGCGCACGGCGTCGACGCCGAAGTGGTCCACGAGCTGGTTCGGCGAGATGCCGGTGAGCTTGGTCTTGCTCATCTTCTCCCCGCCGACCAACAGCCAGCCGTGGGCGAACACCTGAGCGGGCAGCGGCAGCTTGGCCGCCATCAGCATCGCCGGCCAGATCACCGCGTGGAACCGCAGGATGTCCTTGCCGACCAGGTGCAGGTCCGCCGGCCAGGTCGAGGCGAACTTGGCCGCGCCCGCCTGGGGCGGCTCGTCGCCCAGGCCGACGGCGGTGGCGTAGTTGAGCAGCGCGTCGAACCACACGTAGACGACCTGCGAGTCGTCCCACGGGACCGGGATGCCCCAGTCGAACGCCGAGCGCGAGATGGACAGGTCCTGCAGGCCCGAGCGGATGAACGAGATCACCTCGTTGTAGGCGCTCTGCGGCGCGATCGCCGTCGGGTGGTGCTCGTAGTGGGCCAGCAGCATGTCCTGGAACGCCGAGAGCCGGAAGAACCAGTTGGTCTCCGACACCAGCTCGACCGGCTTGCCGTGCACCGTGCAGACCTGCTCGCCGGCGTACTCGCCGGTGCCCGGCACCAGGTCCGCGGGCAGCTTGAACTCCTCGCAGCCCACGCAGTACGGGCCCTCGTAGTCGCCGCTGTAGATGTGGCCCATGTCCTTGAGCCAGGTCAGGAACGCCTGGACCCGGCGCTGGTGGCGGGTCTCGGTGGTGCGGATGAAGTCGTCGTTGGCGATGTCGAGCAGCGAGAGCATCGGCAGCCAGTCCTCGTTGACCAGCCGGTCCACCCACTCCTGCGGGCTCACCCCGGCGTCCGCGGCGCTGCGCAGGACCTTCTCGCCGTGCTCGTCGGTGCCGGTCAGCAGCCAGACCGACTCGCCGCGCTGGCGGTGCCAGCGGCACAGCGCGTCGGCCGCGACCGTCGTGTAGGCGTGCCCGATGTGCGGGGCGCCGTTGACGTAGTAGATGGGCGTCGTGACGTAGAACGCCTTGCCGCTCGGACTCATGACGCAGATTCTAGGTGCGCGCCGGGGGGTGATCGGGGGCCCGAGCTGGGGCACCATCCTCCCGTGGAGCCCCGACCCGCAGAGCCCGCCACGGGCACCCTCGTCCTGGCCGGCACGCCCCTGGGGAATCCGGGCGACGCCCCGGCCCGGCTGGCCGGGCTGCTCGCCGGGGCCGACCTGGTGGCGGCCGAGGACACCCGCCGGCTGCGTCGGCTGCTCGCCGACATCGGGGTGCGCCGGGAGGGTCCGGTGGTGTCCTTCTACGACGACGTCGAGCGCGAGCGGCTGCCCGCGCTGCTCGAGGTGCTGGCGCGCGGCGGGGTGGTCGCCCTGGTCAGCGACGCGGGGATGCCCTCCGTGAGCGACCCGGGCTACCGGGCCGTGCGCGCCGCGCTGGACGCCGGGCACCGGGTGACCTGCCTGCCCGGCCCGTCCGCGGTCACCACCGCGCTGGCGGTCTCGGGCCTGCCGTGCGACCGGTTCTGCTTCGAGGGCTTTCTGCCGCGCAAGCCCGGACAGCGCCGGGCCCGGCTGGCCGAGCTGGCCGACGAGCCGCGCACCCAGGTCTACTTCGAGGCCCCGCACCGCCTGGCCGCGACGCTGGCCGATCTGGCCGAGGCCTTCGGAGCTGACCGGGCCGCCGCGGTGTGCCGGGAGCTGACCAAGACCCACGAGGAGGTGCGGCGCGGCGGCCTGGGCGACCTGGCTCGGTGGGCCGCGGCCGGGGTGCGCGGGGAGATCACGCTGGTGGTGGGCGGCGCACCCGAGCACGGGCCCACGGTGGCCGGCGGAGGGCTGGCCCAGCGCGTGGCCGCGCTGGAGGCGCAGGGCGTCCCGCGGCGGGAGGCGATCGCCCTGGTCGCGGCCAGCACGGGGGTGCGCAAGCGCGAGGTCTTCGACGCCGTCACGGCGGCCAAGAGCGCGGACTGAGCCCCCGTCCGGCCTGTGAGTCGTCCGGGTGCTCACACCCAGCTGGGCAGCCACATCCGCAGGTGCCATTCCTGGAAGGTGGTCAGCGAGCCGGTCCAGATCGGCAGGAAGTACCAGGTGGCGAGCACGACCGCCAGGACCACCACACCAGCGGCGATCAGCCCAGCGCGGCGCCGGGCCGGGCTCGCGTCCGGGCCGCCGGGCAGGCTGGCCAGGCTCATCGCGAGCATCCCGACGACGAAGGGGACGTACACGACCGCGTAGAACGCGAAGATCGTCCGGCTGTGGAACACCTGCCACGGCAGCCAGCCCGCGGCGAACGCGACCAGCAGCGCGGCCGGTCGCCAGTCCCGGCCGGCGACCGCCCGCCAGGCGCTGTGGCCCATGGCCAGCAGGCCGGCCCACCAGATGACCGGGTTGCCCAGGGCCAGCACGGCCGACGCGCACTTGTCGGCGCCGCACTGCGTGCTGCTGGAGTCGAAGTGGAACGACGTGGGTCTGGACAGGACGAGCCACGACCACGCGCTGGACTGGTACGCGTGCGGCTTGTCCAGGCCGACGTTGAAGCCCCAGGCCGCCCGGTGGTAGGCCATGAGCGAGCGCAGTGCGTCGGGGACGAACGGCAGGCCGCCGGGGTTCGTGCTGGCCCACTGGCGGTCGTAGCCGGAGTCGCCGAGCAGCCAGCCGCTCCAGGTGGCCAGGTACACCACGACCGCGACGCCGACCAGGCTGACCAGGGCCGGCAGGACGTCGCGGCGCAGCACCGCCAGCGCGGGCCGGGCCACGCGCAGCACCCGGCGCAACTGCCAGTCCCAGCCCACCGCCAGCAGCCCGAACAGCGCGACATACCAGAGGCCGCTCCACTTGACCCCGCACGCCAGCCCGAGGGCCACGCCGGCCGCCAGTCGCCACGGCCGCACCCCCAGCCGGGGTCCGGCGCCCGCGGCCAGTCCCGGGTCGGGCTCGGCCACGTCCAGCCGGCGGCGAACCCGGTCGCGATCCAGCAGGAGCAGCCCGAACGCGGCGAGGACGAAGAACATGAGGCTGATGTCGAGCAGGGCGGTCCGGCTCATCACCAGATGCAGGCCGTCCAGGGCCAGCAGAAGTCCGGCCAGCGTCCCGATGACATCGGACCGGAAGAGCCGGCGCATGATCCGCGCCGTCATCAGCACGCTCAGCGTCCCCAGCACCGCGACGCCGAACCGCCAGCCGAACGGCGTGACGCCGAACAGGTACTCGCCGGAGGCGATCACCCACTTGCCGAGCGGGGGGTGCACCACGAAGCTCGGCACGCCGGTGAAGATGTCCAGGCTGTCGGCCCGACCGCCGTGGCCGAGGATGATCTGGTTGGCGTCCTCGACCGTCTGCTGCTCGCTGCCGAAGCGCAGCAGCCCGAGGGCGTCCTTCACGTAGTACGTCTCGTCGAAGACGATCGCGTCCGGTCGCCCGAGGTCGACGAAGCGCAGGATGCCAGCCAGCAGCGTCACGGCCAGCGGACCCCACCAGCCGCGCCATCCCGAGGAGGGCATCGGGGCGTACAGCCGACGCCGCGCAGCGGGCCTGGCAACGGCCCGATCGCCCTTCTGGGCGACGGAATCCTCCGCGCGGGTCTCCCCTTCGATCAGCGTGGGCACCCGCACATGCTAGGTCCGCGCGCGGACAGCGCGATCCGAGCCCGCCGCGCACAGCGGATCGGTCAGGCCACCCGACCGGCTCGGTCGGAGGCGGATGCGGCGCTCGCCTACTCGGCGGGTGCCTTCTTCGCGGGTGCCTTCTTCGCCGGGGCCTTCGTGGCCGGCCCCTTCTTCGCCGGGGCCTTGCGGGTCGGCCGGGCGGTCGGCGCGCCGGCTCCAGCGATCTCGCTGCGCGTCCGGCGCTTGACCGTCGTGCCGGTGGGTGCTGCGCCCGAGTGCAGCCCGATGGTCGCGTGCACGCTGGGATCGGCGATCGCCAGCACCTCGTCGAACGCCGCCCGGACGTGCTCGACGAACGCGTCGGCGTCGGGCACCGCGCGGGTGTCGATGTTGAGCCCGACGTAGCAGACGCCGTTGTAGGTCATGAGGCCCAGATTGACCGCCGCTCCGGCCTTGGGCGCGAACGGGACGATCGCCTCGACGGCGGTACCGGCCGAGTACAGCGGGATCGGCGGACCGGGCACGTTCGTGCAGGCCAGGTCGCAGCCCTTCATCATCCCGGCCGACACCGAGGTGGTCGCGGACTGCGGCAGCGCGGTCAGCAGCCGGTAGACGGTGTCGGAGACCACGAGCGCGGGCTCGGTGCGGGCCTGCTTGAGCAGCGGCCCGAGGCGGCGGATGCGCTTGGCCGGGTCGCCGCCGTCCACCGGGAGCGGGAAGCGGGCCGGCACCCAGCGGTTGCCGCCGTCGGCATCCCCGGAGGACCGCGTGTTGATCGGCATGTTCACCCGGACCGCGTCCGCGTGCATGCCGTGCGCCTCGTGGTAGGTCGCCATCGCCCCGGACACCGCGGCCATGAACGAGTCGTTGATGGTGCCGCCCGCCGCCCGCGCCGCCGCCCGGAGGCCGAGGAACGGGACCTGGACGACCGCCATCTGGACCGACAGCGAGCGCCCGGTCATCAGCGGGCTGAGCGGTACGTCGGCCGGCGCCAGCAGCCGGCCCGCGGACTGGGCGAACTCCTGCGCGGAGACGGCGGCCCGGCCGGGATCCGACACGGTGCCGGTGACCAGGTTGATCGTGGTCTCGGCCGCGGACTGAGTGCGCCGCACGACCTGCTTGGCCAGGAACTGCGCGCCGTTGACCCAGCGCGCCGATCCTTCCAGCGGGGTCGCGCCGGGCGCCTGGGGCAGCGGTCCCGGATCCCCGGCGGCCTCGCGGACCAGGTCGAACAGGCTGGCCGCCATCGCCATCCCGCCGACCCCGTCGGTGACCGCGTGGTGCAGCTTGATGATGACGGCCGAGCGCTTGCCGTCCCAGCCCTGGACCAGGGCCATCTCCCACAGTGGACGGTTGCGGTCGAAGTCGGATTCGCCCATCTGCTCGGCGATCCGCAGCAGCGGCCGGTCGGTGCCGTCCGGCGGGACGTGGTAGCGGTTCAGGTGGAAGGACAGGTCGAAGTTGGGGTCGATCTCCCAGCGCGGCGGGATCACCGAGACCGCCTGGTTGCCGACCACTCGGCTGCGCAGCTTGGGCACGTCGAGAGTCATGCGGGTGATCCGGTCGATCAGCACGTCGATGTCCGGCTCGTCGTCGACGACCACCATGGCCACGATCGCCGACCTCAGCAGCGGGTCGCCCTCGATCCCCCACATCACGGCATCGAACGCGCCCATGCGGTCCAGACGGTCATCGGTCATGGCGTCCTCCAGTCCCTCGCCGACAGCGATCCCGACCGTAGTCGCCCGGGCACCGGCGACGCGCGTGCGCCAGCCGGTCGACGTCCGGCGACCTTGGCGTTCGCGGCCTACGACCCGCCGCGCGCCTGGTCGCCTGGCCTCCCCGCCTCGCGTCCCCTGGCCTCCCCCGACCGAGGCCTGCCTGGCCTCCGGACCCGCCTACAGCTCGCGGACCACCCGCGCCGGGTTGCCGACCGCGACCACCCGGTCGGGCAGGTCGCGGACCACGACCGAGCCCGCGCCGACCACCACGTCGTCCCCGATGGTCACCCCTGGGCACACGATCACCCCGCCGCCGAGCCAGACCCGGCTGCCGATGCGGATCGCCTGGCCGAGCTCGAGGCCTGAGACCCGCTCCTGGGCGTCGACCGGATGGGTCGCGGTGAGCAGCTGCACCGCGGGGGCGAACATGGTCTGGTCGCCGATGTGGATCGGTGCCACGTCGAGCAGCACGCAGTTCGCGTTGGCGTAGAACTCGTCGCCGACGTGGATGTTGATGCCGTAGTCCACGTGCAGGTTGGGCTCGATCTCGAACGTGCCGACCGAGCCGAACAGCTCGCGGATCAGCGCCTGTCGCTGCGCGCGCTCGCCGGGCGGCGTGTGGTTGAAGCGGTACTCCAGGTCGCGCGCCCAGCGCCGCGCCGCGGAGATCTCCGGGTCGCCCGGGCGGTACGGCTTCCCGGAGATCATCCGCTGCCACTGCACCCCGGTCGGGTTCGGCCGATCGCCCATCGAAGCGCTCCTCTCGCCCGCCGCCGGCGGCGGGCTCGCCCCAGCCTGTCGGCTCGGGCACGCTGATGCCCGGCTGTCGGCAGGCAGCAGCCCAGCGGGAGTGCCCGTCACCTCCGCAAGGGCCGTCACGTCACGGGTCGCCACAGCCGGTCCACAGGAGCAGCCCGGACCGCAGAATTGGAGAAGTTGAAACCGTGGAATCGGACGCGCCTCCACGGGTGGGGCTGGCATCCCCGCCTCACCCGCTCCCGGGCCGGGGGTACCTCACCGGCGGATGAACGCAGAACCTCCACAGCTTCGGCCGTGACCTGGTAGTTCCACTTGTGCGAGTTGACGGGACGCCCAGCCCAGGCTCGTCGGGGTTCTGCACGACGAGCTGCGCCTCCACGAACTGATGCAGCGTGAACCGCCGGACGGTCTCACGCGTGTTGGGCGCGTACTCCCTGCCGTACTCGTCAGGGACGAAGTCCATGATCGCTCGCGTGCCGAGCATCGGATTGGCTGCGTCCGCCCACGACTCGGCGGGCGTGAGCCGGAGCAGCGCCAGGAGCACGACCGCGGAACGCTCGTTGCTGCGTTCGGCATCCATGCCGAGCAATTCCAAGACCACCCGGGCGTCTCGGGGTTGGTGGCCTCGATGGCTTTGACCGCGTCATTCACGGCCTTGCCGATGTCATCGCCCTCGGGCAGCCCGACGAGGTACGAGAGCCTCGACTCGTCGGGAACGTAGAGCACGGACTTCGCCTTATAGTCAGCGACAGTCGCGGGGTTCCGTGCGGATGCCTTGGACTCGACGCTGCCCTGATCGCTTCGAAGCGGTTCTCGGCATAGCGAGAAAGACCAGCCCCAGCACCGGGTCTCGGTACTGCACCGGCGTCAGCTTCGAGTTCGCGCGTAGCTCGTCGGGCGCAGCCCACAGAGTGGCGCGAACCTTGGCGAGGTCAGTCGACTTCAAGCCCGGTTCCGTTCTCCTACCTGACGCATCGCGCGGCGAATCATGCTGTGGGACTGCGGGTTCTTCAGCAGTTCTTGATAGGTCGAGCCGTCCCTGTCGGCGCGCAGCCAGTCCAGGCACGCCTGCGTCTCGTCCGTCAGATCGTCGCTGCTCGATTCGTCGCACCACTCCTCGATCAGGTCAGCCTCCTCGTAGAATGCGACGGTCTGTTCGTGGAAGGTGTGGGTTGGCACCACGACACGGGAGCTGTAGTGCACCCAGCGCTGAAGCAGCAGGTTCACTCCGAACGGTGACAGAGAGGCGATCCGCGAGGTCAGCAGATCGGGTGCGACGGTGTAGAGGTTGTCGAAGTTGGCTGCCTGGTGCTGGTTCTGGCTCGTTACCTCAGGGCGGATGTCGGGTAGCGGCATCAGGTTGGAGTTGCCGCCCACCCAGCCGCGCTCGTCGAGTTCCTTGCGGTTCGTCACCTCTGCAGCGAGAACTTGTCACGCGAGGTCGACCCCGTTCGTGCGCATCGAACACGGGTGCTGCAGGATGACGATGGAGCGCGCTTTCGTCTTGCCGGTCGATCCGGGGAGTTGCACTCCGGTGAACACATCACCGGTGAAGATTGGTCGGGTCAACCCGACCTCGTCGCCGCGCGCACGGTAGAGGGCATCCCAGTCTGGGACACCCTCTACGTACGGGGATTCGAGGTCGTGGCTCAAGATCAGCCCTTCATGCGGATCGAGCGGTTGCCGTCGCCCGACTCGAAGACTTCGAAGTTGGATCGGTACCGTTCGCGCCAGTCGGGGTCGAATTCCGACAGCAGGGCTTCGGGGTCTACGTAGCCGCTTGCAAACTCGAACACGAGGTCCGCGCGGTCCGCAGCGTAGAGCGCGATCGGCGTGACAGGTGCAGACGAGAAGAGCGGCATCTCGAACCATGAGGCGATCTCGTCGACCATGTAGTGGCTCGTGATCAGGTCGCACGCGGCAAGGAGGCTTGCAATCCGAATGCGGCTGTCACCCGACGCCTTCTCTCCCTTTCGCCACTTCTGCACAGCGGCCACGCTCACGCCGACCATCCGCGCGATGTCGCGCCAAGCGAATCCAAGATCGGCAAGCTCCGTGAGCATCGACGTCACACTGGCCTTGCCACGCTCAGCGGCTGCCGTGCGCCACTCGTCTTCGTGGGTGCGCTTGTGGAGGTCGTCAACGTCATCGTGGAGAGCGCGGGCCACGCTCCGGATTCCGCCGACCTCTGTCGTCAGCCGAGGGCGCGTCAGTCGAGTCTCGGTGAGGTTTCGAGTGACGGTGGAATCGCCCGCGGTAGCGCGCGTGCCGAGCGCCGACTCAACAGCTGCGTTCCGCACCAAGGTGTCAGTCATTTCGCAGTACTTCCTCTCGTAGCCGATCCGTGATCACACTCTCAAAGACCCCACGCACTGGCTCATGAAGTGCGTCTGCCTGGCGCAGGATGAGCCCTGCGTCGAACTCGGGCACTTCGTCGGCTGTTTGCCAGAAACTGTCGATGTCCAGCTTGAACAGTGGTCCCGGAGGCGGCAGCGGGCGCCGTAGGTCTGGCGTCGATTGCACGGCGTAATCGCTCTGCGCGCCGTACCTCAGTACTAGCGCCTGATCCCTGCCGCCGGAGAAGACGAAGACGCCTTCGTTCACAACCGGCGCAAGCCCCAGGTCTGCACCTACGTGCGCGGGACCGAGCAAGGAGGCATCCACCCACTGTTCCCAGGAGGGTGCGCCGCCACCGTTCTCTGCTGGGACTCTGATCTCATCGATGTACCGAAGCCCGATGCGTTCGACCCCGACGGGGGTGGCCACGGAGATGCGGGCCTGGAGCACCAGGTCGAGCAACTCTCGCAGCCTGTCGAAGCTGCCGTAGTCGGTGGTCTCGATCACAAGGCTGTCTGGCCGAACCGACAGCGCCGTTCGCTTGTCGCGGCTCGTCCATCTCGGGAAGGTGCTGACGACCTGCTGCTGTGTGGGCGGACCGTCAGGCCCTGCCTGCACGGTGACAGAGACCTCATTCATCTCACTCGGCAGGGGCAGCAGGTGCTTGATCTGCGCTGATACCTCCGCGACCTGCTTGCGGTCAAGCGGTTCGCACAGCGGGTGCCGCACCTCGATCGCCATCAGGACGATAGGTGCGCTCGGGTAAATCTCTCGCTCCCTCACACGACTCATACTACCCGTTATGCAACCAAAACGACAACCCAAGAGGTGAGTCGACGCCGCCCTACTTGCCTGCGGGCGACGTCACACCACACCTGGTCATGAGCTCCATGTTCCGTCGGTGCCCACGCTCAGGCGACGCAGCATGTCCGGCACGCGCACCTCCCTATTCCGAAAGTGGGAGCCAGCCAGGCGTGCGACGGCTGCCGGCGGAGCCGGCACCTTCAGTCAGGCGGCTGGTTGGAGGCTCACCTTGTAGCCGAGGGCTTCGAGTTGGCGGACGTGGACGCGGCATGCGTGATCGGCGCCTCGGCGGGAGTCGAGGTAGGTGGAGCCGAGGTCGTTGTAGTGGGTGCCCGGAGCGGCGAGCAGGTGCCAGATGATGACCAGCATCGAGCGGCCGACGGCCACGATCGCGGTCTTCTTGCCGCGGCGGCGGGCGATCCGCCGGTTGCGCTCGCCGAGGAACGTGTCGGTGCGCTCCGCGTTGACCGCCGCGTCGCCGAGGACCCGGGCCAGATACCGGTTGATGATCGGGTGAACGACCGGTCAGGGCCTCGATCAGGACGGGACGCTTGACCCGAATCCTGCCTCTGGCCAGCTCAGCCAGGGTCTGCGGGTCACGCTGCCCGGCGATCAGCGAGTCGAGCATCGCCCGCCCGGACACCCCAAGCGGCATCAAGACCGCATCCGGGCCGGACTCTCCGACATCGAGCAGCGCCTTACCGAGCACGACGAACAGCAGACTGGGGGCAGCGCGGTCCTCCACGACTCGCTGCGGCTGCTGACCGACACGCACCGCGCTTACACGTGCTCGGACGACAGCAGCAGGCGGCTGGCGAACCAGGCGTTCTTGACGAGTCTGGAGACCACCGAAGATGAGCGGCTACGCCCGCGTCTCGCGGAACCATTCGCGACGATCGTTCGCGAGTCGGCCGGGAGCAAGGAAGCCATACGGGAACACTCCACATCTTTCCGATGTCGGGTGCTCCCGTAAGACAACTGGTGGAGCTGAGGGGACTCGAACCCCTGACCCCCTCGATGCGAACGAGGTGCGCTACCAGCTGCGCTACAGCCCCTTGCCGGGGAAAGGGTACCGGCGGTGGTTCGGCACTCCAAACCCGCGGGCCGGTCCGGCCCTGACGACTACTCGTTGACCGCGCGGCGCCTCGGTGGCCAGACCGCCTCGGCGGCCAGGTACTCCTCGTCGCGGGACCGCGACTCGGCAGCGTCCTGCTCCTCCTTGGCCTTGGCGATCGCTCGCGCCTTCGCCTCTGCCATCCGCTCGGCGCGCAGGCGCTCCTGCTGCGCCCGCTCGAGCATCGCCGCCGCGGTCCACGCACCGGGGGCCGAGCCGCGCGCAGCGTCGCCGGCGGCCTCGGTCACGTAGCGCGGCAGCGGAGTCTCGCGGGCGTCCCAGGTGGCGCCGGCCGCCGGTGCCGCCGGCCGCACGCCCGGTGCGGGTGCGGCCGACCACGTCGGCGCCGCCTGCGCCTGCGCGGCTCCCGCCGCCGCGGCGGCGGTGCGGACCTGGTGACGGGCGAGGAGCACGAAGCCGCCCAGCAGCCCCACCGGGACCACGAGGAGCAGCGGGCTGAGCAGGCCCAGCACGACCATGACCAGAGCACCCAGCGTGCCGGCACCCAGGACTCCCAGGACGACGCGCCGCCGGCTCGCCGCCGACGTGCGACGTGCGACGGAGCGCTGGGTGGAGGTGCCCCCCGCCGGCCGGGCGGTCGGCCGCGGGGACGCCCCCCGCGTGCCGCGCGGACCGGACGCCGCCACGACCTCGGCCGGGGCCGGGATGGGGCGGGTCGTCTCGTCAGCCCACTCCTGCTCGCCCTCCTCGGGCAGCGGGATGCCCAGGACGGTCGGCCGCGTGGCCAGGGTCTGCATGGTGCGCGAGAAGCGCTGCACCGAGCGCTCGGGGTCGAGGCGGTCGTGGCGCTTGAGCCACTTCGGAACCAAGACGACCGCCCAGACCGCGATGATCGCCACGTAGATCAGTCCCGTCACGCCGGGAAATGTACTTCAGGAGGGGTGCCCGGGAGCGCGAAACGGCCACTGTCGGTGATCGTGTCGCCGCAGCAGCTGCTCCACGAGGCTTGGCGGGGCCTCCTCGGCGGTCAACGCGTAGACCTCGTGGTCGCGCCACTGCCCGCTGATGTGCAGGAACGCGGGCCGGGCTCCCTCGTACCGAAAGCCCAGCTTCTGCACGACGCGCAGGCTGGCCGTGTTCTCCGGTCGGATCACGACCTCGATCCGGTGCAGACGCTCGTGCCGGAAGCAGTGGTCGCAGGCCAGCGCGACGGCGGCCGGCATCACCCCGCGCCCGGCGACCTGCTGGTCGATCCAGTACCCGATGCTCGCGCCGCGCAGCGACCCCAGCGTGATGTTGGCGACGGTGAGCTGCCCGACGAGCCGATCGTCCAGGACCAGCGCCCACGCGATCGACCGACCTTCGCGGGCCTCGCGCCGGAACCGCCCGACCATCTCCCCGTAGCTGGGCGCCCGCTCGTCGGACCCGGGCGGCACCGTCGCCTCCCACGGTCGCAGCCACTCCGCGTTGCGCGCACGCACCGCGCGCCAGGCCGACGCGTCGCGCCGGCGCAGCTCGCGCAGGATGAGCTGGCCCGCGGGGAGCTGCTGCACCAGCGTCGGGAACCGACCCATCACTGCCGCCCCAGGTGCAGGACGGTGACCTCCGCCCCGGCCGGCAGCGCGCCGGTCCCCTCAGGCAGCACGATCAGGCCGTTGGCCAGGCGCATCCCGGCGATCCCGTGCTCGGTGATCGGCAGGACCACCCGCTGCTCCCCCTGGCCCTCGACGTGACCCGGCACGACGACCCGAGCCTGCGGGTCCCCCTCCACGGGCTCGGTGAGCCGGGCCGTCAGCTGCGGCCGACCCACCTCGACGTGCCCGAGCAGCCGGCGGATCACCGGGCGCACGAACAGCTCGAACGACACGAATGCGCTGATCGGACTGCCCGGCAGGGTGAAGATCGGAACCTGGTCGGGACCCACGTGGCCGTACCCCTGGGCCGATCCGGGCGTGACCGCGACCCGGGTGAACTCGACCGAGCCGAGTTCGGCGAGCACCTGCTTGAGCGTGTCGTAGGTGCCGTGGGTGACCCCGCCGGTCACGACGATCAGATCGGCGCGCACCAGCTGGTCCTGCAGGCAGTCCGACAGGGCACGGGGCTCGTCGGCGATCGGGCCGGCGCGGTAGGCAAGCCCGCCGGCGTCCTCGACCGCGGCGGTCAGCAGGTAGCCGTTGGCGTCGGGGATCAGGCCGGGGGTCAGCGCCGTGCCGGGCTCCACCAGCTCGGTGCCGGTGGTGACGACCACGACCCTCGGCTTGGGCAGGACGCTCACCCGGGCGCAGCCGACGGCGGCCAGCAGCGCCACCTCGCGGGCGCCGATGCTCGCCCCCGCCTCCACGACGACGTCGCCGGCCCGCAGGTCCCCGCCACCCCGCCGGATGCCCGCCCCGGGTGCGACCGCCGCGCGGACGGTCACGGTGGACGTGCCGCCGTCGGTCAGGCCCAGCTCGACGATCGCGTCGGCGCCCTCGGGCAGGGGCGCGCCCGAGGCGATGCGGATCGCGGCACCCGGCACGAGCGCCTCGGTGGCCCGGTAGCCGGCTGGCACGTCGTCGACCACCCGCAGCTCGACCGGCAGCGCCGCGGTCAGGTCGGCGCACCGCACGGCGTACCCGTCGACGGCCGCCGCGTCGAACGGGGGCAGCGACGTGGGAGCGGTGACCGGCTCGGGCACTAGGCACCCGCGGGCATCGAGCAGGGCCACGTCCAGCGCGTCCAGGGCCGACGCCGTGGTCAGAACGGCGGCCAGGTGCTCCTCGACAGTGCGCACGGGTCTACCGGCGCCGGTCGCGCGCGGCGGCGCGAATGGGCAGCGTGCGCATGGCGGGCACGATAGTCGTCGTGCGGGGCGAGCACCTACGGAGGGGCGCAGCCAGGATGATCGCGCCATGGACAAGTCCGAGATGCGCGCCCAGCTGCGGGCCCGGCGGGCCGTCCGCGCCGCCCGGCAGGGAGCCGCCGACCGTACGGACGCGGCCTCGGCGCTGCTGGCTCGGGCACTGGAGTCCGCGCTCGTGCCGACGGGTCGTGCGCCGGGCGCAGGCCCGGTCATCGCCTCCTACCTGCCCACGGACAGCGAGCCCGACCCCACCGGGATCGGCGCGTACGTGCGGGATCGGGGTGGCCGGGTGCTGCTGCCGGTGCCGCTGCCCGGACGGGTGCTGGAGTGGGTCGCCGACAGCGGTCGGCGGGCACCCGACCCGCGACTGCCCGTGCCGATCCCCCTGGGGCCGTCGCTGGGCCGGGGCGCGCGGGTGCTGCTGGATCAGCGAGTCGGCCTGGTGCTGATTCCCGCGCTGGCGGTAGACCGCTCAGGCACCCGGCTGGGGCAAGGCGGTGGGTTCTACGACGTGCTGCTCGCCGAGCTCCACGAGCGGATGCGAGCCGGCGAGGGCGAGGCGCCGGGCGTGATCGCGGTGGTCCACGACGACGAGGTGCTGCCCGCCGGCACGCTGCCCCGGGAGCCGCTGGACGTGCCCGTGTCCCTGGCCCTCACGCCCTCGGGCGTGCATCGGCTGAAGCCACCCGTGCCCGACTGAGCCGACGAGTCAGGCGCTCGCGGCGACGCTCGCCCCGGTGGAGGAGGACGAGGAGGCGGCGGACGAGCCGGCAGCCGTGGCCGCCGGCGTCTTGGTGGCCTTGGCATCCGAGCCGTTCGAGCCGACCGCGGTGGCCGACTCCGACTTCTCGGCCTTGGCCGCGCCCGCGACGGCCGGCTTCTTGGCGCCTTTGCCCGAGCGGCTGTCGGTCCGGTAGAAGCCACTGCCCTTGAACACGACGCCGACATTGCCGAAGACCTTGCGCAGGCGACCGCCGCAGGCGGGGCACTCGGTGAGTGCGGCATCGTGGATCGACGCGACCACTTCCAGCGGCTCGCCGCACTGGGTGCACACGTACTCGTAGGTCGGCATGGGGGCTCCTCGCGCGCTGCAGGTCTCGGCGCACCAGTCACGCGCCGGACGACGGCGTCCATTCTGGCACTCCCTTGATCGGAGTGCTAATCATCGCCGTCGCACCCGGTCCACAACGGCGGACGCCCGGCCCTGGGCAGGCCGGGGAGCTGGTCCCTAGGGTCCGCCCCACGGTGGCGACGGGAGGACCGATGGGCACAGCACGGTGGAGCGGGTCGCTGGCCGCACGGGTGCGTCGGCACCGGCGCACGCTGGCTGCGATGGCCGCCGGGCTGGCCGTCCTCACACTGGGTCTGGCGCTGCGACCGGCTCCGCCGGCAGTGACCGAGATGGTGGTCGTCGCCGCCGACCTGCCCGCGGGCCATCGGCTCGAGCTGGGCGACCTCGCCCTCGCGCCGATGCCTGCCGCTGTGGCCCTGCCGGGCCAGGCCGCTGACCCCGAGTCACTGGTCGGCCAGGTGCTGGCCGCGCCGCTGCTGCGCGGGGAGCCGCTGACCACGTCCCGGCTGGTGGCTTCCTGGGGGCCGGCGGACCTGCCGTCGGGTGCAGTCCCCCAGCCGGTCCGGTTCGCCGATGCCGAGGCGACCCGCTGGCTGACAGCGGGGCAGCGGATCGACGTGCTGGCCGCGCGAGCCTTGGGCGAGGAGTCGCTGGGCGCGCCCACCGAGAGCCTCGCACGGGTGATCGCCCGCAGCGCGACCGTGCTCGTGCTCCCGGGCCGCGAGGGAGATGCCGGCACGCTGTCCCCGAGCTCGACCACCTCCGGGCAGGGGCCGCCGGTGCTGCTCGCGGTCAGCCCCGCCGAGGCGCTGGCGATCGCGGGGGCCGAGGCCACCAGCCGGCTGAGCTACCGGCTCGAACCGGCGCCGCCACGGAACTCGCCTGCCAGCCCGTACACCGCACCCGCCCCGTCTGCGAATCCCGAGGCAGCAGATGCGCGCTCAGCCGACCCGCAATCGACGCATCCCCCATCAGCGGGTCATTGACGACCCGACTGCTCGCGCAGCAGGTCACGGATCTCGGTGAGCAGCAGGACGTCCTCCGAGGGCCCTTCGGGCTCGGGCTCGTCGCCGCTGGCCCGGCGATTGCGCAGCGTGTTCATCGGCAGCACGAAGATGAAGTACAGCACCAGCATCGTGATCGCGAAGGTGATGAGGGCTGTGATGAAGGCGCCGAAGTTCACGAACTGGCCGTTGATGGTGAAGCCCAGGCCGATCGACCCGCTGCCCCCGGCGGCCGCGATGATCGGGTCGATGATCGAGTCCGCGAAGGCCCCGACCAGGGCGGTGAACGCACCGCCGACGACGACGGCGACCGCGAGGTCGATGACGTTGCCGCGAAGCACGAACTCCTTGAATCCGACAACGACGCCGGCCAGGCCGGTCTTCTTCTCGTCAGCCATGGCGGCCTCCTGCGCTGAAATCGAGGTCTCCGAGCACCCTCGACGGTTTCCGGGAGGCTAGCGCAGATCGGCCGACCCCCCGACCAGCCCTCCGGGATCTGCCTGAGGTCCGCTGGGTCAGCCGCCGTGGTGCGGCGGGCGCTGAGCCTCGTAGTCCGCGAGCCGCTCGGCGTCGGTCCGGGCGCGCTCGCCCCAGGACTCCGGCCGGTCCTCGGCTGCCGTGCCCTCCAGCGGGTCGGACAGCCGCAGCCGCGGCGCCGGGGCCGGGGCCGGGGCCGGGGCAGTCCCGAGGTCCGCGTCCGGTGCCGGGTCACGCCCGGCGTCGCTCATGCGCCGTCGCCCTTGTCCAGCTCGGCCAGGAACGCCTCCACCTGGGCGGCGATGTCGCTGTCGGCGGGGACGCCGCCCCCGCCCTCCTCGCCGGCCTCGGCGCGGCTGCGCATCACGGCGTCGTACTGCTCCTCCAGCGTGGTCACGGCCTCGAGGTTCTCCACGTTCGCCGCGATCTGGATCGACACGTCGGCGTCAGACTCCTCGGCCGCCTCGCGCAGCTCGTCCAGCGGGATCGCCAGGCCGGTGGCCGAGCACAGCGACTGCAGCAGCACGAGCGCCCCGCGTGGGAACTGCGCCTGCACCAGGTAGTGCGGGATGTGCGCGGCGAACCCCATCGCGGGCTTGTCGCGCTCACCCAGCCGCAGCTCGAGCAGCGCAGAGAGACTGCCGGGCACCTCCAGCGAGCCGACCCACGGCTGGTTGGTGCCGATGAGCGAGGGTTCGTTGGCGTGCACCGTGACGTTGACCGGCCGGGTGTGCGGCGCCGGCCACGGGATGGCGTGCATGCCCACGGTCAGCCGGACGCCCAGATCCGAGGCGAGCTCCAGCAGGCCGTCGGTGACCGCACCCCAGGCGGTGTCCGGCTCGACGCCGTGCAGGATCAGGAACCGCTCCCCGTGCTGGTCGACGGCCGCATCCACCGCGAGCTCGGGCATCTCCACGGACTGGTAGTGGTCGGTCTCGAAGATGGTGCGCGGCCGGCGGGCCCGGAAGTCGTAGATGGCGTCGATGTCGAAGGTCGCGACCCGAGTCGGCGAGCAGACCTCGAGCAGGTGCTCGATGGCCAGCCGGGCTGCTCCGCCGGCGTCCATGAAGCCGGTCAGCCCGTGCACGAGCACCGGCGCACCCAGCTCCGGGCGATCCGGTTCGAGACGGTAGGACCCTGCGGTCACGTGGACTCCTCATCTGGCGCGCCGATCCGGCAACGGCTGGACCCGCGCAGGCTTCGAGGGTACTGCCGTGGCGAGCAGGCGGTCAGCGCGACGCCGCCCGCCGGTAGCGGGCCACGCCCAGCGGCGCGAACACCGCCAGGATCACCAGGCACCACAGCACCGAGGCCAGGATCGGGTTCTGCAGCGGCCAGTAGTCGGGCACCGGGACCCCGGCCTGCGTGTTGCCGAACAGCTGGCGGACAGCCGCCACCACTGCGCTGATCGGGTTCCAGGCGGCCACCGGCTGCAGCCAGGAGGGCATCGTCTCCAGCGGCACGAACGCGTTGGACAGGAAGGTCAGCGGGAACAGCCAGATGAGCCCGGCCGTCTGGGCGACCTCGACGCTGCGCACGCTCAGCCCGATCACGGCGCCGATCCACAGGAACGCGTAGGCGAACAGCGCCAGCAGCGCGAACCCGCCGACCACCTCCAGCAGCGAGGAGTGGGTGCGCCAGCCGACCAGCAGCCCGGTCAGGGCCATGGCCGCGGTGGTCACGCCCGCGAACGCGAGGTCGGCGAACGTGCGCCCGGACAGGACCGCGGAGCGCGACATGGGCAGCGAGCGGAACCGGTCGAAGACGCCGCGGCTCAGGTCGTCGGCCATCGCGATGCAGGTGGTCGCGCAGGTGAAGGAGACCGTCTGGACGAAGATGCCGCCCATCAGGAACTCGGTGTAGTCCCCGCCGCCGGGCACCTGGATCGCGCCGCCGAAGACGTAGGCGAACAGCAGGACGAACATCACCGACTGGACGATCCCGAAGACGATCGAGTCGGGCTGGCGGCTCAGCCGGGTCAGGTTGCGCCAGGTGATGGTGCCGGTGTCGGCCAGGGCGTTGGTCAGCTCGCTCACCGGGATGCCCCCTTGTCGGTCGCGGGTTCTGTGGGTTGCGCATCCTCGCCGGCCTCCGCGTGCCGGCCGGTCAGGTGCAGGAAGACGTCGTCCAGGGTGGGCCGGCGCAGGCCGATGTCGAGGATCGCGATGCCGGCGTCGTCGAAGGCGCGCACCCCCTGGACCAGGGCCGCCGATCCGCCGGCGACCGGGACGACCAGCTGCCCGGACTCCTCGTCGGCGTCGACCGGCCCCGAGCCGAGGCGCTCCAGGATCGCGGCGCCGCCGGGCAGGTCGGACAGCACCACGGTCACCACCAGGCGCTCGCCGCCCATCTGCGACTTCAGCTCGTCGCTGCTGCCGCGCGCGATCACGCGGCCTCGGTCGACCACGGCGATGGAGTCGGCGAGCTTGTCGGCCTCGTCCAGGTACTGGGTGGTGAGCAGGACCGAGGTGCCCTGCTCGACCAGCCGGCCGATGACGTCCCAGAGGCCCAGGCGGCTGCGCGGGTCCAGGCCGGTGGTCGGCTCGTCCAGGAAGATCACCGGCGGGCGGGCGACCAGCGCCCCGGCCAGGTCCAGCCGGCGGCGCATCCCCCCGGAGTAGGTCTTGGCCGGGCGGTCGGCGGCGTCGACGAGGTCGAACTCCTCGAGCAGCTCCTGGGCTCGGGCTCGGGCCGCCGGCTTGCCCAGGTGATAGAGCCGGCCGACCATCCGCAGGTTCTCGCGGCCCGTCAGGTACTCGTCGACGGCGGCGTACTGCCCGGACAGGCCGATGGACCTTCGCACCCGCTGCGGATCGGCTCGCACGTCGATCCCGTTGACGGTCGCGCGGCCGGCGTCGGGCACCAGGAGCGTGGTCAGGATCCGCACCGCGGTGGTCTTGCCCGCACCGTTGGGACCAAGCAGGCCCAGGACCGACCCCTCGGGCACCTCCAGATCCACACCGTCCAGGGCCCGCACGTCCCCCGCACGACTGGGGAAGACCTTGACCAGCCCTTCGGCCGAGATGGCAACCATGGCGCCGACCTCATCACAGGTCCCCGTCGCGGGAAAGTCGGGCGCACCGAGGACCGGGCGCCGCCGGACGGGCGCACCGGACGTGAGCCTGGCCGGGCCTTGACCGGGGCCTCACCTCCCGATATCAGGCCACCGCACGAGCGCGCTGCTAGCGTCCGGCGACGCGGGGTCGCCCAAGGGGGGTGCGCAGAGACGATGCTTGGCGTCCGGTGGCTGCCCGATCCTGCCCGGCTGCCCCTGCTGGCGCTGGCCGCCGCCACCGGGCTGGTCGCCAGCCTGGCCCCGTCTGCGGCCGCCCAGCCCGCAACGCCAGCCGCGCCTGCCCCGCCGCCGCCGGCCGAGACCACCTGGGAGACCGGGATCATCTCCGGCATCGCCGACGGCGACACGGTCTATGTGGACATCAAGAACGCTCGGAACCCCGGCTTCGTCGCCCCGGCCGGCCAGGGCCGCTCCTACTGCTCGAACCGCAGCAAGGCGGACGGGAAGCTGCCCAAGGGGGGACTGACCCGCTGCCGGGTGCGACTCATCGGGGTGCAGGCCCCCGAGAAGGCCGGCGCGGCGGGTGGGTCGGCGCTCCAGCAATGCCGGGCGACTCTGGCCACCGCCCAGCTGCGCGCCCTGCTACCCGTCGGGACGTCGGTGAGGCTGCGCGCAATGTTCGTGAACTCCCGCGAGGACCAGTACTCGGGTGGGCGGCTGGCCCGGACGGTCCACCAGAAGACAGCAGCCGGAGTCTGGGAGGACGTCGGCAGGCGGCTGCTGGCCAGCGGCTACGTCCTGTGGTTCCCCTTCGGCCCGGGCGATGCGGAGAAGCCCGAGACGGCGAACAACCTGGAGTACCGCCGGCTCGTGGACCAGGCGGCCGCCGCCCGGCGCGGCCTCTGGTCGCCCAACCTGTGTGGCCCCTCGGCGCCGGCATCGGTCAGCGTGGCGGTGCTCTCCGACCCCATCGGGGACGACCGCAACCGCGAGTACGCGATGGTGACCAACCACGCCACCACGCCGCTGGACATCTCCGGCTGGGTCGTGCGCGACTCCTCCCTGACCACGTTCACATTCCCGGCCGGCACGGTGCTGCGGCCTGGCGGGTTCGTGCGGGTCTGGTCGGGCACCGGCCCGCCGGGCATGCCCGCGACGGACTTCCGGTTCGGCGGGCCAGCCCAGCTGTTCGCCAACTGGTCGACAGCGCCCGGCCGGTTCAGTGGGGACGCGGCGTATCTGTTCGACCGACAGCCAGGGTTCTCCTACGGGAACCTGCGGGCCTGGGTGCACCTGCCCTGCGTAGGCGCGGGGTGCGCCGACCCGCTGGTGGGCAAGGTGCGCCTCGGCACGGTGATGTACAACCCGCCGGGCCGGGACACGCCGGGCAAGGAGTATGTCGACCTGGTCAACCAGTCGGCGCGGCCGGTCGGCCTGTCCGGCTACGCGCTCACCCGCCGAGGCTCGCAGTTCCCGCTCCCTCAGGGCCTGACACTGGGCCCGAAGAGCACGCTGCGGGTCGTGATCGGGAAGGGCACGAACAAACCGGGGGTCGTCTACATGGGACGCACCTCGACCCTGCTGTCGAACTCCGGGGATCTGGTCGCGCTGGCACGGCTGGACAATGCGACCGTGGACTGCAAGGCCTGGGGCAGCCTTCGCTGCACGCAGCTGCCGGCAGCCGTCGCCCCCAGCCCACCCCCGGCCGCCCCGACGGCCTCCCGGACCCGCCGACCAGTGACCACGCCGCGGAAGGTGCACAACGTGATCGCGGCCACCGAGAAGCGCCGCATCGTGGTGGCCTGGCAGCCGCCGACGAAGGACGGCGGTGCCGCCGTGCGCAAGTACCGCGTCACGTTCTCGCAGAAGGTGAAGGGCAAGGCGCGGACGGTCGCGAAGTGCACGGTCAAGGCGCCCACCCAGTCCTGCACCAGCAACAACCTCCCGCGCAAGCACACCTACTCGGTGTCCGTGCAAGCGCGCAACACCAAGGGCTATGGGCGGGCCTCCACTCCGGTCACCGTGCGGGTCCGCTGAGGCGTCCCCGACCGGCCCGCTGCGCGCGTCAGCGAGATCCGGCGAACAACTGTCGTCGAGCATGTCCGCTCACCGGGCATCGGCCCGATCTACGCCCCTAGCCTGTCCGGCATGGCAGTCCATGGTTCAAGAAGCATCAGCGTGAACGCACCCGTCGACCAGGTCATCACCTTCCTGCGCGACATCGACAACCAGAAGAACTGGTTCCCCGGCAACCTCGAGTCCGAGGTCCTCGAGCGCGACGCGGAGGGCAACCCCTCCAAGGCTCGCCTCGTCAACGACGTCAAGGTCGCCAAGGACGACTTCGTCCTGGACTACGAGCACAACGAGAACGGCTTCGCCTGGAAGCTCTCGGCGCCGACCAAGATGCAGAAGGACCAGACGGGCTCCTGGACCGTCCTGGCCGACGGCGCAGGCAGCACGGCGACCTTCGCCCTCGAGATCGACGCCGGCATCCCGCTGCCGGGCTTCGTTCAGAAGAAGACCCTCAAGGACACCCTGAAGGGCGCTACCGAGGCTCTCGCCAAGCAGTTCTGACCCCCCACAGTCCGTCGCCGCCCCGCCGAGCACTCGGCGGGGCGGTCTCATGTGTGGGGAGCGTGCTGTGCGGTGCCCCCGGCAGGAATCGAACCTGCGGCCTGTGGTTTAGGAAACCATCGCTCTATCCCCTGAGCTACGGGGGCCGTCCGGGGTGAGTCTACGGTCGGCGCCCGGTCGCCTCGGCCTGGACTTGCGCCGTCGTGGCGCGCTGCACCATCCTGACGCTCCCTCTGGCCCCAGGAGTCGCCATGTGCAGTCCGGTCCGCTGTCCGCTGTGCAGCAAGGTGACGTGGACGGGCTGCGGGCTGCATGTCGAGGAGGCGCTGGCCGGCGTGCCCCAGGCCGAGCGCTGCGCGTGCCGCTGACCTGACCCGGCGGTGAGCGACACCCTGCGCCGAGCGTGGCGCAGCGCGGCCGACGACGCGCGCGAGGGCGTCCAGGCGGTGACTGCCTCGTGGCGCATCCTCGTGCAAGCCACCGTCGCGGCCTGCCTCGCATACGGGATCGGCCTGGCGATCGGTCACCACGACCCGTTCTTCGCCCCCATCGCGGCGATCTCGACGGTCGCCATCTCGATGGGTCAGCGGGTGCGCCGCGCCACCGAGCTGCTGATCGGCAACGCGATCGGGATCGCGTTGGCCGACCTGCTCATCGCCCAGATCGGCACCGGCATCTGGCAGCTGGGCCTGGTGGTGCTGATCGCCCTGACCGTGGCGCTGCTCCTCGGCGGCGGGCCGATCCTGATCATGCAGGCCTCCTCCTCGGCCATCCTCATCGCGACCCTCACCCCGCCCACCGACGCCCAGCCGTGGAACACCGGACGGTTCCTCGACGCGCTGATCGGCGGCACGGTCGGCCTCGCGGTGGCCACCTTCCTGGTGCCGGTCCATCCGGCGCGGATCGCGCGGCGGGCCACCGACCCCCTGATCCGCACCCTCGCCGACGGCTGCACGCAGCTCTCCCACGCGCTGCGCACGGGCGCGCAGGAGTCCGCCACCGAGACCCTGACCTCCTTGCGGGACAGCGCTCCAGTGCTCGGCGAGTTCAGCACGGGCATGTCGGCCGCCCGCGATGCCGTGCGCCTGACGCCGTGGCTCTGGGGGAACCGCACGATCGTCAGCCCCTACACGTGGGCGGGACCACACCTGGACAACGCCCTGCGCAACCTGCGCGTCCTGGCCCGCCAGGCGGCCTCCGCCCTGCACCGGGGCGAGCAGGTGCCCGCAGAGCTTCCGTACTTGCTCGAGGAGCTGGCCAGGGCGACCGATCAGCTGCGCGACGTGCTGGCGGAGTCGGCCTCCCCGGTGGCCGTGCGCCGGTCGCTCATCGACGTCTCGTCCCGCGCGACCCGCGTGCGCGTCGACGTGGGGACGTCGCTGACCTCGCCGGGACTCTTCGTCACCCCGATGCTCACACAGGTGCGGTTCTACGCCGCCGACCTGCTGCAGGCCACCGGACTGACCGACGCCGACGCCACGGACCTGCAGCGCGAGGCGGACCGGGAGCACCCGGGCCGGTGAGCACCCGGGCAGGTCGGCTCAGCCCGCCGCCAGGACGCGGCGCTCGTGGTCGAGCAGCCAGGCCTTGGTGTCCACTCCGCCGGCGAACCCGGTGAGCGCCCCGGACGAGGCGACGACCCGGTGGCAGGGCACGAGGATCGACAGCGGGTTGCGGCCGTTGGCCGCGCCCACCGCCCGGGCCCGGCCCGGGTCGCCCAGCGCGCTCGCCTGCTCGCGGTAGCTCATCGTCTGTCCGAACGGGATGCGGCGCAGGACGTCCCAGGCGGCCCGCTGGAAGGCCGTCCCGACCGGGTCCAGCGCGATGTCGAACGTCCGCCGGCTCCCGGCGAAGTACTCGGCGAGCTGCGCGCGGGCGGCGGCCAGATGCTCCTGGGGGTCGGCCTCGGTGGCCGGTCCGGCCGGCACCGCGCCGTCCAGCGCCAGCGAGCGGGCGACCCGGACGCCCTCCTCCCCCGGCCACAGCACTGCGCGCAGCCCGCGCGGCCCCGCGATCAGGCGCAACGAGCCGATCGGGGTGGCCATCGTCTGCTCCACCAGGTTCGGGGCCAGGGCGGTCGTCGTGGTCATCGGCTTCCTTCCGAGGAGGCGGCGGGCAACACGGATTCCAGGCTCGTCCACAGGTGGGCTACGGCGTAGGAGCGCCAGGGCCGCCAGGAGTGGGCCAGTCGCTCGATCGCGCTGGGCGACGAGTCGGCGCCCAGCGCGGCGACCGCCCGCCGGACGCCCAGGTCCGTGGCGAGCAGGACGTCGGGATCGCCCAGGCCGCGCATGAGCACGTAGTCGGCCGTCCACGGCCCGACCCCCCGTCGCGCGAGGAGGTCACGGCGCGCGCTGGCCCGGTCCGATCCGGGGTCCAGGACCAGCACGCCGTCGGCCAGCGCGCGGGCGGTCCCGACCAGGGCGGCGGCACGCGCGCGCGGCATCGGCAGCTGGGCCGGATCCGCCTCGGCGAGCTGGGCGGGTGTCGGGAACACGTGGGTGAGGACCGGGTCCGGGATCGTCAGCGGACTGCCGAGCGCGGCCACCAGCCGACCGGCCACCGTGGCCGCCCCGGACAGGCTGACCTGCTGGCCGACGATCCCCCGGACCACGAACTCTCGGGGATCCGCACCGATCGGCATGCGCAGCCCAGGGCGCGCACGCACGAGCGGGGCGAGCAGCGGATCGGCACCCAGCACCTCGGCGACCGCCTGCGGGTCGGCGTCCAGGTCCAGCATCCGGCGGACGCGGGCGACCGCCGGCGCCAGGTCGCGCACGTCGGCGAGCACCAGCTCGACCAGGACCGATCCGTCGCCGAGGGTGCATGCGACGGTCGCGTGCCCGCGGGGAAGGTCCAGCGAGCGCCGATAGGTGGTGCCGTCCCATGCCTCGACGCCCGGGATCACCCGGCGCCCGACGAACGCCAGCACGCGCGCGCCGTCGAACGGCTGCCGGGCCGCCAGGCGGATCCGCAGCCGGGCCCCGGGGGCAGCAGGGACATCAAGGGGGCGGATGCCGCCGGAGGCTGAACCGTCGGGGCGGGTGCCGCCGGGACGCGGCTCGTCGTTGCCCACCGATCCAGGCCGGGCGCCGGCAGGCCGCCCGCGGGCCGCCTCACGCAACGCCGTCGGAGTGCGCCCGTAGACCCCGAGGATGGTGTCGTTGAACGACCGGATGCTGCCGAAGCCCGCCGCCCACGCGACCTGGGAGGCGGGCAGCTCGGTGGTCTCCAGCAGGATGCGCGCGGTGTGGGCGCGCTGGGATCGGGCCAGCGCGCTCAGGCCCACGCCCAGCTCGTCGGTGACCAGCCGGTTGAGGTGGCGCTGGCTGTAGCCGAGGGTCTCGGCCACACCGGCCACGCCCAGCCGGTCCACGGCCCCGTCGGTCACCAGGCGCATCGCGCGGCCGACGACGTCCTGGCGCACGTTCCACTCCGGGTCGCCGGGGACGGCATCGGGCCGGCATCGCCGGCATGCCCGGAACCCCGCGCGCTGCGCCGCCGCCGCGGTCCGGAAGAACTGGACGTTGGACCGCTTGGGGGTGACCGCCGGGCAGCTGGGCCTGCAGTAGATCCCGGTCGTGCGCACCGACGTGACGAACGTGCCGTCGAACCGGGCGTCGCGGCTGGCGAGGGCCCGGTAGCAGCGCTCGTGATCGAGGGTGGCGTCCATCAGGCCCTCATCCTCACCCATGGCAGCGCGTCGCACTAGCAGCAATCGGACATGGCCCTCGGTGCCCGCCGAGCCGGCCGGACGGGCGAGCCGCCAGGCTCGATCGGGGAATGCGCATAGGGTGCCCGCGTGGACGCACGCACCGATCGGCTCGTCTGGATCGACCTGGAGATGACCGGGCTGGACCCGTTGCGCGACCAGATCGTGGAGATCGCGGCGATCGTCACCGACGCCGAGCTGACCGAGCTGGACGCCGGCCTCTCGTTCGTCGTGCGCCCCCCGGACCTGACCATCCTGGACGGGATGGAGCAGGTAGTGGTCGACATGCACACCGAGTCCGGGCTCATCACGGAGATCGCCGAGGGCATCCCGATCGCCCAGGCGGAGGCGGCGGTGCTGGCCTACGTGCAGACCCACGTGACCGAGCCCGGGCGGGCGCCGCTGGCGGGCTCCAGCGTGTACGTGGACCGCGGATTCCTCGCCGCGCACGCTCCGGCGCTCGACGACTACCTGCACTACCGGCTCGTGGACGTCTCCACGCTCAAGGAGCTGGCCCGCCGGTGGTACCCGCGCATCTACTTCAACGCGCCGACCAAGCGGGGAGGGCACCGGGCGCTGGCCGACATCCGCGAGTCGATCGCCGAACTGCGCTACTACCGCCAGACGATGCTCGCCGCACAGCCCGGCCCGACCTCCCAGGAGGCGCGCACGGCCGCCGAGGCCAACGTGGTGGACCACACCCGGGACCAGTCCGCGGGCTGATCCGCCCCGATCGCGGGCCGATTCGGTGCCCTCGGAGTCCGGTACACTTGCCGCGCGTCGCGCAGCGATCCTGCGCGGCCGTGGTGGGTGTAGCTCAATTGGTGGAGCACCTGGTTGTGGTCCAGGAGGATGCGGGTTCGAGCCCCGTCACTCACCCCAAGCAGTGCCGTCGCCCGGCGGTCGGTCGTTTGGCTCCTGCCGGAAGGGCGCGGTAAACTTGCCGGGCACTTGCGCCGTTAGCTCAGTTGGTAGAGCAGCTGACTCTTAATCAGCGGGTCGGGGGTTCGAGACCCTCACGGCGTACGTCACGCGAGGTCAGGGGAGGTTCCCCTGACCTCGCGTTCGTGTCGACTGCCACGGTCGGCGCCTCGCCAGCGCAAGAGCCCGAGGGGTCTGCATCACTAGCCTGGGGCCATGGCCGAACTGGCGGATGCCCTCGATCTGGCGCTGGAAGTCGGCGTCATCGCCCAGGAGTCCGGCGGGCACACGACCCGGACCGTCGATCTGATGACCCGGATCGCCGAGGCGATGGGTGCCACCGAGACCCACTGCGCCGTGTCGTCGGTGAACGTCTCGATGACGGTCGGCATGCGGGAAGACACGCTCACCGGCGGGCGGCACGCGGAGCACTTCGGGATCAACTTCTCGCGCCTGTCCGAGGCCATCGACGTCGCGGACCGGGCTCAGAGCGGGCGGCTCACGGCGGCCCAGGTCAGGGCGGAGCTCGCCACCATCCGGCACAGCCCGCCGGTCTACCCGGTGTGGCTGGTCATGATCGCCCTCGGCGGCTCCAGCGCGGCATTCGCCATTCTGTTCGGAGCCACGTTCCTGGGAGCGGTCCTCACCTTCCTCGGCGGGTGGGCAGGCGGTTGGACTCGCCAGCTGCTCGTCCGCAAGCACCAGAAGCCGTTCGTCGCGGTCACGTCCGCGGCCTTCGTGGCCGCACTCATCGTGGCTGCGGGCGCCACTGTCTTCGACCTGGATGCCACGGCACAGCCCGCCCTGGCCGCCTCCACGCTCTTCCTGGTGCCGGGCGTGCCGCTCCTGAACGGCACCGCCGACCTGCTGACCGCGCACTACCTGAACGGAGTGACCCGGCTGGCCATGAGCGCGGTGATCGTCGCCTCGGCCGCGGTGGGCCTGACCGCAGCGGTCACGATCGCGGGGCAGCTGCCATGAATGCCGCCGCCTCTCTCTGGGCCGCATTCGCGGTGCTGGGCTTCGCGATGGTGTTCGCCGTTCCGCCCCGCAGCCTGCCGGTCATCATGGGGCTGGCGGTGGGGGCACACCTGCTGCGCTCGGTGTGCCTGCACTGGGGAGCCGCGCTTCCCGTCGCGAGCTTCGTCGCCGCGGTCGCCATCGGATGCAGCGCCACGGTGCTGGCGCCGCGCAGCCACCGCGCGCTCGCGATCTACGCGTTCGCACCCGTGATCCCGTTGATCCCCGGGACGTACATGTTCGATGCGCTCCTGGGGCTCATCGGTCTGACGACGACGGATCCGCCCTCGAAGGCAATCGTGGACGAGGTCGTCATCAACATCTCCATCGCGACCCTGACGATCATCGCGTTGGCGGTCGGCGCGATCGGGCCGACGCTGATGGTGGGCCGCCGGATCGCCGCCCTCGTCGTGCGGGACGAGGACGGGGATCTTCAGACGTAGCCGGCACGGGCTCGGCGGCGGTGGGTGACATCGCTCCCCCCTGGTCGGCCTCGGCGACCAGGCGGCGGACCAGAACGACCGCTCGACCGGCGGGGGCTGGCCCGCGACGGCACGACTCGGCTCGGCCGGCGGGGGCTGCGTGGTCCTGCGAGACCGCGACCTGCGGGAGCCGCGTGGGGCTGCGCGCGGGGGGCGGCCCGGAGTCACCCGGCCGCGGAGCTGACCTGGTTGCGGGGGACCGGGATGAACACGACGTCGGACTTGGGCCGCTTCGGCATGGGCATGGCAAACGCCCACCGGACCGTGAGGCTGGCCATGCGAAGCGCGATCACACCGCCCACCACCGCACCGGCCGTGATAGCGACCCGGTCCCAGCGCACGCCGTTCTCGTCGGTGTACGCCGCGGTGACCTTCTTCTTGCCGCGGTCGGCGACGTTGGCCGGCTTCACCCGGTCCTCGAGCTGGGAGATCGTGCCGACCAGCCGATCCCGCGTGGCGTCGATGTCGGCCTCGATCTGGGCCGGGGTGCGCGCGGGCGCCTTCGCGGGCTGGGTGCCTGCACTGGCCATGGGAGCCTCCTGGAATCGGCGCGATCGCGCACACCTTACGTGGGCCGGAGTCGGACAAGCATCCGCGGGATAGGGTCGATCACCTCGATCCCCGGCAGGCAAGGAGATCCCCATGGCGCTGGCACCCGGCGACACCGCCCCCGACTTCGCGCTCCCCGACGACCACGAGCAGACCGTCCGCCTCGCCGATCTGCGCGGCCAGCGCGTCGTGCTCTACGCCTATCCCGCCGCGATGACCCCCGGGTGCACCACGGAGGCCTGCGACTTCCGCGACTCCCTCGATTCGCTGGCCGCGGCCGGGATCACGGTGCTGGGCCTGTCCCCGGACACGACCGCTTCTCTGGCGCGGTTCCGCGAGCGCGACGGACTGACGTTCCCGCTGCTCAGCGACCCCGAGCACGAGGTCCTGGAGACGTACGGCGCCTGGGGCGAGAAGAAGAACTACGGGCGGACCTACCAGGGCGTCATCCGCAGCACGTTCGTCATCGATCCCGACGGCCGGATCGAGCACGCGCTCTACAACGTGCGAGCGACCGGCCACGTCGCGCGGCTGCGCAAGACACTGGGCGTCGCGTAGGCAGGGGGCTGGGAGCGACGACCGGGCGGGAGCTCCACCAGACGGGCGTCCCCGGGTCGGCGCGTCCCCTACCGACGTTCCCAGGCCCCCGGCAGCGCCAGCAGCGAGTGCACCTCGTCGGGCAGGCGCCCTTCGATGAGGTGCTCCAGCGTGACCGTCTCCAGCACCGAGCGCAGCGCCGCCCTGGTCGCCACATAGACGTCGCGCAGGTGCTCGGCGGCGCCCGCGTAGACCAGATCCTCCGGAGCCTCGCCGCGGACCGCCGCGATCGGGCCGTCCAGGGCCCGGAACACGTCGGCGACCGTGATCCCCTCCGCCCCTCGGGCCAGTCGGTATCCGCCGTCGGCGCCCCGCTTGCTCACGACCAGCCCGGCCCGTCGCAACTGGGTGAGGATCCCCTCCAGGAACTTCACCGGCAGGCCCTGCATCCCGGCCAGCTCCTCGGTCGTGATGAGCTCGGAGGGCCGCGAGGCCAGCTCTGCCAGGGCCCTGGTGCCGTAGTCGACGCGCGCGGAGACCTGCATGACGCCAGTCAACCATCCGGCCACGCACCCGAGCCGAACCAGCGTGGAGCCAGTGCCCCCACGCTGCGACAATCGGCGGCGGGCGGGTGTGGCGGAATTGGCAGACGCGCAGGATTTAGGTTCCTGTGTCCCAGGACGTGCGGGTTCGAGTCCCGCCACCCGCACCCTTGTCGGCACCTGCCGGGCGGGGCGCCCACCGAGCAGCATCCGATCGCCAACCCTGACTGCGCGACGAAGGGACGCCCCGAGGCCACCGAGGTGGCCGTCCTGGCCGCGCGACCGGCGGGGCGGGTTGCGTGCAGACGGATCGGCGGGCGGGGACTTGCCGCTGGTGGCTGGGCCTTCGGCTAGGGCAGCAGCTCGCGGAGCACGGGGACCAATCCTCGGAAGGCCTGGCCTCGGTGGCTGATCTGGTCCTTCTCGGCTGCCGGGAGCTCAGCGGTGGTCCGGTTGGAGCCGTACGGGACGAAGATCGGGTCGTAGCCGAAGCCGCCGGTCCCCCGCCGCTCGCGCAGCAGGCTGCCGTCGAGCTGGCCCTCCACGACCCGGGAGGCGCCCGGGGCTCCGTCGGCTGTCGGGGGCAGCGCCACCGCCGCCGAGCAGAAGAAGTGCGCCCCGCGTCGCTCGTCGGCGACGTCGGCGATCTGGGCCAGCACGAGGTCCAGATTCGCCTCGTCCTGGCCGTGCGCCCCGGACCAGCGCGCCGAGAAGATGCCCGGCATCCCGTTGAGCGCGTCCACGCACAGCCCCGAGTCGTCGGCGACCGCGGGCAGGCCCGTGTGCGCGGCCAGCGCCCGCGCCTTGAGCAGGGCGTTGGCGGCGAACGTGGTCCCGGTCTCGTGCACCTCCGGCGCGTCCGGGAACTCCGCCAGACCCACCAGCTCGACGTCGAGCCTGGCCTCGGCCAGGATCCGCCGCAGCTCTGCCACCTTGCCGGCGTTGCCGGTTGCGAGCACCACGCGCGTCATGTCATGCCTCCCGAGCCGACCCGCCGGGCCCCGCCAGGGGCGTTGCCAGCGCGGCCTCCTGCAGCGCGCTCAGCTCGACGCAGCCCAGCGCCGCCAGGTCGAGCAGCTCGTCGAGCATGGCCCGGTCGAACACGCCCCGCTCGGCGGTGCCCTGCACCTCCACGAAGGAGCCCGAGCCGGTCATGACCACGTTCATGTCCGTGCCGGCGCGCACGTCGTCGTCGTAGTGCAGGTCCAGGCACGCCCGACCGTCGACCACGCCGACGCTGACCGCCGCGACCGAGTCGAGCAGCGGCTGGGCGCCGGCGGCGATCAGTCCCTGCGACCGCCCCCACGCGATCGCGTCGCTCAGGGCCACGTAGGCGCCGGTGATCGCCGCCGTGCGAGTGCCGCCGTCGGCCTGCAGGACGTCGCAGTCCAGGACCAGGGTGTTCTCCCCCAGGGCCTTGACGTCGACCGCGGCCCGCAGCGACCTGCCCACCAGCCGGGAGATCTCGTGCGTGCGCCCACCGATCCGGCCACGCACCGACTCGCGGTCCGAGCGGGTGTTCGTCGAGCGCGGCAGCATCGCGTACTCCGCGGTGACCCAGCCCGAGCCCGACCCCTTCTTCCACCGGGGAACCCCGGCGGTGAACGAGGCCGCGCACAGCACCCGGGTGGCGCCGAAGGAGACCAGGCACGAGCCCTCGGCGTGGTCCAGCCAGCCGCGCTGGAAGGTGACCTCGCGCAGCTGGTCGGCCCGCCGGCCGTCGGATCGGGGCTGCTCGCTCACAGGTCCACCACCATTCCCGCCTCCGCCAGGCGCACATCGCCGGCGAACTCCTCGCGCGCCTCGGCCAGCGTCGCGGACAGATCGTTCCAGGCCACCAGGTGGGTCAGCACGAGCCGGCCGACCCCGGCCGCCGTGGCCGCCGCGCCGGCCTCCTGCGCAGTCAGGTGCAGGTTGGGCGGGTTGGCGCCGCCGCGCAGGAACGAGGCCTCGAACAGCCCGAGGTCCGCGCCCTGCGCCAGCTCGATCAGCTCCTCGCACGGCCCCGTGTCCCCGCTGTAGACCAGGGCGCGACCGCCCGCCTCCACGCGAACGGCGAACGCCTCGACCGGATGGCGCACGCGGGTGACCGTGATCGAGAACGGGCCCACCTTCACCGGCGCGTCCGGGACATGGTCGTGGAACTCGTAGACCCGGGAGAGCCCAGGATCGCCCTCGTCGTCGCCGGCGTTGTACGCGGCCGCGAGCCGCGCGGCCGCGCCCCGGGGCGCGTGCACCGCCACCTTCCGGGCCGGCAGGCCCTCCGGGTGGTAGCGCCGGGCGACGTAGAGCGAGGTCAGGTCCAGGCAGTGGTCCGGATGCAGGTGGGACAGCACGACCGCGTCGAGCTCGCGGGGATGCACGCGCGTGGACAGCGGCCCGAGCGAGCCGTTGCCCATGTCCAGGACGAGGCGGAAGCCGTCATGCTCGACCAGGTAGCAGGAGGCCGGCGATCCGGGCCCGGGGAACGATCCCGAGCAGCCGATCACGGTCAGTCGCACGCGCAGTCTCCTCATCACGGCTGGTCACCCGGCAGGAGCGGCCCCGACTCCGGCGTGTGCGGCTCACCCTAACCACGACCGGTTCCGCAACGGCACCCTCGCCGCGGGGAGAATGCACGTCATGTCCGTCACACCTCTGCTCGCCGGCCCGGGGATCGGGGACCCCGACGCACCGGTGGGCATCTTCGACAGCGGCGTCGGCGGGCTCACCGTCACCCGGGCCGTGATCGACCAGCTGCCCGACGAGCAGATCCTCTACGTGGGCGACACGGCACGAGGGCCGTACGGGCCACGGCCGATCGCGGAGGTCCGGGCGTTCGCCCTGGACGTGATGGACCACCTGGTCGGCTCGGGGGTGAAGGCGCTGGTGATCGCCTGCAACTCCGCCTCGGCCGCGGTGCTGCGCGACGCCCGCGAGCGGTACCCGGTGCCGGTGGTCGAGGTCATCAAGCCCGCCGTCCGCCGAGCGGTCCGGGCGACCCGGCGCGGCCGGATCGGGGTGATCGGCACCCGCGCCACCGTGACCTCCGGGGCATACGAGGACGCCTTCGCCGCCGCGCCCGACCTGGCGATCCGGCCGCAGGCCTGCCCGCGCTTCGTGGAGTTCGTCGAGAACGGGGTGGTCACCGGGCCCGAGGTGCTGGCGGTCGCCCACGAGTACCTGGACCCGCTGCTCGCCAACGGCATCGACACCCTGGTCCTGGGCTGCACCCACTACCCGCTGCTGACCGGCGTCATCGCCTACGTCTGCGGCGACGACGTGACTCTGGTGAACTCCGCGGAGGAGACCGCCAAGGACGTGTACCGCATGCTGGCCGCACATGAGCTGGGCCGGCCGGCGGGCTCCCCGGCCCCGGTCCACCGCTTCCTGGCGACCGGCGATCCCGAGCCGTTCCTGCACCTGGGCCGACGCTTCCTGGGCCCGGAGGTCCGCATGGTCGAGCGCACGCCGCAGTGGGTGGCGGCCCCGTGAGCCGACAGCTGACGCACGATCCTGCCCACGGGACGGCACTTTCGGCCTGTCGCCGCGCCCCGCACAGTGTCACCATGGGCACGTGACAGCCGTACCTCTGGAGGACGTCCAGGTCGACGGGCGCTCCGAGATCGACCAGCCCTGGATGTGCATCGTGTGGAACGACCCGGTCAACCTGATGTCCTACGTCACGTTCGTGTTCATGACGTACTTCGGCTACTCGCGCGACAAGGCCGAGCGGCTGATGCTCGACGTGCACCAGGAGGGCCGGGCGATCGTGGCCTCGGGCTCGCGCGATCGCATGGAGCGCGACGTGACCGCGATGCACTCCTACGGCCTGTGGGCCACCGTCAGCCGGGAAGGATGAGCCGAGCATGGGGCTGATCGATCCGCCGGGGTTCCGCCGCAACCGCCGCGGCGAGATCTGGCTGCACCTGCCCGAGGCCGAGCGCCACCTGATCGGCGAGCTGCTCGATCAGATGACCGGGCTGCTGGAGCCACCGGACGCCGCGCCGGCCGAGGATCCGCTCGTCGAGCTCGTCGGCATCGACCCGGCGGCCGTGCGGCCCGCGGACCCCGCGCTGGCCCGGCTGTTCCCCGACGCCTACACCGACCCCGAGCAGGCCGACGAGTTCCGCCGGTTCACCATGCGAGACCTGCGCACGAGCAAGCTGTCGCATGTCTCCACCGCGCGCTCCTCATTGGACCGGCCGGACCCGGTCAAGCTCGACGAGGCCGAGCGCACCGCCTGGCTGCTGGCGCTCAACGACCTGCGCCTGACCCTGGGCACGCGGCTGGCGGTCACCGAGGAGAGCTCCGACCAGTTCCTGGAGCTGCCTGACGACGACCCCCATCGCGCGCTCTTCCTGCTCTACGACTGGCTGACGCACCTGCAGGACCGGCTGATCCACAGCCTGGACCGCGACCTGCCCGGATAGCCGCTCCCGTCCGCGACCCAGCGGGGCGCCGACGGGAGCGGGACCGGACTCAGCGGGTGCGCAGCTTGAAGGTCGGGGACTTCCCGCCGGCCAGGTCACCTCGCTTCTTGGTGACGATCCGGTACGTGTAGGTGACCTTCTTCTTGGGCCAGTGGACCTTGAACGTCACCTTGCCGCTGGCCGAGGTCGACTTGGTCGCCATCGTGCGCCACTTGCCGTTGATCCGCATCTGCCGCTTGACCTTGACCTTCTTGCGGGCCGGGCTGATCGCGACCTTCACCTTGACGGTGGCGCCCTTGCGGGGCCGGGTGGTCGAGGGCTTCACCGTGATGCGCACCGGGGTGGCCGCCGGTGGGGCGGTCGGGGGCAGTCCTTGGGCATACGCGCGCAGGGTCCGCCACGAGGCGGCGTCCAGGCCGCCCAGGTGCCAGACGGCCACCCCGGCCAGGCCGTACTGCTTGACCAGGGGCAGCTTGCCGGCCAGGCCCCGGGCGTCGGCCCACCAGGCCTCGTGGGTCACCACGCAGCTGGTCTTCTTGCCCTTGCTCGTCACGCCGGCGTACTTCACCGAGAACCGGGTGAAGGACTCGCCGCGCGCGGCATCCCAGGAGACCTTGATCGGGGCCCCCGCCACCTTGCGCAGGTACGTGGCGGCGGTCGCGGTCGTGAAGCTCGTGGTGCCGGGCACGCCGGTGGCCGGGCAGGTGCCGGTGATGGCCTTCGAGCCGTCCGCCTTGCGCGCCACCCAGAGCCGGCCGTAGGCGGGCACGCCCATCCGGATGCGGTCGCGCGGGAACGCGGTCACCGCGTAGGACAGGGTCTTGTGCAGGAAGGCCAGCGGCGCGATCGGACCGGGCCGGGAGACCGAATAGTCGTAGGTCATGATCCGCAGCGAGTCCACCGCGGGAGCGATCCCGGCGTAGTCGTACACCCAGTACCCGCTGGTCGTGCTCCGCTTGCCGTCGTACATCGGCGGCACGGCCAAGGCGAGCTTGCGGTTCTGGGCGTGCAGCGCGGTGCCCAGCGCGTTGACGAAGGCGACCCACGCAGGCCGGGTCTCGGCCCAGGTGGCGCGGCCATCAGAGAACGCGAACCGCTCGTAGTCCAGCTCGATGCCGTCGAACCCGCTGGAGACCACCAGGGAGACCAGCTGGGCGACGTGGACCGCGCGGTCCTTCGGGTTCTTCAGGACGGCCGCCATCTGGAGTGCCGAGGAGCCGTCGGCGATCGACGGGAGGAGCGCCACCTTCCGGGCGCGCAGGGCGGCCAGGGACGCGTCCCGGGTGGCCGGGGCGACCGAGGAGGTGATGGCCACTGTGCCGTTGGCGGCCTTGGCCGTGTACCAGAAGGGCGAGGCCACGTCGACGAGGTCGTCGTTGGCGACCACCGCCGCGGTCGCCGCGGGGGTGGCCCAGCTGGGCAGCCAGCCGGTCACCAGGGAGGAGTGGGTCGCCTCCGCGGCCTGCACCGAGGACGGTGGCGCGAGTGCGCTGACCGCCAGCGACAGGCACAGCCCTCCCCATGCCGTCAGCCGCAGCGCACCCCAGGCGCGCGATCCACGCGTCGTCACCGACCTCACCCTCCCAGGCTCCCCGACTCCTCGACCTCGCCGCGATGATGACACGCAGGCTGGGCGCTACCCCGTCGGAGCAGCGCGGGGTCGCGGGCTTAGCGGCCCGCTGGGCGTGTGTTTACGCCCCGCGTGGTGGGTGGACGGTCACGGTGCGTGGTCAGTCCTTGCGAGGACCGATCGGCAGGCCCTGGTAGATCTTCTGACAATCCGGGCAGATCGGGAACTTGCTGGGGTCGCGGCCGGGTACCCAGACCTTGCCGCAGAGCGCTCGAACGGGGGCGCCGGTGACCGCGCTCTCGACGATCTTGTCCTTGCGGACGTAATGGGCGAACCGGTCGTGATCGCCCGACTCATCGGAAGTCTCGGTCCGCTCCAGCAGATCCGTGCCGCCGGACAGACCCGGATTCTCCAGCGGGTCCTGGTCGCTGCTCATGCCCAGGATGGTAGCCCCCGCGGAGGCTGCCGGCGGCTGCTCGGAGCGTAGGGGTAGATCACGCTATGTGATCGACTCTGGCGCGACAGCACGTTCTCCGATTCGGCGGGCTTGGTCACGCTGTGTGGAGCGGAACCCTGGCGTTCAGCCTGTGGACAACTCTCCCAGTTTGTAAAGGTCTGACCCTGCGTAATGAATTGGTTGATAAGTACTAGCCACTTTCATCCAGTCGTAGGGTTATCTGCGGATTCACTGTGAGTAGCGTGGCTGGCGGCCCTGAAAGTTGGCGTCGACACCGCGCGATGACCGCGAGCCGCTCTCGTTCCCACGTCCGACTGTGCAAGTCACGCCACGGGCCAACGGCCCGGATCGGAGGAGTTCATGCCGCAGCAGCCGCTGTCCCAGGTTCCGGTGGATGCCACCTGGGAATGGCAGGAGGTAGGGGCCTGTCGGGGAGCCGACCAAGACCTCTTCTTCCACCCGCAGAACGAGCGGGGCCTGGCCCGGCTGCGGCGGGACCGAGCGGCCAAGGCGGTGTGCGCCCGCTGCGAGGTCCGCGTCGAGTGCGCCGACTACGCGATCCGCGCCCGCGAGCCGTACGGCGTCTGGGGCGGGATGACCGAGGAGGAGCGCGAGCGCGTGTACGTCCGCCTGGAGCTGGCGACCTTCCCGCGGCAGCGCGGCGAGGGTGCCGCGGCGGCCGCCGACGACATCGCGCGCGCGGTCGGCCCGCAGGCCCTGGGCCTCTGAGCCACCCGGCTCGGCCGGCGTTGCCGGCACCATCTGGGCCGGCCCACCGGCACGACCTGACCCACCCCGCGCAGGCCACGCGGCCGACGCGACCTCAGTCGGCCAGCGTGGCCACCATCAGCGCCTTGATCGTGTGCATGCGGTTGTGCGCCTGCTCGAAGACCCGGCTCGCCGGGCCGGTGAACACCTCGTGGCTGACCTCCAGCCCGTCGGTCATCCCGAAGCGCTCCACGGCGAAGCGGCCGACCTCGGTCGCGGTGTCGTGGTAGGCGGGCAGGCAGTGCAGGAACACGGCGTCGTCGCGGCCGGTGGCCGCCATCCGGGCGGCGTCGACCCGGTAGGGGCGCAGCGCCGCGACTCGGTCGTCCCACACCTGTGCGGCCTCGCCCATCGACACCCACACGTCGGTGTGCACGAACTGCGCCCCGGCGACCCCCTCGTCGGGGTCCTCGGTCAAGGTGATCCGGGCACCTGAGTCGACGGCCCGCTCGCGGGCCAGGGCCTGGACGCCGGCGTCGGGCCACAGATCGCGCGGGGCCACGATCCGGACGTCCGCGCCCATGATCGCGCCCATCACCAGCAGGGAGTTGCCCATGTTGAACCGGGCGTCCCCCAGGTACGCGTAGGAGATCTCCGACCAGGGCGCCCCGCCGCTGACCTGCCCCATCGTGAGGAAGTCGGCGAGCATCTGCGTGGGGTGCCACAGGTCGGTCAGCCCGTTGTAGACCGGCACGTCGGCAGCCGCGGCGATCTCCTCGACCGTCGACTGGGCGGTTCCGCGGAACTGGATCGCGTCGAACATGCCGGCCAGCACGGCGGCGGTGTCGGCCGCGGACTCCTTGTGGCCCAGCTGGGAGCTGCTCGGGTCCAGGACCGTGACGTGCGCGCCCTGATGGTAGGCACCCACCTCGAACGCGCAGCGGGTGCGGGTCGAGGTCTTCTCGAACAGCAGCGCGATCGTGCGCCCGGTCAGGTGGCGCACCTCGCGCCCGGCGGCCCGATCGGCCTTGAGCCGGGCCGCCAGCCCGATCAGTGCGTCGAGCTCGGCAGCGGTCAGGTCCGCCTCGCAGAGCAGGTCTCGGCCGCGCAGGTCGACCCCGGGAGTCAGCTCAGTCATGGCGAGATCCTGCCACTGCCTCGGGGCCGGTCGGCGCAGCGCATCCCCGAACGCCGAACCCCGCGGGGTCCGGCCGAGCGGGTGGCTCGGCCGGGCCGCGGGGCTCCGGGGAACGGGTCGGCGATCAGGCGCGAGCGGTCGCCAGCCGGGTGCGCAGGGCCGCCAGCAGCTCATAGAGCTCCGACGGGGTGGCGTCGCCGAACTTGGCGAAGTACTCCTCGGTCAGGTCGCACTCGGCCAGCCAGCGGTCGGCATCCACCGAGAACAGCTCGGCGACCTGCTCGTCGCTGATGTCCAGGCCGTCCAGGAACAGCGCGCCCGGCGCCGGCGCGATGCCGACCGGCGTCTCCACGCCGTTGTCCACTCCGTTGACCTGGTCGATGATCCAGGCCAGCACGCGGCTGTTCTCGCCGAAGCCCGGCCACAGGAACTTGCCCCGGGCGTCCTTGCGGAACCAGTTGACCTGGAAGATCCGCGGCAGCTTCTCCGGGTCGGTGGCCTGGCCGACCTTGATCCAGTGCCCCCAGTAGTCGGCCATGTTGTAGCCGCAGAACGGCAGCATCGCGAACGGGTCGCGGCG
>CAYQMN010000001.1:186207-295177 GCA_964418695.1 uncultured Bifidobacteriaceae bacterium | reverse complement strand
CTCACGTCAACGACGCGACAACCCCGCCAGCCCGCTCAAGTTTGAAGAGCCGCCAATGGCCGCGTGGGGAGCCTGGTTCGTCAACGCCGGTCTCGGCCGTGCCAAACCGCGACGCGCCCGGGATGCACGCGGAGGCCGGTTTGGCACGGGGTTTGGCATGAAACGGACAGAAGGGGCCAGCCTCCGGGTGGAGACTGGCCCTGAGTGCTCTGTTTGTGGTCGGGCTGGCGGGATTTGAACCCACGACCCCTTGACCCCCAGGTATCGGCAGACCGTCCGGGGCCGTCCGCGGGAGGCCGCTCCTTCACGGGGCCGACTCGGCGGACGAGGCTGAACGGCTCCGATCGTGCGCGGAGCCTACGTGATGGCTACACGAATGGCTACACGGATCCGAATCCAGGCGCCCGGCTAGGCGGCCGTGCGCGGGTGCACGCTGACGGTGAGTTCGCCGTCCAGGGCAGTGGCGAGTCGTTCGAGGACCGGGATGGTGGGCACAGTCCCGCCGGCCTCGAACCTCGCGACGGCGGGCTGGGTCATCCCTGCGGCGTTGGCCGGTCCTTCTGGGTCATGCCCTTGGCCTCGCGCATCGCCCGAACGCTGGCTCCCAGCTCGAAGGCGAGCTTGGTGGCGAGGTAGGCCTCGTTGGCGCCGGGCTCGGCCATGCGCCGGTCTAGAATCGACTTCCAGTCACTCATCTCGCGCGTCCTCCTCCGCAGTGTGACCTCGGCTCCCGCCCCCTGTCATCGCGTGCTGAGCTCTCGCCGCTTGTTCTTGGCGCTGACGCATCCTCGGGAACACAGCTGGCAAGATGTCCGTCGTCTTGGCAATCCGGAACTGGCCGACCGCCAGACCATCCAGGTGCACCCCAGTGCGTTGGGTTGCGTTCGCCCGGGCAAGGACGTGACCTACGGCGAACTGGCACCCGCGGCCGCCCAGTGAGTGGGCTTGAGCAGCGGACCCATCGCTCCATCCACGATCGGTGGAAGCTGAGACGAGCGGATGCGACCGGCCCCGAGGTTCATCCATGCATGTGACGCAGCCTTGAGCGCGTCGCTTGGGCGCCTGGGGGGGAATACGGCCACAACCCGTAAACCTGCGTTCACGCGCCGTGCAGCATGGATCGCCGGAACGAAGTCAGCATCACCACTGACCATGAGTACCGTGTCGATACGACCCTCAGCCGCGAGCTCGATCAGGAGCGCGGCCAGAGCGACGTCTGACTCCTTCTCCTCATAGGACGTCTGGCTGGTCCCGCAGGAAGTGCAGCGTCTGCGTCGCTGTTGAAATCGCCCCTGATGGATCTCGAGACGGTCACAGTGGGCAGTAAGGGCCTGCAGGTAGACGTCCTGCCGTTGGAGCCCCGCTGGGTCGTCCCGCACCATGGAGGTGAAGTAGTGCACGGCAACAAGCACCTGATCGGGCTTGAGTAACGATTCACTCAGCGCTTGGAGGTCCAGCCAGAGGTGGTGATAACCGGTAGACGCTCGCAGCCCGTGGTACAGGTTGAACCCATCTACGAGCACTGCAACGCGGCTCAGCACCCCCTTGGTCATCGATGACTCCATCCCTTGGTCGAGCAGGTTGTTCTCGACTCGATTGCCGAACGTAGATACACTGAGAGCACCCCGCTGGGGGGATGACCCTCAGTCCGACGGCCCCGACCCTTGGTCGGGGCCGTTTCTCCTTCCTGGCCCTCCGACTGCGCTAATGGATGGCTGCGTCTCCCTCGGCTGCTACGTCCCCGCCTGGGGCGTCGAATGCGATCGCCGCCACGAATGCCGCAATCCGATGCGCTTCGGCAGTCGCCAGATTCTCCGGAAGGACCAGGGTCGCCTTGACTCCTGGGCGAAGGGGAAGCGGGTACGTCACCATGCCGGTATGCGCCGGCGGTGGTTCCACCGGCCCCACACCCTCGGAGGCGTCACGAGCGGCAGGGCTGCCACTCGTGGCCGGCATGGGACCGGGCGTCTTGGATGCCGTCGACCGGGATCGAGCCCGGGATCGGGCGGGGAGCCAATCCCGATCATCCGCGAGCCACCTGCGGTACATCTCGGTGGACTGGCGAAAGCGCTGCTCGTACTGGTCGATGGTCTTGTCCTTGGCGGAGCCGCGGGCCCGATTTCGGAAGAGCCGAACCTCATCATCGACATCGATCGCGCGGACATCAGCCTCGAACAGCTCGGGACGTGTCTCCAGGACCTTGCGCACGCCCGTCCGCAGCGCCGTCCCTGTGGCGCCCACCAACTGGCCGCTAGCGATCGTCCAGTCGAGAAAGGCGATGAGGCCTCGACCGCTCCCGGAACGGACATCTGACTCTCCGGTGTCTGCACTGATTGACACAGCGTCCTCCTCTACCGCATCCCGTGTATTCAATGGGGTGAGCCTATCGGCAACGCGTGTGTGCGTGCAAGGGCCCATCGGAGACCGCGGCATGCCGAGGGATCGCGCCGTGGTCGCAGCCCCGACTCACACGACTAAGGGGCAGCAGTGTGACCAGCAGCGGCCGGTGTTGGCGGGCCGTTCATTCGGTGGGCTGCCGTCCAGCAGAAGGTTGGCGGACAGAGTCCAACTCCCAGCCCTACGGCGTGGGTGCCGTGCATCTTGTCGATAGGTCATCGTGTGAAGGATGAGAACTGGACGCAACTGATTGCCACCCCGCATCGGTGGTTGCCATGAGTCCCGCGTTGCATGCCGCCGAGGTGCGTCGCGGTTCGCGCTTGTCTCGCTATGCTGGGCGATGCTCCCGGGATCGAGCCAGTCGGGCCGGCCACAGCGCCACCTCCACAGTCAAGAGGTCACCGGTCGTGTCGGCGAGCGTCGCTTGAACAACTCGCCAGCGTATTCACGCGGACGGCACTGGGCGACGAGAAGCACCTCGACCACCGTCCGGGCTTCATGCACCGGGTTGATCGGATGCGGCGACGCGCGCTGATGGCTACAGAATGGCTACACGAGGTCGGCGGCGGTCCGGCCTGAGCCCAGGAAACATGGCCCTGACCTGCGACGTTACCGTCGGGCTGGCGGGATTTGAACCCACGACCCCTTGACCCCCAGTCAAGTGCGCTACCAAGCTGCGCTACAGCCCGCTGCCCCCTGCGGAGCCCGCCAAGGATAGCCCAGCGCGAGTGCCAGCCCCGCATCGCCTCGGCACCGCCGATCCGATCGTGACCCCCATCACGCGGCGCCGATGGGTCGAGCCATCGGTGGACCTGCGCGCCCAGCGGGGTCCACAGTGGGTGCGCGCGGACCAAGCAGCCCCCGACGCCCGGCGACGCCGCCCGCCGCGCACCGCTCGCCCCAGGAGGCCCGCGTGTCGCTGAAGTCCTACGGAACCCTCGTCGCGCGTGCGATCGGGCGCGTCCGCGAGGACGATCACGACTCTCCGCACTACCAGATCCACCTGGTCGACTCGGCGGGCAAGCACTACCGCGCGGCGATCAACGTGATGTCCCAGGAGTCGCCCTCGGAGCTGCTCTATGCGGTGATCGACGGATTCGCCCACCCCATCCTCGACGTGTGCGCCGCGCGCCCCGAGGGCTGGACGGCCCTGGGTCCGGGCCCGGCCGGTGGCGGTCTGGACCTGATCCGCGGCAACCTGCTCGACCCGACCCAGCTGCGTCCTCTCGCGGCGAACGTCGCCGGCGCCGACAACGACCTGTCCGACCTGCTGGACCTGCACGTGCTGCGGGCGATCGAGGACCCCGACGCCCGGCTGCACGTGTTCGGCGAGCCCTGGTTCGAGACGTCGATCCCCGACAAGACCTTCGGCTTCGCGCCAGGCGCCGGAGTGCACGACGTCCACATGAACCAGGGGAACTCCGCACGGTTCGCCCCCGACGACGGGACCTGGCAAGACGGCGGCCTGCTCATCCACCATCCGGGCCAGGATCGCTGGATCGCGGTCTTCCTGGCGTTCCAGTCGCAGGCCTGGCACACCGACGATGCGACCGGGCACCGCCTCGACGCGATCCCCGACGGCGTCTCCCCGCGCCCGGGGCAGCTCGGCGGGCGCCTGCGGATCGTCGGGGCGCTTGTCAACCCGCCCGGCCCGCAGCCCGAGGCCGAGACCGTGACCGTGCTCAACACGCGCGACGAGCCCCTCGACCTGGCGGGCTGGGCGATCGCCGACCGGCTCAAGAACCGGTTGCTGCTGCCCGCGCAGGTCGTCGAGCCGGGGGAGGCGGTGCGCATCCTCCTGGCGGCTCCGGTCGCACTGGGAAACAGCGGGGGCCTCATCACCGTGCTGGACCCGCAAGGGCTCAAGGTCGACGGAGTCGCCTACACCCGCAAGGACGCCGAGCCCGAAGGCTGGACGATCGTCTTCTGAGCGGCGGCACGGGAGGCTCGTCGTGCTGGACGTCGTTCGGCCATATCTGGCCGAACGATGCCAACGTGTGGCCGATCGATGCCCCGCTCACTCGTTCGCCGAGACCTCCGGGGGCATCGAGCGGCGCGCGTACTTGGCCCAGTTGTCCTCCAGCGCGTCGATCAGCTGGCGCACGAACAGCGGCGAGAGGTTCACCCGCGAGACCACGACCCCGTTCGGCGGGGCGGCGCTGAAGTCCAGGCGCGAGAAGTCGATGGTGAACTCGTAGGGGCTGTGCGAGACGCGCGCGAAGTTGGCGTACACCCCTCCGACGTCCTCGTGGCGCAGGGCGATCTCGGGCTGGCCGGGCTCGGGGGTCGGGGTCATGCGGTCCTCCTGACGATGGTGGGGACGAGTATGCCGAGCATGGGAGGCATCCGGAGCCGGGTTCCCGCGCGTCAGTCGGCGACCAGCCGGACGCTGACGATCCGGTCGTCGTCGTGCTCAGGGTTGCCGCGACCGTCGGTGTTGTTGGTCAGGATCCACAGCCGGCCGTCGGGCCCCACCGTGACGTCGCGCAGCCGGCCCAGCTCGGCTTCGTAGTGCTCGACCGACGTCGACAGGTCGGCCACCGGCACCTCGCGCAGCACTCGCCCCCTGAGGTTGGCCACGAACAAGGTCCCGCTGACCGCCACCATCCCGCTGGGGCTCGCGTCGCCGGGCGACCACACCTGGACCGGGTCGACGAACCCGGACTCGGGGGACTTGCCCTCGACCACCGGCCACCCATAGTTCATGCCCGCCTCGATCACGTTGAGCTCGTCCCAGGTGTCCTGGCCGAACTCGGTGGCGAGCATCCGCCCGTCCGCGGTCCAGGCCATGCCCTGCACGTTGCGGTGGCCGTAGCTGTAGACCAGAGACCCCGGGAACGGGTTGTCGTCGGGGATCTTGCCGTTCGGGGTCATCCGCAGGATCTTGCCGCCCAGCGAATCGCGATCCTGGGCGATGGCGCCTCGCGCGGCGTCGCCGGTGCTCGCATAGAGCATCCCGTCCGGGCCGAACGCCAGCCGGCCGCCGTTGTGGTTCCACGCCGCCGGGATCCCGTCGAGGATCGTCGTCGGATCGGCCATCGACAGCGAGCCTGCCGAGCCGCGCAGCCCGAAGCGCTGGATGCGGTTCTCGCTGCGGGTGGTCGAGTACGCGTAGAGGTCGTCGCCTCGGACCGCGAGGCCCAGCAGCCCGCCCTCGCCCTCGTGGAAGACGCCCGGCACGGTTCCGACCAGCCGGGTGGTCCCGTTCGGGCGGACCTCCACGATCCGGCCGGAGTCGCGCTCGCTGATCAGCGGCGTCTCGCCGTAGAGCGTGATCGACCACGGAGCCGCCAGGCCGGTGACCACGGTGGTGAGCGAACCGGAGACGGTGACGGGCTCCGAGATGCCCGTGGACGGGCTCGGCGACGGGCTGGGGGAGGAGGTGGCGGGGGAGGAGGGCGCAGGGGTCGCGGAGCCCACCGACTCCGAGGAGGTCACCGGCTCAGGTTCGCCTCCACCACCACCGCAGCCCGCGAGCAGCACGCCGGCCAGCATGGCGGCGACGATCGGGGAGCGGTGGCGGCGCTGCATGACTCGACAATCTAGCCACGAAGCCCGGCGCCAGGACACCGAGGCCGTCCAGGCCGCGCATGGGCGCGCATGCGCGGCGATGACCAACGCGGCGACCCGCGGTCCCGGGGCGACGCCGGGCACACCGGCCCGCGAGCGTCGCGCGGCCACCAGAGGGCCGATCCGGACGGGGCCGGGGCAGAGCGCTCGCGTGGGACAATGGGGCTTTCCGGGCCACGGTCCGATGCCTTCCTCCCAGGAGCCCCCCACCATGGCCGTCCGCCAGCGCGCCGACCTGCGCAACATCGCGATCATCGCCCACGTCGACCACGGCAAGACCACGCTCGTCGACTCCATGCTGCGCCAGTCCGGGGCCTTCGGCAGTCACGAGGAGGTTGCCGACCGGGTGATGGACTCGATGGACCTGGAGCGGGAGAAGGGCATCACGATCCTGGCCAAGAACACCGCGGTCACCTACCACCCGGCGGACGGCGAGCCGGTCACGATCAACATCATCGACACCCCCGGCCACGCCGACTTCGGCGGCGAGGTGGAGCGTGGCCTGGAGATGGTCGACGCGGTCCTGCTGCTGGTCGACGCCTCCGAGGGTCCGCTGCCGCAGACCCGGTTCGTGCTGCGCAAGGCGCTGCAGAAGCGGCTGCCCGTGATCCTGGTCGTCAACAAGGTGGACCGCTCGGACGCGCGGATCGCCGAGGTGGTCGACGAGACCTACGAGCTGTTCTTCGACCTCGACGCCGATGCCGAGCAGATCGACTTCCCCATCGTCTACGCCAGCGCCCGCGCGGGCCGGGCCGGCCTCACCCGCCCCGACGACGGTGGGATGCCCGACGAGGCCGACCTCACCGTGCTGTTCCAGGCGATCCTGGCCACCGCCCCGGCGCCCAGCTACGACGACGAGCTGCCGCTGCAGGCGCACGTCACCAACCTGGACTCCTCGCCCTACCTGGGTCGCCTCGCGCTGTGCCGGGTGCACAACGGGCGCATCCGCAAGGGCCAGTCGGTCGTCCTGTGCCGGGCCGACGGGAGCACCGAGCGGGTCCGGATCGCCGAGCTGCTCATGACCGACGCGCTGGAGCGGGTGCCCGCGACCGAGGCCGGGCCCGGCGACATCATCGCCGTGGCCGGCATCCCCGACATCACGATCGGCGAGACGCTGGCCGACCCCGAGGACCCGCGCCCGCTGCCCGTCATCACCGTCGACGAGCCGAGCATCTCGGTCACCATCGGCATCAACACCTCGCCGCTGGCCGGCCAGTCCGGCACGAAGATGACCGCCCGGCTGCTGCGCAACCGACTGGACGCCGAGCTGATCGGCAACGTCAGCCTGCGCGTGCAGGACACCGAGCGCCCCGACACCTGGGAGGTCCAGGGCCGCGGCGAGCTGCAGCTGGCCGTGCTCGTGGAGATCATGCGCCGCGAGGGCTTCGAGCTGACCGTGGGCAAGCCGAGGGTCGTCACCCAGGTGATCGACGGGAAGCTGTGCGAGCCGATGGAGCACCTCACCATCGACGCCCCGGAGGACTACCTCGGGGTGCTCACCCAGCTGATGGCGCTGCGCAAGGGCCGCATGGAGCAGATGGTCAACCACGGCACCGGCTGGATCCGCCTGGAGTACCGGGTGCCCGCGCGCGGGCTGATCGGGTTCCGCACCGAGTTCCTCACCGAGACCCGGGGAACGGGTCTGCTGCACCACGTCTTCCACTCCTACGAGCCGTGGCACGGCGAGCTGCGCACCCGCCCGAGCGGCTCGCTGGTCGCCGACCGGCGCGGGGCTGTCACCTCGTTCGCGCTGTTCAACCTGCAGGAGCGCGGGACGCTGTTCGTCGGCCCCGGCACCGAGGTCTACGAGGGCATGATCGTGGGGGAGAACAGCCGCGCCGACGACCTGGACGTCAACCCCACCAAGGAGAAGAAGCTCACCAACATGCGCTCCTCCACCGGCGACGAGCTGGTCCGGCTGATCCCGCACCGGCTCCTGTCGCTGGAGCAGGCGCTGGAGTTCTGCCGGGAGGACGAGTGCGTCGAGGTGACGCCGGCGACGGTGCGCCTGCGCAAGGCGATCCTTCCGGCCACCGAGCGCGCGAAGGCCCGCAACCGCCGCGCCTGAGCCTGCAACCGGCTGAGCCTGCAACCGGCTGAGCCTGCGCCCGCCGGAATCGGCGCGGCTGAGCCTGCACCTGGCTGAGTCCGCGCCCGCGTAGATGTGGTGTGCGTCGCACACGAGCCGTTGATGGTTTCGGGGGGCGGCCCAGCGGGTAGCAGAAGGCCATGCACCGCATTCCAGGAGAGATCGGCGGACACATCGACGTCGACGAGACCGTCATCGTCGTGCGCCCCTCCGGGGTGCGACTGAACCCCCAGGTCATCCCGGTCGGGCGCGTCCAGGGCGTGCTCGTCGACCAGCCCACCCCTGCGCTGCACGGGCAGCTGGCCGTGCGCTACCGGGCGCGTGACGGGCGAGCCGCGCTGAGCCACCCCGTGGTGTTCCGGCGCGGCTGGGATGCCGAGCGGATGAACGACCTGGCCGTGTGGCTGCAGGCCGTCGCCCGGGCGAACGCCGCGCGCGTGCCGGCCGATGCCGTCGCGCACTCCGCTGGGTGACCCAGGCGCTGGCGCCGGTCGTCAGTGGAGAGGCCACAGGATGGCCTCCTGAGTGACATCCCGTCCGAGCCGACGCACCTGCGAGTGTGCCCCGGGCCTGATTGACTGGCCGGATGCTCGAACTGGACCGGCTCGACAAGTCCTACGGGGATCTGCGTGCTCTCAGGGATCTCTCCTTCGACGTGCATCCCGGCGAGATCTTCGGATTCGTCGGGTCCAACGGCGCGGGCAAGTCGACCGCGATGCGCATCGTGCTGGGCGTGCTCGCGGCCGACTCCGGCGAGGTGCGCTGGGCGGGGCGTCCGCTGGACTCCGCGGTCCGTCGCCGGATCGGGTACATGCCCGAGGAGCGCGGGCTCTATCCGCGGATGGCGGTCGGCGAGCAGCTGATCTACCTGGCCCGCCTGCACGGCATGACCACCGACCGGGCCCGGTCGGCGATGACCGACTGGACCGAGGTTCTGGGCATCGCGCACCGGCGCGACGACGAGGTCATCAAGCTCAGCCTGGGCAACCAGCAGCGGGTCCAGCTGGCCGCGGCCCTGGTGCACGGTCCCGAGATCCTCATTCTGGACGAGCCGTTCTCCGGGCTGGACCCGGTCGCCGTCGACGTCATGAGTGGCGTGCTGCGCGCGCGGGCGGCCGCCGGGGTCCCGGTGATGTTCTCGTCCCACCAGCTCGACCTCGTCGAGCGCCTGTGCGACCGCGTCGGGATCATCCGCGACGGCCAGCTCGTGGCGATCGGCGACATCGACCAGCTGCGCCAGGTCCAGCACGCCCGATGGACCGTCGTCGGCCGCTCGGCGGACCAGTGGGCCTCGGCGGTCCTCGGTGTCCGGGTGGTCGAGGCCGACGGGCCGCGCACCGTCCTGGAGGCCCTCGGCGACGGCCAGGGCGACGTGGACCAGCAGGTGCTGGCCGCGGCCCTGGCAGCCGGCCCGGTGCACGAGTTCGCGCGGGTTCGGCCCTCGCTCAGTGACCTGTACCGAGACGTGGTCAGCGCCGAGGAGGCGGTCGAGTCCGCCGGGCAGCCGGTGCCGGCATGAGCGCGCCGACCGCCGCTCCGCGCGGTGACGCACGGTCCGACGAGCTGGCCTCCGGGGCCGCCATCCGGCTGATCGCCGGACGCGAGGTGCGCTCCCGGCTCATGTCCAAGGCGTTCCGCTGGCTCACGCTGGGCTTCATGCTCGTGGTCGTCCTCGGCGGCGTGGCGATGCACTTCATCGCCAGCGCCGACGACGTCAAGCACGTCGCCGTGATGCCGTCGGCCGCCGCGGCGCAGCCGCAGATCGAGGCGGCGGCGACCGCGACCGGCGTGCAGGTCGAGGTCACGACCGTCACCGACGAGACGGCTGCCCGGGCGCAGCTGAGCTCGGGGGACCTCGACGTCCTGGTCACCAGCGTCCAGCCGACCTTGGACATCGTGGTCAAGGAGTCCTTGGACACCTCGCTGCAGCCGATGTTCGGCGCGCTGGCCCAGCAGCTGGCGCTGATCGACGCGATCGAGGGCCTGGGCGGCGATCCGGTCGCGGTGACCGCCGAGGTCGGCTCGGCCCAGCCTCAGGTCACGTCGCTGGAGCCGCCCCCGGAGGTGGACTCCGGCCAGATCGTGGCGGGCTTCCTCGCGGGCATCCTGATCTTCATGACCCTGATGACATCCGGCCAGATGGTCGCCCAGGGGGTGGTCGAGGAGAAGTCCAGCCGCGTCGTGGAGCTTCTGCTGTCCACGGTGCGGCCCTGGCAGCTGATGGCCGGAAAGGTGCTGGGCATCGGGCTGGTCGGTCTGGTCCAGATGCTGCTGATCGTGACCTCGGGGGTGGGGACCGCGCTGGTCCTGGGCCTGGTCGACACCAGCTCGGTGAGCCTGGGATCGGCCGCGGCGTGGTCGATCGTCTGGTTCGTCATCGGCTTCGCCACCTACGCGCTGGTGCTGGCCGCGCTGGCCGCCCTGGTGTCACGGCAGGAGGACGTGGGTGCTGCCATCGGGCCGGTGTCGGGGGTCATGATCGTGCCGTACATCATCGGGGTGAGCATCGCGCCGTGGGACCCGGACAACCCGCTCGTCGTGTGGCTGTCCTACCTGCCGTTCTGCTCCCCGATGCTCATGCCGATCCGGATCGCACTGGGCACGGTGGAGCCCTGGGAGGTGGCCCTGGCGGTGATGCTGTCGCTGCTGGTCATCCCGGTGCTGGTGTGGTTCGCCGGGCGGGTCTACTCCAACGCGGTGCTCCGCTCGGGCAGCAAGGTGAGGCTGCGCGACGCGCTGCGCGGTACCTGAGGGCCGGGCGTGCGACTGCCGACCCGGTGAGCGGACTCACAGGCGTTGGGCGGGGCTGACCTGGGCCGTGGGAGTACCGTCGAAGGTGACGGGACGTGGACGCCCCGTCGGGCTTGGAGGCAGCCATGTCCACCATCGATCAAGCCGCCCACGAGTTCCTGGCGCTGCACCGGATCGCCGTCACGGGAGTCTCCGGGGCGCCGAAGGGCCACGGCAGCAACGCGGTCTACAAGCGTCTGCGGGAGCAGGGCTACGAGGTCTTCGCGGTCAACCCCTCCCGCGAGGAGGTGGAGGGAGACCGGGCGTACTCGTCGCTGTCGGCGATCCCCGGCGGCGTCGAGGCGGTCGTCATCGCCACTCGGCCCGAGCGCGCGCCGGCCACCATGCAGGAGGCCATCGACCTGGGGATCGGCCACGTCTGGATGCATCGGGCGTTCGGGCGGGGCAGCGTGTCCGACGAGGCGACCGATCTCGGCCGGGCGCACGGCGTCGAGGTCATCCCCGGCGGCTGCCCGCTGATGTTCGGTGACACCTCGGACGGCGGGCACCGGTTCATGTGCAAGGTCCTGGAGATGACCGGGAAGGTGCCGCGGACGGTCTGACTCGCCGGCCCGGCACCCGCCGGACATGTGACCAGGGCGGCCGGCGCAACCGCACCGACCGCCCTGGTCAGGACTGCGCGACTAGAGCGCGTCCACGTCCGCGGTGATGGCCTCGACGGCGTCGGCGCCGATGATGCCGCCGGCCATCTTCACGGCCTGGCCGGCCACCATGCCCTTGGCCATGCCGATCATCGGGTTGCTGGTGATGCCGGGCGCGTGCTTCTCCATGATCGCCACGACCTCCGGGTCTTCCAGGAGCTCGCCGAGCGTGGTCGAGTTGATGTCGTACTTGCCCATATGGGTGCCTTCCTCGAGTCGGTGGAGCCGATCCTTGCATGCCCCTGTGGCGTGCGTGCGGTGGGCTACGGCCGGGGCAGGGCGTGCAGCGCCTTGAACGCCAGCGTCGTCACCTTGGCGAACTGCTCCTTGCTGACGCGGACCGGCGGATGCACCCCATGGACGCGCTGGACCAGCACTGACTGTTGCTGGGTGAAGCGCAGGATGCCACCGGTGCCGTTGCGCCGGCCCATGCCGGAGGCCTTCATCCCCCCCTGCGGCAGGTCCGCGCTGCCCCACGTCGCGACGAACCCGTCGTTGATCTCCACGGTCCCGGCCTTGATCCGGGCCGCGAGAGCCTCGCCCAGTCGGGTGTCGCGCGTCCAGATCACCGCGTGCAGGCCGAACTCGGTGTCGTTGGACCGATCGACGGCCTCGTCGAGGGACTCGAATCGGTAGAGGGAGACCACCGGGCCGAAGGTCTCCTTCGTGCAGGCCTCCATCTGCTCGGTCACCCCCTCCAGCACGGTCGGAGCGTAGAAGTAGGGGCCCAGCTCGGGCAGCGGCCGGCCGCCGATCAGCGCGCGGGCGCCCTTGCCGATCGCGTCGTCCACATGGCGCACCACCGTGTCGAACTGGGCCCGGTCGATCACCGGGCCCATGTCCACTCCGTATCCCATGACGCCGCCGACCTTCATCCGCCCGACCCGGTCCAGCAGGCGCTCGCGGAACTGGTCGTAGACCGCGGTGTCCACCAGGATCCGCTCCGGGCCGACGCAGGACTGGCCGGCGTTGGTGAAGCAGGCGCGCACGGCCGCGTCGGCCGCCCGGTCCAGGTCGGCGTCGGCCAGGACCACGAAGGGGTTCTTCCCGCCCAGCTCCAGCGACGTGTAGACCAGCCGGGCGCCGGTCTGCGCCGCGATCGTCCGGCCGGTCTGGGTGGAGCCGGTGAACGCGACCGCGTCGGCCTGCTCGACGATCCGGTTGCCGACGGAGCGGCCGGGGCCCAGCACGATCTGCCAGAGCTCCGGGGGCAGCCCGGCCTCGACGGCCAGCGAGCGCACCCAGGTCGCCGAGAGGGCGGACTGCACGTCGGGGCGGTGGACCACGGCGTTGCCCCCGAGCAGCGCGGCGAACCCGTCGGCGGAGGCGAACGTGGCCGGGTAGTTCCAGGCGGTCACCAGCCCCACGACGCCCAGCGGATGACGCAGCTCGCGGGCCTTCGTGACGCCGGGGACGATGCCGCGGCGCTTCTTGGGCGCCAGCGCCTCGGCGGCAACCCGCGAGTTGTAGCGGGAGTAGGCGGCCACGGCCAGCGCCTCCAGGAAGGCGTCGTAGCGGGCCTTGCCGGCCTCGAGCTGGAGCAGGTCGAGCAGCTCGTCCTGCCGGGCCAGCGCCATGTCGTGGATGCGCCCGATGATCATCGCGCGCTGGGCGGGCGGGCGGGCGCCCCAGGCCACCTGAGCCTCGCGGGCGGCGGCGAACGCGTCATCGACGTCCTGCAGCGAGGAGAGCGGGTAGGTCAGCAGCGTCTCGCCGGTGAACGGCGCGCGCGTGGTCTCGCGCTCCCCGCCCGTGGACCGGACCTGGGCGGTGAGGCGGTCGGCCAGAGCGAAGGGGACGTGTCGGCGCAATGCAGTGTGCATCGTGGCGGTGGTGCTCGGGAGTGCGTCAGTGGTGGCGGTCACGGAGGCGAGGCTATCGGCCCGGCGCCCCGACTCGGGCGCCTCAGGTCGGGCCGAAGACCGCGAATCGGTTGCGCCCCGAGCGCTTGGCCTCGTAGAGCGCGCGGTCGGCGCGGGCCAGGGCGTCGTCGGTGTCGGCGGTCCCCTCGACCAGCACCGCACCGACGGTGATGCTGACCGGGATGCGCCCCGCCGCGGTCTGCACCGGGCGGCTGGCCCTGCGCTGGACGTTGCGGGCGACCACGGCCAGCTCGCGCCGGGATCGGCAGTGGTCCAGCACGATCACGAACTCGTCGCCGCCCATCCGGGCCACCAGGTCCTGATGCCGAACCGCCCCGGCCAGTCGCGCGGCCACACGTGAGATCACCTCGTCGCCGGCCAGGTGGCCGTGCTGGTCGTTGATCTTCTTGAGATGGTCCACGTCGCAGAACAGCACGCCGACCGCCCCGGAGCGCGGACTGGGCGCGCCCAGGCGCAGCCCGAGCCGGGTGCGCAGCGACGCCCGGTTGGCCAGGCCGGTCTGGGCGTCGTGGTCGGCCCGGTAGGCCAGATCCACCTGGGTGCGCCGGGCGTCGGTGCGATCGCTGACCAGGTGCACGAGCAGCCCGGGGGAGTCCTCGCTCGGGCCGATCCGTCCCACGGAGTGCTCGACCCAGACCTCGCCGCTGCCCGCGAGCATCCGGTGCTCGACGCGGGGCACGGACAGGTCGCCGGCGCGAGCGCGCTCCAGCCAACCGTCGACCAGGCCCAGGTCGTCGGCGGCCACCAGGTCGCGCAGCGGATGCCCGACCAGATCGTCCTGGGAGCGGCTCACCATCCGGCACAGCGCCTCGTTGACGGCCAGCACGCGCCCGTCGGCGCCGGTCACCCCCAGGCCCTCGGGGATCGCCGCCAGCACCTGCCCCAGGGAGGTCAGCGCCAACGCGGGGTCGTGCATCACGTAGGGGCGGCTGGCGGGGACTCCCCCGGGGATGCGCTGCGGTCCGAGCGGGGCGCCGGCGGCCAGCGGTTCGGGCGTGCCGGGCATGCGCCCACTGTAGGCGCAGCGGCGGCCTGCCAGCCACGAGCGAGTCCAGACCCAGCGCGGGGGCGCTGGCCCTCCCGGTCGATGAAGGATCGGCACGAACGGCCGAGTCGAGACCTCTGCGCGGGGGTGCTGGCCCTCCCGTCGCGGGCGGGTCCGACCTACGCTGCGAAGGTGCAGATCGACCTCAACGCCGACGTCGGCGAGGGGATGCCCCACGACACCGCACTGATGGCGCTGGTCTCCTCGGCGAACATCGCGACCGGCGCGCATGCCGGCGGTGGGTCGGTGCTGGTCGCCGCGGTGGCCGACGCGGTCGCGCAGGGGGTAGCGGTGGGCGCCCACCCGTCCTACCGCGACCGGGCGGGATTCGGCCGGCTGTCCCTGCTGGAGCAGGTGCGCTCCGATCCCGGTGGGCAGGCCACGTTGGTGGCCGACCTGGTCGTGCAGGTGCTGGAGGTGGCTCGCGAGGCCGGGGGCACGGCGACCCGGATCACCCACGTCAAGGCCCATGGCGCGCTCTACAACGAGGCCGTCGCGGAGCCGCTGGTGGCCGAGATCATGGTCGAGTCGGTGCTGCGGGTCAGCGAGCACCTCGGCTACGCGGTGGCCGTGATGACCCAGCCGATGGGCGCGCTGGCCGCCGCCGCCGATCACGCCGGCCTGGCTGTGGTGTCCGAGGGCTTCATCGACCGCGCCTATCAGCCCGACGGGACGCTCGTGCCGCGGTCGCGGCCGGGCGCGGTCCTGGACTCCGTCCCGCGGATGGTCGAGCAGGCGCTCGCGTTGGCGCACGGCAGCCTCCGCGCAGCCGACGGGACGCTGCTCGCGATGCCCGTGGACTCGCTGTGCGTCCACGGCGACACGCCCCTGGCGGTGGCCGCGGCGCGGCACGTCCGCTCCGAGCTGGCCTCGGCGGGGTGGCGCATCGTGGCGCCGGCCCGTGACCAGGAGCGCCGCCCGTGACGCTGGACGTCCGCCCGTTCGGCGATCGCGCGGTCCTGATCCAGCCCGAGGCCGGGTCGGGTGGAGCCGGGTCGGGTGGGTCTGGGATGAGCGGGGCCGGGTCGGGTGGGGCCGGGTCGGGTGGGGCCGCGATCCGGGACTGGGTGCTCGCCGCGGCGCGCGCGGCGGCGGCCCAGTGGCCGGACGCGGAGGTCACGGCGGGACTGGCGTCGATCCTGCTGCGCTGGCCGGACCGGCCAGTGCCGCCCGACGTGCCTCGGCTGCTCGCCGCAGCGATGGCCCGGCACTCCGACGCCCGGCACGCCGCCCCCCGGATGCCCGCCGACCCCCGCGTGCCCGCCGACCGTCCGACTTGGCATCGCGTGGCGGTGCGCTACAACGGACCCGACCTGGTGCTGGTCGCCGTCGCGCTGGGCCTGTCCACCGACCAGATCGTGGCCCGCCACACCGGCCAGGCGTGGACGGTGGCCGCCGTCGGGTTCGCGCCCGGCTTCGCCTACCTCACCGGCGAGGACGATCTGTTCGAGCGCATCGCGCGTCGGCCCGCTCCTCGCCGGCGGGTGCCTGCCGGCTCGGTGGCCGTGGCCGCCGGCATGTGCGCGGTCTACCCGGGCGTGTCGCCGGGGGGCTGGCAGTTGCTGGGCAGCACCGAGGTCACCCTGTTCGATGCTGCCCGCATTCCGCCTGCACGACTCGCAGTCGGAGACATCGTCACGTTCGTCGCGGTGACCTGATGCCGTGGCTGGAGGTGCTCGCCCAGCGCGGGCTCTCGGTGTTCCAGGACAGCGGGCGCCGGCACCGGGCGGGCGGGGTGCCGACCTCGGGGGCCTTCGACCGAGGCGCGCATCTGGCCGCCACGGCCCTGGTCGGCGGGGCCGCGACTCAGGCGACAGTCGAGATCGCGGGGATGCTGGCGCTGCGGGCGCAGGTGCGCTGCACGGTGTCGGTCACCGGCCCGGTGACGGTGAGCCTGGACGAGCAGGCGGTTCCCGGCTGGACGGCGGTGGAGGCGTCCTCGGGCTCGGTGCTGGCGGTGGCCTCGGCAGGCCGGGGCTACCTGGCGGTCGCCGCCGGGTTCCGGCCGCCACCGGTGCTCGGCAGTCGCTCGACCTGCCTGCTCAGCGCCCTGGGCCCTGCTCCGATCGCCGCGGGTGACCGGCTGGCCCTCGCGACCGACCCGGTGGCGGGCACCGTCGGCGACTGGTGCCGGCCCCCGCAGACCGAGCCGGTTCTGCGCGCGGTACCCGGACCGCATCTGGACCTGCGCCCTGGCCGGGTCACGGTGCTGGAGGGGTCGCGGGTGGGCGTGCGACTGCGGCCGGACCACCCCATGTCGGGCGTCGGGCACCTGCCCTCGTTGGGCGTGGTCCCGGGCGCGATCCAGGTCCTTCCCTCGGGGGACTGGATGGTCCTGGGCCCCGATGCCGGAACCATGGGCGGCTACCCCGTGGTGGGGGTGGTGTGCACCGCGGACCTGGATCGGGTGGCCCAGCTCGTGGAGGGCGACCAGGTGCGGATCGTTCCGGTGGCCGCGGAGTCGGCGCCCCCGCCGTGGACGCCGAGGATCGTGCGCGCCTCCCAGCTCTGAGCCCGCGGGCAGATCTGAGGCCGCGGGGCGGGCCGGCGCCTCGACCCGGGGATGTCGAAGGGCCCGCACCCTGGTGGGTACGGGCCCTTCGGGAGAGCGAGCCGAGGCTCAGGCGAGCGCCTTGGCCTTGAGCGTCTCGAACTCCTGCTGGCTGATCGCGCCGGCGTCCAGCAGATCCTTGGCGTTCTTGATCTGCTCGGCGGGGTTGGCGGTCTCCGCGGCGACGCTGCGGATGTACTGGTCCTGGCGGGCACGCATGTTGGCCTGCTGCTGCATCGCGCGGTCGTTCATGCTGTTGCCGCGGGCGATCAGGTAGATCAGCGTGGTCAGCGGGCCGAAGAAGATGAAGCAGATTGCCCACAGCGCCTTCGCGAATCCGCCGAGGCTGGTGTCCGAGAACATGTCGAACAGGCAGCGGACCCACACGAAGATGTAGGCGATCCAGAAGAACAGCAGGAGGCTCCACATGAGCGCATCCCAGAAGCTGTCGATGTTGAAGTCCCACATGGGGGCGAACCTTTCGTCGGGGTAGTCGAACCGCGGGAATCCTACGTCTCATTTGCGTCCCGTTCTGACGACGCTCCCGTGTGTCGCCGTGCGAGGCGCCGCTCGCCAGGCACTGCTCGGGCGCGTACCGGCGGGTAACCGCCCACGCACGTAGGGTCGGTGCCGTGAGCGAGATGGTGGTGCAGCGGCAGGGATCGGACTTCGTGGGGACCCTCGACGGGGTGCCTGTCGGCCGGGCCCGGGTGGCCACGCGCGACGGCCACTGGGAGGTCTACAGCACGGTGGTCGAGCCCGCCCATCAGCACCGGGGCTACGCCGGTGCGCTGGTCCGCGCTGTGGTCGAGGCGGCCAAGGCCCAGCCCGCGACGATCATCCCCACCTGCTCGTACGTGGCCCGCTGGTTCGAGGCCCGCCCCGAGGAGCGGTACCTGCTGGACCCGCTGTGGCATTCGCGGGCCGATGACGGGACGTTCTGCGCCATCTCGCCGATGGTGCTCGAAGCGGAGGGCTGACCCCGCTAGCCGGCAGCCTTGCGCCGCCCAGCCGCGGGCTTCTTGGTCGGCTCCCTCGCCGGCGTGCGCACGGCGTCGTCGGTGCCCCCGGTGCCGGAGTCCTGCGCGCCGGCGCTCGACTCCGACTCCGACTCGGCGCTGGCTTCGGCCCGGGCGGCCTTGGCGCGCCGGACCGACTCCTGCAGGGCGGCCATGAGATCGACCACGTTGCCCGAGTCGTCGGCGGTCTCGACCTCCTCGGGCACGATCACGTCCTCGCCGGAGAGCTTCTGCTCCAGCAGCGCGAGGACGGCCTCGCGGTACTCGTCGTGGTATTGCCCGGGGTCGAAGTCGGCGGTCAGCCCGTCCACCAAGGACGCGGCCATCGTGAGCTCGGGCGCCCGCACCGTGACGTCGTCGTCGGAGATGCCCTCGAACTGGGGCACCCGCACCTCGTCGGGCCACAGCATGGTCTGCAGGACGATGACGTCGCCGCGGACCCGCAGCAGGGCCAGCCTGGTCCGCTTGCGCAGCGACATCATCACGATCGCGATGCCCTCGGCCTGCGTGAGCGCGCGGCGCAGGAGGACGTAGGGCTTGGCCGCGCCGGTGGCGGGCTCCAGGAAGTAGGCCTTGTCGAAGTGGATGGGGTCGATCTGGCTGGCCGGGCTGAACTGCACGATGTCCAGGTCCCGGCCGTGCGGGACCTGGAGCGAGTCCAGCTCGTCGTCGGCGACGATGACGCGCCGGCCGGTCTCGTCCTCGAAGCCCTTGCCGATCTCGGCGAACGTGACGACCTCGCCGCACGTCTGGCAGCGGCGCTCGTACTTGATCCGCCCGCCGTCCTTGAGGTGCACCTGGTGGAAGCGCACGTCGCGGTCCTCGGTGGCCGCGAAGAGCTTGACCGGGATATGGACCAGCCCGAAGGCGATGTTCCCGCTCCAGATGGCGCGCATCTGGTCATTGTCGCCCGCTCGGCAGCGCTTCGCAGGGTGGCTGCGCGCGCGGCTCCGGGAGCGACCGCGCCGGCGGGCGCTTCGGCGCGGGTGAGCCCTTCAGGGCGCCGCGGCTCCGCGTTTCCCCAGGGTGCGCCGGTCGCATCGGCGTGTGCGACCTGGTTGTGTCAGACCCCCGTGGGAACGTCGCGGCATGCGATTGATCCACACCTCCGACTGGCACCTCGGACGCCGGCTGTTCGGCCAGGACCTGCTCGCTCACCAGGCCGAGCAGCTCGGCTGGCTGCTCGACCTCGCGCGGGCCGAGGCGGCCGACGCGGTGCTGGTCAGCGGCGACGTCTACGACCGCGCCCAGCCGGGTGCCGACGCCGTCACGCTCATGGACCGGACCGTGGCGGTCTTCGCCGCGGCCGGGGTGCCGCTGATCGTCACCAGCGGCAATCACGACAGCGCCGCGCGCCTGCAGTACGGCGGCGAGGTCATGGCGCACGCGGGCATCCACCTACGCACTTCACTGGAGCAGGCCACCGATCCGGTGCTGCTGACCGACGAGCACGGGCCGGTCGGTGTCTACGGGATTCCCTACCTGCTGCCCGATGCGGTGGTCGAGTCCCTGCGGGTGGCGCGCTCGCACGAGGCCGTCCTGGCCGAGGTGACCGACCGCATCCGCGCCGACGCGGCGCAGCGTGGGCTGAGCCGCACCGTGGTGATGAGCCACTCCTTCGTGGTGGGCGGCGCGGCGTGCGAGTCTGAGCGCGACATCCGGGTGGGCGGCGTGCAGAGCTGTCCGGCCGGCATCTTCGACGGGTTCTCCTACGTGGCGCTGGGCCACCTGCACGGGCCGCAGGATCTCGCCTCGGTCGGCGGCGTCACCCGGATCGCCTACAGCGGGTCGATGCTCGCGTTCTCCTTCTCCGAGCGCGACCACGCCAAGTCCGTCGCGGTCGTCGACATCGACGGGTCCGGGGAAGTGGCGGTACGTCGAGTCGCGACTCCGGTGCCCCGGCGGCTGCGGCAGGTCGTCGGGCGGCTCGACGACCTGCTGGCCGGCGCCGACGAGGACCCGGATCTGGCGCAGGCCTGGCTCAAGGTCGTGCTGACCGACCCCGGCCGAGTGGCCTCCCCGCTGGAGCGGCTCAAGGAGAAGTGGCCGCACACGCTGGTGCTGGAGTTCGCGCCGGAGGGCTTCGACGCCGGGCGGGTGGCTCTGGTCGGTCCGGGCCAGTCCGACAGCACCCTGGACATCTGCTGCGGATTCGTCGAGCACGTCGGGGTCCAGCCGCCCACCGAGACGCAGCGCGAGCTGCTCGACCGAGTCGTCAACCACCTCACCCACGAGGAGCTGAGCGCCTGATGCGACTGCACACTCTGACCCTGCGCGCGGTCGGCCCGTTCGCCGACGAGCAGGTCGTCGACTTCGACCGCCTGGGCGCCGGCGGGCTGTTCCTGTTCGAGGGGCCGACAGGCGTGGGCAAGTCCACGATCCTGGACGCCATCACCTTCGCCCTGTACGGCGGGCTGGCCAGCGCCACCAGCGATCCCCACCGCATCCACTCGGACTTCGTGGGGCCCGAGGTCCGGCCGGTCGTCACGCTGGAGTTCTCGGTGCGGGGCAGCCGGTACCGCGTCACCCGGACGCCGGCCTACACGCGGATCAAGCAGCGGGGGAGCGGGACCACCGAGGAGTCGGCCAGCGTCCACCTGGAGCGTCACGAAGCCGGGGGGTGGAGCAGCCAGTCGCACAACAAGGCCGAGGTCGCAGCCATCGTGGGCGACCTGCTGGGTCTGACCCAGGAGCAGTTCCGCAAGGTGGTGCTGCTGCCGCAGGGCGAGTTCGCCGCCTTCCTCGTCGCCGACGAGAAGACCCGGGCCGACATCCTCACGACGCTGTTCGGCACGGAGATCTACGACCGCGTCACGCGGGAGCTGCAGGGCCGCGCCACCGCGGCGCGTGCCGAGCTGCGCGAGGCGACCGGCAAGGTCCGGTCCCGGTGCGCGGCGGCCTGGGAGGCTGCGGGCACCGCACCCGAGCCGAGCGAGCCCCCGCTTGCCCTCACGGCCGAGGTCGCGCTGCTGCAGGAGCTCTCCGAGCCGATCGAGGCCGTGCGGGGCCGGGCGGTCGCGGCGGCCGTGGCGGCCAGCGCAACCGAGCGCGCCGCGGCTGCTGGGCTGCGGGCCGCCGGCGAGCGGCTGGACGCGGTCCGGCGCCTCGGAGGGCTGCTGACGCGGCGCTCGACCATCGAGGTGGGGCGAGCCGAGCAGGAGACCCGGGTGGCCCGAGCCGCTCTGGCCAGGCAGGCGCTGCCCGGGCGCCCGCTGCTGTCGCAGCTCGACGAGCGCGTCCGGCAGGTCATGGCCGCACTCGCCGCGGCCGTGACCCTCGGCGTGTCCGACGCCGAGCACCTCGAGGGATGCGGTCATCAGGCGCTCGCGGACCAGGCAGCGGCGGCCCGGGAGGCGGCGGCCCGCCTGGGGTCGGCGGCCGAGCTGGAGTCCGGGCTGACCGCGGCGGCCCAGAAGGTGGTGGCGCTGGAGCTTGAGCAGGCCGAGGCGTCGGCGGACCTCAGCGCTGTGGTCGAGGCGCTCGAGTCGATCCCGGCGGCGGCCGTTGCCGCGCGGGAGCAGGCTCAGCAGGCACGTACGACCGCTGCCCGGCGCGAGCTGCTGACGGAGCGGGTCACAGCGGCGGGCGAGCTGCTCGAGCGGATGGACCAGGTGGCCACGCTCACCCTGACGGTGGCCCAGGCCCAGGGTGCCCACCGGGAGGCGGCCAAGGCCTTCCAGGTGGTCGAGGACGAGGTGCGCCTGCTGGAGGACCATCGCCTGGAGAGCCTCAGCGGCGTGCTGGCCGGGCGACTGGTCAGCGGCGACCCGTGCATGGTCTGCGGGTCGGCCGAGCACCCGAGCCCGGCGGCCGGCCGAGCCGGTCAGGTCACCGAGGAGCATGTGCGGGCGCGGATGGCGGTGCGCGACGAGGCGCGGATCGTCCTGGACCAGGCTCAGCTGACCCTGGTCACGAGTCAGGCTGCGTTGAGCGCGTTGCGCGGCGGGCTCGGGATCACAACGGGCAGTGAGGTGCAAGCGGACCTCGTCGCCCTCGAGCGCGAGCTTGCCGAGGCGACCGCTGCCGGTGAGCTGGTGAGGGAGCTGGAGTCCCGAGCCGACGAGCTCGACGGCCGGGCGACGGGCCTGGCGCAGCAGCAGATCGCCTTGGTCGCCCGGGTCACCACCCTCACCGAGCAGCTGCGCACCGCCCACGCGGGTCTGGAGCGCGATCGGTCGTCGGTGGCGAAGGCGCGCGGCCAGCACATCAGCGTCGCCGAGCGGATCGCGAACCTCCTGGCCCAGGCCGAGACGCAGCAGGCCAGCGCGGAAGCCGTCCGGGCCCTGGGCGCTGCGATCGCCGAGCAGCGCAATGCTCAGCTCCTGGTGGTGACCGAGGCCGACCTGCTCGGGTTCGCAGACGAGGCAGCCATGCGCGCGGCGTTCCTGCCGGCAGAGGAGCTGGCGGCGCTGGAGCAGGAGTCGAAGGAATGGCAGGCCGGGCTGGACGAGGTGCTCGCCCTGCTGGCTGCGCCCGACCTCGTCGCCGTGGCCGACGTTCGCGAGGCGGACGCCGCCCAGGCCGAGCAGGAGGCCGCGGTCGCCCACCGGGTGGCGCAGGAGGCGGCCCGAGTCGCGCACGGCACGGCGGCGACCGAGCAGCAGCGCGCGAAGCGGTTCGCGGCCCGGCTGGCCGAGGTTCTCGACGAGGCGGTGGCCCGTGAGGCACTGGCCGCGCAGGCCGACGAGGTGATCGCCCTGGACGAGCTGGCGCGCGGGCAGGCGGGGTCCCCGCGGATGCCGCTGGTGCACTACGTGCTGCGGTACTGGTTCGAGCAGGTGGTGGAGGCGGCCAACGTGCGGCTGGGCGTCATGTCGACGGGCAAGTACCAGCTGCTGCGCACGGACGTGGGCTCGCGCAAGGACTCCAAGGTGGGGCTCGGGCTGGCCGTCCTGGACCGGCACACCGGTCGTGAGCGGAGTCCCGCCAGTCTCTCCGGGGGTGAGCGGTTCTACGTCTCGCTGTCGCTGGCGCTGGGCCTGGCCGACGTGGTCGTCGCGCAGGCCGGCGGGGCCGACCTGGACACCCTGTTCATCGACGAGGGCTTCGGCACACTGGACGCGGACACGCTGGAATCCGTCATGGGCGTGATCGACGACCTGCGCGGCAACGGTCGCGTCATCGGCATCGTCAGCCACGTCCCCGACCTCAAGGAGCGAGTCCCCGAGCGCCTGTCCGTACGCCGGGCAAGCCCCGAGGGCCCGTCCCAGGTGAAGGTCGTCGCCTGAGCGGCATCGCGGAGCCGAGGCCTTCAAGGGCCGCGTCGTGGGGGACCCGCAGCTGGGCGTGGGCGTTCCCAGGACGCTGCCGCTCGCCACACCTGGTTCAGCGCAGGGCCAGGGCGGTCGCCGGGTCGGCCAGGTAGTCCGCGATCGTGCCCAGCACTCGGGCGCCCAGCGCCCCGTCGACGACCCGGTGGTCGAACGAGAGCGCGAGGGTGACCACGTCGCGGACCACGACCTGCCCGTCGACCACCCACGGCCGGGGGAGGACCCGCCCGAACGCCAGGATCGCCACCTCGTCGGTGTTCAGGATCGGAGTGCCGCCGTCCACGCCCAGGGAGCCGACGTTCGTGATCGTCACCGTGGACCCACGCAGCTCCTCCGGCCGGGTCCGACCGGCACGGGCCACGCCGATCACCTGCCCGAGCGCCTGGGCCATCTCGACCAGCCCCAGCGTCCCGGCGTCGCGGATCACCGGAACCACGAGGCCGCGGGGGGTGTCCACCGCCACGCCGAGGTTCACCGCGGGGTGCAGCACGAGGCTGTCGCCGTCGACGCTGGCGTTGATCGTCGGATGGACGGCCGCCGCGTGCGCGAGCGCCAGCGCGGCGACGGTGAGCGGGGTCATCGACAGCTCCGGGTAGCGAGCGCGCGCCGCCCGCAGGAAGGCAGACATCGCGGTCACGTCGACCTCGACCCACTCGGTGACGTGCGGGGCGGTGAACGCCGACCGGGTGGTCGCCTCGGCCATCATCCGGGCCACATGCGAGAGCGGCACCACCCGGGAGCTGGAGCCCGACGCCGCCGCGTGGGTGACGTCCTCGTGCGTGACCGAGCCGTGCGGCCCGGTGGGCACGACCCTGGCCAAGTCCACGCCGAGGTCCCGCGCGAGCCGCCGGACCGGCGGCTTGGCGAGCACCTGGTCGCCGCCCAGTCGGCCCTCCACCGCCCGGGCCTGCTCCAGACCTCCGTGGCGGACCGGCTTGGCACCGGCCCCCGGCGGCCCCGGCTCCGGGTGCTCGACCCCGTGCGGGGTCACGCGCGGGCGGCGGCGCGGCGCACCCTCGGGCCGCACCCCGTAGCCGACGAGCACCGCCTGCCGAGCCGGAGCGTCGGACGGCGCGACACCGGCACCGGCGGCGGGGGCGCCGGTCGGGGCCCCATCCCCGCCTGCCGCTGCCTCGGCGGCACCGGCCGCGCCGGCGCCGGTCGGCGGCGCTCCCGTGCCGAAGGCGTCGGCCGTCTGCTCGCCCGCCTGGGCTGCCTCGACATCCTCCGGGGTCGCGACCGGCTGGCCCGCGCCCGTGGGGTGCGCGGTCGTCTGGGACTGGGCTGTCGCGCCGGCAGAGGACGGACTCTCGTCGCCGGAGCCTGCCGCCACCGGCACGGCCGGCGCGTCCTCCTCGATGCGGACGATCGGCGTGCCGACCGGCACCACCGCTCCGACCGGCACCAGCAGCTCGGCGACGACCCCGGCGAACGGGCTGGGCAGCTCGACGGCCGCCTTGGCGGTCTCGACCTCGAGCAGCACGTCGTTGACGCGCACGCGGTCGCCGACCGCCACTCGCCACGTCAGCACCTCGGCCTCGGTCAGGCCCTCGCCCGGGTCGGGCATCCGGAACTCCTGCAGCACGATGCCTCCTCGCCCGTTGGGGTCAGTACGCCATGGCTCGGTCGACCGCCTCGAGGATGCGGTCGAGGTCGGGCAGATGAAGGTGCTCCAGGCGCGCCGGCGGGTAGGGCACCGAGAACCCGCCGACCCGCAGCACCGGGGCCTCCAGCTGGTAGAAGCACTCGGCCCCGACCTGCGCGGCGATCTCGGCGCCCAGGCCACCGGTGACGGGCGCCTCGTGGACGACGATCAGCCGGCCGGTCCGCGCGACCGAGGACACGATGGTCGGCAGGTCCAGTGGCGCCAGGCTGCGTGCGTCGAGCACCTCGAGCTCGTGCTGCTCGTCGGCGGCCGCCGCGTCCAGGCACGTCCGGACCATCGGACCCCACGCCAGCAGGGTGGCGTCCCGGCCAGGCCGGACCACCCGGCTGGCGAACAGCTCCGAGAGCTCGGGCAGGTCGGCGTCCACCTCGACCTCGCCGCGCACCCAGTACAGGCGCTTGGGCTCCAGGAACAGCACCGGATCAGGGTGGGCGATGGCCTGGCGGATCATCGTGAACGCGTCGGCCGGGGTGCTGGGCGTGACGATCCGCAGCCCCGGGGTGTGCGCGAAGTACGCCTCCGGCGACTCCGAGTGGTGCTCGACCGCGCCGATCCCGCCGCCGCTGGGCAGCCGGATGACCAAGCGCATCTGCAGCGTGCCCCCGGAGCGCAGGTGCAGCCGCGAGACCTGGGTCGTGATCTGGTCGAACGCGGGGAACACGAACCCGTCGAACTGGATCTCGGCCACCGGCGCGAAGCCGTGCATCGCCAGCCCGACCGCGGTGCCGAGGATGCCGCTCTCGGCCAGCGGGGTGTCGATCACCCGGTCCTCGCCGAACTGGGCCAGCAGCCCGTCGGTCACCCGGAAGACCCCGCCCAGCCGACCGATGTCCTCACCCATCAGCAGGACGCGCGGATCGTCGAGCATGGCCCGGCGCAGGCCCGCGTTGAGCGCGGCGGCCATGGTGAGCACAGCCATGTCAGCCCCCTCCGCCCGCTGTGTCGTCGCTGCCGGGCTCGGCGAATCCGGCGAGGTAGCCGGCCAGCCACTCCCGCTCGCGGCGCATCACAGGATGCTCGGCGGCGTACACGTGCTCGAACAGCGCCTCGGGCGGCGGATCGGGCAGCGCACGGCACTCCCGGCGCATCCGCTCGCCGAGCGCCTCGGCCCGGGCGTCCACCTCGGCCAGCCGCGCCGGGCCGACGATCCCCTCGCGGACCAGCAGCGCTCGGACCCGCTCGATCGGGTCCTTGAGCCGCCACGCCTCGCCTTCGGCCGTGGTCCGGTAGCGCGTGGGATCGTCGGACGTGGTGTGCGCGCCCATGCGATAGGTGAACGCCTCCACGAGCGTGGGGCCGCCACCGGAGCGCGCCCGCTCCAGCGCGGAGCGCACCACCGCCTCGACGGCCAGAACGTCGTTGCCGTCGACCCGTACGCCGGGGAAGCCGTACCCGGCCGCGCGCTTGAAGAGCGGGATGCGGGACTGCCGCTCCAGCGGCTCGGAGATCGCCCACTGGTTGTTCTGGCAGAAGAAGACGACGGGCGCGTCGTTCACGGCCGCGTAGACGAACGCCTCGGCGACGTCGCCCTGCGCGCTGGCTCCGTCGCCGAAGCACACCAGCGCCGCGTCATGGGAGCCCTCGCGCTGCAGGCCCATCGCGTAGCCGACGGCGTGCAGGGCCTGGTCGCCGATGACGATCGTGTAGAGGTTGAACCCGTGCTCGGCGGGATCCCAGCCGCCCAGCGTGGTGCCGCGGAACAGGCCCAGGAGCGTGACCGGATCGACGCCGCGGACCCAGGCCATCCCGTGCTCGCGGTAGGTCGGGAAGATCCGGTCGGTCGGCGTGGTCGCGCGGGCCGCGCCGACCTGGGCGGCCTCCTGGCCCTGACACGGCGCCCACAGGCCGAGCTCGCCCTGGCGCTGCAGCGCGGTCGCCTCCAGGTCCAGCCGGCGGACCATCACCAGGTCCTCGTAGCGGCTCAGCCATTCCTGGGCGTCCAGGTCGAGGTGATAGTCGGGGTGCCACACGCGCGTACCTTCGGGGGTCAGCAGCTGGACCAGATCCGGGCCGCCGTCGATCGCCACGTCCACCTCCCACGCCTGGCCGGGGGCGCTGCGGTCGGCGATGCTTGGCGAGCCGAGCGTCCCGCCTGACCTGTCCAGCATGGCACCGGCACCCGGCGGGCGCGCCCCGGCCAGCGGGAATCGGGGCGGGAGTGCGCGGTGAGCTCAGGCGGCGGGGGCCAGCTGCCGGGCGCGGCGCTCGCGGCGACGGCGCAGCGCGCTGGGCAGCGTCAGCAGAAGCGCCAGGAGCACCCCGAGCACCGCGCCCAGGCTGTTGGCCACGAGATCCCGCTCGTCGGGGACGCGACCCGGGATGCTGCGCTGGGCGGTCTCGATGAAGACCGTCATCGCGAAGCACGAGGCCAGCGCCAGCCACCACAGGCGGGTGCCGAACAGCAGCATCAGGAACATCCCGATGGGCACGAACAGTGCGATGTTGGCCAGGAACTCCAGCCGGTTGTAGTCCAGCGACTCCAGGTAGCCGCGGCTGTGCAGCTCGTCGAGGGCCCGGTAGATGTAGTCGGTGTTCTCCGCGGAGATCGGCTGCGGGGTGAGGGTGAGCCAGGCGACGAACACCAGGTAGCCGCCCGTGACCAGGCTGAGGAACGGATGGCGGTGCAGCACCGGCCCAGTCTGACCGCTCGGCGCCCCTCGCGCACCGAGGGGGCGCCCGGGTGGCTTGGCGGCGCCGGTTGTCCGACCGGGCTGGGCCCCTGGGCGCGAGGCGGGTCAGGGCTTGGGCAGCCAGTCCACGTGGCCGGCGAGGGCGAGGTAGCCCAGGAACGCGACCGTGTCGATGAGCAGGTGCGCCACGATCATCGGACCCAGCCGGCCCCACCGCCGGTACAGATGGCCGAACAGCAGGCCCATCGCCACGTTGCCGACGAAGCCGCCGACGCCCTGGTACAGGTGGTACGTGCCGCGCAGCAGGGCGCTGGCGCCGATCGCCACGTTCGGCGACCAGCCGAGCTGGTGCAGCCGGCGGGTCAGGAAGCCCAGGACGACGATCTCCTCCAGCAGGGCGTTCTGCAGCGCGGCGGCGACGAGCACCGGGACCCGCCACCAGTGGTCGGGCAGGTCCGCCGGGATCACCGTGAGGTTGACGCCGGACGCCCGCGCCACGAGGTACCCGGCCAGCCCGACCCCGCCCACGACCGCGGCCAGCAGTGCGCCCCGGCCCAGGTCGCGCCGCAGCTGCCCACGGTCCAGGCCGAGACTGCGCATGCCCTCGCCCGAACGCGCGAGCAGGTACCAGACGAGGGCCACCGGGGCCAGACCGAACGCGATCCGCAGCACCTGCAACAGCAGGTCGAGGACCGGGCGGCCGGGGGCCAGCGAGGAGTTGAGCACGGTGGTCTGCTGAGCCAGGGGCGTCTGGTTGCCCAGCGCGACGCTGAAGCTGATGACCGCGTAGACCGCCGAGCGGCCCAGCGACAGGGCCAGCACGATGAGCACTTCGGCCACCGCCAGCCGGCGCGTCAGACCCGGGGGCAGCATCCCGCGGCCGCCGAGAACCCCGCCCGAGCTCGCCGGTGCGAGCCGCCCGAGCCAGCCGCTCACAGGTCGCGGTCCAGCAGCCGTCCGGGCGCCTCGGTGGGCTCGGGCAGGCGCAGCCGGTGCCGCGCATGCGCGCTCATCCGCCGGGCGTCGTCCTCGCCGCTGCCCAGCTCGGCTCGCGCGCGGTGGTAGGCGGCCACGGTCTGGCCGGCCAGCAGCTCCCAGTCGTAGCGCTGTGCCAGCACCCCGTGGGCCCGCCCCGCGCGCCGCTGCGCCGCCCCGGGGTCGGCCAGGTCCTCGCTCAGGGACGCGACCAGACTGCCCGGGTCGCCGGGCCGGAACGTGCCGGCGAAGGACCCGCCCTGCGCGAACTCGGCCAGCCCGCCCGTCTCGGCGACGACCAGCGGCGTCCCGAGCGCGGCGGCCTCCAGCGCGATCAGCCCGAACGGCTCGTACAGGCTCGGCGCGATGGCCACGTCCGCGGCGGCGACCACGGCTCGCAGATCCTCCTCGCTGACCCGGCCGAGGAACCGGACCTGGCCCTCGACCCCCAGCTCGGCCGCGCGCTGGCGCAGCGTGGGCAGGTAGGTCCCGGTCCCGGCCACCAGCAGCATGACTCCTGGATGGGTCAGGCGAAGCGCCGGCAGGGCCTCCAGCAAGGTCTGGACGCCCTTCTCCCACTCGACTCGGCCGGTGAAGGCCAGCAGCGGCTCGGCACCAGGGACGATGCTGCGGATGCCCGCGACCGCGACCGGGTCGGCCTGCCAGGCGGCCAGGTCGATGCCGTTGGCGATGACCGTGGTCGGACCGACACCGAACAGCGTGCGCACCTCCACGTCCATCGCGGACGAGCAGGTGAGGACCGCCTCGGCGGTGTTGGTCAGCAGCCACTCGGTGCTGTGGATCCGGGTGGACAGGGGACTGGTCACCCATCCGCGATGCCGGCCCGCCTCGGTGGCGTGGATCGTGGCCACCAGAGGGGCCCCGCTGGCCTCGCGCAGCGCCATCCCGGCGTGCGTGACCATCCAGTCGTGCACATGCACGAGATCGGGCGTCCAGTAGCCGAACAGCTCGTTCCCCTCGTGGGCGAACGCGGACTCGAGCTGGGCCACCCAGCCCAGCAGCCCCTGCAGGTCGGGGGTGCCGGGGTCGCCCACGCGGACCACCGAGACCCCGGGAGTGCGGTCCTCGTCCGCGACCGGGCCGCGCGTGATGACGGTGACGGAGTGACCGAGCCGGGCCTGCGCGCCGGCCAGGGCATGGACATGCCGGCCCAGGCCGCCGTGGAGGGCCGGGGGGTATTCCCAAGCCAGGTGCAGGATCCGCATGACTGCGGCAATGTACGCGCCCAGCCCGAGGCGAGCCAGGGCGAGGATCCCCGTGGCGGGTGGGCCGCAACGTCCCTGTGGGACCCAGCCCCCCGCCGGGTGGCCAGGTCGGCGGGGCCTCGTCCGGTTCTACGAGGGCCGCAACGTCGTGGACCCGGGTCACGGTGTTTGTTACCGGCGAGTAGCATGGGAGGGTCCGGGCTCATTCGGCCCGGTTCCGAGCAGGCCCGACAGGTGCTCCGGCGCGCGGCGCGGGCGATGAGGAGGTCACGGCCAGACCATGAAGATCGTTGTCTGTGTCAAGCAGGTGCCTGACAGCTGGGCGGAGAAGACGCTGCGCCCGACCGATCACACCCTGGACCGCGAATCTGTCGACGCGGTCATGAACGAGCTGGATGAGTACGCGGTCGAGGAGGCCCTGCGGCTGCAGGAGGCCCACGGCGGCGAGGTCGTCGTGCTGAGCATGGGCCCGTCGCAGACCAGCGACACCATCCGCAAGGCGCTGTCGATGGGTGCCGACTCCGGCGTGCACATCGTCGACGACGCCCTGCACGGCTCGGACGCCCTGGCGACCTCGGCTGCGCTGGCCAGCGCGCTGAAGGATCGCGGTGCGGACCTGGTGCTGTTCGGGTCGGAGTCCACCGACGCGCGCATGTCGGTCGTGCCGGCCATGGTCGCCGAGCGCCTGGGCCTGCCCCAGCTCACCTTCGCCAGCCAGGTCAGCGTCGAGGGCAGCTCGGTCACCACCCACCGCGTCACCGACGGCGGCTACGACGTGGTGACCGCCTCGCTGCCCGCCGTGGTCAGCGTCGTGGAGAAGATCAACGAGCCTCGCTACCCCTCGTTCAAGGGGATCATGGCGGCCAAGAAGAAGCCCGTCGAGAGCGTGGACGTGGCGGCCCTCGGGCTCAGTGCGGACCAGGTCGGCCTGGCCGCTGCCTGGTCGGTCGTCGAGGAGGCCGCTGCCCGCCCGCCCAAGTCCAAGGGCACCATCGTCACCGACGAGGGCGCCGGCGGCGTGGCGATCGCCGACTTCCTGTCCGAGCAGAAGTTCATCTGAGGAGAGCGTGATGGCTGAAGTCCTGGTGCTCGTCGAGCACACCGACGGCAACGTCAAGAAGGTCACCAACGAGCTGCTCACCCTGGCCGCCCGGATCGGCGAGCCGGTGGCGGTTCTCGTCGGCTCCGGCGCCGACGCGGCGATCGACGGCCTGGCCCAGTACGGCGCGGCGACCGTCGCGGTCGCCGACGCCCCCGAGCTGCTCGATCACCCCGTGGCCCCCAAGGCCGAGGTGCTGGCCGCGCTGGTCGAGCAGCGCTCGCCGGCCGCGGTCCTGATCGCCAGCACGAGCGAGGGCAAGGAGGTCGCCGGCCGGCTGGCCGTGCGCACCGGCTCGGGCCTCATCACCGACGCGGTCGACGTGGCCGCCGACGGCTCCGCCACGCAGTCGGTGTTCGGCGGCGCGACGATCGTCACCGCGAAGGTCGCCCACGGCACCCCGATCATCACGGTCCGCCCGAACAGCGTCGCCGCGGCGGCCAACCCGGCGGCTGGGGCCCGGGTCGACGTGGCCGTGGAGCTGTCCGCGGGCGCCAAGGCCGCGCGGATCACCGAGCGCGTCGCCCAGGCGAAGTCGGGTCGTCCGGGGCTGGCCGAGGCCGCGATCGTGATCTCCGGTGGCCGCGGGGTCGGCAGCGCTGACGGGTTCGGGATCATCGAGGAGCTCGCCGACTCGCTCGGCGCCGCGGTGGGCGCGTCCCGCGCGGCGACCGACGCCGGCTGGTACCCGCACGCGTTCCAGGTCGGCCAGACCGGCCAGACGGTGGCTCCCCAGCTCTACGTCGCCAACGGGATCTCCGGCGCCATCCAGCACCGGGCCGGCATGCAGACCTCGAAGATGGTCGTCGTGGTCAACAAGGACCCCGAGGCGCCGATCTTCGAGCTGGCCGACTTCGGCGTGGTGGGCGACCTGTTCCAGGTCGTGCCCCAGCTCACCAAAGAGATCATGGCTCGCAAGGGCTGAGACCTCGCTCGCACGGCCGGTGGCCCGGCGTCCCCTCACGGGGTGCCGGGCCTTGGCCGTTGACGCGACGCGGAGATCCCCAGGCTCCGGCTCGACTCAGCCCTTGGCCGCGGGCTTGGCGGCCGGAGCCTTCGCTGGCGCCGGTGGCAGGGGAGTAGGCCCGATCACCGTGACGCCGGAGAGCCCCTTGGCGGACCAGCGCAGCTGAACCGGACCGTCGATCGGCCGCGCGCTGAAGGAGCAGGTGACGATGCTCTTGGTGGTGGTGCACTTCTGCAGCTTTCGGCCGGCGAGCAGCACGAACAGGGATCTGGTCGATTGGAACGCGACTGTGCCGGGGTAATACTTGAGCGCAACCTGGCTGGCCGACCCCTGGTAGAACTCGATGCCCGCGAATCCCATGCGCATGGCCTCGGCCAGGGTGGCCTGGGCCAGGTGCTTCTGCGTCGGGCCGGACATCCAGTCGCTGGAGATGTTGCTGCGGTCCCGAGGGTTGCCGTTGACCAGGTTGTGATTGGTCTCGGTGATCCACACGGGCACCCGCTTGAGCCTCTGGTAGGTCTTGACGACCTTGAGGGCGCGGGTCGCCTTGGCCCGCCAGCTGGCCAGTGCCTTGGCCGGGGTGACCCCGAAGGTGTAGAAGTTCAGGGAGATGCTGTCGATGGTTCGGTACTTGGCCTGGGCCTTGAAGTAGGCGGTCGCGCCGGCGTTCTGCTTGCCGTACATCGCCGGGCTGGTGATCTCGAAGCGCCCGGGGATCATCTGCTGGGCGACCTTGCGCATGATGCGCTCCTGCTTCTGGAGGCTGGCCGCGGCCTCCTCCCACGAGCGAGCGGCACCCGGGATCGTGCGGGAGACCTGGCCGCTGCTGCGCAGGTTGGGCTCGTTGGCTGCCATCAGGACGAGCTTGTTGGCCCCGTTCGCGGCCAGATAGTTCTTGGACGCCCGGATGACGGCCCTCACGTACTCGACGTACGCGGTGCGGACCGGCCCGCTGGCCAGCGACTTGCGAGTGGGGAACGACGTGTTCGCCAGGGTGTGCTGGCAGTATCGGGCCGGCACGTTCTTGGTGCTGCGCGCTGCCTTGGCGTCTTTGAAGACCCACGCGGCCGGATGACCGAGCGTGACGTTGAGCCGGCGCACCCCGTTCGCGGCGTTCTTGGCGTACTCGCCGTCCAGCCGCGTGCGGGCCGAGTCGGTGACGTTGATCCCGCGGATCGGCTGCACAGCACACCACAGGGCCAGCACCCGGCTGGTGCCCCACAGATTGGGCCCCACGGGCTTGCCTTGGCCGTCGTGCACCCCGAGGTACGGGTCTCCGACCGGGGTCCGCCACGGAGAGCCGGGACCCCCGCCGGAGGGCGCGCCCATCGCGGCCGATGCCGGACTGGCTGGAGCCAGCCGGCTGATCGCCAGCACCAGGACGACGAACGCACCCCACGACCTGACCTGCATCGTGCTCCCTTCACCGGTCTCGCGGAGGCGATCGTGCCATTGCCCACCGACTTCGCGCGCTTCGCGAGCACCCCGCGGCAGGGCCGAACCCATCCTTGCCGGCCCCTAGGATTGTGATGATGCGTGCCTACCTCGATCATGCGGCGACCGCTCCGGTGCTCGACATCGTCCGAGCGGCCATGCTGGAGGCGATGTCGGTCCCCGGCAACCCGTCGTCGCTGCACTCCTCCGGTCGGCGGGCACGCCGACTCGTCGAGGAGTCCCGGGAGGCGATCGCCGGTGCGCTGGGGCTTCTCCCGGCCGAGGTCGTCTTCACCGGCGGGGGGACCGAGGCGGACAACCTGGCCGTCAAGGGCCTGTGGTGGTCGCGCACCGCTGAGGACCCGGCCCGCCGCAGAGTCCTCGCCTCGCCCGTCGAGCATCACGCGGTGCTCGACGCGGTGCACTGGCTCGGCGAGCACGAGGGCGCGCAGGTGGTGTGGCTGCAGGTCGACGGCCTGGGCCGGGTCGACCCCGAGCAGGTGCGTCGCGAGCTGGCCGAGCATCCCGGCGAGGTCGCGCTGGTGGCGGTCATGTGGGCCAACAACGAGGTCGGCACGGTCCAGCCCATCGCCCAGATCGCCGACGCGTGCGCCGAGGCTGGCGTCCCGCTGCACAGTGACGCCGTGCAGGCCGTGGGCTCGATCCCGGTCGACCTGCACCTGCCGGCCAGTGCCGCGTTGTCCGCGCACAAGCTCGGCGGGCCGATGGGGGTAGGCGTGCTGGCGGCGCGCCGCGACCTGGCCCTGACCCCGCTGCTGCACGGCGGCGGGCAGGAGCGCTCGGTGCGCTCCGGCACGGTGGACGTCGCGTCGATCGCCGGGTGTGCGGCGGCCGTCGTCCACGCGCTGACCGATCTGCCGGTCGCCTCGGCGCGACTGGCGGCGCGGCGCGACGCGCTGCTCGCGGGGATCCGCGTCCTGGTCCCCGATGTCGTGGTGAACGGAGCACTCGGGGGCCTGGACGCGCGGCTGCCGGGCAATCTCCACCTCTCGCTGCCAGGGTGCGAGGGCGACGCGCTGCTGATGCTGCTGGACGCCGCCGGGATCGACGTCTCGACCGGCTCGGCGTGCACGGCCGGAGTGCCCGAGCCCAGCCACGTGCTGCTCGCGATGGGCGTGGACCCGGTGCTGGCCCGATCCTCGATGCGCATCTCGCTGGGCCGCTCGACTGCGGACGCCGAGCTGGAGGCGTTCCTGGGTGCCCTGCCCGCCGTGGTCGAGCGGGCCCGGGCAGCCGGCCATCTGGGGGTGGCCGGGGCGGTGCGGTCCTGATGCGCGTGATCGCGGCCATGTCCGGTGGGGTCGACTCGGCGGTCGCCGCGGCGAGGATGGTCGACGCCGGGCACGAGGTCACGGGGGTGCACCTGGCGCTGTCGAGCAACCCGGCGACCTACCGCTCGGGGGCGCGCGGCTGCTGCACCCTGGAGGACTCCCGCGACGCCCGGCGCGCGGCCGACCTGCTGGGCATCCCGTTCTACATCTGGGACATGTCCGGCGAGTTCGCGGTGGACGTCGTCGAGGACTTCCTCGCGGAGTACGCGGCCGGGCGCACGCCCAACCCGTGCGTGCGGTGCAACGAGAGGATCAAGTTCGCCGCCGTGCTCGACCGGGCCTGGGCGCTCGGGTTCGACGCCGTCGCCTCGGGGCACTACGCGCGGCTGGTCGAGGGGGCACAGGGCACCGAGCTGCACCGGGCCGTCGACCTGGAGAAGGACCAGTCCTACGTGCTGGGGGTGCTGGACCCGACGCAGCTCGCGGGATGCCTGTTCCCGCTGGGCGACTCGGTCAAGGCCCAGGTTCGCGCCGAGGCGGCGCAGCGTGGACTCGCGGTGGCCGCCAAGCCGGACAGTCACGACATCTGCTTCATCCCGACCGGCGACACGTCGGGGTTCCTGCGCGAGCACCTGGGCGAGGCGCCCGGGGAGGTCGTGGACGCGCGCACCGGCGACGTGGTCGGGACGCATCGAGGGGCGTACGCGTTCACGGTCGGCCAGCGTCGCGGCGTGGGGCTGGGCCGGCCGGGGCCGGACGGGGCGCGCCGATATGTGGTCGACGTGGACGTGCAGACCCGGCGAGTGAGCGTCGGCCCGGCGGCGCTGCTGGACGTCGGCGTGCTCCGGGCGATCCGGCCGCGGTGGTGCGGGTCGCCACTGTCCGGGCCGGCGGACCTGCAGGTGCAGGTGCGCGCGCACGGGCAGCCGGTGGGCGCCCGGGTCACCCCGGCGCAGGATGGGACCGGGTTCTGCGCCGAGCTGGCCGTACCCCTGCGCGGAGTCGCCCCGGGGCAGACCGCGGTCCTCTACGACGGGTCGCGCGTCGTCGGCTCCGGCACGATCGCCCGCGATCCAGCCGCCGGCGCGTGAGCGGAGCGGTGGGTTTGCGCACTTCGGCCTGAGGTGTGCGAATCCATCACCCGTGGATTCCGGCAGACCCGGGATCGACTTGTCGAGGTACTGCCAGCCCCCCGTCGGTCGAGCTTGTCGAGGCCAGGCCGGCTCCCCGCTGGTCGAGGCCGTCGAGGCCTCTGCGGGGGCGGTTCGTGTGGCCGGTCGCGGAGCCGCGGGGTTGCCCGGGTTCGGAGTGGTCAGCCGGTGACGACGGTGTGCAGTTCGACGACGGTGAGGTCGCGGGTGCCGGTGAGGTCGAAGGTGATGATGCCGCCTTGTCCGGCGCCGGACCAGTGGACGTTCCAGTGGGTGGTGGCGGTGATGGTGACGTGTCCGGGGTGGGTGTAGCGGTAGCCGCAGGTGGGGGAGTCCTGGGCGCCCATGCCGCTGCGCCATTCGGTGCCGGTGGTGGCGCAGGTGACGGTGTTGCCGTCGCCCATGTCCCAGACGACGCGCTGGACTTGCGCGGTGGCGGTGACGGTCTGGCCGCCGGAGCTGGCGGTGGCGGTGATGGGGCCCCAGGAGTGCTGGTCGGCCCCGGCGATCCATAGCCAGGTGGGCAGCCCGATGACGGACTTGGCGTTGGGGTGGGGCAGCGGGGTGGCCCCGACGTTGGGGGCGACCAGCTTCATCCGGTCCACGGCTTCGTGGGCCAGGGCGGCCGGGTCGACGTCGGGGGGTGCGGAGTCCCGCCAGTAGTAGTAGCCCGACCCTTGCCCGGCGCTGAACGCCGCGCCGGGCGGGAGGCAGTGGTAGATCTGGCCGGTGGTGTCACCCTCCGGGGTCAGGTGACCTTCCCAGAGGGGGTGATCGGGCGCGGGCTGTGGATCGATCAGAAGGACCCAGCACTCCTTCGAGCTTGACCAGCGCCCCGGGCCCTTGCAGGAGATCTCCTTGCCCTTGTAGAGGCACTTCTCCTGCGCCTTGCTCGCCTTCCCCCCACCCGAGCCCGATGAGCTGGAGCTGGCGTCCGCATCCGAGGAAGTGGTCACCTCACACTCCCTCGCACCCCATCCGTCGTCCATGCAACTGGCTGGTCCGCTTGCGTTGGCCGGGCCGGGGCCAAGGCCGCCAAGAACCAGGGCGGCACAGAGAGCGGCAGTACCGCGCCAGGTCAGCATGCGGGAGGCTGGTCGTGGCCGGCCGGCGGCATCATCTTGGATACGGCCCACCCCGGGGCAGGCAGATATGTCGTCTTCACGACCCGATACCGGAATCGTTGGCGCGGCGGCTCCACGCGTTTGCCTTCGTAGGTCACGTTCGTGCCGGTGCGATCGAGGCAGGCCTCTAGGACGACGACCGGCGGGCTTGCCTTGAGGTCGATCTTGATCGGCTCGACCTGATCGAGGGTCACTGGCCCGGTATCCAGGATCACCACTTTGCCCGAGGCGACTTCCAGGGACTTGTCCAGGAGGCTTTCCAGACTGTCGGCCAGCAGCGGTTGGGTCGCGTAGTTGTTGATGTCGTTGAGGGTGGGAGTGGGGTCGGCGAGGATGTCGTAGATCGCCTGCTCGTAGGCCAAGACGGTTGCGGTGGCTTCGTCGAGGGCTTGCTGCTTCTCCGCGGCCGGCGTCGAGCTGGGCGTCGGGCTGGCGGTGGGTGTCGGCGCCTCGGACGTAGGTGCGCTGGCCTGCGACGGGAGCGGGCGGATGGTCGTGGTGGGCTGGTTGGAGCAGCCCGTCAGCAGCAGCCCGCCGACTACGGCAGCGGCTAACGCGACGAGGTGACGGTGTGATCCAGTGATGGTCATGGCGTCTCCTCCGGGCTGCCTTCGCCCAGCCCTGTGGTCTCGGGGGGAGCGGGGGCGCATGCCATCCGCGCGGATGCGCCGATCGTCCCCGCAAGGTCCGTTCGACATCCCAACCCCGTCTCCCCGTGGTGAGCACCAAGCCGCTCGACGTCAGTCCGCACAGGCGCCCGAGATCGTCCGCCGACTCGGGCATCCAGCCAGCGCGCCTGACGGCCACCAAGGCTAACCCGGACCCGAAGATGGTCCCGACCACTCACCCTGGCGCCTGTGCACAGCTGCACGGGCGGGCCGGTCGGCGGATGTTCGAGCCCTCACGCCAGCGTGACCAGCTCCAGGTAGTCGTCGCGCCAGAGGTCCTCGTCGGCGTCGGGGAGCAGCAGCACCCGCTCGGGGGCGAGGGCCTCGACGGCGCCCTCGTCGTGGGTCACCAGGATCACCGCGCCCCGGTAGCCGGCCAGGGCGTCGAGGATCTCCGCGCGGCTGGCTGGGTCCAGGTTGTTGGTCGGCTCGTCCAGGAGCAGCACGTTGGCCCCGGACACCACGAGGGTTGCCAGTGCCAGGCGGGTCTTCTCGCCGCCGGAGAGCACCGAGACCGGCTTGTCGACGTCGTCGCCGGAGAACAGGAACCGCCCGAGCACCGAGCGGCACTCGGTCTCGGTCAGCTCGGTCGCCGCATGGACCATGGCGGCCAGCACGCTGCCGTCCTGGTCCAGGGTCTCGTGCTCTTGGGCGTAGTAGCCCAGGCGCAGCCCGTGGCCGGGCTCGACCGCGCCGGTGTCGGGCTGCTCGACGCCGGCCAGCAGTCGCAGCAGCGTCGTCTTGCCCGCGCCGTTGAGCCCCAGGATGACCACCCGCGAGCCTCGGTCGATGGCCAGGTCCACGTCGGTGAACACCTCCAGCGACCCGTAGGACTTGCTCAGCCCGCTGGCCCGCAGCGGCGTGCGCCCGCACGGCACGGGGTCGGGGAAGCGCAGCTTGGCGACCCGGTCGGCGGCGCGCTGATCCTCCAGGCCGGAGAGCAGCTTGTCCGCGCGGCGCATCATCGACTGGGCGGCGCGGGCCTTGGTCGCCTTCGCGCGCATCCGGTCGGCCTGCTGCTGCAGCGACGCGGCCTGCTTCTCGGCGTTGGCCCGCTCCCGATGGCGGCGCTTCTCGTCGGTGGCCCGCTGGGCCAGGTAGGTCGTCCAGCCGACGTTGTAGGTGTCGATCACGCAGCGGTTCGCGTCCAGGTGCAGGACGCGGTTGACCACGTGGTCGAGCAGCCCGACGTCGTGGCTGATGACGACCAGCCCTCCGCTGTGCGCGGCCAGGAACCCGCGCAGCCACACGATCGAGTCGGCGTCCAGGTGGTTGGTCGGCTCGTCGAGGAGCAGCGTGCCGGCCTCGCCGAACAGGATGCGGGCCAGCTCGACGCGCCGGCGCTGCCCGCCGGAGAGGGTGCCCAGCGGCTGACCGAGCGTGCGCTCCTCCAGGCCGAGTCCCGAGGCCACCGCGGCCGCGCGCGACTCGGCGGCATAGCCGTCCAGGGCCAGGAACTCGGTCTGTGCGCGGTCGTAGCGGCGCATCGCGGCCTCGCGCTTGTCCGTGGCGGGATCGCCCATCGCAGCCTCCGCCCGGCGCATGCGGGCGATCACCTCGCCGAGGCCGCGCGCCTCCAGGATGCGCTCCCGGGCGCTCTGGGCGGGATCGCCGGCGCGCGGATCCTGGGCCAGGTAGCCGATGGGGCCCGAGCGGGTCACCGTGCCGGCTTCGGGCGCTCCCTCGCCGGCCAGGATGCGCAGGAGGGTGGTCTTCCCGGCGCCGTTGCGGCCCACCAGGCCGACCCGGTCGCCGTCGGCGATGCGCAGGCTCACGTCCTGCATGAGGAGCCGGGCGCCCGCGCGAACCTCCAGCGCAGACGTCGCGATCACTGGCCGGATTCTACCGGCGGGGCAGGCCCGGCCAGACCGACTCAGCCTGACCGGCGGTGGGCCGTCGCGAGGCGGCTGGTTGACTGGCGCGGTGACTGCGACCACCTCACCCGTAACGCACCCTGCCCTGTCCGCCGAGCTGGCCGGCGGCATCCTGACCGTGACGCTGGCCAACCCCGACCGGCGCAACCCGCAGAGCCCGTCGCTGTGGCGCGCCCTGGCGGAGATCGGCGCCCACCTGCCGGCCGGGACGCGCGCGGTCGTGCTGCGGGCGCAAGGGGCCTCGTTCTCCGCGGGGCTGGACCGGCGCATGCTCGCCCCGGAGGGCATCCCGGGGGAGGGGTCGCTCATCGGGTTCGCTGCCCTCCCGGACACCGAGCTGGCCGACCTGATCGAGGCCTTCCAGGCGGCGTTCGCCTGGTGGCGGCGCGCCGACGTGGTCACGGTGGCCGCCGTGCAGGGGCACGCGGTGGGTGCGGGGTTCCAGCTGGCGCTGGCGTGCGACGTGATGGTGGTCGCCGACGACGTGGCCCTGTCGATGAAGGAGCCCTCACTCGGGCTGGTGCCCGACCTGGGCGGGACGCTGCCGCTGGTGCGGGCCGTCGGGTACGGCCGGGCGCTCGAGCTGGTCGTGAGCGGCCGGTTCGTCGGGGCCGAGGAGGCAGTGCGGATCGGCCTGGCGCACAGCAGCGCCCCGCGCGAGAGCCTGGACGAGGCCGCGCTGGCCATCGCCCGGTCGTGCGCGACCGCTCCGCCTGGGGCGATCTCGGCCACCAAGGCGCTGCTGCGCGACGCCACCGCCGGGCCCGACTGGGCGGTCGCCCACGACGCGGCGATGCACGCCGAGCGGACGGCGCAGGTGGGCCGGATCCAGGAGCTGGCTCGGATGCTCGGCCTGCCCGTCGGCTGACCGGCGTCGGATGGGCGGCGTCGGATGGGCGGCGGTGCTGCGGGGCTCGCCGCCCCCGCGGCCCCGCGCTGCGCGCCTTGCGGGCGTGGGGTCAGCTCACTCCTCGCGCAGCGCGGGCCGGGAACAACCCGACGCCGCGCGCTGTTAGGGCTCTCTGGCGCAGAGAGGGGTGGCGGATGTCGATGGGTGGGGGCATGCCCGCGTGGCAGGCCTATCGCTCGTTCACGCGCGACCCGTCTGTCGCCCAGCGGCGACTCTCGCGGGAGACGGTCACCCGGATCATCTCCTTCGCTCGCCCCTACCGACGGCTGATCGTCTGGTTCCTGGTCACGGTGCTGGTCACGGCGGTGCTCGTCGTGATCCAGCCGCTGCTCTTCCGCCGGATCGTCGACGACGGGATCACGCCGGGCAACGCCTCGGTCGTGACCACGACGGCGGTGCTGGTGCTGGTGCTCGCCCTGTTCGACGCGGTCAACGGGCTGCTCTCGCGGTGGCTGTCCGCGCGGATCGGCGAGGGCCTGATCTACGACCTGCGCACCGGAGTCTTCGCCCACGTGCAGTCCCAGCCGCTGGCCTTCTTCACGCGCACCCAGACCGGGGCGCTGATCTCCCGGCTCAACAACGACGTGATCGGCGCCCAGCAGGCGTTCACCTCGACCCTCGGCGGGGTCATCGGCAACGTGGTCAGCCTGGTGCTGGTCCTGATCGCGATGTTCGCGCTGTCCTGGCAGATCACGCTGGTCAGCCTGATGCTGCTGCCGCTGTTCCTGCTGCCCGCGCGCTGGATGGGGCGGCGCCTGCAAGCGCAGTCGCGCGAGCAGATGGAGCTCAACGCGGACATGAGCTCGATGATGACCGAGCGGTTCAACGTGGCCGGCGCGCTGCTGGTCAAGCTGTTCGGCCGGCCGTCCGAGGAGCAGGCGGCGTTCGGCAGCCGGGCGGCACGGGTGCGCGACATCGGCGTGGACATCGCCATGTCGAACCGCTACTTCTTCACCGCGCTGACCCTGGTCGCCTCGATCGCCACGGCGATCACCTACGGGGTCGGCGGCAACCTGGTCATCGACGGCTCCCTGACGATCGGGACGCTGCTGGCCCTGACGGCGCTGCTCGCCCGGCTGTACGGGCCGCTGACCGCGCTGAGCAACGTGCGCGTGGACGTGATGACCGCGCTGGTCTCCTTCGAGCGGGTCTTCGAGGTGATGGACCTGCCGCCGATGGTCGACGAGGCGCCCGACGCCCGGCCCATCCCGGCCGGCCCGACCGCGGTCCAGTTCCGGTCGGTCTCGTTCGCGTACCCGACCGCGGACGAGGTGTCGCTGGCGTCGCTGGAGTCGGTCGCGCGCCCGGAGTCGCGCAGCGCCGAGTCCGGGCCGGTCCTGCGCGACGTGAGCTTCCGGGTCGAGCCGGGGCAGCTGGTCGCCCTGGTGGGGCCGTCGGGGGCGGGCAAGACCACGATCACCTCGCTGGTCTCTCGGCTCTACGACGTGCGCGACGGGGCGGTGCTCGTCGGGGATGTCGACGTGCGCGAGGCGACGCTGGCCAGCCTGGCCGACCGGGTCGGCGTGGTCAGTCAGGACGCGCACATGTTCCACGACTCGATCCGCGGCAACCTGCTCTTCGCCAAGCCGCAGGCCACCGACGAGGAGATCTTCGCGGCCTGCCGGGAGGCCCAGATCGGCGAGCTGGTGGCGAGTCTGCCCGAGGGGCTGGACACCATCGTGGGGGAGCGCGGCTACCGGCTCTCCGGTGGGGAGAAGCAGCGCCTGGCGATCGCGCGGCTGCTGCTCAAGGCGCCGGCGGTGGTCGTGCTCGACGAGGCGACCGCGCACCTGGACTCCGAGAGCGAGGCCGCGGTGCAGCGGGCGCTGGCCCGGGCGCTGGAGGGCCGCACGTCGCTGGTGGTGGCCCACCGGCTCTCTACGATCCGGCGGGCCGACCAGATCCTGGTCGTGGACGGCGGCCGGATCGTCCAGCGCGGCACGCACGCCGAGCTGCTGGCCGCTGGCGGGCTGTACGCGGACCTGAGCGCCCAGCAGCTCGGACAGGACCAGACGGACGTCACCAGCGCCTGACCACGCCGGGGTTGGAGTTGGTAGTGAATCTGGCCAACTCAGTGGGCCGGAATCACTACCAACTCGGCGGGATCCGTCAGAGCAGGGTGGCGACCGCCGTCGGGAGGGCCTGCCCTGCGACTCCGGAGCCGTCGCGGCGGGTGTCGGGCTCGGGGAGGCGCATCGGCTCTCCGGAGCCAGTCGCGGCCACCGCGGGCAGGGTGGCGATCCACCCGCGGGTGAGCACGTTCTCGTCCTTGAGGAAGCGATGCGCGCGCACGCCGCCGGTGGCCCGGCCCTTCGCTGGGTACGCCTCCCCGCGCGTGACCTTGATCGAGCCGCCGGAGCCCGGGAGGGCTGCGGCGTCGCTGGCCACGGTGACCACGACACCCGCGCTGCCTGGCCGCCACACCCCGAACGCGATCACCTCGGCGCCGGGGGACAGCCGGATGCCCGCCATTCCGCCGGCCGCCCGGCCCTGCGGGCGGACCGAGGAGGCCGGGAACCGGAGCAGCTGGGCGTCGTCGCTGAGCAGGACCAGCTCGTCGGCGTCGGCGGCGGATGCGGCGGCCACGACCCGGTCGCCCTCGGCCAGCCGGATCACCTCCCACACGTCGCGGTTGGGGGCGGGCTCGGTGGCGACCCGCTTGATCGTCCCGGCGGCGGTTGCCAGGGTCAGCGGGGCGGCATCGGGCAGCAGGCTCGCCAGGCCGACCACCTCCTCACCGGACGGCAGCGAGACCAGGGCGCCTAGGGGGACTCCACCGGCCAGGCTCACCGGACCGGCGGTGTCGGGCAGCGCGGGCAGGTCGAGGACGTCGATCCGGTGCACCCGGCCGGTGGAGGTGACCACGCCGACCTGGCCGCGCACGGTCGCGTCGGCGGTCGCGGTGACCACCGCGTGGACCCCGACCTGAGCGGCGGCGGGCTGACCGTCGGCGTCGGGCTCGGGGATCGCCCGGCGGGCCAGCAGCCCGGTGCTGGACAGCAGGACCTGGCACGGGCCGTCGGTCACCTCCAGCGGGGCCGCCGCGACGGCGGCCGCCGACCGGGCCTGCACCGCACCCTCCAGCAGCACGGTCCGGCGCGGGTTCGCGAACTTGGCGGCGACCTCGGCCAGCTCGTCGGAGACCACCGCGCGCAGGGCAGCCGGATCGTCCAGCAGCCGCCGCAGCTCGGCGATCGTGGCGCGCAGCTCGTCGCGCTCGCTCTCCAGCTCCAGGCGGCTCAGCCGGGTCAGCCGGCGCAGCGGCATGTCCAGGATGTAGGTGGCCTGCTCCTGGCTCAGGTCGAACACCGTCATCAGCCGCGTGCGCGCCTCGGCGGCGTCGTCGCTGGACCGGATGACCGCGATCACCTCGTCGATGTCCAGGATCGCGACCAGCAGGCCCTCGACCAGGTGCAGCCGCTCGCCGGCGCGCGCGATCCGGTACTCGCTGCGCCGCCGGACCACCTCCAGGCGGTGCGCGAGGTAGACCTCCAGCAGCGGCTTGAGGCCCAGCGTCTGCGGGCGCCCCTGCACCAGGGTGACGTTGTTGATGCCGAACGACGACTCCAGCGGGGTCAGCGCGTAGAGCTGGTTGAGCACGGCCTCGGGCACGAAGCCGCTCTTGAGCTCGATGACCAGCTGCAGGCCCTTCTCGCCGTCGGTCAGGTCCACCACCGACGCGATCCCGGAGATCTTCTTCGCGTTGTGCAGCTCGCGGATGCGCTCGATGACCTTCTCCGGGCCGACGTTCCACGGCAGCTCGGTGACCACCAGGCCCTGCCGCCGGGCACTGACCTGCTCGACCTTCACGGTCGCCCGGATGCGGAACGTCCCGCGGCCGCCCTGGTAGGCCTCGCGGATGCCGTCCAGGCCGATGATCCGCCCGCCGGTCGGCAGGTCGGGGCCGGGCACGAAGCGCATGAGCTCGTCGAGGTCGGCCTGTGGGTGCGCCAGCAGGTGGCGGGCGGCGGCGACCACCTCGCCCAGGTTGTGCGGGGCCATGTTGGTGGCCATGCCCACGGCGATCCCGGACGCGCCGTTGACCAGCAGGTTGGGGATCGCGGCCGGCAGGACGGTCGGCTCCTGCTCGCGGCCGTCGTAGTTGGGGGCGAAGTCGACGACGTCCTCGTCGATGCCGGCGACCATCGGCAGCGCGGCCGGGTCCAGCCGGCACTCGGTGTACCGGTAGGCGGCCGGACCGTCGTCGGGGGAGCCGAAGTTGCCGTGCCCGTCGACCAGCGGCATCCGCAGCGAGAACGACTGGGCCATGCGGACCAGCGCGTCGTAGATCGCCTGGTCGCCGTGCGGGTGCAGCCGGCCCATGACCTCGCCGACGACTCGCGCGCTCTTGACGTGGGCGCGGTCCGGGCGCAGGCCCATGTCGTGCATCGTGTGCAGGATCCGCCGCTGGACGGGCTTGAGTCCGTCGCGCGCGTCGGGCAGCGCCCGGGAGTAGATGACCGAGTAGGCGTACTCCAGGTACGAGGCCTGCATCTCCGCGGTGACGTCCACGTCGACGATCTCGTCGGGGGCCGGCTCCCGCGGGGGAGTGGGGGTGCGTCGGGACATGCGCGCTCCTGGCATCTGGGCGATCGGCACATTGTCCCTGACGGGTGCCGTCGGGAGCGGCAGGCAGTTGCGACCGAGTGCGCGCCCTGCCACGCGCGGCCGGTCGACGCGACCCGCCACTTCGCGGGGCCCGGCGAGGATCACATCCGGCCCGGCCCGCACGGCGCGCTCCGCCCGCGGGACCCGCCCTACTGTGGCGTCCATGAGCGAGGGCTTCCCCTCCCACTGGGAGGCCGACGTCGTGCTGCGCGACGGGTACACCTGCCACATCCGGCCCATCCGGCCCGCGGACCGTGAGGCCCTGAGAGCCTTCCACAGCCAGCTCAGCGCGGAGACGGTCTACTTCCGGTTCTTCGCGCCGATGCCCGAGCTGTCCGATCGCGATCTGGCCAGGTTCACCACCGTCGACCACGTCGACCGGGTGGCCCTGGTGGCGACCGCGGGCGGGCAGATCATCGGGGTGGCTCGCTACGACCGGCTGGCCGCGCACGAGGCCGAGGTCGCCTTCGTGGTGCGCGACGACCACCAGGGTCGCGGCCTGGGTGCGGTGCTCCTGGAGCATCTGGCCTCCGCCGCGTGGGAGCGAGGGGTCCGCCGCTTCGTCGCCGACGTCCTGCCCGACAACCGCCGGATGCTCGCGTCGTTCCGCGAGGCCGGCTACGTCGTGAGCCAGCGGATGGAGGACGGCGTCTTCCACCTCACCTTCGACCTGGAGCCGACCGACGCGATCATCTCCGTGCGGGCCAGCCGCGAGCACCGCAGCGAGGCTCGCTCGGTCCAGCGGCTGCTCAATCCGAGCGGGGTGGCGGTGATCGGAGCGTCGCGGACCCCCGGCCGGACCGGCCACGAGCTGCTGCGGCACCTGCGCGACTACGGGCTGCGGGGGCCGCTGTTCGCCGTGCACCCCGAGGCCGACTCGATCCTGGGCGTGCCCACGTTCCGGCGCATCACCGACATCCCCACGCCGGTCGACGTGGCGGTCATCGCCGTGCCGGCCGCCGACGTGCTGGACATCGTCGACCAGTGCGCGGACGCCGGCGTGGCGGGCCTGGTCATCGTCTCCTCCGGGTTCGCCGACACCGAGACCGAGACGGGTCGGCGCCGCCAGCGCGACCTCGTGATCCGGGCCCGCGAGCTGGGCATGCGGGTGGTCGGCCCCAACTGCCTGGGCCTGATCAACACCGACCCCCGGGTCAGCCTCAACGCCAGCCTCTCGCCGTTCGTCCCCACCCGCGGCCGGACCGGCTTGTTCTGCCACTCCGGAGCGCTGGGCGTCACGCTGCTGGAGGCGGTCGGGCGCCGAGGGCTGGGCCTGAGCAGCTTCATGTCCGCGGGCAACCGCGCCGACATCTCGGCCAACGACATGCTGCAGTACTGGGAGTCCGACACCGGGACCAACCTGATCCTGCTCTACCTGGAGAGCATCGGGAACCCGCGCAAGTTCACCCGGATCACGCGCCGCCTGAGCGCCACCAAGCCGGTCGTCGGGGTGCGCAGCGGCCGGTTCTCCCAGTCGATGCCCTTGGGCCACCGGATCCGCCGCACGTCGCTGCCGCCGGCCGCGGTCGACGCGGTGTTCGAGCAGAGCGGCATCCTGCAGACCTCGTCGCTGGCGGAGATGTTCGACGTCGGCGCCCTGCTGGCCTACCAGCCGCTGCCCCGCGGCGATCGGGTGGCGGTCGTGGGCACGTCCGCGGCATTGGAGGTGCTGGCCATCGACGCGCTGGAGTCCGCGCGGCTCACGGTCTCCCTGGGGTACGCCAGTCTGGCCCAGTCGGCCTCCGCCGAGGAGGTTCGCGAGGGGCTGCGGGAGGCGACCGAGAGCCCGGAGTGCGACGCGGTCCTGTTCGCGCACATCCCGAGCGTGGGCGCGGACCAGAGCAGCGTGCACAACGCCGTCACCGAGGTGAGCATCCAGTCCACGAAGCCGGTGATCGCGGTGATGCCCGCCGCTGACGGGACCGGGCTGATCCCGGCCGGGATGGGGCTGCTGCCCGTGCTGGATGCCGCCAAGCACCCCGCCCGCGGGTCCGTGCCGACCTTCACGAACGTGGAGGACGCCGTGCGCGCGCTGGCCCTGGTGCGCGGCTACGCCCAGTGGCGCTCGGTGGGCCAGTCGGAGATCCCGGTGTACGCCGACATCGACAACGAGCGCGCCAACGCCCTGATGACCCAGTGGCTGGAGGCCGCCGAGGAAGCCGCCGCCGCGGATGACACCGACCACGACACCCGGATCGTCCTGGACCCGAACGCCACCCCGGCACCGGAGGTGTCCGAGGCGGTGACCCTGGACCACCGTCAGGTGCGCGACCTGCTGGCCTGCTACGGGATCCGGCTGTGGCCCTCCGTCGAGGTGGACTCCGAGGATGCGGCCGTGGCTGCGGCGAACGAGCTCGGCTACCCGGTGGTGCTCAAGACCACCGCCCCCTGGCTGGCCCATCGCGCCGACCTGGGCGGGGTCCGGCTCAACCTGGAGTCCGAGACCGCCGTGCGCACGGCGTACCTGTCGATGCTCGCCCAGCTCGACGAGCGGGCCGGCCAGGCGCTGCTGGTCCAGACGATGGCCCCGCCCGGCGTCGTGTGCGTGGCCGGCGGCGTGGACGATCCGCTGTTCGGCCCGGTCGTGCGCTTCGGGGTCGGCGGGGTGACCTCCGAGCTGCTCGGCGACCAGGCCTTCCGCATCCCGCCGTTCGGCCTGGTGGAGGCGCGCCGGCTGGTCGGCGCCCCGAAGGCCGCGCCGCTGCTGCACGGGTATCGGGGAGCCGAGCCGGTGTCGACCGAGCAGCTGTGCGACGTCCTCGTGCGCCTGGGCCTGCTCATCGACGAGTGCCCGATGGTGGCGGGCATCGACCTGAACCCGATCGTCGTCTCGCCGACCGGGACCGCGGTGCTGGGCGCGGTCGCGCGCATCCGCCGGCAGGGCGATCGGGTGGACGTGGGCGTGCGCCGCCTGCTCGATGCCTGAGGTCCGTGGGATGATTCGCCGATGAATCCGTCGTCGAGCCTGCGCGAAGAGGTCGCCGCCTCCGGCTACTACCCCGAGCTGGTCAGCGACACCATGGCCACCGCTCTGGCCGGCGAAGAGCCGGCGCACTACGTCATCCAGCACGAGGCGACCTTCGACCACGACGAGCTGCGCCGGCACATCTCGGTGCTGCTGCTCACCCCGACCCGGCTGCTGGTGGTGCACATCGACGACTTCCCCGCCGACGAGACGTGCCCGGTGCCCTACGCCTCGGCCAACTCCGAGGCGGTGCGGCTGTCCGACATCACCTCGGTGGTGGTCAACCGGATCGTGGGCAACCCGGCTCTGCACAAGCCGGGTGGGCCGGTCCGCGAGGTCATGCTCACGATCGGCTGGGGCGCGGTGAGCCGCATCGAGCTGGAGCCGGCCACCTGCGGCGACCCGGACTGCACCGCCGACCACGGCTTCAGCGGCACCTCCTCCAACGACGACTTCGCGGTGCGGGTCTCCGAGGCCGGCGACGGCGCGGCCGCGGTGGCCCGGACCCTGCAGTTCGCCGCGGCGCTGTCCGCGGCCGTGCATCGACCGCGTCCATGACGGTCAGGTCGCTGGCCGACCTGCTCCCCGCCTGTGCGCACGTCCTGGACGTGCCCGGCTCGCAGGAGCGCGGCGGCTGGCTGGCCGAGTCGCTGCCCCCCGGCATGCGGCACGTGGTGGTGCTGCTGGTCGACGGCCTGGGCGCCCGGCAGCTGGTCGAGCACGCCGAGCACGCGCCCCGGCTCGCCGCGCTGGCCGAGCTCGGGCCGCTGGCCGCGCCGTTCCCGTCGAGCACGGCCATCTCGCTGACGACGCTGGGCACGGGCCTGACGCCCGGGCTGCACGGCATCGTCTCCACGGCCTTCCGGCTGCCCGAGGACGGCGTGCTCAACCCGCTGCGGTGGGCCGCGGACGTCAACCCGATCGCCACCCAGCCTGAGCCCACCGTCCTGGAGCGGATGGCCGCCGCCGGCGTGCTCGTGGTCAGCGCCGGCCCGCGCGCGTACACGGAGTCCGGGCTCACCCGGGCGGCGCTGCGCGGCGGCGAGCAGGTCGGCGCCGACACCGTGGGGGAGCGCGCCCACGCGGTGCGCACCACGATCGAGCGGGCCCGCGCCCAGCGCCGGGCCAGCTTCACCTACGTCTACTGGCCGGACCTGGACAAGGCCGGTCACATCGCCGGTCCCGGGTCGGCGGCCTATCTCGCCGAGCTGCCCGTGGTGGACCGGCTGGTCGCCCGACTGGCCGACCTCATGGCGCCCGACGCGGCGCTGCTGGTCACCGCCGACCACGGCATGGTCGGCGTGCCCGACGATCGGCGGGTCGACATCGAGGCCCTGCCTGGGCTGCGCGACGGGGTCCAGGCGATCCACGGCGAGCCCCGGGTGCGGCACGTCTACACCGAGCCCGGCCGGGCCGAGGAGGTCGCCGCGACTTGGCGCGCACGGCTTTCGGGTGACTTCGAGGTGCTGACCCGCGACGAGGTGCTGCCGCTCTACGGGCCTACCGACGAGTGGCACGAGGAGCGGATCGGCGACGTGGTCGTCATCGCGCAGGAGGACTGGGCGCTGGTCTCGGCCACCGTGGACTCGCTGGTCTCCTCGCTGCGCGGGCAGCACGGGGCGCTCACGGACGCCGAGGTGCTGGTGCCGTTGCGGCTCGCGGTCGGCTGAGCGGGCGAGAGCTCAAGGCGAGACGGCCCCACGTGCGCGACCCCCAGCGTGCGAAGGGCGGCCCCTGCCCCACCGCCGTCTGCCCGGCGGGGCCCAGCGCGACCGCTCAGCTCCACGGGTGGCTCAGCGTGACGGGCGGCTCAGCGTGACGGGCGGCTCGGCGCGACAGACGGCTCAGCGTGACCGCCGTCTGCCCGACGGCGGATCAGCGCGACCGCTCAGCGCGAGTGGCCTGGGCCGAACAGGATGTCGTCGAAGCTCGGGACGCTGGGCTTGCCCGAGCTGCGCTGGGGAGCCGGGCCGGTGGCCGGTCCGAACAGGGCGTCCAGCGGCGAGCTGGGGGTCGCGGGGTCCTCCGCTGGCTCGTCCGCCTCGTCTTCGTCGGCGTCGGCGAACAGCGGCTCGTCTCCGGACTCCTCGGTGTCGGTGGCGTCCGCGGACCCACCCACCGACGAGGCCGCCCCGGACTCCGCGTCCGCCCCGGCCTCGGCCTCGGGCTGCTCAGCGTCGGCGTCGGCGGCGTCCTCGTCGTGCGTGCCCAGCGGCAGCCACCCCTGCTCGCCGTCGGGCGAGTCGTCGATCCCTTGCTCGGTGTCGGCGATCTCGGCCTCGGCCAGCGCCTCGCCCTCCCCGTCCCAGGTGCCGTCGTCCTGGCCTGCGGCACCGCCGCCCAGCCCGGCGACCGCGGTCAGCGGCGCCCGTGAGGCGACCAGGCGCGGCGGCTGCTCCTGGGTCATCGCGGAGAGCTCGCGCGCGTTCTGGTCCACGACGGTCATCGTCCGGGTGGACCCGTCGTAGGTCCACGTCGCGACGTGCACGTGGGGCTCGAGCCGGAACGTCGCGATGACCACCCACTGGCCGTCGTCGCGGCGCCACGCGTCCCAGGCGATGTGGTCGCGGTCCACCCCCAGCGAGGTGAGGTGCTCGCCGACGAGCTCGCCCAGCTCGATGTCGCCGCCCGGGCGGCGGACCTGGGTGGCCTGCGCCTGCTGCGCGACCCACGCCCGCTCGGTCAGGACCGGGCCTTCGAACCGGCGCACGTGCTCCAGGGCCAGCCCGCTGGCGGCTGCCACGTCCTCGGCGGTCGCACCGGCACGGATGCGGGCCTGGATCTCCCGGGGCCGCAGGACGCCTGCCTGCTCGATCTCGATCTGGCCGATGCGGCTGCGGTCGCGGCGGACGGCGGCCTCGATCTTCTCGTCGATGGTGACCGCGTAGCGCTGGCCGTCCTTGCCCGCGAGCACCAGCTGGGTGCCGTCGGGGGACAGGCCGTCGAACCTCAACTCGCGCATGGCACTCCTCGGAATCGCCGCCGACCGCGTGAACGGCGCCCATTGTGCCGCACGGCACACCGAAGGTGTCCGGAATGCGTGCCCTGGCACGCGCCCGAGGCAGGCGGAACGCCCCGATGGGGGGAAGATCAGACCTATGGATGCCCTGCTCATCGTGTCGTTCGGCGGTCCGGAGGGCCCCGACGACGTCGTGCCTTTCCTGGAGAACGTGACTCGCGGTCGCGGCATCCCTCCGGAGCGGCTGGTCGAGGTCGGCGCCCACTATCTGCAGCGCGGCGGGGTGTCGCCGATCAACGCGATCAACCGGGCGCTGGTCGCGGCGGTCCGCGTCGAGCTGGACCGGCGTGGCGAGGAGCTGCCCCTGCTGTGGGGCAATCGCAACTGGGACCCGTACCTGGCCGACGCGCTGCGGGAGGCGCGCGACCTCGGGGTGACCCGGATCTTCGCCTTCCTCACCTCGGCCTACTCCTCGTACTCGGGGTGCCGGCAGTACCGGGAGAACCTGCACGACGCGGTCGCCGCGGTCCGCGAGGAGACGCCGGACTGGCACCCGGACGTGCACCTGCTGCGCCCCTACTTCAACCACCCGGGCTTCGTGCAGCCGTTCGTCGACGCCACCCGGGCCGCGCTGGGCACGCTGCCGGCCGGCTCGCGGCTGGTGTTCTCCACTCACTCGATCCCGACCGCGGACGCCGAGCGCTGCGACTACCTGGCCCAGCACGAGGACGTGGCGGCGAGCGTGGCCGCGGGCGTGGGAGCCACGGATTGGGACCTGGTCTTCCAGTCGCGCAGCGGGTCGCCGCATGTGCCGTGGCTGGAGCCGGACATCTCCGAGCGGCTGGGCGAGCTGGCCAAGGCCGGCGAGCCGGGCGCGGCGATCGTCCCGATCGGGTTCGTCAGCGACCACATGGAGGTCATCTGGGATCTGGACACGGTGGCCGTGCGCGACGCCGAGGGGTTCGGGCTGCCGGTCGCTCGCGCCGCCACCCCCGGCACCGACCCGCGGTTCGTGGCCATGGTGGCCGACCTGCTCGCCGAGCGTCGGGCCGAGCTGGACGGCCCGGCCCAGCCCGAGCGCCCGGTCGTCGGGGCCCTGCCGGCGCGCGCGCTGCCGTGCGCCCCGGACTGCTGCCCGAACCCGCGGGCCTCCCGGCCGGCCCTGTGCGAGCGGGTGGCCTCGTGAGCTCGCCGCGGGACGACCTGGGCCTGCGGGGTGGCGAGCCGCCCGCCCTGCCGATGTCCGACCCGCTGCTGGCAGTGGCGTGGCGGGCGGCGCGGGCCGCCGGCGACCTGCTGCTCTCGGCGCGCGGCGACCGGCTGGAGGTCGACACGAAGACCAGTCGCACCGACGTGGTCACGCAGATGGACCGCGCCGCCGAGGACCTGCTGGTGCGGATCCTGCTCGGGGACCGCCCCGACGACGGCCTGCTCGGCGAGGAGGGCTCGGTGCGCCCGGGGACGACCGGGGTGCGCTGGATCCTCGACCCGCTGGACGGGACGGTGAACTACCTCTACCGGCTGCCCGGCTGGGCCGTCAGCGTGGCTGCCGAGGTCGACGGGATCGTGCGGGTCGGCGTGGTCGACGCGCCGGTCTACGGACACACGTACGTGGCCGTGCGTGGCGGGGGAGCGGTCCGCGTCGACGCGCGCGGGGTCCACGCGCTCATCCCCAACGCGCCCGCCGACCTGGGTCAGGCCCTGGTCGGGACCGGGTTCGGCTACGCCGCGACGCGCCGCGCCGCGCAGGCGCGCACGCTCGCGCTGGTGCTGCCGCAGGTGCGCGACATCCGGCGGGCCGGGGCGGCCGCGGTGGACCTGTGCTGGACGGCCGAGGGCCTGCTCGACTGCTACTACGAGCGCGGCCTGAACCCCTGGGACTTCGCGGCCGGTGTGCTGATCGCCACCGAGTCCGGGCTGGTGGCCGGCGGCCCGGGCGACGGCCAGCCCTCGACCGAGCTGACCTGGCTGGCCCCGCCGCACCTGGCCGCGCACTGGGCCCAGCTGCTGGCGGCCTCCGGCGCCGACCGGGACTGACCCCGGGTCACCCGCTGGCCATGAGCGCCTACTCGTCCAGCCGGACCAGGGCCTGCCGGTACCACGTCGTCAGCTCGCCGTAGGTGCGCACCGAGGACTCGATGACCGCCCGCGGCGCGCTGTCCGGGCGGACCCGCGCCGGCACCCCCATCGCCATCGCGCCGGCGGGCACCTCGGTCCCCGGCGAGACCACCGCGCCGGCGGCCACGAACCCGCCGGACCGCACCACCACGCGGTGCAGCACCACCGCGCCGGAGCCCACGAGGCTGTCGTCCTCGATCGTGGCGCCCTCGATGTGGACGCGGTGACCGAGCACACAGCGTGCGCCGACGACCGTGTCCAGAGCGGACGTGCAGTGCAGGATCGACCCGTCCTGCACCGAGGTCGCGGCTCCGATGACGATCCGGCCGGTGTCCCCGCGCAGCACGGCGCCGGGCCACACCGACGCGCCGGGGCCGATCCGGACCGACCCGATGAGCACGGCGTCCGGGTGCACGAACGCGGTCGGATCGACCTGCGGCCGGCGCTCGCCGATCGCGTACAGGGGCATGGAGTCCTCCTTCACGGCCCTGCCCCTGCGGGCCCGGGCGGGATGGTGCAGAATGCGCGCGCGTGACCGGGCATACTTCCGGCCCGTTGCCTGTTGTACCGAATCCTTGAACGCCGACCATCCCACCGTGGGGAGAGTGCACGCCAGATGGCCACCGATTACGACGCGCCGCGCAAGACCGAGGACGACGGCCTTGCCGAGGACTCCATCGAGGAGCTGAAGGCCAGGCGCGTGGACAAGGCCGCGAGCACGGTCGACGTCGACGAGACCGAGCTCGCCGAGAACCTCGAGCTGCCCGGCGCGGACCTGTCAGACGAGAGCCTGAGCGTGCGTGTGCTGCCTCGCCAGAGCGATGAGTTCACCTGCGGCAGCTGCTTCCTGGTGCACCACCGCAGCCAGCTGGCCGGTGAGCGCAACGGGCTGCCGATCTGCCGGGAGTGCGCCTCCTGATCGAAGGACGACCTGGGTCGTCCTCGGTCACTCCTGCAGGGCACCTTCGACGAAGTCGTCCTCGGCGAGCTCGCCGTCGAACGCGTCGATCGCGCTCCAGATGAGGCTCTCGACCAGCACCACCACTCCGGCCATCGCGGCGGCCCACAGCACCTTGGACACCAGCGAGGGCTCGCGCTCGGCGGCCCGGGGGGCGACGTGCCCGGTCGCAGCCTCGTAGCCCTTGTTCATGCCCTTGCGGGCCGCCCAGGTGGCGCCCAGGACGACGATCGGCGCCAGCATGCGCGCCGTGGACTTGTCCGGGGCGGTGGAGATGTCGCTCATGCGGGTCAGCCTTCCAGGGTTCCAGTGATGGCGCGCGTCAGTCCGGCGGGATCTCGGGTCGAGAGCAGCCACGTCCGATGCGGGTCCTGCGGGTCCAGCACCTCGACGACGACCGCGCCCGGCCCCACCCCGGGCCGGGACAGCGCGAACGCGCTCGGATCGCCCTGTGGACCGCGGGCGTGCTGCACGCCGCTCGCGTCCAGCTCGACGACCCGGCCGACGCACTCCCAGGGCAGGGTGGCTCGCCCGGCCTGCAGGCCCGCGGGGCTCACGGAGATTCGCGGCGTGCCCCACCACACGAGCAGCGCGAGCAGCGCGGCCCCGGTCAGCGCCATCAGCCAGCCGACCCCGGCGCCCAGGGCGGCGCCGTAGGCGATGGCGAGCATCGCGAGCATGCCCAGTGCCACCAGCCACAGCCAGATACCGGGCCAGAGCCGCTCGGAGTAGTGCTCGGGGGTGGGCTCGGGCATGCGCACAGGGTGGCACGGGCGTGGAGAGGCCCGGATCGGGACCCCGCTAGGGTCCGTGCGTGACCCCCTCAGGACCGGCCGACAGCGGTGTCGGCGCACAGGCCGACGTGCTGCTCGTGCGGCTGGACCCCGACGTGCCGATCCCCGCCTACGAGCATCCCGGCGACGCCGGGGCGGATCTGGTCACCACCCAGGAGGTGACGCTCGCGCCCGGCGAGCGGGCCCTGCTGCCGACCGGGATCGCGCTGGCGCTGCCGCCGGGGCTGGCCGCGTTCGTGCACCCGCGCAGCGGGCTGGCGGCCCGGCACGGGGTGTCGCTGGTGAACGCTCCGGGCACGATCGATGCCGGCTACCGCGGCGAGATCAGGGTCAGCGTCATCAACCTGGACCCGGTGCGCTCCGTGACGTTCCGCAAGGGAGACCGGATCGCCCAGCTGGTGGTCCAGCCGGTGGTCCGCGCGCGCTTCCACGAGGTGACCAGCCTGCCGGGCTCGGCGCGCGGAGCCGGCGGCTTCGGTTCCACCGGAGGTCACGCGGGCGGGTAGCCTGAGCCGTCCCCAGGAGGTTCGCATGGCCCGTTTCCGTCGCCGCAAGGCATCCCAGGGGGGCGACCCCGACGACCAGGCAGCCCTCGAGGCGACCGAGTCCGACGCCCCCGGCTCCGGCGATGCCGACGCGGAGCCGGACGCCGACCAGGGTGGCGAGCCGGCAGAGGGGCCGTTCGACGAGTCGGACGCCGACCGCGCCGACCAGAGCCTGCCGCGCCTCTCGCTGGGCGCGCTGATCGTGCCCGGGCTGCCCGATCTCGAGGTGCAGCTGGAGGCCGACCCCAACTCCCAGCAGGTGCGCGCGCTGACCGCGATCCTCGGCGACGCCGGCGTGCAGCTGCAGCCGTTCGCGGCGCCCCGGTCCGAGGGACTGTGGGACGAGATGCGCGCCGAGATCCTGGCCGAGCTGGGCCGGACGAAGGGCGCGAAGGTCCTGGAGGACGTCGGAGAGTTCGGCCCCGAGGTGCAGGCGCTGGTGCCGGTGACCACCCCCGACGGGCGCCAGGCGATGCAGCAGGTCCGCTACGCCGGGGTCGACGGGCCGCGGTGGATGCTGCGGATCGTGTTCCTGGGCCGGGCCGCGGTGGAGCCTGATCCGCAGGACGCCCTGCACCGGCTGATCCGCCAGACGATCGTGGTGCGCGGCGCGAGCGCGATGGCCCCCGGCGACCCGCTGCCGCTGGTGCTGCCCGAGCAGCCGCCCGCCGGCGACGACGCGGTGCTGCAGGTCGAGCTGGAGGAGGACGTGGACGAGGACGAGCGCGGCGAGGGCGGTGAGCGGTTCGCCGGGCTGGACCCGTTCGAGCGCGGCCCGGAGATCACCGAGACCCGCTGAGCGCTGACGAGACCCGCTGGAGCCCGGCGAGACTCGCTGGGACCACCCAGACTCGCTGATCGGCGCGTGCTCGGGCAGGACAGTGCCCCGGGAGCGCGTAGCCTTCTGCGCATGTCCACCACAGTCGATCGGCCTCGTGGCTTGCGCCGGCTGGCCGCCGCGCTGGGCCAGAGCAAGGCCGACCAGCAGGCCGAGCAGCTGCAGGGCGAGGTGCGCAGCCTCGGCGCGACTCCGATCGGCGAGTGCTGCCCGGGTTCCCCGGTCGAGGTCAGCGGCGTGCTGCGCTCGGTGACCCTGCGGCCCCGCGAGGGCGTTCCCGCGGTCGAGGCCGAGCTGTACGACGGGTCCGGGCGCCTTCTCGTGGTCTGGCTGGGCCGGCGGCGGATTCACGGGATCGAGCCGGGCCGGGGCCTGGTCGTCGTCGGGCGGATCACCAACAACACCGAGCGCCCGACCATCTTCAACCCGCGGTACACGCTGCTGCCCCCGTCCACCCCATGAGCACGCAGGAGTCCGTCGACGCGCAGCAGGCGGTCGGCGTCGACCGCGCGATGCTGGACAAGGCGGTCGGCGGCTGGCGGGGGATGATCGACTCCGGGATCCCGCCGATCGTGTTCGTGGTCGCGTATCTGGCGACCGGCCAGCAGCTGAACCCGTCGCTGATCGCGGCGGTCGCCAGCGGGGCGATCCTCGCCGTGATCCGGCTCGTGCGGCGTGAGTCGCTCAGCCAGGTGCTCGGCGGCTTCCTGGGCGTGGCGCTCTCGGCATTCTTCGCCGCGCGCACCGGGCGAGCCCAGGACTTCTTCGCCCTCGGGCTGGGGATCAACATCGCGTACGGCTCGGCCTTCCTGATCTCGATCCTGGTGCGCTGGCCGCTGATCGGGGTGATCGTCAACGCGATGCGCGGCGACATGTCCGGGTGGCGGGCCGACCCACAGATGATGGCCGCCGCGCGCACCACGTCGTGGCTGTGGGTGGTGATGTTCGCGCTGCGGCTGGTGGTCCAGGTTCCGCTCTACCTGGCCGGGGCGATCGGTCCGCTGTCGGTGGCCAAGATCCTGCTCGGCTGGCCGCTGTTCCTGCTCACGGCGTTCCTGACCTACCGGATCATGCACCCCGCGGTGCAGGCCGCCGATCATGCGCGCGCTATCGATGCCGCGCTCGCGGCCGGGGAGCAGGCGACCACCGGGGAGTCCTCCTCGTGACCTTGCGGGTCGGGCTGGTGCTCGGCGGCGGGGGGCTGACCGGCACCGCCTTCCACGCCGGGGTGCTGGCCGGGCTGGCCGCTGCCGGGTGGGATCCCCGGTCGGCGGCGGTCGCGGTCGGCACCTCCGCGGGCTCCACGAGCGCCGCGCTGCTGCGCGCCGGGCTGCCGGGCCCGGACTTCGTGGCGCGCATGAGCGGGCGTGCCCCCTCCGCCGAGGGCCGGGCGGTGCTGGCCGGCTTGGGCCCGATGTCGCAGCCGCAGCGCGCCGGCCGCCGCTCGCTGCGCCCGGGGTCGCCGGAGCTGCTGGCAGCGATGGCCCGCCGGCCGTGGGCCTTCCGGCCCCAGCACCTGGCCGCCGCCCTGCTGCCCGAGGGGACCGTCGACTCGATGGGCGCGGTGTCCGGGGTCGGCTCGGTGTTCAGCGTGTGGCCGCGGCGCCCTACGTGGATCACGGCCGTGCGCCTGGACACCGGCGCGCGGGTCGTGTTCGGCCGGGACGCGAGCGCGCCGCTGCGCGACGCGATCTCGGCCTCGTGCGCGATCCCGGGCTACTTCGCGCCCGTGGTCATCGACGGAGTGCGCCACGTCGACGGGGGAGTGTGGTCCATGAACAACGCCGACCTGCTGGGCGACGCCGAGGTCGACGTCGTGGTGGTGAGCGCGCCGCTGGCCACCGCCGACCGGACGCATCTGAGCTGGACGAACGCCCTGCGGGTGCCGCTGCGGATGGGTCTGGACCGCGAGGTGTCGGCGCTGCGCGCGGCGGGCAAGCGGGTGGTCGTGATCGCCCCGGATGAGCGCCTGCGCTCGCTGATGGGCACCAACACGATGGACCTGTCCCGCCGAGCCCCGGTAGCCCTGGCCGCGGCGGCGCATGTGCGCGGGCTCACGGAGCTGGGGGTGCTGCTGCCCTGATCCGTCGGGCCTGCTCAGTGGGGGCTGAGCAGCTCCTCGATGGCCTGCTCCTGATCGGGGGTGGAGACGAACAGCAGCTCGTCGCCGCTCTCCAGGGGGTCGTCGGGGCTGGGGGCGATCACCTGGCCGTGGCGCAGGATCGCCACGAGCGCGGTGTCCGGGGGCCAGCTGACGTCGCCCACGCGCTGCCCGACGACGGGGGAGTCCGCGCCCAGGGTCAGCTCGACCAGGGTGGCGTTGCTCTGCCGGAAGGTGAACAGCCGGACCAGGTCGCCGACCGTGACCGCCTCCTCCACCAGCGCCGAGAGCATCTGCGGGGTCGACACGGCCACGTCGACGCCCCAGGCCTCGTCGAACAGCCACTCGTTCTTGGGATGGTTCACGCGCGCGACCACGCGCGGCACCCCGAACTCGGTCTTGGCCAGCAGGGACACGACCAGGTTGACCTTGTCGTCGCCGGTGGCCGCCACCACCACCTGGCAGGTCTGCAGCTGGGCCTCTTCGAGTGCGGACACCTCGCAGGCGTCCGCGCAGAGCATGTGCGCCTCGCCCACCGAGCCGACGCGCGCCTCCTCGGGGTCGCGGTCGATGAGCAGCACGTCGTGGCCGTTGGCCATCAGCTCGCGGGCGATGGCCTTGCCGACCTTGCCGGCCCCGGCGATGCAGACCCTCATGCGTGCGCCTCCGGCGGCTGGCGGAAGATCGCCTGGACGGCGGTCTCGTCCGAGCGCATCAGCAGCACGTGCACGATGTCGCCGTCCTGCAGGACGGTGTCGCGCACGGGCAGCACGGCCGAGCCGAAGCGGGTGAGGAAGGCGATGCGAGCGCCGGTCGAGTCCTGCAGGTCGAACACCAGCCGCCCGTACCAGCCGGTGTGCACCTGCATCTCGGCCAGGGCGACCGTGCCGCTCGGGTCGGTCCACTCCTCCTGGGCGTCCAGGGGCAGCAGCCGGCGCAGCATCTGGTCGGTGCTCCACGCGACGCTGGCCACGGTCGGGATGCCCAGGCGCTGGTAGACCTCCGCGCGCCGCGGGTCGTAGATGCGGGCGACCACGTTCTCGACGCCGAACGTCTCGCGAGCCACCCGCGCGGCGATGATGTTGGTGTTGTCCCCGCTGCTGCAGGCCGCGAACGCCTGGGCGCGCTGGATGCCCGCCTCGACCATCGTGTCGCGGTCGTAGCCGATGCCCACGACGGTCTGGCCGTTGAAGTCCGGGTGCAGCTTGCGGAACGCCTCGCTGGTCTGGTCGATGATCGCCACCGAGTGACCCTGGGTGTCCAGCGTGTGGGCCAGCGCCGAGCCGACCCGGCCGCACCCGAGGATCACGATGTGCACGCGGACACGCTACACGCGACGAAAGGTCGCAGGTGCGCGGCGGCGCTCCTCGCGCGGTCCCGACTCCGCCCCTGCCCACGACATCCGCCGCTCGCTGTCCACACGCGCGGAAAGGCTGCCGGTGCGCCCGTAGCATGGCCCTCCGTGGTTCACGTGCGGGATCGGGTCAAGCGGGTCGTCTTCGGCCGCGCTCTGAACACCCGACAGCTGGGCGAGACGCTGCTGCCCAAGCGGATCGCGCTGCCGGTGTTCGCCTCTGACGCACTGTCCTCCAACGCCTACGCGACCCAGGAGATCCTGCTCGTCCTGTCCCTGGGCGGCGTCGCGTACTTCGCCTACGCGCCGTGGGTGGCCGCGGCGGTGGTGCTCGTCTACGCGGTGGTCGTGGCCTCCTACCGGCAGAACGTGCACGCCTATCCCTCCGGCGGCGGCGACTACGAGGTCGTCACGACGAACATCGGGCCGCGCGCGGGCCTGTTCACCGCCAGCGCCCTGCTCGTCGACTACGTGCTCACGGTCGCGGTCAGCATCTCGTCGGCGGTGGCCAACGTGGCCTCGGCCTTCGATCCGGTGCAAGAGCACAAGGTCCTGCTCGCGGTGGGCCTGGTCGTCCTGCTCACGCTGATGAACCTGCGCGGCGTGCGGGAGTCCGGGATGGCCTTCGCGGTCCCGACGTACGCGTTCATCCTCGTGATCGTCACCATGCTGATCTGGGCGATCGTCCGGGTGGCCTCCGGCGACGAGCTGCGCGCGGAGTCCGCCGACTGGTTCGTCACCCCGGAGTCGACCTACTCGGGCCTGGCGCTGCTGTTCCTGGTGGCGCGCGCCTTCTCCTCGGGCACCACGGCGCTGACCGGGGTCGAGGCGATCAGCAACGGGGTGCCGGCGTTCCGCCCGCCCAAGAGCCGCAACGCCGCCACCACGCTGCTGCTGCTGGGCACCATCTCCATGACCATGTTCGTGGGGATCACCTGGCTGGCCCTGAGGACCCAGGTCCACGTGGCCAGCGACGACGCGGACCTGATCGGCATGCCAGCCGGCACCTACCAGAAGACCGTGATCGCCCAGGTGGCCGAGACCGTCTTCTCCAACGCGCCGGGGCTGGCGATCGTGGTGGCCGTGGTGACCGCCACGATCCTGGTGCTGGCCGCCAACACGGCGTTCAACGGATTCCCGGTGCTCGGCTCGATCCTGGCCCGCGACGGGTACCTGCCCCGGCAGCTGCACACCCGCGGCGACCGGCTGGCCTACAGCAACGGCATCGTGATGCTGGCCGGGCTCGCGGTTCTGCTGATCGTGGTCTACCAGGCGCAGGTCTCCGGCCTGATCCAGCTCTACATCGTCGGCGTCTTCGTCTCGTTCACGCTCAGCCAGCTCGGGATGATCCGGCACTGGACCCGTCACCTGCGCACCGAGCGGGACTCCCGGGTGCGCCTGACCATGCAGCGCAGCCGGGTGATCAACTCGATCGGCTTCGTGCTGACCGGCACGGTGCTGACCATCGTGCTGGCCACCAAGTTCACCAAGGGCGCGTGGATCGTCTGCATCGCGATGCCGCTGCTGTACCTGCTCATGCGGGCCATCCACGCGCACTACGACCGGGTCTCGATCGAGCTGGCGGCCGGCGACGAGGAGGTCGTCACGCTGCCCAGCCGGGTCCACGCGATCGTGCTGGTCTCCAAGCTGCACAAGCCGACCATGCGCGCGCTGGCCTACGCGCGGGCGACCCGCCCCTCCTCGCTTGAGGCGATCACGGTCAGTGTGGACGACGAGGGGACCCGGCGGCTGCAGGCCGAGTGGGACCGGCGCGGGATCCCGGTCTCGCTGAAGGTGCTGGACTCGCCGTACCGCGAGATCACCCGCCCGATCGTGGACTACGTGCGCGGCCTGAACCGGACCTCGCCGCGCGAGCTGGTCACGGTGTTCGTCCCCGAGTACGTGGTGGGGCACTGGTGGGAGCAGGTGCTGCACAACCAGAGCGCGCTGCGCCTGAAGACTCGGCTGCTGTTCACGCCCGGGGTCATGGTCGTCTCGGTGCCGTGGCAGCTGCTGTCCAGCGAGCGGATCGGGGAGTCGACCGAGGTGCACGGACCGGGGGCACTGCGCCGCGGAGTCGCGGAGGGTCTGGACACCCAGACGGTCTCCGGGGACACGGCCCAGAGCGAGGGAGCGTGGCGGTAGCCGACGATCAGCCGGCCGCTGAGCCCGGCGGCGACGATCTGGCGGTGGGCGCCGAGATCACGGTCGAGGTCGGTGCGGTTGCGCACGGTGGCCACTGCGTCGCCCGGCACGAGGGGCGGGTGCTTTTCGTGCGCGACGCCCTGCCCGGCGAGCGGGTCCGAGCGCGGGTCACGTCGGTGGGGCGCAAGGGCCGGTTCGTCCGCGCGGCGGCGATGGAGGTGCTCGTCGCCAGCCCCGATCGACGGCCGGCGCCCTGCCCGATCGCGGGGGTGTGCGGGGGCTGCGACTGGCAGCACGCCACCTGGCCGGCCTCCCGCAGGCTCAAGGAGCAGGTGGTCCGCGAGTCGCTGTCGCGGTTCGCCGGAGTCGAGCTGCCCGAGTCGTTCCAGGTCGAGCCGGTGCCGTTTCCCGACGAGACGGCGTCCGGGGCGGAGGGCGAGATGGCGTCCGGCGAGGCGGTGCCGGGCGAGGCCCCGGGCGAGGTCGCGTCGGCCGAGGTCGCGCGGCTGCGGGCGGATGGGCTGGGTTGGCGCACCCGGGGCACCCTGAGCGTGGACGGCGACGGTCGGGCGGGCTTCCTCTCGGCGCGGTCCCACGACGTGGTGCCGGCTCCCGGCTGCCCCCAGCTCGACCCGCGAATGGCCCCGCTCGGCCTGTTCGGCCGGACCTGGCCGGCTGGCTCGCGAGTGCGGTTCGTGGTGGCCGGGGGTCGTGCGCCGATGGCCCTGGTGAAGGGCGATCCGGTGCCGGGCCCGATCCGGCAGCCCGCCGCGGGGCGCTCGTGGTGGGTGGCCGCCGACGGGTTCTGGCAGGTGCATCCAGGCGCCGCCGACGCGCTGGTCGGCCAGGTGCGCCGGATGATCGGCCCGCGCCCCGGCGAGCGCCTGGTGGACCTCTACTCGGGGGTGGGCCTGTTCGGGCTGAGCCTGCGTGCGGCAGTGGGCGGCGAGCTGGGGGTGACGCTCGTCGAGTCGGACCGTCGCGCGACCGAGCTGGCCGCGCTCAACGACGATCGGGGCGGCGCTCGCGTCGTGCGCGCGCCCGTGGAGCGCTGGGTCGCCGCGGCCGGGCGCCGGACCCGGGCCGACCTCGTGGTGCTGGACCCTCCGCGGGTCGGCGCGGGCCGCGCGGTCGTGCAGGCCGTGGCCGGCTGGGGCGCCCGCCGGATCGTCTATGTCGCGTGCGACCCGGTCGCCCTGGCCCGAGACGTGGCGACCTTCCACGAGTGTGGCTACCAGCTGACCGAGCTGGTAGCCCTGGACCTGTTCCCCACGACCCAGCACGTCGAGTGCGTGGCCCTCCTCACGAAGCCCACGCCTGACCAGGGGTGATGCGGTGCGTCCCTGCGGAGTCGGGGGTCCGGTGATATCTTGATGTCAAGATAGATCGGGTCTGGGACCGCCGCCCGCTGCTTCGGCAAGCGGTAGCCTCTGCGAGTCGCCCGCCCTGCCAGACAGGAGTCGCCCATGGCCAGCAAGGACAGCTTCGGAGCCCGCGGAACCCTCGAGGTCGGCGGTCAGCAGCACGAGATCTTCCGGGTCGGGGCGGTGCCCGGCGCCGAGCAGCTTCCGTTCACGCACAAGGTGCTGCTGGAGAACCTGCTGCGCACCGAGGACGGGGCGAACGTCACCGCCGAGCAGATCCGCGCGCTGGGGGAGTGGGACCCGGCCGGCGAGCCGTCCGAGGAGATCCAGTTCACCCCGGCACGCGTCATCATGCAGGACTTCACCGGCGTGCCGTGCGTGGTCGACCTGGCCACCATGCGCGAGGCGATGAAGGCGCTCGGCGGCGACCCGGCCAAGATCAACCCGCTGGCCCCGGCCGAGCTGGTCATCGACCACTCGGTGATCGCCGACTTCTTCGGCAACCCGGACGCGATCGTGCGCAACGTCGAGCTGGAGTACCAGCGCAACCGCGAGCGCTACCAGTTCCTGCGCTGGGGGCAGTCGGCGTTCGACGAGTTCAAGGTCGTGCCGCCGAGCACCGGCATCGTCCACCAGGTCAACATCGAGGCCCTCGCCCGCGTGGTCATGGTCCGCAACGGCCAGGCGTACCCGGACACCTGCGTCGGGACCGACTCGCACACCACGATGGTCAACGGCCTGGGCGTGCTGGGCTGGGGCGTCGGCGGCATCGAGGCCGAGGCCGCCATGCTCGGACAGCCGGTCAGCATGCTGATCCCGCAGGTCGTCGGGTTCAAGCTCTCCGGCCAGCTGCCCGAGGGCGCGACCGCGACCGACCTGGTGCTGACCATCACCGAGATCCTGCGCAAGCACGGCGTGGTCGGCAAGTTCGTGGAGTTCTTCGGTGCCGCGGTCGGCGCCGTGCCGCTGGCCAACCGCGCCACCATCGGCAACATGAGCCCGGAGTACGGCTCGACCGCTGCGATCTTCCCGATCGACGACGAGACCCTGCGCTACCTGCGCCTGACCGGGCGGACCGAGGAGCAGGTCGCGCTGGTGGAGGCGTACTGCCGCGAGCAGGGCCTGTGGCACGACCCGGCGCGCGAGGCGAAGTACACCAGCGTGCTGGAGCTGGACCTGGCCACGGTCGTGCCCTCGCTGGCCGGGCCGAAGCGCCCGCAGGATCGCGTCGCCCTGAGCGACGCCGCCGCCTCGTTCCGGACCGCGCTGCGCGACTACGTCAAGGGCGGGGCCCCCGAGGGTCACGACTGCGTGGACGAGGCCGGCGAGGAGAGCTTCCCCGCATCCGACGCGCCCGCCGTGGGTCACGACGACGCCTCCGGAGCCCCGGCGGCACCGGCCCCGCAGGCCAAGCGCAAGCGCCCGAGCACGCCGACCGAGGTGACCCTCGAGGACGGCACGACCACCGTGATCGACCACGGGTCGGTCGTCATCGCGGCCATCACCTCGTGCACCAACACGTCGAACCCCTCGGTGATGATCGGGGCGGCGCTGCTGGCCAAGAACGCCGTCGAGCGCGGCTTGACCCGCAAGCCGTGGGTCAAGACGACGCTCGCGCCCGGGTCGAAGGTCGTCACTGACTACTACGACAAGGCCGGCCTCACCCCGTACCTGGAGAAGCTCGGCTTCGACCTGGTCGGCTATGGCTGCACCACCTGCATCGGCAACTCCGGGCCGCTGCCAGAGCCGGTCAGCGCGGGCGTGAACGAGTCCGACCTCGCGGTCGTCTCGGTGCTGTCGGGCAACCGCAACTTCGAGGGCCGGATCAACCCGGACGTGAAGATGAACTACCTGGCCTCACCACCGTTGGTCGTGGCCTACGCGATCGCCGGCACGATGGACCTGGACCTCACCACCGAGCCGCTCGGCGAGGACTTCCAGGGCAACCCGGTCTACCTGCGCGACATCTGGCCCTCGCCCGCCGAGGTCCAGCAGACCGTCGACTCGTGCATCGACGCCGACATGTTCACCTCCCGGTACGCCGACGTGTTCGCCGGCGACGAGGCGTGGCGGTCGCTGCCCACCCCGACCGGCGACACGTTCGCCTGGGACGCCGACTCGACCTATGTGCGCAAGCCCCCGTACTTCGAGGGCATGGGCGCGCAGCCCGATCCGGTGACCGACGTCTCCGGCGCGCGCGTGCTGGCCAAGCTGGGCGACTCGGTGACCACCGACCACATCAGCCCGGCCGGCTCGATCAAGCCCGACAGCCCGGCCGGCCAGTACCTGACCGAGCACGGCGTGGCCCGGCGCGACTTCAACTCGTACGGCTCCCGGCGCGGCAACCACGAGGTCATGATCCGCGGCACGTTCGCCAACATCCGGCTGCGCAACCAGCTGCTGGACGGGGTGGAGGGCGGCTTCACCCGAGACTTCACCGCCGACGACGCGCCCCAGGCGTCCATCTACGACGCCGCGCAGTCCTACGCCGCCGCCGGCATCCCGCTGGTCGTCCTGGCCGGCAAGGAGTACGGGTCGGGCTCCTCGCGCGACTGGGCGGCCAAGGGCACGGCGCTGCTGGGCGTGCGGGCGGTCATCGCCGAGTCCTACGAGCGTATCCACCGATCCAACCTGATCGGGATGGGCGTGCTGCCGCTGCAGTACCCGGAGGGGCAGACCGCCGAGACGCTGGGTCTGACCGGCACCGAGGTGTTCTCGGTCACCGGGGTCACCGCGCTCAACGACGGGACCACGCCGCGCACGGTCGCGGTCCGCGCGCAGGCCGAGAGTGGCGAGGCGATCGAGTTCGACGCGGTGCTGCGCATCGACACCCCCGGCGAGGCCGACTACTACCGCAACGGCGGCATCCTCCAGTACGTGCTGCGCAGTCTGCGCTAGTCGGGCTCCGATCCGTCCGGGGCTCGGCAGGTCCCGCGCCCTTCGGGCACTGGACCCTGCCTCACTCCTCCGGCTCGGAGCCGGCAGCCTGCGAGGCTCGCCGAGTGCCGACGCCCGGGCCGCTGCGCGACCGCGGGGTCGGCCCGCGGCTCACTCCTCGGCGCTCGCGTGGTCCTCTCCCGGCTATGGTCGCGGCGTGGGGTCATCATCATCGAGAGTGCCGAAGCCGCCGCGGGGGTTTCCGCGGGGGAGCGTGTGGGCGGTCGGGCCGCAGGAGCTGGCTGCGGGCACACCGGTCCCGGCAGCGCGACTGGGTGAGGCGATCGAGGCGATGGCGCGCCGCGTCCCCGGGGGCATGGTCCCCTACGCGGGCATCGTCGTCCTCGGCGTGTGGCTGGGCGGCAAGCCCGGGGACATGTCGTGGGCGATCTCCGAGGTGCTCGTCGAGGGCGACGTGCTGCTCGTGCGCTTCGCGTCGGAGGACGACCTCGTCCTGCGCGTGGGCGGGCCGTCGGACGCGGTCCACCTGCCGGGGCCGTACGGCGACCTGTTGGTCGTGCCGACAGCGGACGAGGTGCTCGTGACCTACGGTGACCAACCCTCCGAGTGGATGCCACAAGTGCGCGCCGGCCAGGCGATCGACCGGCGCGGCGACCAGAAGCCTTGGCCCACCGCGGTGTCGCCGGTCGGGGGTTGGCGCCCGCCGCGGCACCCGATTCCCGCGGTGGCCCTGTCGGTGTGGTCCGCCGGGCCGCTGCCTGCGGATCTGACTCCTTGACGCCCTGAAGCCCGACGCGATCGCTCCTCGCCGACGCGGAGGAGCCGGGGTGACGACCAGCCCTGCCTCTACCGGCGCGAGCGCGGGAGCGGGTCCAGGAGGCTGGCCGCCGCCTTGTCCGTGCCCCGCCGGCCGTCACCGAGGATGACCACGCAGGTGCCGGAGTGGGTCTCGATGCGGACCTCGCTGCGGGCGCCCGCCGTGCCTCCGTTGTGCGTGAGCAGGTCGCCCTCGCCGAGCAGGAACCAGCCCAACCCGATCTGCAGCGGGCTGCGGTCGCCGCGGGGGCGCCGGGTCTCCGCGATCGCGGCCGCCAACGGCCCCTCGCCGTCGCGGACCGTCTCCAGGAATGTGAGCAGGGCGTCGGCGGGGCTGCGCAGGCCGCCCGCTCCGGCCAGCTCGGCCAGGTGCCACGGCGGGACCGGACCGCGGCGGCCGTGGCCCTGGTGCAGGTCGCGGTCGGTGAAGTCGGCAGAGTCGGCGATCCCCAACGGCTCCAGGATGTGCCGGGTCAGCGCGGCCTCGTAGCCCGATCCCTCCGCCCGGCCCAGCAGGTAGCCGAGCAGGCCGCCGCCCAGGTTGGAGTAGCCGATGGGCGCCTCCCCAGGGGTTCCGCGCACCGACACCTGGGCCAGGGCGTCCAGCAGCCGCGGCTCGGTCAGCTTGGCGTACGGATCGGCCCGGCGCCGACTGAGCATGGTGCGCCAGCCGATCCCGGGTGGCAGCCGGGGGAGGCCCGAGCGGTGGCACGCCAGCGACTCCAGCGTGACCGCTGCGACGCCCGAGCCCAGGGGCAGGCTGTCCGGCAGCAGGTCGCCGACCCGGTCCTGGAGCCCGACCACCCCGAGCTCGGCCAGCCGAGCCAGGAGCAGGGAGGTGAACACCTTGGTGACCGAGCCGATCTCGAACCGTTGCCCGGCGTCGCCGGCTGCGAATCGGCCTGCCGAGGTGCTGACGGCGACCACCGGGTGGACGTGCCCGGCCCGGACGAGCCGAGCATGGGCGGCGTCCACCTGCGCCTGCCAGTCCGTCGGGGCGGGGGGCGAAGGCTCAGCAGCGCTCACGAGACGACCCTCTCACCGTCCGACCCGACCATCCCTGGCCGAGTTGTCAGTCCAGGGGCCATCGGATGGCCCCTGGACTGACAACTGCCGACATGGTGCGGGGCGGGGTCAGGTCGCCGGGATGACCGCTCCCTGGTACTTGTCCTCGATGAACTTCTTGACCTCGGGGCCCTGTAGCAGCGTGAGCAGCTTCTGGATGCGCGGGTCGTTCTCCATGCCCTTGCGGGTCACCAGGATGTTGACGTTCGGATTGTCCGTGGCGCTCTCCAGCACCAGCGCGTCCTTGGCCGGGTTCAGATTCGCCTCGATCGCGTAGTTGCCGTTGATGACCGCGGCATCCACGTCCTGCAGCGACCGCGGCAGCTGCGCGGCCTCGACCTCGACGATCTTGATGCCCTTGGGGTTGTCGGTGATGTCCTTGCTCGTAGGTGAGACCTCGCCGGTGTCCTTGAGCGTGAACAGGCCGTTGTCCGCCAGCAGCTTCAGCGCCCGCCCGCCGTTGGACGGGTCGTTCGGGATCGCGATCGTGGCGCCCTGGGGGAGGTCCGCGATGGCGTCGATCTTCGAGGAGTACACGCCCATCGGCTCCAGGTGCACGCCGCCGACGTTGACGAAGTCGTACCCGGCCGCGGCTGACTGCTCGGCCAGGTAAGGCACGGTCTGGAAGTAGTTGGCGTCGATCTGGCCGTCCTTGAGCGCCACGTTGGGCTGGATGTAGTCGGTGAACTGGACGATCTCCAGGCTCAATCCGGCCGCCTGGGCGAGGTTGTCCTTGACGTACTCGAGGATCTCCGCGTGCGGCACCGGCGTCGCGCCGACCTTGAGCACCGCATTCGGGTCGCTCGAGTCCCCGGTGTCGCTGTCCGACCCGCAGGCGGCCAGTCCCACCAGCAGCAGGAGGCTGGCGAGGGCAGTGACTGTTCGGCGCATGGTGCTCCTTCTGTGTGCGGCGAGCTCGCGTCGAGCTCGGCCGGCGTGGGTTATCGGTGGGCCAGCGACCGGGCGTACCGGTCGCCGACGTACTGGATGGCCTGGACGATGACGACCAGCAGGACGACGGTCACGAGCATGACGTCGGACTGGAACCGCTGGTAGCCGTAGCGGATGGCGAAGTCGCCCAGCCCGCCGCCGCCCACCACGCCGGCCATGGCGGAGTTGCCGATCTGGGCGACGACCAAGACGGTGATCGCGGCGATGATGGCAGCGCGGGCCTCGGGCAGCAGCACCTTGCGGGTGATCTGCAGGCGACCGGCGCCCATCGCGACTGCGGCCTCGGTCTTGCCTGGCGAGACCTCCTTGATGGCAGACTCGACCAGCCGACCTAGGAATGGGATCGCGCCGATGGTCAACGGGACGATGGCCGCGGTCGAGCCGATCGTGGTGCCCACGAGCGCGCGCGTGACCGGGGCCAGGAAGACCAGCAGGATGATGAACGGGATGGACCGGATCACGTTGACGACGAACCCGAGGACCTTGTTCAGCAGCGGGCGCGGGGCCAGTCCGGTGTTGCCCGTCGCGAACAGCAGCACCCCGAGCGGCACCCCGAAGAGCGCGGCCAGCAGCGAGGACACCCCGACCATGTAGAGGGTCTGGACGGTGGCCTCCCAGAGGTCCGGGCCGATCCCCTCGAGGTTCTCGAAGCTCATGCCGGCACCTCGGCCTGGACGCCGCGCTCGCGCAGGTAGCTCACGACCGCCGGCCGGCCGATCTCGGGTGGGACGGCCACCCGGAACCGGGCGACCGTCTGCCCGCCGACATCGGCGATGGAGCCGCCCACGACCCGCAGGTCGGCGTCGAAGTGCCGGATCGCGCCGGCCAGGAAGGCCTCCTCGGCGCGGGCGCCGGTGGCCACCAGGTCGACCACGTCGTCGGGCCGGACGTCGTGGGGCAGCGCCGGCAGCGCGGGCAGCAGCGCGCGGCCCAGGGGGGAGTCCAGGCGCCCGACGATCTCGTGCAGCGGCCCGCTGTCGGTGATCCGCCCGGCCTCGATCTGCGCCACGGTCGTGCAGACCTCGGCCAGCACGGCCAGCGAGTGCGTGATGAGCATGATCGTCAGGTTGAGGTCGCGGTTGAGCTGCTTGAGCAGGCCCAGGATCGACGCGGTGGTCTCCGGGTCCAGCGCCGAGGTGGCCTCGTCGCAGAGCAGGACGTGGGTGTCGGCGGCCAGCGCGCGGGCGATGGCCACGCGCTGCTTCTGCCCGCCGGAGAGCTGCGACGGGTAGGAGCCGCCGCGCCCGGCGAGCCCGACGCGCTCCAGCAGCTCGGCGGATCGGGCGTGCCGCTGGGCGGCGGGCATGCCCCCGAGCTCCAGGGGGAACTCGATGTTGCGCGCGGCGGTCCGGGAGTCCAGCAGGTTGAAGTGCTGGAAGATCATGCCGATCCGCCGGCGCTCGGCGGCCAGCCGACCGGCGGGCAGGGCCGTGAGCTCGCGACCGTCGACCGTGACCTTTCCCGAAGTCGGGCGCTCCAGCAGGTTGACGCAGCGGATGAGGGTGCTCTTGCCCGCGCCGCTGGTGCCGATGACGCCGAGGATCTCGCCGGCCTCGACGGTCAGCGTCACGCCGTCCAGCGCGCGGACCTGGGTCGGCCCGGAGCCGAACACCTTGGTCAGCTCCTCAACCTCGATCATGGGTCCTGTCCCTTCCCGCTATTGGCGATGGATCATATAGGGATTGCGGCGGCCACCTCGCCGGAGCCCTAGCTCATGTGCGGCCACGTCGTCCCCCCACGGGTTGTGTGGGCACAGCATCACATCGCGGGTCCCGGGATGGCCCCTCTGCGCGCAGCCAGCCGGCCCAGGGCCGGGCATGCGCGCTCACCCCGTGGCCTTGGCCAGGGCGTCTCGGAGGTCCGCGACCAGGTCGCCCGGATCCTCGACGCCCACGGAGAGCCGGATCAGATCGGCCGGGACCGGCGCGCGCGAGGCTGCCGAGGACGTATGCGTCATCGCCGCCGGCACCTCGATCAGCGACTCCACGCCGCCCAGGGACTCGGCCAGCGTGAAGATCGTCGTGCTCTGCGCCACCCGCCGGGCGACCTCGGGACCGCCGGCCGGCCGGAACGAGACCATGCCGCCGAAGTCGCTCATCTGGCGCAGCCCGGCCCGGTGCCCGGGATGGCCGGGCAGCCCCGGATAGAGCACCTGGGCCACGCCCGGATGCCGGACCAGCGCCTCGGCAACCGCCGCCGCCCCCGCGCAGTGCGCGCGCATCCGCACTGCCAGCGTCCGGATCCCGCGCTGGGCCAGCCAGCTGTCGAACGGGCTGGCGACCGAGCCCAGGGCGTTCTGGTGGGTGAGCAGCTCCTCGGCCAGCTCACCGGCCGGGACGACCAGGGCTCCGGCGACCAGGTCGCTGTGCCCGCCCAGGTACTTGGTCACCGAGTGCAGGACCACGTCGGCGCCCAGCTCCAGCGGCTTCTGCAGCACCGGCGTCGCGAACGTGTTGTCCACGACGACCAGCGCCCCGGCCCGGTGGGCGCGGTCGGCGATCGCGGCGACGTCGACGATGCTCAGCAGCGGGTTGGACGGGGTCTCGACCCAGACCAGGCGGGTCCGACCGGGCCGCAGCGCGGCCAGCAGCTGGGCCCGGTCGGCCAGATCGACCTGCTCGACATCCACCCCCCACCGCCGGTATGTCGTGGCCAGCAGCCGGTACGTGCCGCCGTACACGTCCTCGCCGAGCACCACCCGGTCGCCGGGTCGCAAGAGGGTGCGCAGCAGGGTGTCGCTCGCAGCCAGCCCGGAGGCGAACGCCATGCCGACCGCGGCGCCACGCGGGGACTCCAGCGCGGCCAGGGACGCCTCGAACCCGGCCCGCGTCGGGTTGGCGCTGCGGGCGTACTCGTAGCCGGCCCGCGGCACGCCGACCGCGTCCTGGGCGAACGTGGAGGCCAGGTGCAGCGGTGGGACGACCGCCCCGGTGGCGGGGTCAGGGTCCTGGCCGGCGTGGACGACCCGGGTGGCGTCGCGCACGGCCGACCAGCGCTCACCCATCGCAGTCCCTCGCCGACAGGTAGGCCAGGGCGTCCTGGCGGGTGATCACGCCAGCCGGCGCTCCGTCGCAGAGCACGAGCAGGGCCTCGCGGTCGGCCAGGCGCTGCACGGCGTCATGGATCGGCTCGCCGATGCCGCAGGTGGGCAGCGGAGGCCCGATGTGCTCGCGGATCGGGTCGGCCAGGCTCGCCTCCCCGCGGAACAGCACGTCCAGCAGGTGTGCCTCGCTGACCGCGCCGACCACCTCCGAGACCACGACCGGAGGCTCCGCGGTGAGCACCGGCACCTGCGAGATGCCGAACTCGTGGAACAGGCTGATCGCGTCGCGGATCGCCTCGTTCGGGTGCACGTGGATGAGGGTGGGCAGCCGCCGGTCACGCGCGGCCAGCACCTCGCGCACGGTCACCCCCTCGGGCTCGCGCAGGAAGCCGAACTCGCGCATCCAGTCGTCGTCGAACACCTTGGACAGGTAGCCCCGGCCGCCGTCGGGCAGGATCACCACGACCAGGTCCTCGGGGCCGGCGGCCTGGGCGACCTTGACCGCCGCCGCGGCGGCCATGCCGCTGGAGCCGCCGACGAGCAGGCCGTGCTCGACGGCCAGCCGCCGGGTCATCGTGAACGACTCGCGGTCGGTCACCGGCACGATCTCGTCGCAGACGTCGCGGTCGTAGGCGTCGGGCCAGAAGTCCTCCCCGACACCCTCCACGAGGTAGGGCCGCCCCGAGCCGCCGGAGTAGACCGAGCCGACCGGGTCCGCGCCGATCACCCGGACTCGCCCGCCGCTGGCCTCCTTCAGGTAGCCGCCGGTGCCCGAGATCGTGCCGCCGGTCCCGACCCCGGCGACCAGATGGGTGATCCGCTCGTCGGTGCCCTTCCAGATCTCCGGGCCGGTGGTGCGCCGATGAGCGGCGGGGTTCGCCGGGTTGGAGTACTGGTCGGGCTTCCACGCCCCGGGCTGCTCACGTACCAGCCGGTCGCTGACCGAGTAGTACGAGCGGGGGTCCTCCGGTGGGACCGCCGTGGGGCAGACCTCGACCCGCGCCCCGTACGACCGCAGGACCGCGATCTTGTCGGCGCTGACCTTGTCCGGGCAGACGAACACGCACCGGTAGCCGCGCCGGTTGGCCGCGATGGCCAGCCCGACGCCGGTGTTGCCGCTCGTCGGCTCGACGATGGTGCCGCCGGGGCGCAGCGCCCCGGACTCCTCGGCGGCCTCGATCATCGCCACTGCGATGCGGTCCTTGATGGATCCGCCGGGGTTGAAGTACTCGACCTTGGCGACCAGCCGAGCGCCCTGCGGGCCCACCAGGCCCGGCAGGTCGATCAGCGGGGTGCCGCCCACGAGGTCGAGCACGTGGCTGTGGATCATCGTCGGTCCTCACTCGGGTGCGCCGCAGCGCAATCTATAGATACCCGACGGACTTTATAGGGAATAGGACGCGGCGTCACCCCCGCCCCCGGGCCTCACAGCTTGGGGCGCCAGCGCTTGCCGTGCAGGGCGTCCTCGACCAGGCCGACCTCGCGCACCCGGGCGGCCAGGTGCGCACCCTCCAGGCTGAGCAGGTCGAGGGTCTCGGCGATGACCTCGGCCGGCACCCGCTCGGCCAGGTCCCGGCGCGCCCCGGAGTAGGCGCTGCGGGCGGCGGCCAGGTCGGCCTGGGCGTGCAGCGCCGCCAGGCGGGCCAGCACGACCGGGTGCCGGCGCAGCAGCTCATGCGCCCGGTACTCCGGCGGGCAGAGGTCCAGCAGCCAGCCGGTGACCCGAGCCGGGAACTCCGGATGCGCCGGGTCCGGGACCTGGACGGGCCAGCCGGGGGGAGTGGTCATGAGGCAGCGATCGTAGGCGGGTTCGTCGCAGGGGCCGCCTCCGGTTCGCTCCGCGTGCTCCGGTACGGAGCGGAGCAACCGGACCGAGCCCGGGCAAGGTGTCGAGGCGACCGGGCGGCGGGCGGACGGCGACTCGGGCGGCGGGCGGGTGCGTGCTTGGCCGGCAGACCTAGACTGGGGCGTCGATCCGAGGGGGTCGGCGCGCCCCGCGGGGCCGGCAGAGCAGGGGAGGTGGCCGGTGACGATCCTGGACCGGATTCGCACGCCGGCCGACGTGCGCGCGCTCCCGGTCGATCGGCTCCCGGCGCTGGCCCAGGAGATCCGCGAGTTCCTCGTCGATCGGGTCAGCCGCACCGGCGGTCACCTCGGGCCCAACTTGGGGGTCGTGGAGCTGACCATCGCGCTGCACCGGGTGTTCGACTCCCCGCGCGACGTGCTGCTCTGGGACACCGGCCACCAGGCGTACGTCCACAAGATCCTCACCGGCCGTGCGGGCGACTTCGACACCCTGCGTCAGGCCGGTGGCCTGTCCGGGTATCCCTCGCGCGCCGAGTCCCCGCACGACGTCATCGAGAACTCGCACGCCTCCACCGCGCTGGCCTACGCCGACGGGATCGCCAAGGGCTTCGAGCAGGCCGGGACCCTGCCGCGGCGGCGCGTGGTCGCGATCGTGGGCGACGGGTCGTTGACCGGCGGGATGGCCTGGGAGGCGCTGAACAACATCGCCGACTCGCACCGCCAGGTCATCATCGTGGTCAACGACAACGGGCGGTCGTACTCCAAGACCGTCGGCGGAATGGCCCGCTACCTCAACACCTTGCGCACGACCCGGGGCTACGAGCGCTTCCTGCAGTGGGGGCGCGGGGTGCTGGACCGCACGCCCGTGGTCGGCCCGCCGGTGTTCGAGACGCTGCACGGGATGAAGAAGGGCCTCAAGGACATCGTCGCCCCGCAGGGGATGTTCGAGGATCTGGGCCTGAAGTACCTCGGCCCGGTCGACGGCCACGACATCGGCGCGCTCGAGCTCGTGCTGCGGGCCGCCCGCAGCTACGACGGGCCGGTGATCGTGCACGCCATCACCGCGAAGGGCCGCGGCTACGCGCCGGCGTTGAACCACGAGGCCGACAAGTTCCACGCGGTGGGGGTGATGGACCCCGACACCGGAGTCCCGCTGCAGTCGAACGGGCCCACCTGGACCGGGGTCTTCGCCGACGAGCTCGTGGCCATCGGCCGGGCGCATCCCGAGGTGGTGGCGATCACCGCGGCGATGCTCTGCCCGACCGGCCTGGACCGGTTCCAGGCGGCCTTCCCCAGCCGCACCTTCGACGTCGGCATCGCCGAGCAGCACGCCGCCACCTCGGCCGCCGGGATGGCCTACGCGGGCCTGCACCCGGTCGTGGCCGTCTACGCGACCTTCCTCAACCGCGCGTTCGACCAGGTGCTCATGGACGTGGCCCTGCACAAGGCGGGCGTCACCTTCGTGCTGGACCGGGCCGGCGTGACCGGTGACGACGGGCCCTCGCACAACGGCATGTGGGACCTCACGATCATGGCCGCGGTGCCGGGCATCCGGGTCGCGGCCCCGCGCGACGGCGACACGCTGCGCCGGGCGCTGCGTGAGGCGGTCACGGTCGACGACGGCCCGACGGTCGTGCGCTTCCCGAAGGGCCGCCTGACCGAGCCGCTGCCGGCGGTCGGTGCGCAAGGGTCGATCGACCTGCTGCACGCCGACGCCGATCCCGAGGTGCTCATCGTGGGGATCGGCAGCATGGCCGGCGCCGCCCGGGAGGCCGCGGTCAAGCTCGGCGCCGAGGGGGTCGCGTGCGTGGCGGCCAGCCCGCTGTGGATCCTGCCGCTGCCCGACGGGCTGCTCGACCTGGCAGCGAGCGTGGGCCGCGTGGTCGTCATGGAGGACAACGGCATGGTCGGCGGGGTCGGTGCCCAGCTGGCGGTGGCGTGCGCGGACGCCGGGCACGCCGTGCGGATGGTCCGGCTGGCGATCCCGCAGGAGTTCCTCGACCAGAGCTCCCGGGCGATGCTGCTCGACCAGTTCGGGCTCACCGCGGACGGGTGCATCGCCGCCGCGCGCAGGCTGCTCGCCGGCTGAGCTCCCGGTCGCCGGGCGCCCGGGGCGGTGGCCGCCGATGCGCCGTGCCGGGCCGCCGGTTCGCCGCGCCGGAGGGGTCAGGCCGGGGCTGGGATCGCCTGGGCCAGCACGTCGGCGGTCAGCGCTACCTGCCAGGGCCGTGCGCCGTTCGCCGACAGGTAGAACGCGACCTCGTCGGGCTCCGCCCGGCCCAGCGTCGCGGTGGGCGGCGCCCACATCAGCCGGCGGACGAGGTCGGGGGTCAGCAGGTTCTCCAGCGGCAATGAGGCCTCGGCGGCGATCGTCGCCAGTCCTGCGCGGGCGCGCTCCAGCCGACCCGCGGCAGCGCGATCGCGCTGCGCCCACACCCGCGGCGGCGGGGGACCGTCCCCGCGCGGCGCCGACTCGGGCAGCTCGTCCTCGGCCAGCGCCCAGGCGCGGCGCAGGGCCTCGTCCCAGTCGGAGCGATGCCGTGACGCGCCCCGTCCATGGAAGTCCTTCACACCGCGCAGGGCCGCGCCGGTGCGCGCCCCGGACAGCGCCGCGGCCACGATCGAGGCGTCGGGCAGCAGCCGCCCGGGTGCCGTGTCGGCGGCCTGCGCCAGCCGGTCGCGGGTGAGCCACATCTCGGCCACGACGGCCAGTGCCCGGCGACCGCGGACCCGGTGCATCCCCGAGGTGCGCCGCCACGGGTCCGCCCGCGGGGGGGCCGGCGGGGCGGTGCGCACCGCCTCGAACTCCTCGAAGGCCCACCCCGACTTGCCGGCGGACTCCAGGCGGGCGGCCAGCAGCGCGCGCAGCTCGATGAGGACCTCGACGTCCAGGGCGGCGTACTCCAGCCAGTCGGCGGGCAGGGGCCGGTTCGACCAGTTCGCAGCCCCGTAGCCCTTGGCCAGCGACAGCCCGAGGAGCTCGGCGACCATCGGCGACAGGCCGACCCGGTCCATGGCCAGCAGCCGGCCGGCCAGCTCGGTGTCGAACAGGGATGTCGGGTGCAGGTCGAGCTCGGCCAGGCAGGGCAGATCCTGGCTGGCCGCATGCAGGATCCACTCCGGGCCGGTCAGCGCTCCGGCCAGGCCGGGAACCCCGGGCACGGCGATCGGGTCGATGAGGAAGCTGCCCGCGCCGCTGCGGCGCAGCTGGATCAGGTAGGCGCGCTGCCCGTACCGGTAGCCCGAGGCGCGCTCGGTGTCCACGGCGATCGGGCCGGTGCCGGCGGCCAGGGCGGCGACGGCGGCGGCCAGGGCGTCCGGCGTGTCGGTCAGCGGCGGCAGCCCGTCGCGCAGCACCAGCGGAGGCAGGGGGGCCGGCTCGGCCGGCTCCTGCGCGGGTCGCTCCTCGGTGGGCCCGGACCGGACTCGCCCGGCACCTGGCTGGGCAAGAGCCGCGGGGTCCGCGGGTGTGCCGTCAGCCACGCGGCCGGGGGAGCTGGGCCACGCCGGGCGGCAGGGGCATCAGGCCGCAGGCCTGGGCGAGGACGTCGGCCCAGGCATGGGCGTGCGGCGCGAGGTCCGGGTCGCGGGGGGTCCACGACACGCGCAGCTCCAGCTGGCCCTCGATCGGGCGGTCGGCCATGCCCCCGAAGGACTCGGAGGTCACGCGAGTGACCGTCCCGGAGATGTTGTCGTAGCGGGCGCCGTTGGCCTCCAGCGCCTCGATCAGCCACGACCAGCCGACCTCGGAGAGCAGCGCCTCGGCGGCCATCTCCGGCTCGAGGGTGGCCTTGATGAACGCGACCACCCGGAACGTCCCGCTCCAGGCGTCCTGGCCCGCGGGGTCGTGCAGGACCACGAGCCGGCCGTTGCCCAGGTCGAGGTCGTCGACGACCACGTCGGCGCTCAGGGCCAGCGCGTAGGGCGCCAGCCGCTGGGGCGCGGGCGCCTCTTCCAGGACGATCTCCGAGCGCAGGCGCAGCGCGCGCAGCGACGCGAGCGCGGCCCGGAAGTCCGTGGCCTCGTCGCCGACGATCGCATTCATGGGCGCGAGGCTACGCCCTGACCTGCGCTTCCCCGGGGAATCTGCCCTCGCGGCGCGTACCCTCGCCGTTCGTGGCGGCACTGCTGGCGTTGATCTCGAGCGGGATGTGGGGCGTCGCGGACTACCTTGGCGGGCGGCTGACCCGCACCCGCAGCGTCGGCGTCGTGGTCGGTCTGTCTCAGGGTGTCGGCCTGATCGTGATGCTGGTGCTGGCCACGATCACGGCCGCGTGGGCGGCCCCGCTGGGCTACCTCGGGTGGGCGGTGCTGGCCAGCCTGTCCGGCGCCTGCGGGCTGTTGCTCTACTACCGGGCCCTGGCGATGGGCCCGATGGGCGTGGTCTCGCCGATCGCGTCGCTCGGCGTGCTGGTGCCGCTGGTCGTGGGCTTCTGGCAGGGCGACCGGCTCACCGTGGCCCAGGGTGCGGGGATCGCGATCGCGCTGCTCGGCGTGGTGCTGGCCAGTGGGCCGGAGGTCAGCGGCGAGGTGGGGATCGTCCCGGTGCTCATGGCCGGCGGCGCCGCACTGCTGCTGGGCACCTCGATGGTCGCGATCGCTCAGGGCAGCGAGGTCTCGGTCATCATGACGATGACCGCGATGCGCGCGGTGACCGTCGGCCTGCTCGGGCTGGCGGTCCTGATCGCCCGGCCGCGAGTCGAGGTGGGGCGGGCCGACGTGCCGGCGCTGATCGTCGTGGGCGTGTTCGACGTGGGCGCGAACCTCACGTTCGGCGCCGCCTCGACGATGGGCATGCTGATGCTGGTCGCGGTGTTCGGCTCGCTCTATCCAGTCGTCACGCTGCTGCTGGCCCGGTGGCTGGACGGGGAGCGGCTGCGCCGCATCCAGCAGGTCGGGGTCGCGCTCGCGGTGGGCGGGGCCATCGCGATCAGCGCGGGCTGAGCGCGCGGCCCGCCGATCGGGCTGGCCGACCAGGGGCTGACCGGGGCCCACCCACCAGGGCCCACGCCCGGGGCTCAGCGTCCGTAGTGGATCGCTCCCGGAGTCAGGTCGCTGCCGAGCAGCTGGGGCACGGTCACGAACGTGTAGCCGCGCTTGCGCAGCTTGGCGATCATCTTCGGGACCGCCTTCACGGTGGACGCGTGAGTGTCGTGCATGAGCACGATCGCGCCCGGCCGGGCACCCTTGACGGCCCGCTTGGTGGTCTTCTTCGCGCTGTTGGTGGCCCAGTCCCGGGTGTCCACCGACCACAGGATCTGCGCGTCGTTGCGAGCGGCCAGGATCTTGCGGGCCCGGGCATCGGTCGCGCCGTAGGGCGGTCGCATGAGGGTGGTGGTCACGCCAGCAGCCGAGCCGATCGCAGCTGCGGTCCGGTCCACCTGGTTGGCGATCACCGCCTTGCGGACCTTGGTCATCCAGACGTGGTCCCAGGTGTGATTGCCCACGGCGTGCCCCTCCTGGACCATCCGGGCCACCAGCTCCGGCCGGCGCTCGACGTTTCGCCCGACCAGGAAGAACGTCGCGGGCACCTCGGCCTGCGCCAGTTCGTCCAGGAGCTTCTCGGTGTACGGACCGGGGCCGTCGTCAAAGGTCAGCGCGAGGCACTGGTGCTTCGCGCAGTCCACCGTCGGGCCGGCCTTCTGTGGCGTGCCCACGATCGGCGGGACAGGCGGCAGCGGCGGATGGGTCTTCTTGGGCGTCGGGCTGGGAGCCGGCGTGGGTGCGGGGGCCACCGGGAGAACGCTAGTCGGGGCGGGCAGCGGTGGCAGGGGCCCCGGGCTGCCGACGGGCGCAAGCGCCCCCGGGGTGGCGGCGACCGGGGTGCTCGGGGCCACGGGACCGGTGGACGGGTGGACGGGTGGGCTCGGAGGCGCTGTGACCGGGGCGCCCGAGGGCGGGGGAGTCGCGGTCACCGTCGGGACCGCCTGAGCGCTCGTCGAGATGGAGGCCGGCGTCGGGGAGCCGGATGACGAGGCGGCGAGGGCCGAGCCGGTAGGGGCCGCAGCGGCAGGAGTCGGGGCGGTGCCGGAGGAGTCCGGGGTGGCGGACGGATCCGAAGTCGTGGACGATCCCATTCCCGAGGGCGATGGATCGGGAGTCGGGGCGGGAGACGCCGGCAGCGCCGAGGCCCCGACGGTGGGCGATTCCGGCGCTGATCCGCGCTGGGCGACCTGCTGGGCCGGGCCCACGACCGCACATCCGCCGAGCAGGGCGGTGGCCGCGGCGGTCGCGACCAGGCCGCGCACCACGCCTCCCCACCCCACCGGCATGGGCACACGCTAGGACCGATTCGGGCATCCGGCCTGCAGCCCGGAGACCACGCCGCGTGCGAGCCGCCTTCGGCATACTCGGCCGCGACGGCCCCGACCGAGCCCGAGGGGGAGTGATGGCCGACGAACAAGCTCCGTGCCGACCGGCCCTTCCCCGCGGGCTCTCGGCCGCGACGGCCCCGACCGAGCCCGAGAGGGAGTGATGGCCGACCACGTGCCTCGGTGGCGGCGACCGGCCGCCGCCCTGGCACTCGGCGCGGCGCTCGCCACGGGAGTCCTGGTCGCCCGGCGGGCCACGACCAGCCGGGGCGACTCGCTGGAGGCGGCCCACCTGGGCCCCCCGAGGCCGCCCGCGCGCAAGCCCGTGCTGCTGATGAACCTGGCGTCCGGGGACGGCAAGGCCGAGGAGGTCGACCTGCCGGCGCTCTGCCGCGAGCGCGGCATCGAGGCGGTCATCCTGGAGGAGGGCGACGACCTGGCCGCGCTGGCCGAGTCGCACGCGCGGGCGGGCGCGGACTGCCTCGGGATGGCCGGCGGCGACGGCTCTCAGGCGGTGGTCGCCGAGGTCGCGATGCGCCACCGGCTGCCGTTCGTCGTCGTGCCCGCCGGCACGCGCAACCACCTGGCGCTGGATCTCGGGCTGGACCGCGACGACATCGTCGGCGCCCTGGACGCCTTCGCCGGCGGCGTGCCGCGCACGATCGACCTGGCCCGCGTCAACGACCGGGTCTTCGTCAACAACGCCTCCCTGGGCCTCTACGCGCAAGTGGTGTCCTCCGACGAGTACCGCGACGCGAAGCTGCGCACCACGCTGACCGAGCTGCCCGACCTGCTGGGCGACGACGCGGACCCCTCGCACCTGGAGTTCGACGCGCCCGGCGCCCAGCAGGTCTCGGACGCTCAGGTCGTGCTCGTCGCCAACAACCCCTACACGCTGGACAGCCTGGACGGCGCCGGCAGCCGGGCGCGCCTGGACACCGGTGAGCTCGGGATCGTCTCGGTGAGCCTGGGCAGCACCGGCGAAGCGCGCAGGCTGCTCGCCCTGGCCCCGATCGGGGAGATGGACCGGTCGCGAGGGTGGCTGGAGTGGACCGCCCGCGCCTTCGAGGTCCGCTCCGACTCCGGCGACGACCTGCCGATCGCCCTGGACGGGGAGGCGCTGACGATGGCGCCCCCGCTGCGCTTCGAGTCGCTGCCCGGGGCGCTGGTCGTGCTGATCCCCCCGCACGCCCCAGGCCGCTCCCCAGCCGCCCGCGCCCGCTCACGGCGAACGCTGCGGGAGGCCTGGCAGGGGTTGGTCAAGGGTGGGTGAGCCGGCTGTGAGTCGACCCGAGGCACGACCCAGCCCTGCGCCGGCCGAGCATGTCGAGACGAAGCCAGCCCTGCGCCGGTCGAGCCCGTCCAGACCCGTATTCGGGCGGCAGGCTCTCCCCGTCGCGTGATCGCTTGGGGGGACTCGTGTGGCCCCGCTCGGAATGCCGGGAAGCCCTCAATCCGGCAGCGTGAATCGGTGCTCGCCTCCTGCCACCCATCCGGAGCCCTCCGCCAGCCGCTCGCGCACGATCAGCGTCCTGGCTTGGATCTCCAACAGCGACCACGAGCGCGGGACACCGCGGACCCGGTCGCTCGTGGCGGTCCCGGCGACGACCTCGACGATCGCTCGCCGCTGCCCGCCCGCCCCGGCCTGCAGCACCCGCGCCGCCGGGACGTGCGTGTGACCGGCCAGGACGATGTCGACGCGAGCGTCGACCAGCGCCTCCTCGAACCCGCGGCGTCCGGCCAGACGCTCCAGGTCCGGGGAGCTCAGCGGGTGGTGCAGCGCCACGACCCGGACCACGCCGCCCGGTGCGTCGGCAAAGGTCCGGCGGACGAGGTCGGCCTGCCGGGCCGAGACGTGCCCCGACTTCCAGCGCCACGGTGGCATCGAGGCCAGCCCCTGGATGCGCACCGACCCCAGATCGAGGACGGGATCGAGGTCCTGGCCCGTGTGCTCCAGGAATCGCCGATACGGATGGCGGATCCGGCGCACCGGATGGGTCAGGGAGACGTCATGGTTGCCGGGCACGATCAGCACCGGCGCGGGGAACGCGGCCAGCACCCGAGTCGCGCGTTCGAACTGGGCGGTGCGGGCGCGCATCGTGAGGTCGCCGGTCACGACGGTCGCCGCGACGTCGGCGGCCCGCAGGTCCGCCACCAGCCCGGCGAAGGGCTCGCCGTCCTCGGCCCCGGCATGCAGATCCGAGACGTGCGCGATCCGCACGGCCGCGCCGACCTCCGGCTCACTCACGCGCCCTCATCGTCTCCGGCTCGCTCACCCGAGCCTCGAACCTGCACCGGATCGCTCACCCGAGTCGCCGGACCACGTGTGCCGGGGTCGGCGGAGTCAGCCCCCGCGAGTAGAGGCCGGCCGGTAGATCGGGCAGCGCCGCCACCGCCGTCAGCGTGGTGAGGCTGTGCGCCCGGGCCTGCGCGATCATCTGCGCGGTCTCGGAGAAGTCCAGCATCTGCCGGGTGTTCGGCGCCCCGCGGTCCAGCCAGACGACCGGCACGTCCCCGCAGCGCTCCAGCTGGGAGGCGTTGCTGCTGGCCCCCATGATCGCCACCGACTGCACGAGCACCTCCAGGAAGCTGCCGGCCGCCTTCGCGGTCACGCCGGGCAGCCCGCAGTCGAGCACGACGATGCTGCGCGCGCCCCGGTCCAGCGCCGTGCCGATCGACACGTTCGCGATCAGCCCTCCGTCCACCAGCCGCCGGTCCTCGCGCTGGACCGGCGGGAAGATCCCGGGGATCGCCGACGAGGCCAGCAGCGCCGAGCGCAGGTCGCCGCTGTCCAGATCGACTCGCGCGCCGGTGGCGAAGTCGGTGGCGACCGCGACCAGCGGGACCGCGAGCTCCTCGAACGTGCCCACCGGGATCTGCGCGGTGATGAGGTCGGTGAGCGGGGCGTTGTCGTAGATCCAAGCCCGGGACGCGTGCAGCGTGCGGAAGCTGCGGATCCAGCCGCGAGGGAACACGTCGTCACGAGTGATCTGCGGCCAGAGCGCCGCCAGCCGCTGCTCGGCGTTCGCCGGGTCCGCGGCCAGGATGCACCCGTTCAGCGAGCCGACGCTGGTCCCGACCACCAGGTCCGGGCGCAGATCGGTCTGCGCGAGAGCCTGCAGCATCCCGAGCTGCAGCGCCCCCCACGACCCGCCGCCGCCGAGCACGAACGCGAGCGGTCGGGGCAGCTTCGCGGCGATCTCCAGGACCATCCCGCGATCGTCGTGCCGCCCGCGCATCGAGGCAACCGCACCGGTGCCGACGCACCGCGAGCGGGTGCCGACGCAGCGCGATCGGGCCGGGCGCGGTCCGCGGATGGGGGAGGATGAGCGTCGTGACCGCACCGCTCGGCCTGGCCGCTCCGACCCACTCGATCCTGCCCGACGCCCATCCGCTGGTGGCCGGGCGCACGAGCCGGGCGCCCCTGCTGGCCGCCGCCCACGGGCGCGCGGTCGAGCGGACCCCGGTGTGGTTCATGCGGCAGGCCGGCCGGTCGCTGCCGGAGTACCGCGCGGCCCGCGGCAGCACGACGATGCTCGAGTCCTGCCTGATCCCCGAGCTCGTGGTCGAGATCACCGACCAGCCGGTGCGCCGGCACGGGGTGGACGCCGCGATCCTGTTCAGCGACATCGTGGTCCCGCTGCGCGCGGTCGGGGTCGACCTGGACATCGTCGCAGGGGTGGGTCCGGTGGTCGCCGAGCCGTTCCGCGACGAGTCCGCGCTGACTCGCCTGCGCGACCTGCACGAGGAGGACGTCGCCCCGGTCCTGGCCGCGGTCCGGCTGCTCACCGCCGCCGACGGGCCGCTGGGCAGCGTCCCCCTCATCGGGTTCGCCGGGGCGCCGTTCACCCTGGCCAGCTACCTGATCGAGGGCGGCCCGAGCCGCGACCACGCCCGGACCAAGGCGCTCATGCTCAGCCGCCCGGACCTCTGGCACGCGCTGGCCGACCGGCTGGCTCGCATCGCCGGGGCGCTGCTGCGCATGCAGGTGCTGGCCGGGGCCAGCGCGGTGCAGCTGTTCGACTCCTGGGCCGGCGCGCTGGCGCCGCAGGACTACGCCGAGCTGGTGCTGCCGCACGTGCGCACCGCCCTGGCTCCGCTGGACGACCTGGCCGACGCGCACGGCGTGCCGCGCATCCTGTTCGGAGTGGGCACCGGCGAGCTGCTCGCGACCATGTCCTCGGCCGGCACCGAGGTGATGGGCGTCGACTTCCGCGTGCCCCTGGACGTGGCCGCCCAGCGCGTGCGACCGGGCGCGGCGCTCATGGGCAACCTCGACCCGGCCGCCGTCCTGGCCGGGGCGGACACCCGCGCGGCTCGGGTGGATCAGGTGCTGGCCGCCGCCCGGCGCAGCGGCCGAGGGCACATCTTCAACCTGGGCCACGGGGTGATCCCGCACACCGACCCGGCGGCCCTGACCGAGGTGGTCGCGCAGGTCCACGCCTCGGGCCCGGTGCCCGCGGTGGCTGACCCGGGCGCCCAGGACGAGGCACGCCGAGCATCCGGGGTGGGTGCGGGCGCGCCGCAACCGGATGGCACAGTGTCCCCGTGACGACCACGCCGATGCCGGGCACGCCGGGGTCCGCCGCCGATCCGGGCGGACAAGGACGCTCAGGCCTGCACGTCGCGGTGGTGGGCGGAGGGATCTCCGGCCTGGCCGCCGCCTGGTACCTCATCCGCTCGCGCCCCGACGTCAGCGTGACCGTGCTGGAGGGCGCGCCGAGCGTGGGCGGTCGCCTGCGGGTCAGCGACGTCGCCGGCATCGCCGTCGACGAGGGCGCCGAGGCGTTCGTCGCCAGCCGCCCGGAGGCGCTGCAGCTGGCACGCGAGGTGGGGCTGGAGACCGACATGGTCGCCCCCGACGTCTTCAACTCCAGCGTCTACAGCCGCGGCCAGGTGCGCATGATGCCGCGCGGCCAGACCATGGGCATCCCCACCGACCTGCGCGCGCTCGCGGCCAGCGGCATCCTCTCCCAGCGCGGGCTGCTGCGCGTCCCGCTGGACCGCACGACCGCGGCCTGCGACCTCGCCGAGGACATCTCCGTGGGCGCTCTGGTGTCCGCGCGCGTCGGCCGCGAGGTGGTCGACCGCATGGTCGAGCCGGTCCTCGGCGGCGTCTACGCCGGGCGCGCCGACGAGCTGTCGATGGCCGCCACGATGCCGGCGCTGCTGCGCGAGCTGCGCCACGAGCGCTCCCTGCTCAGCGCCACCAAGCGGGTCGCCGGCGGTGGCATGCAGGCTGCCGGGGCGCGACGGGGCAACCCGTTCCGCGGCGTGGTCGGCGGGGTCGGCCGGGTGCCCGGCGCGATGGCCGCCGCGCTGGTCGGCAACGGGGTGCAGATCCGCACCCGCACCACCGTGCGGGGGGTGCATCGAGCCGAGAGCGGCTGGCGCCTGGAGCTGGGCCCCGCGAACGCCCCGGAGACCCTGCACGCCGACGCGGTGATCGTCGCGACGCCGCCGGCGGCGGCCGCCCGACTGGTCGCCGACGCCGCCCCGGCCGCGGCGATGGAGCTCTCGGGCATCGAGTCGGCCAGCGTGGCGGTCGTGACCCTGGCGCTGCGCGAGCAGGACGTCACCGTCCCGCTGACCGGGTCGGGCGTCCTGGTGCCGCCGATCGAGGGCCGTACGATCAAGGCCGTCACCTACCTGGACCGCAAGTGGGGCTGGCTGGGCGAGGCCGCGGCGGACGCGGGGGTCCGGCTGCTGCGCCTGTCTGTCGGTCGCCACGGCGACCCCGAGCACCTGCAGCGCTCCGACGACGAGCTGGTGGCGCTGGCTCGCCTCGACCTGGCCACTGTCCTGGGCATCCGGGGCATCCCGGTCGACGCCCGCGTGAGCCGGTGGGGCGGCGCGCTGCCGCAGTACGCGGTCGGTCATCGCTCCCGGGTCGAGCGGATCGGCATCGGCCTGCGCGGGGCGCCCACGCTGGCCCTGTGCGGGGCGGCCTATGAGGGCGTCGGAGTGGCGGCCTGCGTGGCCACCGCGCACGAGGCCGGAGCGCGCGTGCTGCGCGGCCTGACGCTGGGCGCACCCAGCCAGGGGCGCGGTCGTGGCTGATCCGGGCGCCAGCGGCAAGCTGCCGAGTCAGGGCAAGATCGCGCGCGACCTCAACGAGTCCATCCGCTACACGATGTGGTCGGTTTACCGGCTGGTCCCGGGCGCGCCCACACCCGCGCCGCTGCCAGGCACGCCCGAGCCCGCGAGCACGATCGCCTCGGTGGTCGCGCGGGCGGCCGAGGAGGACGTCGTGCTGCGCGGCGCCTACGACGTGAGCGGCCTGCGCGCCGACGCCGACCTGATGCTGTGGTGGCACGGGCCGTCCGCGGAGTCCCTCCAGCGGGCCTATCGCGGCATCGCCGACGCCACGGGGGAGCGGTTGGTCCCGGTCTGGTCGCAGATGGCGCTGCACCGGCCCGCCGAGTTCAACCGCTCGCACATCCCGGCGTTCCTGGCCGACGAGCGCTCGCGGGACTGGGTGTGCGTGTACCCGTTCGTGCGCTCCTACGAGTGGTACCTGCTCGACGACGCCGAGCGCCGCGAGCTGCTGGTCGAGCACGGCCAGATGGGCCGGGACTACCCGGACGTCCGCTCCAACACGGTGGCCTCGTTCGCGCTCGGCGACTACGAGTGGATGCTCGCCTTCGAGGCCGACGACCTGCACCGGATCGTGGACCTCATGCGCCACCTGCGCGGCTCCCGGGCACGGCTTCATGTGCGCGAGGAGACCCCGTTCTACACCGGCCGGAAGATCGCGGTGGACGCCGCGGACGCCCTGGTCAACCCGTGGGAGGCGACACTGGCGCACGCGCGCGCCCAGCTCGCCGCCGCGGACGCCCTGGTCAGTCCTCGGGCTGCAGCCTCAGACTGATCGACGGCAGTCCTCGGGGCGTCACCCCCAGACTGCTCGGGGCAGGCCCTTGGGGTGTCAGCGTGCGAGCGGTTCTGGCCGGCCGTCAAGGCGACAGTGTCGGGTGGCCCGGGTCAGTCCTCGGGCTGCAGCCTCAGACTGATCGAGTTGATGCAGTAGCGCAGGTTGGTGGGGGTGTCGTAGCCCTCGCCGGCGAACACGTGCCCCAGGTGCGAGCCGCAGCTTGCGCAGCGCACCTCGGTGCGCAGCATGCCCAGGGAGCGGTCCTCGATCTCGACCACCGAGTCCCCGGCCAGCGGCGTGAAGAAGCTGGGCCAGCCGCAGTGCGACTCGAACTTGGACTGGCTGCGGAACAGCTCGGCGCCGCACGCCCGGCACGAGTACACCCCGACCTCCTTGGCGTCGGTGTACTCGCCGGTGAAGGCGCGCTCGGTGCCGCCCTGGCGCAGCACCGCGTGCTCCGAGGGGGTCAGTCGCTCCCGCCACTGCTCGTCGGAGAGGCTGACCGGGTACGCCGAACCATCAGGACGGCGTGCGGAGACATGCTCACTCATGCCCAGCACGCTACCCCCGCCGCGCCGCTCCCGCCCGGGGCCATCGGCCAGAGTTGGTAGTGGTTGTGGCCAACTGAGTGGGCCATATTCACTACCAACTCTGGCTCCCGCGGGCCTTGCCCGGCCTTGCCCGGCCCGCTGCCCACGTGTGCCGCCTCCCTCCTGCGCCTAGGTTGTCCCCCATGGGCCGTACGCCTCCTGGGACTGTCGCCGTCGCAGAGCGCGAGGTGCGCGTCTCCAGCCCGGATCGCATCGTCTACGAAGCCACGGACCGCACCCCCGCGATCACCAAGCTGGCGGTGTGCGAGTACTTCGCGGCGGTCGCGGAGCCGTTCATGCTCGCCAACGGCAACCGGCCGGTCGCGCTGGAGCGCTGGCCCGGCGGGTGGCGTGAGGGGATGCGGCTGTCGGTCGGTCCGATGGGACAGCAGCAGGGCGCGGGCTTCTACTCCAAGCGCCTGCCGAAGGGCGCACCCGAGTGGATCGTGACGACTCGGGTCACGACGCCCAACGGCCGACCCATCGACGAGCTGTGCCTGACCGAGCCGGCCGCCGCCGTGTGGGCGGCACACATGGGGACGCTGACCTTCCACCCGTGGGCGGTTCGGGCCGCCGATGTCGAGCATCCCGACGAGCTGCGCATCGACCTGGACCCACAGGAGGGGGCGACGTTCGCCGACGCGCAGCGCGTGGCCGAGGCGACCCGCGAGCTGCTGGAGGAGCGGGGCCTGCGCGGGTTCGCCAAGACCAGCGGCAACCGCGGCATCCATGTCTACGTCCGGATCAAGCCGCGCTACGACTTCCTCGAGGTCCGCCACGCCGCGATCGGGCTGGGCCGGGAGCTGGAGCGCCGCGACGTGGGGGCGACGACGCGCTGGTGGAAGGAGGAGCGTCCGGCCGGGTCGGTGTTCCTGGACTTCAACCAGAACCTGCGCGACCGGACCGTCGCGGGTGCCTGGTCGCTGCGGCCGAGGCCGGGTGCGCCGGTCAGCACGCCCATGACCTGGGCGCAGCTGGCGCAGGTGCGGGACCCGCGCGACTTCAACCTGGTCACCGTTCCCGAGCTGATCGCGGACGGCGATCCCTGGGCGCGCATCGACGAGGTCGCCTACCCCCTGGACCCGCTGCTCGCGCTGTGGGAGACCCTGCCGGGCGGCGAGCTGAGCTTCCCGCCGGACCATCCGAAGATGCCCGGCGAGCCACCGCGAGTGCAGCCGAGCAAGAAGGTGGCCGAGCACTGGGACGCCGACGGCAACCGGGTGGAGACGTAGGGAGAGTGACGTCGTCGCACGTGGACAGAGCGAGGGCCGCGCGGGCCGGTCGCTCGTACGCCGATCGGAAGGGAGGCCGACCGGACGAGGCGAGGTGGCTCAGCGCGTGCGGTCGGCGCTTCCGGTGAGAACCGGCAGTCCGCCCGGCTCGGTGAGCCGCAGGGCGTCCGGCTCGGTCGGGGCCCGGTCCTCACGCGTGTCGATCTCGGCTTTGGCGTAGACCGGATCGCTTCCCAGGGCAGCGGTGGTCACGGCATATAGCGCGGCCAGGCAGAAGGCGACTCCGGAGAACGTGGACCCGCTGGCCATGGCGATGCTGAAGCTCCCCAGCATCAGCAGGCTCAGCGCCAAGGCCACTCGAATGAGCCGGTCCGCCCGGCCGACGTTGAGTTGCCGGTACTCGGCGCGGCGCGCCAGCGAGCGCGCGCTCTTCGTGATCCCCATGAGCCCCCCTCAGTGCCCGGCCGCAGCGCGCGGCCACCTCGAGGGTACCCGCGGTTCGGCTCTGCGCCGGGCAGGCGCAGGGGGACATCTCGTGTGACCTGTGCCGCGTGGCAAGTGCTCCGGTTGCCGGCAGATGCTCCACCCGCGGGCGGAGCATCTGACAGGAGTTGGAGCGTCTGACAGGAATGGAGCATCGGGGGACGCGCCGAGCACAATGCGGTCCCATGGATCTGCCCGTGATGCCGCCGGTGAAGCCGATGCTGGCCAAGTCCGTCCCGACCATCCCGACCGGCGAGCTGTCCTACGAGCCGAAGTGGGACGGGTTCCGGTCCATCGTGTTCCGCGACGGCGACGAGGTCGAGATCGGCTCGCGCAACGAGCGGCCGATGACCCGCTACTTCCCCGAGGTCGTCGAAGCGATCCGGGCGAACCTGCCCGAGAGGTGCGTGATCGACGGCGAGATCGTCGTCGTGGTGGGGGACAGGCTGGAGTTCGAGGTGCTGCAGCAGCGGATCCACCCGGCGGTCAGCCGGGTCACGCTGCTCTCCGAGCAGACGCCCGCGAGCTTGGTCGCCTTCGACCTGCTGGCCTTGGGCGACGACGACTACACGGGCAGGCCCTTCGCGGAGCGCCGGGCCGCGCTCGAGCGGGCGCTGGCGCACGCCCAGGCCCCGATCCACCTGACCCCGGCGACCCGCGACCCGGAGCTCGCCGAGCAGTGGTTCGCCCGGTTCGAGGGAGCCGGACTCGACGGAGTGGTGGCCAAGCCGCTGGCCGGCACCTACCAGCCGGACAAGCGCACCATGTTCAAGATCAAGCACCAGCGCACCGCCGACTGCGTGGTGGCGGGCTACCGCGTGCACAAGAGCGGGCCGGACGTGATCGGCTCGCTGCTGCTCGGGCTCTACAAGGAGGACGGCACGCTGGCCTCGGTCGGGGTGATCGGCGCGTTCCCGATGGCCCGGCGCGCCGAGCTGTTCGCCGAGCTTCAGCCGTTGGTGACCACGTTCGAGGGGCACCCTTGGGATTGGGCCGGGGTGATGCAGGAGAGCGCAGCACGCAACCCGCGCAGTTCCGAGCACAGCCGCTGGAATGTGGGCAAGGACCTGTCGTTCGTGCCGCTGCGACCCGAGCGGGTCGTGGAGGTCCGCTACGAGCACATGGAGGGGGACCGGTTCCGGCACACCGCCCAGTTCAACCGCTGGCGCCCGGATCGCGACCCCCGCACGTGCACGTACGAGCAGCTCGAGGAGCCGGTGAAGTACGACCTGTCAGACATCCTGCACCCGGGCTGAACGCCGCGTTGAGCCTGCGGACACGACCCACCGGGCTGGGGGCTGGGATGACGGCGGGGTTGAGCCCGGGGTTGAGCCCGGGGTGGCGACCGCCCGGCTGAGCGCTGGTCAGGTGGCGGGCGGACCTCGCGGGCGCGAGCCGCTGGGCTGACGGCTGGGGCTGACGGCTGGGGCTGACGGCTGGGGCTGACGGCTGAGCCGGGCGAGCGTGTGGACCGGTGATGGGTGGCACGCCGAGGTCGGCCCTTGCCAGAGCGACCGACCGGGTCCGTTCGCCGGGGTCGGCCCTTGCCGGAGCGACCGACCGGCTCCGTTCGCCGGGGTCGGCCCTTGCCGGAGCGACCGACCGGGTCCGTTCGTCGGGGTCGGCCCTTGCCGGAGCGACCGACAGGGTCCGTTCGTCGGGGTCGGCCCTTGCCAGAGCGACCGACCGGCTCCGTTCGTCGGGGTCGGCCCTTGCCAGAGCGACCGACCGGGTCCGTTCGCCGGGGTCGGCCGATCTGGCAGGCTTCGCGCGTGCCTCGTCTCGCCGAACGGTTCCCGGAGGTCGCCCCGGCCCGGCTGCTCGCCGAGCTGGTGCCGCCCCCCCGGTTCCGCGCCGAGTCGTTCCAGACCTACCTGCCCGACCCGGCCGAGCCGACCCAAGCGGCTGCCCTGGCCGCCACCGAGGTGTTCGGCCAGCGCCTCGGGCGCGCCCAGCCGCCGCCCAGCCGGTTCCGCAAGCGCCGCGGCGAGCCCCCCGAGCTGCGGGCCGGGGTCTACCTCGACGGTGGGTTCGGCGTGGGCAAGACCCACCTGCTCGCCTCGCTCTGGCATGTCGCCCACGCCCCGAAGGCGTTCGGCACGTTCGTCGAGATGACCCACCTGGTGGGGGCCCTCGGCTTCGCGGCGACCGCGCAAGCGCTCTCGGGACACCGGCTCGTGTGCATCGACGAGTTCGAGCTGGACGACCCCGGCGACACCGTCCTGATGTCCTCGCTGCTCAATCGGCTGGTCGACGCGGGCGTGCGGCTGGCGGCCACCTCCAACACCCTGCCCGACCGGCTCGGCGAGGGCCGGTTCGCCGCCGACGACTTCCTGCGCGAGATCCAGGGGCTCTCCGCGCACTTCGACGTGCTGCGCATCGACGGGCCGGACTACCGGCACCGCGGGCTGCCCGAGCCGCCGGAGCCGTCCACCGACGATCAGGTGCGCGCCGCGGCCGGGCCGGACGGGTGGCTCGACGAGTTCCCTGCGCTGCTGGCGCATCTGGCCCGGGTGCATCCGTCGCGGTACGGGGCGCTGCTCGACGGGGTGGACCGGGTGCATCTGCTGGGGGTCACGCAGGTCCACGATCAGGCCGAAGCGCTGCGGCTGGTGGTGCTGGCCGACCGGCTGTACGACCGCGACATCCCGGTGGTCGCCTCGGGGGAGCGGCTGGACCGGATCTTCGCCCCGGACATGCTCCGGGGCGGGTACCGCAAGAAGTACTTCCGCGCGCTCAGCCGCCTGGCCGCCCTGGCGCGATCCGGCGCCGGCCAGGCCGAGTAGCCCGGGCCCGAGCGCCCACGCGGAGGTCTCGACAGGCTCGACCGGCGGGTGGCCGGGTCGGTGGGGGTGGGGGTGGTCGGGTTGGCAGGGGAGCAGTCGCAGCCCTGGTGCAGCCGCCATCGCCCCTGCTGCCACAGCCGCGCCCGGATGGGGCCTCAGCCGCCGGGGAAGGCCGTGGGGGATTCGCCCCAGTGCTGGGCACGCAGGGCCGCCCGGACCGTGGACCGCGCGTCGTTGGTGCGGGCGCCTCGGTTCAGAGCCCCGGCCAGGTCGGCGTAGAGGGCGCCGAGTCGGGAGTTCACCCCCGCCAGCAGCTCACGCGCGGTGGCTGCGTTGGTCACCGGCACCGGCTCGACGTAGGCCGGCGCGGCCTCGACGGGCGTGCCGCCGCGGGCCACGATCCGGGCAGCGAGCCCCTCGCGGGCCCGGCGATGGGCGTTGAGCTCGGCGCGCGCATCCCGCTGAGCCCCGCCGGTGAGCTCGGCAATCACTCGTCCACAGGCCCACACGGCCGCGTGCTCGCCGGCCAGGGTGGTCTGCAACGCCTGGAGCTGGTCGCTCGCGCTGGCGGCCGGCCTCACTGCTTCACCTCGTCGGCCAGGGCGGCGAGCGCGACGGCGTGCTGGCCTTCGCTCGCGGCGATCTGGGCCAGGTCGTGGGCGAGCTGTCCGGAGTCGGCGGCGTCGCAGTCTGCGATCCGGCTGCGGCGGGCGCGGGCCTCGGCATCGGCGAGCGCGGTGAGGAGGGCCGCCCGTTGGGCCGCCGTGAGCGGGCCGGGAGAGGTGGGGGCGGGGCTCGCGGTGGGGGCCGCGTCCCCGCGGTCGTCCCCCGGAGCCACCCGGTCCAGATGGGCCACATGGTGCTCGAGGAACGGGCCGAGCTGAGCCTTGAGCTCAGGGGCCTGGGCGAGGGCATCGCGGTACGCCGCGATCAGCGAAACCTCCGCGGTCGCCACGGAGTCGCGCAGCCGGTCGTCGTCGGCCGGCGTCGACGGGGTCGCCTCGTCGGGTCCCGGCTCGGGGGTGGACGTGCAGGCGGTCAGGGTCAGCGTCGCCGCCCCGAGCACGAGGAAGCTGCGCCGGTCCACGGCGCGCATCCTCGCATCCGTCAGGTCGCGACCCGGACCCCGGCTTCGTTCGAGGCGATCGATCGCCGCGTGGGCGTTGCGTGTGGTCTGGGCGCGGGACCCGCGTGAGTTGGTAGTGAATATGGCCAACTGACTTGCCCGTTCTCACTACCAGCTCGGGCCGATGGACGCCTGGACGGTTCGCGGCGGCGCGAGCCTGGCGAACGCCCGCGTCGCCGGTACCCTTGACCACCTGAACGTTGCTCCACAACTGCTCCATCACAACAGGATCGAGGTCCGAGATGTCGGCCCAGGCCCAGGCCACGGCGCTGCGGGAGCTCGCCGCTCCGCTGCTCGCCCGGCACGGCGCGGACCTCGAGGACGTGCTGATCCGCAAGGCCGGCAGCCGACGCTTGGTCCGCCTGATCGTCGATCACGAGGGCGGCCTGGACCTGGACCTCGTCGCGCAGATCAGCCGGGAGGTCTCGCGCGCCCTGGACGACAGCACCGTGATGGGCAGCGCCGCGTACGTGCTGGAGGTCAGCTCGCCTGGCGTGGACCGGCCGCTCACCACCGAGCGGCACTGGGCGCGGGCACTTGGTCGGCTCGTCCGCGTCGAGCGGCACGACGGCCGATCGCTGACTGCCCGGGTGCTGTCCGCGGGGGAGCAGGCCGCCGTGCTGGACAGTGAAGGCCGTCCGGTCGAGGTGGCCTACGCCGAGGTGCGCCGGGCCGTCGTGCAGGTCGAGCTGCGCCGCATCGAGGACACCCCGCTGGACGACGCCTCTGACGCGCAGGAAGACGAGAGCGATGGGCCGGGTGAGGTGGGCACCTCCTCGCACGCCTCTGGTGCGGGCGCCCCGCCCACCGACGCGACCACCCCGTCCACCGACTCGCCCGACGCGCCGTCCGACCTGGCCCTGAGGAAGGACTGACATGGACATCGACATGGCCGCCCTGCGCGCCGTCGCCGTCGAGCGGGAGATCGCGCTGGACCTGCTCGTGGACTCGATCGAGCAGGCCCTGCTCGTCGCCTACCACCACTCGCCCGGTGCGGTCCGCGAGGCGCGCGTCGAGCTGGACCGGTCCTCCGGGCACGTCACGGTGTGGGCGCTGGAGGACCGCCCGGAAGGGGCCGGCGAGGACTTCGTGCCCCGCGAGTACGACGACACGCCCGAGGGGTTCGGTCGGATCGCCGCCACGACCGCCCGCCAGGTGCTGGTCCAGCGGCTGCGCGAGGCCGCCGACGACGTCACGCTCGGGCACTTCAACGGCAAGGTGGGCGACCTGGTCTCCGGTCTGGTCCAGCAGGGCAGTGACCCGCGGCTGATCTTCGTGGACCTCGGCCGGGTGGAGGGGGTGCTGGCCCCGCAGGAGGCCGTGGCCACCGAGCGGCACCCGCACGGCTCGCGGATGAAGGCGCTGGTCATCGGCACCCGGCGCGGCCCGCGCGGCACCCAGGTCGTGCTCTCCCGCACTCATCCGGGCCTGGTCCGCGCACTGTTCGCGCTGGAGGTCCCCGAGATCGCCGACGGCTCGGTGGAGATCGTGGCCCTGGCTCGGGAGGCCGGCCATCGCACCAAGATGGCGGTCCGCTCGCACCGCGCCGGGCTGAACCCCAAGGGCGCCTGCATCGGCCCGATGGGCCAGCGGGTGCGCGCGGTGATGGCCGAGCTGGACGGCGAGAAGATCGACATCGTCGACTGGTCCGACGACCCGGCGAAGATGGTGGCCCACGCGCTGTCCCCGGCTCGGGTCAGCTCGGTGACCGTGGTGGACGCCGAGACCCGCTCGGCTCGGGTCGTCGTGCCGGACTACCAGCTGTCCCTGGCGATCGGCCGGGAGGGGCAGAACGCCCGGCTGGCTGCCCGGCTGACCGGCTGGCGCATCGACATCCGCTCGGATGCCGCACCTTTCGAGCCCGAGCCGGATTCCGCGGTTCGGTGAGCCAGGGGCTAGAATTGACGCGCCCTGATCGTGAGGGCACTCCGCCGCGCTTGAGCCCTGTGCGCATGTGCGTCGGGTGCCGGGTGCGAGCAGGGAAGTCCGAGCTGCTTCGGGTCACCGCCCGGGACGGAGTGTGCGTCCCGGATCCTCGGTCCGTGCATGAGGGCCGCGGCGCCTACGTGCATCCGCGGCCGGAATGCATGGACCAGGCGGAGCGACGCCGGGCGTTCCCCAGGGCCCTGCGGGTCGAGGGAGCGCTCGACCTCGCCCCCGTCCGTGCGTGGATCACAAGCAGCCCAGGCGACACGACCGCCCTCAACCCATGAGGAGAGCACCGGAATGAGCACCCCATGAGCTCACTGCGATGAGCATCCCCACCAGCTAGCAGCGGTCCCTGCCAGGACGGCCGATCGAATCGGCGGGCGCGGACCAAGACAGGAGAGAAGTGTCGAAGGTCCGGGTCAGCGCACTGGCCAAGGAGCTGGGCATCCCCAGCAAGGACGCCGTCGCGTGGTTGAACGCGAACGGCGAGTACGTCAAGTCATCCGCCTCCACGATCGAGGCCCCCGTCGAGCGCAAGCTGCGTGAGGCGTTCCCCGCCAAGGAGGCGCCGGCGGCCAAGCCCGCGGCCTCCGCCCGCCCGACGCCGGCGCCCCCGCGTCAGTCCGGTCCGCCCGCGGCCACGACCACGACGACGGCCCCGGCCGCCGCGACCCGGCCGGCCCCCGCGGCCACGGGGATGCCTGGTCCGAGCTCGTCGGCCACCTCGGCGCCGGCGGCGACCCCGGCCGGTCCGCGCCCGGCGACCCCCGCGGCCCGCCCCGCCGCCCCCGCGACCCCGGGGACCGGCGCTCCCGCGCCAGCCGCCCCGGCGGCCCCGGCAGCGGGCGGCTCGAGCCCCGGCGGCTCGACCCCCGCGGCCCGGCCCGCGGCCCCCGGCGGCTCGGCCCCCGCCGCCCCCGGCGGTGCCGCCCCCGGTGGCGCGTCCGCCGCCTCCCCGGCTGGCCCGCGGCCCGCGCCGCGCCCGGCCCCGCGTCCGGCGAGCCCGGGCGGTCCGCGTCCGGGCAACAACCCGTACGGTGGCGCCGGCATGGGTCGTCCGGCTCCCGCGCCGCGTCCGGGCAACAATCCCTTCGGCGGCTCCGGCATGGGCCGCCCCACGGCCACGCCCGGCACTCCGCGTCCGGTCGGCCCCGGCGGCCCGGGTGGTCCCCGGCCCAGCCCGGGCTCGATGCCGCCCCGCCCCGCCGCTCGCCCCGGCGTCGGCGCCCGGCCCGGTGGCCCGGGTGCGCGGCCAGGCGGCCCCGGTCGCCCCGGCGGCCCCGGCGGCGGTCGTCCGGGTGGGCCCGGCGGCTTCCGCCCGGGTGGGCCTGGCGGCGCCGGTGGCTTCCGTCCCGGCGGTGCCGGTGCCGGAGCCGGTGCGCCGGGTCGTCCCGGTGGCGGCCCTGGCGGTCGCCCCGGTGGTCCCGGTCGCGGTGGTGCGCCCGGCGCGTTCGGCCGTCCCGGTGGACGCCCCACCCGCGGTCGCAAGTCCAAGAAGGCCAAGCGTCAAGAGTTCGACAACATGGCGGCTCCGTCGCTGGGCGGCGTCCGGCTGCCCCGCGGCAACGGCCAGGTCGTGCGGCTCCCGCGCGGCGCCTCGCTGACCGACTTCGCCGAGCGGATCAACGCCTCGCCGGCCGACCTGGTCACGGCCATGTTCAAGCTCGGCGAGATGCTCACCGCGACCCAGTCGGTCGACGACGACACGCTGCGCCTGCTCGGCCAGGAGCTGGACTTCGACGTCCAGGTCGTGTCGCCGGAGGACGAGGACCGCGAGCTGCTGGAGACCTTCGACCTGGAGTTCGGCGAGGACGAGGGCGACGACGCCGACCTGGTCGCGCGCCCGCCGGTCGTCACCGTCATGGGTCACGTCGACCACGGCAAGACCAAGCTGCTCGACGCGATCCGCTCCACCAACGTGGTGGCCGACGAGGCCGGCGGGATCACCCAGCACATCGGCGCCTACCAGGTGACCGTCCCGGTGGGTGACGACGAGCGCAGGCTGACCTTCATCGACACGCCGGGTCACGAGGCGTTCACCGCCATGCGTGCCCGCGGCGCGCAGGTCACCGACATCGCGATCCTGGTGGTGGCCGCTGACGACGGCGTGAAGCCGCAGACGGTGGAGGCGCTCAACCACGCCCAGGCCGCCGGCGTGCCGATCGTGGTCGCGGTCAACAAGATCGACAAGGAGGGCGCGGACCCGACGAAGGTGCGCGGCCAGCTCACCGAGTACGGACTGGTGGCCGAGGAGTACGGCGGCGACACCATGTTCGTCGACGTCTCGGCCAAGGGGCGGCAGAACATCGACGGCCTCCTGGAGGCTCTCGTGCTGACCGCCGACGCCAGCCTGGACCTGCGCGCCAACCCGACCCAGGACGCTCAGGGCGTGGCCATCGAGGCGCACCTGGACCGCGGTCGCGGCCCGGTCGCCACGGTGCTGGTCCAGCGCGGCACGCTGCGCCCCGGCGACTCGATCGTGGCCGGCGACGCCCACGGCCGCGTCCGGGCGATGCTCGACGAGGACGGCAACACCGTCACCGAGGCGCTGCCCAGCCGGCCGGTCCAGGTGCTCGGCCTGACCTCGGTCCCGGGTGCCGGCGACTCGTTCCTGGTCGTCTCCGAGGACCGGGTGGCCCGTCAGATCGCGCAGACCCGGCAGGCCCGGGAGCGCAACGCCCAGCTGGCCAAGCGCCGCGGCCGCCGGACGCTGGAGGACTTCCTCAAGCAGATGGAGACCGGGGAGATCCAGGAGCTGAACCTGATCCTCAAGGGCGACGTGTCCGGCTCGGTCGAGGCGCTCGAGGACTCCCTCATGCAGATCGACGTCGGCGAGGAGGTCTCGCTGCGCGTCATCGACCGCGGGGTCGGCGCGATCACCGAGACCAACGTCATGCTGGCGGCGGCCTCCAACGCGGTCATCATCGGCTTCAACGTCCGCCCGCAGGGCAAGGCGACCGAGGTGGCCGACCGCGAGGGTGTGGACATCCGCTACTACAACGTCATCTACGCGGCGATCGACGACGTCGAGGCGGCGCTGAAGGGGATGCTCAAGCCGGAGTACGAGGAGGTCCAGCTCGGCACCGCCGAGGTTCGCGAGATCTACAAGTCCTCCAAGTTCGGCACCATCGCCGGCTCGCTGGTCCGCTCCGGGGAGATCCGGCGCAACGCCAAGGCCCGGCTGGTGCGCGATGGCGTGGTCGTGGCCGACAACCTCACGGTCACCTCGCTGCGCCGGTTCAAGGACGACGTCACCGAGGTCCGCGACGGGTTCGAGTGCGGCATCGGCCTGGGGTCGTTCGGGGATGTGAAGGTCGACGACGTGGTCGAGACCTTCGAGATGCGCGAGAAGCAGCGCGCCTGAGCGCCGCGCTGGGGAGCAGCACATGTTCGTCGGGATCCTCGATGTCGATCTGCTGCTCCCCAGCGACGTTCGCTCGTTGAAGGACAAGCGCAGCCATGTGAGGGGGGTGGTGGCCGAGCTCCGGCGCCGGTTCGAGGTGGCTGCGGCAGAGGCCGGTCACCTGGACCTGCACCGGCGCACCCTGATCGGGGTGGCCGTGGTGGGACCGGACCTGGCGCACTGCCGAGAGGTGCTCGACGCGTGCGAGCGGCTCGTGGCGGGGCGTCCGGAGTTCGAGATCGTCGCCCTCCGTCAGCGGTTCGTCGGCGACGACGACTGAGAGCACGACAGCGGAACGGATCGAAAGGAAGCAGCATGGGTTCGCATGAGGCGCGGGTGCGCCGGCTGGCAGACCGGGTGCGGGTGATCGTCGCCGAGACGCTGGAGACCCGGGTCAAGGATCCCCGACTCGGGTTCGTCACGATCACCGACGCCCGGGTCACCAACGACCTGCGCGAGGCGACCGTGTTCTACACGGTCCTCGGCTCCGAGCAGGAGCGTGCCGACACCGCGACCGCGCTGGATTCGGCCAAGGGTGTGCTGCGTACGGAGGTCGGCCGGCAGACCGGGGTGCGACACACTCCCTCGCTCACGTTCGTCGCCGACGCGATCCCGGAGAACGCCCGGCACATCGACGCGCTGCTGGAGCAGGCCGCGGCGACCGACGCGGCGGTGGCCGCGGTGGCCGAGGGCGCGCAGTACGCGGGCGATCCCGATCCCTACCGGACCTCGGCGCAGGCCGAGTCCGACGAGAATGATGCTGCCGCTGGACCGCTGACCCAGGCCTGATGATGACCGGGACGTCGACCGGGGGTGCGCCGGGGCCGGCAGCGCAGGGCGTGGTGGAGTCGCCCGCCGGGCTGACCGCTCCGGCGGCGCTGGCTCGGGGTACGCAGGCCGCGCCGGAGGGCGTGGTGGTGATCGACAAGCCGGCCGACTGGACCTCGCACGACGTGGTCGGCCGGGTCCGCCGGCTGGCCGGCACCCGCAAGGTCGGGCACGCCGGCACGCTGGACCCGATGGCGACCGGCGTGCTGGTGGTCGGCATCGGGCGGGCCACCCGGCTGCTGGGCCACCTGAGCGGGCAGTCCAAGGCCTACGAGGCGACCATCCGGCTGGGCTGGGCCACCCACACCGACGACGCGCAGGGCGAGCGCGGGCCGGGTGCCCTGGCCGCAGACCTGGCCGAGTCCGCCATCCGCGCGGGCATGGCGGTGCTGACCGGCTCGATCATGCAGCGCCCGTCGGCGGTGTCGGCGATCAAGGTCGACGGCCAGCGGGCGCACGCCCGGGTCCGCGCGGGGGAGTCGGTCCAGCTGGAGGCCCGCCCGGTCGTGGTGAGCCGCTTCGACCTGCTGGCGCTGCGCCGGCTGCCGGAGCTGGGCGCGGTCGACCTGGATGTCGCGATCGACTGCTCGTCGGGGACGTACGTGCGAGCGCTGGCCCGCGACCTGGGGGAGAGTCTGGGCACCGGCGGCCACCTGACGGCGCTGCGCCGCAGCAGGGTAGGCCCGTTCCTGCTGGACTCGGCGCGATCGCTCGACGAGCTGGCGCAGCAGCGCGACCAGCGGGGCGCGATCACGGTCAGCGGGCTGGCGGAGGTGGCGCGCGCGGTGTTCCCGGCCGTCAGCGTGACCGAGCGGGACGATGCCGCGATCCGGCACGGTCGCGCCATCGACCTGACGCGGGTCTGGGCCCCGTTCCGCACCTCGGCAGCCGGGGGAGCCGCCGACGGGGCGGGCGCGGCCCCGGACGAGGCGCAGACCTGGAGCGACCGGGTCGGGGCGCACGCCCTCTTCAGCCAGGCAGGCGAGCTGCTGGCGCTGGTCCGCCCGGACGACGAGGCGAACACCTCGTACCTGGCCGTCTTCGCCCAGCCCTAGCCCGGCGCGCGGCGCGGGGGGCTGCTCGGGCTGGGCGCTGGTGCGTGTCTGGACACTCGAGACCGGCGGGCCTACAGGTCGGGCTGGCTGGCTTGGGCCTCTCGCAGCCACTCCAGGATGTCGTCGGGATCGGTCGGGACGTGGTGCGACAGCACGACCGGGCCGTCCGGGCCGACGACCACGTCGTCCTCGATGCGCACCCCGATCCCGCGCAGCTCGGCGGGTACCGACAGGTCGTTGGCCTGGAAGTACAGCCCCGGCTCGACCGTGAGCGCCTGGTTGGCCTGCAGCGGCGCGGAGAAGTGCAGCTCGTCGCGGGCGTGGGCGCAGTCGTGCACGTCCAGGCCGAGGCTGTGCGAGACCCCGTGCAGCGTCCAGCGCCGGTGCCGGCCGGCGCCCGGGGTGGCCGGGTCGGACGCGCACGACACCGAGGCGGGCACGTCCAGCACTCCCCAGGAGTGCAGGTGCTCGGCCAGCACATGCATCGCCGCGTGATGGGCGGCCATGAAGTCGTTGCCCACCCGGACCTCCGCGATGCCGGCCCGCTGTGCCTCCAGCACCGCGGAGTAGACCTTGCGCTGGGCCGGGGTCCACTGCCCGTCGAGCGGGAAGGTGCGGGTGATGTCCGCGGTGTGCAGCTCGTCGGTCTCCATCCCCATGTCGGCCAGCAGCAGGTCCCCGGAGCTCAGCCGACCGTGGTTGCGCCACCAGTGCAGGGTCGTCGCGTGGCCGCCCGAGCCGATGATCGACGTGTAGCCGACCTCGTTGCCCTCCAGCCTGGCCCGCCGCCAGAACGTGCCCTCCAGCCACCGCTCGCCCCGCACCGGCCGGTCCAGGACCCGGGGGATCTCCCGGGCCACGTCGGCGAACCCGCGCGCGGTCGCCTCGCAGGCGTGGCGCAGACGGCCCAGCTCCCAGGCGTCTTTGACCAGCCGTAGCTCGTCGATGGCGGCGAGCAGGCCCGCCGAGCCCTCGTGTGGGACGAGCGGGTCGAGCAGATGGTCCACGCCGGCCAGCGCCACGCACGGCCCACGCCACTGCGCCAGCACCCCGGGCAGCTCGTCGAGTGGGCGAGCGGCTAGGCCGAGCACGTCGGCGGTCTCGGAGGGTGTCGGCACCCCGCCGACCCACAGCGCGCCGAACAGATGGTCGGTGAAGTAGCCCTCGGAGCCGGCCGGGTGGTACGCACGCACGTAGAGGGTGGCCTCATGTCCGTCGCCGCTGGGGCGCGGCGCGAGGACCAGGACCGCGCCCTCGGCGGTCTCCCCGGTGAGCCACACGAACTGCGAGCTGGCCCGGAACGCGTAGTCGGTGTCGTTGGCGCGGGTCTTCAGCTGCCCCGAGGGCACCACGACGAGCTGCCCCGGGTAGCGCGCGGACAGCTGCGCCCGGCGCTGGACGGTCCAGGGGGCGATCCCGCTGGTCAACGCCGGATGCGGCATCGCGGGCGCCGGATCCCAGTCCTTGCCCAGCCAGGCCACCAGGTCGGCGTCCATCGCGGCGCGCCGACGCACTGGCGTCGGAGTCAGGGCGGTCGGATCGGCGGTCGGCGCGTCGGCTCGCGGGGCGTCGTCGGTACTGGTCATGCCCGCGAGTGTAGGACGCACCTTCAGTCGGTTCCCTGTTCTTCGTGCACGAAGGGCCGGTCAGCCGCGCAAGCCCGATCAGGCGCGCAGGCCCGCCCACGGTTGCGCCCGGAGAGCCCCATTTCCGGCCAGCCGCCGGGCCGTGGGATCGTACGCGCATGCACGTGTGGACCGGACCGGCCGAGGTGCCCGACGACCTTCCCCGGACCGCCCTGACGGTCGGCACCTTCGACGGCGTGCACCGCGGGCACCGCATTCTGATCGACCAGGTGGTGGCGCGACGCGAGGTGGGCCTGCTGCCGGTTGCGGTCACGTTCGACCCGCACCCGATGCGGGTGCTGCGCCCCGAGCTGGCCCCGCCGATGCTGGCCTCGCTGCCTCGGCGCTTGGAGCTCTTCGAGGCGGCCGGGCTGGCCGGGACGCTCGTGCTTCCCTTCACCCGCGAGCTGTCGGCGCAGACCGCGGCGGACTTCGCCCGATTCGTCCTGCGCGACCCGATGCACGCCGCGCACGTCCTGGTCGGGCGCAACTTCCGGTTCGGGCACCGGGCGGCCGGCGACGTCGCGATGCTGGGCGACCTGGGTGCGGACCTCGACTTCTCCGTGACGGTCGTCGACCTGGCCGGTTGGACCGGCGGCCCGGTGTGCTCCTCGACGGTCATCCGCGAGCTGGTGGCGGCCGGTGAGGTGGCCGCCGCCGCGCGGGCGCTCGGGCACCCGCATCGGCTCTCGGGCCCGGTCGTGACCGGCGATGCCCGGGGTCGTGACCTGGGCTTCCCGACCGCGAACCTGAACTGCGCGCCCGAGTTGGCGCTGCCGGCCGACGGGGTCTATGCCGGGTGGGCGTCGCGCCCGGGCGGACCGGAGCGGGAGTGGGCCGCGGCGATCTCGGTCGGCACCAATCCGACCTTCGACGGCACCACGCGCCGCGTCGAGGCGTACCTGCTGGACGCCCAGCCCGCACTGGACCTGTACGGGTCCGCGCTGCACCTCGATCTGGTCGACCGAGTGCGCGGGATGCACCGCTTCGACACTGTCGAGGAGCTGGTCGCCCAGATGCACGACGACGTGGCCCGCACTCGCGCCCGCCTGCTGCCCTAGGAGGCGCAGGGTCGCCACAGACCGACGCTGGCGCACCGATCAGCCCAGCGCAGCCGCTCACCCCCAACCGCGGAGAGGCCCGGTCCCGTTGTCCCGGGACCGGGCCTCTCCTGCTGCCGGATTCAGCTCACCGGCTGGGCGTCACCCGTGGCGGCGGCGCCGCCCCCAGGTGATGAGCAGCGTGCCACCGAGGATCGTCAGCAGAGCCGCCAGGAGGATCGGCGACACCGCGTCGGCGCCGGTGTGCGCGAGCGGCGGGGTGCCGCCCTTCACCGGGTGCCGGGTCTGATCGGTGATCGGGCCCTCCGGCGTGGTGAGCGTCGCGGTGTTGACCAGCTCGTCCTTGGCGCTCTTGTTGACGGTGCCGGAGTAGGTGACCGTGATCGTCTCCCCGGCCGCCAGCGTCAGGTTCCACGTGATGGTGCTGCCGCTGACGGTTCCGCTGTCACTGATGCTCGACTCGTCGAGCGTGAACCCGGTGGGCAGATCGTCGGTGAGCGGACCGGTGAACGTGCTGCCGCCCGTGTTCCTCACCTCGATCGAGTAGGTGATCGTGTCACCGACCTTGACCGTGGTGCCCTCGGCGGGGTCTGCGGTCTTGTCCATCGTGACGACTCCCGGCGGGTTGGCGCAGGGGGAGGCCGCCGGCGGGTAGGCCACGATGCCGCCGACCGCCGGGTTCACGGTGATCACGACCACTGCGCGCTCACGCACGCCGCCGTCGTTCACCTGGACCCAGCCCCCGTTCACGGGCTCCCAGCCCGGCCAGTCGATGGCATTGCCGTTGGCGTCCACCACGGCACCCGGCCACAGGATGTTGCCGGAGTGGTACTCGCCGTTGGCATCGAGGGTGAAGGTCGCCCTGACCGGCTGGCCGGTCTCCTCATTGATGGCCGGCACGAACTCCGCCGGGTCATCGGTCGGGTTGCCGTTGGCGTCGATCGGCTGGCCCTGGTCGTTGGCGTGGTACCAGTCGATCGAGCCGTCCTGCGAGTCGAACAGCTCGTGGTGCTGGGTGAACACGTTGAACTCGTAGAAGGGCGCAGTCCCGACACAGAAGCCGGAGAAGTCGGCGTCCATGGCCTTCACCGGATGCTCGGTGATGTCGACCAGCCTCGTCTGAACCCACTCGGCCCGGTTGACCAGGATCGTCGCGGGCTCCGCGGTGGGTTCGCCGAATCCAGCATCGACGGTCACGGTGTAGGTGAACGTCGCGCTGCCCCGCACCAGAGTCTCACCGTCCAGCGTGGCTGCCGGCAGGTCGAACGTCCACTCGATGGTGCCGGCGGACGCCTCGCTGTCGGAGGCCGTGAAGGTGCCGGCCGGCGTGATCGAGGACTCGTCCAGGGTCACGTTGGCGGGCAGCGTGTCCCGCAGCGTCTGTCCGGTGACCTCCCGGCGCAGCGGGTTGGAGACGGTCACCGTGTAGGTGATGGTGTCACCAGCCTCGACGCCGGTGCCTGCCGGCGGGTTGGCCTCCTTCTCCAGACCCGGGACGCGGACGGTGACTGTGGCGTGAGCCTGCAGCTCCTGCCAGGTGGCGTCGTTGGTCAGCTGGGTGTCGTCGGGGACGCTGGGATCGACGTCCACCACGTAGGTGAACGTGACCGTCTCCAGAGGCTGGACGGTGACGCTGTCCCAGGTGAGGGTCCGACCGTCGTCGCTGACGGAGTCGGGCTGGGGGGTCTCCCCAGTGACCGCCTGGAAGGTGATGCCCTCGGGCAGCACGTCGACCAGCGCGCCGGAGGACGGTGCGCCGCCGGTGTTGGTCAGGGTCAGCGTGTAGTTCACCTGCCCGCCGGGGAGCGCCTCCTCGCGGTCCGCGGCCTTCTCCAGGCCCGGCTCAGCGGGGTTGTCGACGGTGACGGTCGCGTTGTCGTCCGAGCCGGCCCATGTGGCGTCGTTCACCAGGGTGGTGCGGTCGATGAGGTTCTCGGCCAAGCGCACCACGTAGGTGTAGGTGACCGAGGCGCCGCCGGCCAGAGTGACGCCCGTCCAGGTGAGCGTCTGGCTGGTGTTCGGGTTGTCCACCACGGTGCTGGGCTCGTCCGGGGTGGCCGAGCCGGCCACGTAGGTGACCCCGACCGGCAGGTTGTCCACGAGGTCGGAGGGGACCGCGACCGTGCCGGTGTTGGTGAGGGTCACGGTGTAGGTGGCGTTCTCACCGTCGCGGACCTCGGCCGGGTCGACCGACTTCTCCAGCTTGGTGAAGCCGACCACGGCGTCGTCGTCGTCAGTGGCCGGGTTGCCGTCGGCGTCCTCGGCGGTCGCCGTGACGACGTTGACGTGCTGGCCCTCCTCGACACCCGCCGAGTCCTCGGCCAGGTGCACGGTGAAGGTGCATGTGTAGGTGTCGAGGTCGTCGGTGGTGTTGGTAGCAGCCAGCTCGACCGGGGTGGCGACATCGCACGTGCCCTGGCCGTTCAGGTCGCCGAACTTGTCGTCGACGAGGCTGTTCAGCCAGACCGTCTCCGGGCTGAGGTTGGTCACGACGATGGTGTACGTGACGTCACCGCCGGCGGCGGGCACCGTGGCCGGGTCGGCGGTCTTGTCCACCTGGATGGTGGGCAGGCCGTCGATCGGGTTGGTGGTGGTGTCCTCCGGGTTGCCGAACAGGGTCTGGAGGACGACGTGGTCGTCGACCGAGCCGCCCTCGGGGGCGTCGGCGTTGACCGTCACCTGGTAGGTGAAGGTCACCGACGCGCCACCGGCCAGGTCGGTGACCGGCCACGTGATCGTGGTTCCGTTCCACACGCCGCCGTCGGAGATGGCGGTCGGGACCGAGACGTAGGCCAGGTCGGGTGTGTCGACCAGAGTGCCGGAGAGCAGCGCCGACCCGGCTGGGGCCGTGTTGCTGGCCGTCACCCGGTAGGTGAGCACGTCGCCGGGCCGCACCCTGTCCGTGTCGACCAGGGAGCCGTTGCCGCGAGTGGCGATCTTGGAGACTGCCGGAACCGGCGGCTGATCGACCGTGACGGTGACGTCGTCCTGCAGGTCCTGCCAGGTGGCGTCGTTGGTCAGCTGAGTCTGGTCGGCGAGGTTCGGCGCGACGTTCACCAGGTAGGTGAAGGTCAGCGTCTGGCCCGGTGCCACCGTGACCGAGTTCCACGTCACGATCTGGCCGACGACCGAGGTCGGCGCCGGCGTGGAGCCGGTCACCGAGTCGAACGTGACCCCCGCGGGCAGCTCGTCGACCAGCGGGCCGGTGGCGTCCGAGCCGCCGGTGTTGGTCAGGGTCAGCGTGTAGTTGACCTGCCCCGGGCTGGTGACCTCGGTCACGTCCGCAGCCTTCTCCAGGCCCGGTTCGGCGGGGTTGTCGACGGTGACGGTCGCGTTGTCGTCCGAGCCGGCCCATGTGGCGTCGTTCACCAGGGTGGTGCGGTCGATGAGGTTCTCGGCCAGGTGCACCGTGTACCGGAAGGTCCGCGACTCACCGCCAGCCAGGAAGACGTCCGCCCAGGTCAGGGTCTGGCTGATGTTCGGGTCGGGGTTGTCGACCACACTGGTCGGTTCGACCGGAAGGGCGGAGTCGGCCACATAGGTGACCCCCTCCGGCAGATCGTCCACCAGGTCCGAGACGACCGCGGTCGTGCCGGTGTTGGTCAACGTCACGGTGTAGGTGGCGTTCTCACCGTCCTCGACCACGCTCGGGTCGACGGTCTTCACCAGATCGGTGAACCCGACCGTGGCCGGATCGTCGTCGCTGGCCTCGTTCCCATCGGCATCCTCGGCGATGCCGGTGACCGTGTTGGTGTGCAGGCCCGCATCATCCACGCCGGGGTCGGCCTGGGTCAGGTGCCTGACGAAGGTGCACGAGTAGACGTCGGTGTCATCGGTGGTGTTGTTCGGGGCCAGCTCCACCGGGGGGGTCACAGCGCACGTGCCCTCACCGTCCAGGTTCCCGAACAGGTCGTCCACCAGGCTGTTCAGCCACACCGTCTCCGGGCTCAGATTCGTGATCCGAACCGTGTAGGTGACGTCACCACCGGCTGCCGGCACGATCGACGGCGACGCCGTCTTGCTGGCCTGGATGACCGGCAGGCCGTCGATCGGGTTGGTGGTGGTGTCCTCCGGGTTGCCGAACAGGGTCTGGAGGACGACGTGGTCGTCGACCGAGCCGCCCTCGGGGGCGTCGGCGTTGACCGTCACCTGGTAGGTGAAGGTCACCGACGCGCCACCGGCCAGGTCGGTGACCGGCCACGTGATCGTGGTTCCGTTCCACACGCCGCCGTCGGAGATGGCGGTCGGGACCGAGACGTAGGCCAGGTCGGGTGTGTCGACCAGAGTGCCGGAGAGCAGCGCCGACCCGGCTGGGGCCGTGTTGCTGGCCGTCACCCGGTAGGTGAGCACGTCGCCGGGCCGCACCCTGTCCGTGTCGACCAGGGAGCCGTTGCCGCGAGTGGCGATCTTGGAGACTGCCGGAACCGGCGGCTGATCGACCGTGACGGTGACGTCGTCCTGCAGGTCCTGCCAGGTGGCGTCGTTGGTCAGCTGAGTCTGGTCGGCGAGGTTCGGCGCGACGTTCACCAGGTAGGTGAAGGTCAGCGTCTGGCCCGGTGCCACCGTGACCGAGTTCCACGTCACGATCTGGCCGACGACCGAGGTCGGCGCCGGCGTGGAGCCGGTCACCGAGTCGAACGTGACCCCCGCGGGCAGCTCGTCGACCAGCGGGCCGGTGGCGTCCGAGCCGCCGGTGTTGGTCAGGGTCAGCGTGTAGTTGACCTGCCCCGGGCTGGTGACCTCGGTGACGTCCGCGGTCTTCTCCAGGCCCGGCTCCGACGGGGGAACCGTGACGGTGACGTCGTCGCGCAGATCCAGCCAGGTCGCGTCGTTGGTCAGCGCGGTGCCGCCCGCGATGCCCGCGGCGACGTTGACCCGGTAGGTGTAGGTGACGGTCGCACCAGGTGCGACTGTGACCGAGTTCCAGGTGAGGGTCCGACCGTCGGCGCTGATGTCGTCCGGCGCCGGGGTGCCGTTGGTGGCCGAGGCGAACGTGATCCCGTCGGGGAGCACGTCGACCAGCGGGCCGACCGCGTCGATGCTGCCGGTGTTGGTCAGGGTCAGGGTGTAGTTGACCTGCCCTGGGCTGTTGACCTCGGTCACGTCCGCGGTCTTCTCCAGCCCGGGGATCGGAGCCTGCACGGTGACGGTGACGTCGTCGCGCAGCTCCTGCCAGCTGGCGTCGTTGGTCAGCGTGGTCTGGTCGGCGAGGTCCGGCGCGACGTTGACCCGGTAGGTGTAGGTGACGGTCGCACCAGGTGCGACTGTGACCGAGTTCCAGGTGAGGGTCCGACCGTCGGCGCTGATGTCGTCCGGCGCCGGGGTGCCGTTGGTGGCCGAGTTGAACGTGATCCCGTCGGGCAGGAAGTCGACCAGCGCGCCGGTGGAGCTCGAGCCGCCGGTGTTGGTCAGGGTCAGCGTGTAGTTGACCTCCCCCGGGCTGGTGACCACGGTGACGTCCGCGGTCTTCTCCAGGCCCGGATCCGGTTCGCGGACCGTGACGGTGGCGTCGTCCTGCAGATCCAGCCAGGTCGCGTCGTTGGTCAGCGTGGCGCCGCCCGCGATGCCCGCGGCGACGTTGACCAGGTAGGTGTAGGTGACGGTCGCACCAGGTGCCACCGTGACCGAGTTCCAGGTGACGGTCTGGCCGACGACCGAGGTCGGCGCCGGCGTGGAGCCGGTCACCGAGTCGAACGTGATCCCGTCGGGGAGCACGTCGACCAGCGGGCCGGTGGCGTCCGAGCCGCCGGTGTTGGTCAGGGTCAGGGTGTAGTTGACCGTGCCTGGGCTGTCGACCACGGTCTCGGCCGCGGTCTTCTCCAGGCCCGGCTCCGGCTCGCGGACCGTGACCGTGACGTCGTCGCGCAGCTCCTGCCAGGTCGCGTCGTTGGTCAGCGTGGCGCCGCCCGCGATGCCCGCGGCCACGTCGACCTGGTAGGTGTAGGTGACGGTCGCACCAGCGGCCACCGTGACCGAGTTCCACGTGACCGTCTGGCCGACGACCGAGGTCGGCGCCGGCGTGGAGCCGGTCACCGAGTCGAACGTGA
>CAYQMN010000001.1:0-186107 GCA_964418695.1 uncultured Bifidobacteriaceae bacterium | reverse complement strand
TGGCCGACGACCGAGGTCGGCGCCGGCGTGGAGCCGGTCACCGAGTCGAACGTGACCCCGTCGGGCAGGACGTCGACCAGCGGGCCGGTCAGCGACTGGCCGCCGGTGTTGGTCAGGGTCAGCGTGTAGTTGACCGTGCCTGGGCTGTCGACCACGGTGACGTCCGCGGTCTTCTCCAGGCCCGGCACGCCGGGCACGTCGTCGTTCACGAACCGACACGTGGCCTGGTCGCCAGGGGCCAGCGTGATGTTGCCCGTCTGGGTCGTCGCGTCACCGTTCACGCACTCGATGAGGGTATTGGTGTAGCCGGCCGGACCATCGGTCTCGGACAGGTCGTACTGGACGCCGGGCCGGACCGGGACGTACTGGGCCGTGTCCGCACTCGCGCCGGCACGGTTCACGGTGGCCAGCCCGTTCGGACCGCCGACCGGGGTCGCGTGCAGCATCCAGTCGCTGGGCACCGCGGTTCCGCCGTTGTCGTTGACGACCTCCTTGACCAGGCGCAGCTGGGCGGTCTGGTTCAGGGCGGTGCAGCGCATGTGCGAGCCGATCGGCACATTGACGGCACCGTTGAGGCCGTCCGGGTCGGTGGTGATGACCCCGCCGTCCTCGTCGATCTGCTGGCAGTCCCAGCTGCCGGTCGAGCCAGGGGCGAGGACCGCGTTCGGGTCGGTGAACTGGGCGTACTCGAGGGGGCCGTCGGACTCCGCCAAGACGTACTGGACGCTCGGGGTGACCTCGGCGATGACTCCCGTCGTTCCCGCGGGGCCGGGCAGAGCACCGGAATCCGCGGTTGCCGAGAGGTTCCAGGACGCGGGGTCGGCGGTGCCGAAGCGCACGTCCTTGACCAGCTCGAGCACCGTCGAGCAGGTGATGACGTTGGTGATCCGGTAGGAGTTCTCGCCGGGCTGCAGAGTCTGCGTGGCCGGCAGGGCCAGATCGACCGTCGCACCATTGGCCTGCGTGAGTCGGTTCGACGTCAGCGTGCACCGCTGGGGGAGATCCTCGATCGTCTCGCTCAACTCGACCGGAGTGTTGGCCTCCAGGCCGGTCTTCGGGGCGCCCCACGGCTGGTCGTCGCCGTCGATCTGGCCCGTGGCCTGGAAGGCGTCAGGCTGCTGGCCGTCGTTGTAGGTCGTGCCGTCGATCACCCACTGCTTGTCCAGCACGACCGACGCCAGCGGGTTCGGTGCCCGGTTGTAGACGGTGCAGCTGATCGGGTCAGTCGACGAGGCGCTCACGGTGAACCCGTCGGCCACGTTGGTCACCGGGACCCCGGCGTTCGTGTTCAGGTTCGTGCAGACCGCGTTGCTGCCGCCGACCGGCTGGAGCGTGTACCCGGTCTGAGGGGTCTCGGTCAGGGTGACGTTGCCGCTCGTGACGCCGCCGGGGAAGTCGAGCGGGAAGTTCGCCGCGCCGGTGTCGACGTCGGTGGTGCGGCTCACCGGGGCCTCGAACGAGATCCCGTTGGCGGGATTGCTGCCGGTGAACTCCCAGCCACCGGCCGGCTGCGCACCCGTGATGCTTCCCTCAGGGGCGGTCGAGGGAACGACCTGCTTGACCACCGAGATCGAGCCGACGCAGTTGCCGAGCGCCAGTTGGCGCAGTGCGTTGCCGGCGCTCGGGTAGTCGTTCGTCTGGAAGTAGTCGGCGACCGCGCCGTTGCTGCCGTTGTAGAGGGTCGGGCCGGTGATGGCGGCCAGGTTCAGCCTGGTGATGACCCCGGTGGCACCGGAGCCCACGCCGATGGCCAGGACTCGGGCGCCGCGCGACTTGATCAGGTTCGCGGAGTAGATGGCGTTCTCCACCTCGCGCAGCCGGTTGTTGCTGCTGTTGCCCTCCACCGGGCTGGTCGCGTAGTTCGTCGGGTTGCCGTCGGTGACGACCACCACGACGTCAGGCACGTTCGCGTTCGTGACCGAGCCGACGACCGACAGGCCGCGGTCCCAGTTGGTGCCGCCGGCGGAGTTCCAGTCCGCGTACCGCGCCTTCATGGCGTCCGCCTGCGGCTGGGTCGCGACCGGAGTCAGCGCCGGGTAGTTCTGCGCGTTGTTGCCCGGCGAGTTGGCGGCGAACGAGAACAGCGACATGCGCGACGGGGTCCCGACCAGGGAGTTCACCAGGGTGTCGGCGGCTGCCTTGAGGTTGGGAAGCTGCGCACCGACCGAGCCCGAGATGTCCAGGACCAGAGCCACGTCCAGTCCGCACTGCTGGGGCGCTGCGGGGTTGACGCGCGACTGCTGCCAGATCCCGCTGGAGGCCTTGGCGGTGGTCGCGCCGGTGCCCACCATGAAGCCGTCGGCGCGCGTTGACTCGTACCGCGTGCCGGCCTGCATTCCTGGGGTCTGGAAGCTGTAGGCGGTCGACGCGTTCTGGTTGCCGAAGGCGTCGCCGGTGCGCAAAGCCGGGTTGGCGAGGAAGCCGGTCGGCGAGCTGCCTGCCCCGGCGATCTGCCGGACCCAGAACTGGCGGCCTTGATTGCCACCGTTCGCCTGAGTCACATTGGTGTTCGGGACGATGAAGTTGCAGTCGCCGTCGGGGTCGGACGTGCAGGACGCGCCGAACTGCGTGCCGCCGGTCTCGGCCGTGAAGAGGCCGAGGACCACACCCGCCAGGGGGGTCACCTCCCGGATGGCCACTCGGTCGGCGCCGACTCGCACGCTGATCACCGATTGCGTCGGACCCGGGTCTGGGATGGACAGTGGCGAGATGGCGCCGGGCTGGTCGTCCGCGTCGGACGCTGGCGCGCTCTCGGGGGCGCTGGCATCGTCGGTGGGCTCGGCGCTCTCGGATTCGTCGTCGGAGGCGGAGGGGGAGGAGGACTGGTCGGTCGCGTCCGACGCGCCGTCCGACGCAGTGTCGTCGGTCGCCTCGGGCGCGGTGGGCTTGCTGGACTCCGTGGCGTCCGGGCTGGCCGAGTCGGTCGCCTCCGGCGACGACTCGCTCGTGGTGTCCGGGGTGGCCTCCGCGGGGTCGCTGGCCAAGGCGCTGACGCTCGGGTCCGGTGACGGGTCGGCCGCCATGGCTGGGAGGGCCACCGTGCCGACGATCAACGCGACCGAGGTGGCGCCGGCCAGCCAACTGCGCGTCGCGCCGCCTTCGGATCCGAACAGTCCTCGCGTAGACTTGAACACAGTTCCTCCCAGATGCCACACGGGCGACAGACGACGCTTCGTCGGATCGTACTCGCGAGGGGCGCCACGTTGTCCTTCTGGCGGACGCAGAATGACGGGGGACATGGGTGGGGACAACCGAGTACTTGCCTTGCCATAGGGACAGTCCGCGCCCCGCTGCCGGGCAGTCGTTCCGCCAGGGGCCTGGCGCCCCTCTGGTATGATGGTGGGCGACGGCCTCGGGGCGGGCGCCCCGCGGACCGTGACTGGCACCAGCCCGATCGGAACCGCCGGTTGACGCATGACCCTCGCCGGCCCTCCCAGCACCCGCTCGGAGCACTGGACACGGGGCACTCGACCTGGCCGCTGGTGGAATACGCGCCCGAGAGGAATCAAAGCATCCATGTCCTTGGACACCCAGACCAAGCAGTCCATCATCGAGGAGTACGCGACCAAGCCCGGTGACACCGGCAGCCCGGAGGTCCAGGTCGCCCTGCTGACCACCCGGATTCGCGAGCTCACCGAGCACCTGAAGACCCACAAGCACGACCACCACAGCCGCCGCGGCCTCCTCCTGCTGGTGGGGCAGCGCCGGCGCCTGCTCAAGTACCTGCAGGCCACCGACATCGAGCGCTACCGCTCGCTCATCGAGCGACTCGGCATCCGGCGCTGACCATCGAGGGCGGCACGTCGCAACCGCGCGTGCCGCCCTCGATGCGCACCCGGAGGCGACCGTCGCGGTCGTTCCCCAGGTCGCGCACCTGACCGACGAGGGCCGCCCCACGCTGGTCTTGCGGTGGTGGTTCCCGGAGCCCGTTCGGCGCGCAGCGCCGGGCGCGTGCCCCGTGGACTTCTATCCAAGACCCGGCCTCGGGCGGACCCTCGCTGACACTCACCTCAGAGGAGGGCACCCATGGAGGGTCCCGAGATCCATTCGTCGCAGGCCGTCATCGACAACGGCGCCTACGGCACCCGCACCATCCGCTTCGAGGCCGGCCGGCTGGCCCGCCAGGCCGCCGGCTCGGCCGTGGCCTACCTGGACGACGACACGATGCTGCTGGCGGCCACCACCGCCGGCAAGCACCCCAAGGAGCACTTCGACTTCTTCCCGCTGACCGTCGACGTCGAGGAGCGGATGTACGCCGCCGGGCGCATCCCCGGCTCGTTCTTCCGCCGCGAGGGCCGGCCCAGCGAGGACGCGATCCTCACCTGCCGGCTGATCGACCGCCCGCTGCGCCCCAGCTTCGTCAAGGGCCTGCGCAACGAGGTCCAGGTGGTCGTCACGGTCATGAGCCTGAACCCGGCGCACCTCTACGACGTGGTCGCCATCAACGCCGCGTCGATGTCCACCCAGCTGGCCGGGCTGCCGTTCTCCGGTCCGATCGGCGGGGTGCGCGTCGCGCTGATCGGCGGCCAGTGGGTCGCCTTCCCGACCCACCAGGAGCTGGAGTCGGCCGTGTTCGACATGGTCGTGGCCGGGCGGATCGTCGGCGACGACGTCGCGATCATGATGGTCGAGGCCGAGGCCACCACCGCCACCATCGAGCTGGTCCGGGGCGGGGCGACCGCGCCGACCGAGACGGTGGTCGCCGAAGGCCTGGAGGCGGCCAAGGGCTTCATCCGGACCCTGTGCGTGGCGCAGGCCGAGCTGGCCGCCACCGCGGCCAAGGAGACCCGCCCGTACCCGGTGTTCCTGGAGTACCAGCCCGACGCGTTCGAGGCGGTGCAGGCCGCGGTCAGCGACGAGCTGGCCGTCGCGCTGACCATCGCCGACAAGCAGGAGCGCGAGAGCCAGCTGGACAAGGTCAAGGGGATCGCCGCCGAGCGGCTGGCCGAGCAGTTCGCCGGCCGGGACGGCGAGATCAGCGGGGCCCTGCGCGCGCTGACCAAGAAGCTGGTCCGCCAGCGCATCCTGCGCGACGAGGTCCGCATCGACGGGCGCGGGCTGACCGACATCCGGCCGCTGTCGGCCGAGGTCGAGGTCGTCCCGCGGGCGCACGGCTCAGCGCTGTTCGAGCGCGGCGAGACCCAGATCATGGGCGTCACCACGCTGAACATGCTCAAGATGGAGCAGCAGCTGGACACGCTCTCGCCCGAGACGCGCAAGCGCTACATGCACAACTACAACTTCCCGCCGTACAGCACCGGCGAGACCGGCCGCGTGGGCTCGCCCAAGCGCCGCGAGATCGGGCACGGCGCGCTGGCGGAGCGGGCGCTGGTCCCGGTCCTGCCCAGCAAGGAGGAGTTCCCCTACGCGATCCGCCAGGTCTCCGAGGCGCTGGGCTCCAACGGCTCGACCTCGATGGGCTCGGTCTGCGCCTCGACACTGTCGCTGCTCAACGCGGGCGTGCCGCTGAAGGCGCCGGTCGCCGGCATCGCGATGGGCCTGGTCTCCGACCAGGTCGACGGCGAGACCCGGTACGTCGCGCTCACCGACATCCTCGGCGCCGAGGACGCCTACGGCGACATGGACTTCAAGGTCGCCGGCACCCAGGAGTTCGTGACCGCGCTGCAGCTGGACACCAAGCTCGACGGCATCCCCGCCTCGGTGCTGGCCGGGGCGCTGACCCAGGCCCGCGACGCGCGCATGACGATCCTGGAGGTCATGGCCGAGGCCATCGACCGCCCGGACGAGATGTCGCTGCTGGCCCCGCGGATCATCTCGATCCAGATCCCGGTGGACAAGATCGGCGAGGTGATCGGGCCCAAGGGCAAGATGATCAACACGATCCAGGACGACACCGGCGCCGACATCACCATCCAGGACGACGGCACGATCTACATCGGCGCCACCAACGGCGACTCGGCCGAGGCCGCGCGGGCCGCGATCAACGCGATCGCCAACCCGACGATGCCCGAGGTCGGCGAGCGCTACCTGGGCACCGTGGTCAAGACCACGACGTTCGGCGCGTTCGTCTCCCTGCTCCCGGGCAAAGACGGCCTGCTGCACATCAGCGAGCTGAAGAAGCTGGCCCCCGGCAAGCGGCGCATCGACAACGTCGAGGAGGTCGCCCAGGTGGGGCAGAAGATCCTGGTGGAGATCAAGGAGGTCGACCCGCGCGGGAAGCTCTCCCTGATGCCGGTGATCGAGGGCGCTGCTGGTTCGGACGCGCCCGCCGAGGCCGGGGCGAACGCCTGAGATGACCAGTGTGGAGCCGGGTTCTTGGTCGATCGATCCTGACCAGGAGCCCGGCTCCACGGTCTGTCTGCTCACCCCCGAGCAGGGCGGTCTGGTCCGCCGGACGGTGCTGCCCGGGGGGCTGCGGGTCATCACCGAGCGGATGCAGGGCGTGCGCTCCGCGGCGTTCGGGATCTGGGTCGGCGTCGGCTCGCGCGACGAGTCCCACGCGCAGATGGGCTCGGCGCACTACCTGGAGCATCTGCTGTTCAAGGCGACGCGGCGGCGAGAGGCGCTGGAGATCTCCGCGCTGATGGACGCCGTCGGCGGGGACATGAACGCGTTCACCTCCAAGGAGCAGACCTGCTACTACGCGCGGGTCCTGGGCAAGGACCTGCCGCTGGCGATCGACGTGGTCGGCGACATCGTCACCTCGGCGCTGCTGCGACCGCAGGACGTGGAGGCCGAGCGCGGGGTGATCCTGGAGGAGATCGCCATGCGTGACGACGATCCCTCCGACCTCGCGCACGATGAGTTCCTGACCGGGCTGTTCGGCGACACCGAGCTGGGCCGCTCGATCCTGGGGACTCAGGAGACGATCGAGGCCATCACCCGCGACGCGATCGCGTCGTTCTACCAGCAGCGCTACCGGCCCGAGTCGATCGTGGTCGCGGCGGCCGGCGACCTGGACCACGACGAGGTCGTGACCCTGGTCGGTCGGGCGTTCACCTCGGCTGGGTGGCTGGGGGATCTGGGCGTCCGCCCGGACTCGCCCCGCACCGGCGTCGGCCCCGGGGCCGGGCGCGGAGAGGCCAGCCGACCGGGCTCGTCCGGCGCGGGGCTGACCCGCGGTGGAGAGGTCCGGCTCGACTCGACCGACGCTGGGGTGGGATGCGGGCTCGTGGCCGTGCCCACGCGCGGCGGCGTCCGGGTCGTGCCACGGCAGACCGAGCAGGCGCACCTGGTGCTGGGCGTGCCCGGGGTGGCCCGCCACGACCCGCGGCGCTACTCGCTGGGGATCCTCTCCACGATCCTGGGCGGCGGCATGTCCTCGCGGCTCTTCCAGCACATCCGCGAGCAGCGCGGACTGGCGTACTCCGTCTACGCGTTCTCCACCGGGTATGCGGACGCGGGCACCTTCGGCGCCTACGCCGGCTGCCTGCCGGCCAAGGCCGACCAAGTGCTTGAGCTGGCCCTGGCCGAGCTGGCCGATGTCGCCGCGAACGGCGTGACCGACGAGGAGCTGGAGCGCGGCAAGGGCCAGGCCCGCGCCTCGCTCGTGCTCGGGCTGGAGGACTCCGCCTCGCGGATGAGCCGACTGGCCACCGGGGACCTGATCCTGGGCGAGCTGCCCAGCCTCGATGAGCGGATCGCCCGGATCGACGCGCTGACCGGCGAGGACATCGCCCGGGACGCCGCGGCGATCCTGGCCGCCCCAAGGGCACTCACCGTGGTGGGCCCGTTCGACGAGGACCGCGCGTTCGCTCTGTAGCGGACGCCCCACACCCGGGCTTGCGGTGCGGGTGCGGTCGGGCGTGGGGGACAATGCCCGCGTGGCTCTTCGGGTAGGTGTGCTGGGCGCCAGAGGGCGCATGGGTTCCGAGGTGGTCAAGGCGGTGTACGAGGCCCCTGACCTGGAGCTGGTCGCCAGCCTCGACGTGGGCGACGAGCTCACTGACTTCGCCGACGCCGGCGCGCAGGTGGTCGTGGACTTCACGCATCCCTCGACGGTGATGGAGTCCCTGGAGTACCTGATCGGGGCCGGGATCCACCCTGTCGTGGGCACGACCGGGTTCGACGACGCTCGGCTGGCGCAGGTGCGCGCCTGGCTGGCCGAGAAGCCCGAGGTCGGCGCGATCATCGCCCCCAACTTCGGGATCGGCGCTGTCCTCATGATGCGCTTCGCCGCCGAAGCGGCTGCGCACTTCGACTCCGTCGAGATCGTCGAGCTGCACCATCCGCGCAAAGCCGACGCCCCCTCGGGGACCGCGCGCCGCACGGCGGAGCTGGTGGCGGCAGCCCGCGCGCAGGCCGACTCGCCGGACATGCCGGACGCGACCACCGACGAGCTCCCCGGTGCGCGCGGCGCCGACGTCTCCGGCGTGCGCGTGCACGCCGTCCGACTCGAAGGCCTGGTCGCGCACCAGGAGGTCCTGCTCGGAGGGCCGGGGGAGACCCTGACTCTGCGCCACGACTCGTTCGACCGCGCCTCGTTCATGCCCGGGGTCCTGCTGGCGGTGCGGCACGTGCAGGCCCGGCCCGGGCTGACGGTCGGCATCGACGACCTGCTCGGCCTCTCGTGACCCGCCCGGTCCGGCCGCGATGAGGACACGGACTGGGGCGGCGATCCTGGCCGGGGCGCTGGTGTTCTACCTCGTGGCCGTGGGCTGGCGCGGGCTCCTGCTCATCTCCGCGGGCGGCTTCGGGCCGGTCCTGCTGGGTCTGGCCGTGCTGCTCTTGCCGGTCATCGGCGCCTGGGCGCTGTGGCGCGAATGGCAGTTCGGCAGCGCGACTCAGCGCCTGGGCGAGGAGCTGGCGGCCCGCGGCGAGCTGCCCCTCGACGACCTGCCTCGGCGCCCGTCCGGGCGACCCGAGACCGGGGCGGCCGACGCCCGGTTCGCGCAGGTGCGCACCCGGCTGGAGGCGGATCCGGACGACTGGCCGCGCTGGTTCGAGCTGTCCGTCGCCTACGACTGGGCCGGGGACCGCAAGCGCGCCCGGTCCGCGATGCGCACGGCGATCGCACTCCACGACGGCCGGGCACCGAAGGACCGCGCCATCGCCTGACGGGCTGCACCGGACCGGGGACCGGGCGGCCACGGCGAACCGCCGCCCCGCGGGAGTCGCGGGACGGCGGTTCGAGTGCTCTCCCCCTGGGAACCGAATGGTTCCGGTGCGGGGGTCTCAGGGTGCAGGGGTTCAGGCGGCGACGGGGGCCTCCTCCTGGGCCATCTTGCGCAGCTTGAACGACGCGACGATCTGCAGGACCGCGAAGATCAGCAGCCAGACGCCGGTGAACACGGCCAGCACCAGCAGCGTGACGCCCGGCCACACCAGGACCGCGACGCCGCCGATCAGGGACAGGACGCCCAGGGCGATCATCAGCCCGCGGCCCTTCTGGCCCGGGGAGCCGATGCCGGCCACCAGCTCGAGGATGCCGCGGATCAGCCAGCTGATGCCGGTGAGCACGGCGAGGATGACCACGGCGTGCGTGATGCTCTGGAAGGCGACGAAGCCGATGATGATCGACAGGGCGCCGGAGATCGCCATCAGCACGCGCGTGCCGGTGCCGTTGTCGGGGGCGGTGAACGAGCCCACCAGCGAGAAGATGCCGCTGACGATCATGGCGATGCCGGTCAGGATCGCGAGGACGCCGATGGTGATGCCCGGCCAGACCAGGATGGCGACGCCCAGGCCGCCCATGACGATGCCCAGCGCCAGCAGCACCCCCCAGTTGCGGCTGAACATGCGCATCAGCTGATCGGGGTCCATCTGCAGGGGATTGGTCGGCTCGTCGGCGGACGCCGCGGTGGACTCGATGACAGACGGGCCGGTCGGCTCGACGGCCGGCGGGCCGGTGGGCGAGATGTCGGTGGAGCTCATGGTGCTCAACTTCCTCAATGTCGGTGACTCTATGTCGGTGACTCGATGTCGGTGACTGCGCCGGTGGCGCGGAGGGGTCACACTCTCTTCCTTCCCCAAATCGGACATCGTCAATCATGCGCAACGCGTCACACCGGTTCGGTGCAGCGCCTGCGAGTGCGTGGCGCGCGCTTGGGCAGGTGGGCTGGCAGCATGCGCAGCATGACTGCGCCGCCGCCCCCGCCCGACGACGCCTCCGACGATGCGCTGATCGAGCCGCTCGCGCTGGACCACGTGCCCGACATCCGGCTGATCGCCTGCGACATGGACGGCACGCTGCTCGACGACGAGGACCAGCTGCACGACGAGTTCTGGCCCATGATCGACCAGCTCGACGAGCGCGGCATCCTGTTCTGCCCCGCGTCGGGCCGCCAGTACTTCAACCTGCTCGAACGGTTCGCCCCGATCGCCGACGAGGTGGTGTTCATCGCCGAGAACGGGACCTACGTCGTGCGTCAGGGCAAGGAGCTGAGCTCGGACCCGCTGGACCGCCAGGTGGCCCGGAAGCTGATCGAGGTGGCCCGCGACCTGAGCGCCGGCGGCGCCGACGTGGGCGCCGTGCTGTGCGGGAAGAGCTCGGCCTACATCGAGCGCAACGACCCGCCCTTCCGTGACGAGGTCGACAAGTACTACCACCGGCTCCAGGTGGTGAAGGACCTCAACGAGGTCGACGACGACATCCTCAAGGTCGCGATCTACGACTTCGTCTCCGCCGAGGAGATCTCGTATCCCGCGTACGCCGGGTTCCACGACTCGCACAAGGTGGTGGTGTCCGGCCAGCACTGGCTGGACGTGATGGACCCGCACGCCGACAAGGGCGCGGGCATCCGCCACATCCAGGAGGCCCTGGGCATCACCGCCGACCAGACGATGGTGTTCGGCGACTTCCTGAACGACCTGGAGATGATGGCCGAGGCGACCTGGTCGTTCGCCATGGCCAACGCGCATCCCGAGCTGGCCGCCAGCGCCCGCTACCGGGCCCCGCTGAACACGGAGAACGGCGTGGTCCGCACGATCCGATCGGTGCTGCGCCTGCCGTGAGCCATCTCATCAACGAGCGCTACACCCCGATGGCCCCGTGGCTGACGGGCAACCTGCAGACCTTGGCCGACCGCATCCGGCCACGCTCGCACCTGCTCTCGGCCGTGGGCACCGAGGAGCGGCTGCTCGTGGACCTCACCGACGGCTCCGGGGACCGGCTGGCCGTGCGCGTGCATCGGCCGCGCCTGGACCCCGACCCGAGCCGGCCGCTGGTGCTGGTGGTGCACGGCATGGGCGGCACGATCGACTCGACCTACGTGCAGGCGACCACGTACGGCCTGCTGCGCTCGGGCGCGATGGTCGCTCGGGTCGACCTGCGCGGGGTCGGGGACTCGATCGAGCACAGCACGCAGCTGTACCACGGGGGTCGCTCCGCGGATCTGCGCGATGTGCTCAGGGCGCTGGACGCCCTGGACGGGCACGACGGGCTGGCGGTGGTCGGCTTCTCGCTGGGCGGCAACGTCGCGCTGAAGCTGCTGGGCGAGCCGCTGGACGGGCTGCCCATGCGCGCGGGCGTGGCGATCAGCGCGCCGCTGGACCTCTCGATCGGCGTGGAGCACATGCGCAAGCGGCTGTTCGGCATGTACGAGCGGTTCCTCGTGTACCGGCTCAAGGTCGACACCCGGGAGTCCGGGCTCGTGCTCAGCGCCGAGGAGCAGGCGGCGCTGCGGGACGTGAACACGATCATGGGCTTCGACAACCTCATCACCGCGCAGCGCAACGGGTGGCGCGACGCCGCGCAGTACTACGCGGTCAACTCCAGCACGCACTTCCTGCCCGAGATCACCGTGCCCACGCTGGTGATCCACGCCGTGGACGACCCGATGATCACCGTCGACAGCTACTACGCCGTGGACTGGGACCAGCTGGCCCGGATCGCGCCCGTGCGGCGCGCGATCACCCGGACCGGCGGTCACGTCGGCTTCCACGAGGCCGGCCAGCCCCTGCCGTGGTACGTGGGGCGGATCGTGACCCACCTCGACGGGCTGGACCCCGTGCGCACCTGATTCGCGGGGAGGGGCGCGGTCCGGGTAGCGGGGTCAGGTCGGCCCGTGCTGATCGTTGAGCCGGGCGAACAGGGTCTTCGTCGCGGGGTAGAGGTCGCGGAACACGGCGAAGTTGGCGTCGTGCACCGCGCGGGTGGCGGGATCCGGCTCGAACCGGCGGCGCACTCGCACGGTCGTCGCTGCCTGCTCCAGGGAGTCGACCAGGCCGAGGCCCCAGGCCGCGACCAGCGCCGCCCCGGCCGCGCCGACGAGCTGGGGATCGGCCACCGCCTCGACCGGGCGGTCGAGCACGTCGGCCATGATCTGCCCGGTCACGTCGGAGACCGCCCCGCCGCCGGCGAACCGGATGACCGCCGACGGGACGACCTTGCGCGCCTGCGCCTCCAGGAGCAGCCGCTTGTTGTACGTGATGCCCTCGATCACCGAGCGCACGAGGTCGCCGTGGCCGGTGGTCAGGCCCACGTTGAAGAACATCCCGCGGACGTGCGGATCCTCGAACGGCGATCGGGAGCCGTGCAGCCACGGCGCGAACAGCACGCCACCCGAGCCCGCCGGCACCTGGGCCACGGCTGCCATCAGTCGGTCGATCAGCTCGGGGGGAGCGTCCTCCGGGGAGGTCGGCGGTGCGTCGCCGGCCCCGCCGGCTTCCGCCTGGGCGCCCCTGGCCTCCGGAGCGGCGTCGCGGAACAGGTGGTCCGCGGCCCACTCGAAGCACTTGCCCGAGGTCTCCTGCTCGCCGAAGTAGCTGTAGCGGCCAGGCTGCGGGCCGGGGACGGTGGCCATCATCGTGCGGGCGTCCACGATGCGCCGGTCGGTGACAGTGGAGACCCAGCCGCTGGTGCCCACGTACACATGGGTGTCGCCGATCCCGACCGCCCCGGCCCCGACGCCGATCAGCGACGCGTCGCCACCACCGGCCAGCACCTGCGTCCCAGGCGCCAGGCCGAGCTCGGCGGCCGCCGTGGGCGTCAGCTCCCCGACGACCTCGGCCATCGGCACGATCCGCGGCAGGTGCTCGGCGCGCACGCCGAACCGCTGGACCAGCCAGGGGCTCCAGACGCAGTCGCCGTGCCGGGTGTCGGCCAGGAAGGTCGCGAACGCCGAGTCCTGGCTCATCGTGAACCGGTCCGTGCAGCGGGCGGTCAGGTAGTCCTTGGCGTCCAGCCACCGGTGCACCCGGGCGAACGCGTCGGGCTCCTCGTCGGCCACCCGTAGGTACTTCCACAGCGGGTCCTTGACGCTGGCCGCCACCCCGCCGGAGACGCGCAGCCAGGGCAGCAGCAGGCCGGTGCCGATCCCGGCGACGCGCGGGCCGCCCCGGGTCAGGGCGCGCATCCGCCGGGTCGCCCGCTGGTCCAGGTAGCTCAGCGCGGGCCGGACCGGGACGTTGTGCCGGTCGACCAGCACCAGGCACTGCATCTGGCTGCAGAACGTCAGGCCGCGGATGTCGCGGGCGGCGGTCCCGGTCAGGGTGAGCAGCTCGGGGACCGCACTGGCCAGGGCCGCCCACCACTGCCGCGGGTCCTGCTCGGCAGTGCCGTCGGCGGCCAGGTGCAGGGCCAGCCCACGGCGGGTCGCGGCCCGGACGCGCAGCTGGTCGCCCACCTCGTAGAGGCACACCTTCATCGAGGTCGTGCCCAGGTCGACAGCCAGCAGCAGGGCACTCACAGCAGCGCAGTATCCCGGGTCCGGCCGGTCAGGAGGGGATTGGTCGGAGGTGCCGGAGCGCGGGAACTCCGGACCCCCGGCGATTCGACGGCGCCGGTGGGCCGCGGGCGCCAGCCGCGGCGAGCGCGTGGCGTGGCTGGTGACCGATCGCGGCGGTGTGCGACGTTCGTCACGACCGGGTCCGCAGGGCGCCGAACACGGGGGAGCGCGCGCCGCGAGTGGGAGAATGAGGAGCACATGCATTCGAGGAGCTACCCCATGGCCGACGGCTTCGCCATCACCGAATACCCCGACGTCCCCACCGTCATCGGCGAGCTGGACGCCCTGATCTCCCAGCCGATCCGCCACCTGCGTCAGGACGCACTGGACCGCTACCTCGACGAGCACTTCGAGCAGCGCTGCCAGCAGTCCAAGGCGATGACCGCGCAGGCCGCGCAGTACATCCCCGGCGGCGTGCAGCACAACCTCGCGTTCAACCTGCCGTTCCCGCTGGTCATCACCAAGGCGCAGGGCGCCCACCTGACCGACCTGGACGGCAACACCTACCTGGACTTCCTGCAGGCCGGCGGCCCGACCGTGCTGGGCTCGAACCCACCCGAGGTGCTGGAGCAGGTCGTCGAGCTGCTGCGCGACTGCGGCCCGGCGACCGGGCTGTTCCACGAGTACGAGCTCAAGCTCGCGCGCTTCATCGCCGAGCACATGCCGGCCGTGGACATGTTCCGGATGCTGGGCTCCGGCACCGAAGGCTGCATGGCCGCCATCCGTGTCGCCCGGCTTGCCACCGGCCACAAGAACGTCGTCAAGATGGGCGGGGCCTACCACGGCTGGTCCGACCAGCTGGCCTACGGCCTGCGGATCCCGGGCAGCAAGCACCTCGAGGCGCACGGCGTGCCGCGCTACGTCTTCCGGCACACCCAGGAGTTCTTCCCCGGCGACCTGGACAGCCTGGAGCGCACGCTGCGGATCAACAAGCTGCGCGGCGGCACCGCGGCCGTGCTCATCGAGCCGGTCGGCCCGGAGAGCGGCACCCGTCCGCTGGCCCGCGACTTCAACGCCGGGGTGCGCGAGCTGTGCGACAAGTACGGTGCCCTCCTGGTCTTCGACGAGGTCGTCACCGGGTTCCGGATCGGCCTGTCGGGCGCCCAGGGCTACTACGGCGTCGAGCCCGACCTGACCGTGTTCGGCAAGGTCGTCGCCGGCGGGTACCCCTCCGCGGGCGGCCTGGGCGGCAAGCGCGAGGTCATGCGCTTCCTCGGCGCGGGCATCGAGGCGGGCCAGAAGAAGGCGCTGGTCGGCGGCACCATGGCGGCCAACCCGCTGTCCAGCGCGGCCGGATACTTCACGCTGACCGAGATCGAGCGGCAAGGCGCCTGCGAGCGGGCCGGCGCCCTCGGCGACCGGCTGACCGCCGGGCTGCGCGCCTCGATCCGGTACTACGACCTGCCGTTCGTGGCCTACAACCAGGGCTCGATCGTGCACCTGCAGACCGTCGGCACGATGCACTTCCACGTCGACTGGGCCAAGCCGTGGCGGATCCCGAGCATGATGACCGAGCTCAAGGCGCGCAAGGTCGTCATGGAGCAGATGGGCGCGGCGTACACCGCCGAGGGCGTCGTCACTCTGGCCGGCTCGCGGATGTACACCAGCGCCGCGCACACCGAGGCCACGATCGACCAGGCGATCGCCGCGTTCGACCGGGTGCTGGCGCAGGTCGAGGGGGCACGCAGCCATCAGCCGCTGTTGGCCGCCCGATGATCGAGGCGCAGGTCCGCGAGGCCCTCGTCGAGGGCGGGCGCCGACTGCTGGCCGAGGGGCTGGTCGCCCGCACCTGGGGCAACCTGAGCGTCCGGCTGGCCGACGGGCGGATCGCGATCACGCCCAGCGGCATCCCGTACCCGGAGCTGGGCCCCGACCAGATCGTCCTGCTCGACCCGGCGACGGGGCAGTGGTCGGGGTCGCTCAAGCCCAGCGGTGAGCGCAAGGTCCACCTGGAGATCTACCGGCGCCGGCCGCAGGTCCAGGCCGTCGTGCACACTCACCAGATGGCCGCCTCCATCTGGGCGGCGGCCCGACGGCCGATGCCCGCGCCCTGGGGCACGGTGCCGTGCGCGGCCTACGCTCTGCCGAGCACGAAGAAGCTGACCGAGGCGACCGTCGGGGCGCTCGGGGACGGCCCGGCGGTCCTCATGGCCAACCACGGCGCCCTCACGGTGGGCGCGGACCTGGACGAGGCGTTCGTCCGCATCGCGCAGGTCGAGCGGGCCGCCGCCGAGCACGTGGTCACCCATCGCCCGCACGAGGGCTCGCACCTGCCGGGCGATCCCGACCAGCCGTGGGACCCGGCCTGGCTCTCCGAGGTGCAGCTGGCCGACGGCTCGATCGCGTGGCTGTCCGCGGCCCCGTTCACGGTCCGCTTCTCGATCCTGCGCAAGCCGCTGCCGCCGCTGCTCGACGACCTCGCCCAGCTCACCGGCCGCCACGTAGCCGCGCGCACGCGCGTGCCTCGGCGCATCCCGCGGGCCGACGCCGTGCTGCTGGCCGGGCAGGGCGCCCTGGTCAGCGGGGACGACCACGAGGCGGTCGCCATGGTGGTGGAGAAGGGCGCACGGGCATGGATCGGGGCGCAGGGCCTCGGCGGCCCCAAGGCGCTCCCGCTGCACGAGGTGCTGCTCATGCGCGCGATCTACCAGCGCTCGTATGCCAAGCAGGCCGCGGCAGCGCGGGTCTGAGGCTCCGCCCGTTCGGCACGGCGTGGCTGTCCGACCGACCCGCTACCGTGGGGCGATGGAGATGGTCTTCCTCATCGCGCTCACTCTGTTCTGCATCTTCGCGCTCAAGCCGCGCCCCGCCAGTCGGCCCGCGCGGCAGCTGCCCGGCGCCGAGCAGAACGCCGCGCTGGCCCAGCGACGCTGGGCAGCCGTGCGCCGGGTCGCCGAGGAGGACGTGACGCAGCTCGGTCACCAGGTCGCCGCCACGCCCGTCCCGGCCTCGCTGGAGCCGGACGCGGCGCAGGACTTCGAGGCCGCGCTCGGTGCCTACGAGACGGCCAAGGAGCTGCTCGCCGTGGCCGAGCACCCCGACGACTTGCAGTGGGTCTCCCGCTCGATCGACGACGGCCGGTTCGCCCTGGCGACCCTGGCTGCGCGGCGCGAGGGTCGTGAGCTGCCCAGCCGGCGACCGCCCTGCTTCTTCGACCAGCGGCACGGCCTGTCCGTCGCCGACGTGCAGTGGGCGCCCCAGGGAGGAGTCCAGCGCGAGGTGCCGGCCTGTGCGGCCTGCCAGGCCTGGGTCGCCGACGGTCTGGACCCGGCCGTCCGCCAGGTCCAGACCCCGTACGGCGACCGGCCCTACTACGACGCGGGCGCCGAGTTCGGCCCCTGGGCGCGCGGCTGGTACGGCGCGTCGGGCATGTACATGATGAGCAACATCATGCTCGGCACGGCGCTGATGAACGCCGCCTACATGCCCACCGGCATGGACTACTTCGGGACCGACGGTGGCCTGGGTGACGACGGGTCCGGCGGTGGGGACGGCGGGGACGCCGGGTCGGACTTCGGCGGGGACGCCGGTGGCGACTGGGGTGGCGGGGGCATGGACGGTGGGGGCTTCGACGCAGGCGGCTTCGGGGACTTCGGCTTCTGAGCCCAGTCCAGCCAGGTCCGTCAGACTCCTCAAGATCCGAGGCGGATCGCGCCTGGCGCACTCGACGAGTTCCCTCAGCCCTCGCTCGCTGGGGCGGGCGACGGCTTCGCCGCCGCGCTCGCGTCCAGGCTCTCCCTCGGCTCGGGCAGCCGCGCGGCCACCAGCGCAGCGGCCATCAGCAGGCCGACCGCGACCAGCAGCGAGCGCGTGAACGAGCCGTCCGCGGTCCGCAGCGCGCTCATCGCGTAGACGAAGAGGACCGAGGCCTGGCCGAAGAGCTGCATGAGGCCGTTCGACGTGCCCTCGGGGGTCGGATGCGTGACCTCGGCTGCGTACTGGAACCCGATCGGCAGTGCGGAGACCAGGAAGAAGCCCAGGACCGCCGACCCGACGAGCAGCCCGAGCATCGACGGGGCGAAGGCCAGCCCGAGCAGGCCGGGCACGGCCCCGAGGAACGCCAGCACCAGGAAGGGCTGGCGGCGCCGGCGCCGGTCGGACTGCGCGGGCAGCAGCACCGCGCCGGCCAGACCGGCCGCCAGCATCACCGCGCCCAGCGTCCCGGCGTCCTCCGGGGTCAGGCCGCGGGGCCGGATGATCGCCTCGATCCAGGTAGTCAGGCCGTTGAAGACGCCCAGCCCGACGAAGGCGATCGCCAGGACCCCCCAGAACGCCGGCAGCCGCAGGGCGTGCCGCAGCCCGTCGAGGACCAGGGCGCGCACCTCCTCGCCCTCCGGCCCGACCGGTCTGGGTGGCCGCTCCCGCGCCACGAGCAGGAACAGCCCCGCGCTGACGGCGGCGACGACGCCGTACAGGAGCTGGATCCGGTCCACCGGCATCGACGCCAGCAGCGCGGGGGAGAGCACCAGCCCCAGCGCTGTGCCCAGCAGGTTGCCCAGGGTGGTCGCGCCGACCGCGGTCGCGCGCTGCCCGGCCGGGAACCAGCGGGCGGGCATCGCGGTCCACGCGTTGAGCAGCAGCGGCTGGGCCAGCGCGATCCCGCACGTCGCAGCCAGGGCCAGCGGGTAGCTGTCGCCGGCCAGGCCGCGCAGCACCCCGCACACGCCCATGACCATGGCGCCCAGACCCACGGCGAACCGGAAGCCGCGAGTGTCGATCAACCACGAGGCGGGCAGCGACATCGGCACGAAAGCGAGCATGAAGGTCATCGCGAACAGCCCGACCGCGGTGTCCGAGACGCCGTAGAACTGCGCCGCCGGGCCGGTGATCGCCGCGTACCCGATCCAGAGCATCTGGATCGTGAGGTTGACCCCGGCGACCACGGCCAGAACCGCCCACCGGTAGGGCGAGGGTCCGGCCGCGGTCATGGGGCGGATCCTGCCACCCCGCTCGGGCTACTCCCCGCGCAAGCCGATCACGTTGCCGTCGGCATCGGCCATGACGGCCACCCGAGTCCCGGGCGCCACCTGGCGGGGCTCGACGCGCGATGTGGCGCCCGCCGACAGGAGCGCCTCACGGGCGGCGTCCAGGTCGTCGACGTCGACGTAGGCGACCGTGCCGAGCTCCAGGTCGCCGGGCGCCAGCGCCACCTCGAACCCGCCGGCGTCGAACCCGACGTAGTAGGCGGTGTCGGTGTGCGGCTCGCCGAGCACGCTTGAGTACAGCGCCTTGGCGGCGGCGAGGTCGGACACCGGGATGACCAGGCTGCGGATCGTGTTCGTCATGTCGTCTCCTTCGGACGATCGGTCACATCGTTGACCGGAGAATCGTCGTGGAGATGACGCGACGGCGCACGAGGATGTGACACGAGATGGACGACGACCTGGCACGCGAGTTCGACGAGCACCGGACGCACCTGCGCGCGGTGGCCTACCGGCTGCTCGGCTCGGTGCACGAGGCGGACGACGCGGTGCAGGAGGCCTGGCTGCGGCTGGCCCGGACCGACCGGACCGAGATCCAGAGCCTGCCCGCCTGGCTCACGACCGTGGTCTCGCGGATCTGCCTGGACCAGCTGCGGGCGCGGCGCGGCCGACGCGAGGAGCCCGGCGGCCTGGCCGACGAGCTGGCCGCGGGCCCCTGCGAGGGCTACCTGCCGGAACCGCTGCCCGGCGTGCTCGCCACGGTCGCGGCCGATCCGGCAGCCGCCGCCGAGCAGGCGGACGCCGTCGGCCGGGCGCTGCTGGTCGTGCTGGACACGCTGTCACCGGCCGAGCGACTCGCGTTCTGCCTGCACGACCTGTTCGGGCTCTCGTTCGACGAGATCGCGCCGGTCCTGGGCCGCAGCAGCGCTGCCTGCCGGCAGCTGGCCAGCCGCGGCCGGCGCCGGGTCCGGGGCCAGGGGGAGTCGGTGGCCGCCGACCGGGCCCGCCAGCGTGAGGCGGTCGAGGCGTTCATGCTCGCGGCCAAGGAAGGTCGGTTCGACGCCCTCATGAGCCTGCTGCACCCCGACGCGGTCATGGTCTCCGACGACGACGCGGTCGCCATGGGCTCACCGGCGAGCCTCGACGGCGCGCAGGCGGTGGCGCAGTTCTTCGACGGGCGGGCCGCGGGCGCCCGCCGCGCCGAGCTCGACGGGTTCGCCGCCGCGACGTGGTCCTACCGCGGGGAGGTCAAGGTGGTCTTCGACTTCACCGTGGAGGACGGGCGGATTCGCCAGATCCACCTGATCGCCCACGACGTGGGCCTGCTGGACCTGCGCTGAGGCCGAGCAGACTGATGGCCGGCCCCGCCAGGGACCGGCCATCAGAGAGTGCGTGGAGATCAGCCGGCGACGACCCGGATCATCTCGACGACCTTGTTGCTGTAGCCCCACTCGTTGTCGTACCAGGCCACGAGCTTGACGAACGTGCCGTCCAGCGCGATGCCGGCCGCGGCGTCGAACACCGAGGTCTGGGACTCGCCGCGGAAGTCGGTCGCCACGACCGCGTCCTCGGTGTAGCCCAGGATGCCGGCCAGCGGACCCTCGGAGGCGGCCTTCACCGCAGCCTTGATCTCGTCGTAGCTGGCGGCGTTCTCCAGCTCGACGGTCAGGTCGACGACCGAGACGTCGGAGGTCGGGACGCGGAACGCCATGCCGGTGAGCTTGCCGTTGAGCTCGGGGAGCACCTTGCCGACGGCCTTCGCGGCGCCGGTGGAGGACGGGATGATGTTCTCCAGGATGCCGCGGCCACCGCGCCAGTCCTTCATCGACGGGCCGTCGACGGTCTTCTGGGTCGCCGTGGCGGCGTGCACGGTCGTCATCAGGCCGCGCTTGATGCCGAACGAGTCGTTGATGACCTTGGCCAGCGGCGCGAGGCAGTTGGTGGTGCACGACGCGTTGGAGATGATCGCCTCGCCGTCGTAGCTGTCGCTGTTGACGCCGAAGACGAACATCGGGGTGTCGTCCTTGGACGGGGCGGAGAGGATGACCTTCTTCGCGCCCGCGTCGATGTGCTTCTGAGCGGTCTCCTTGGTCAGGAACAGACCCGTCGACTCGACGACGACGTCCGCGCCCACCTCGTCCCACTTCAGCGCCGCGGGGTCGCGCTCGGCGGTCAGGCGGATGGTGTTGCCGTTCACGATCAGGTTCGAGCCGTCGACCGAGACGTCGCCCTTGAACCGGCCGTGCACGGAGTCGTACTTGAGCATGTAGGCCAGGTACGGCGGATCAAGCAGGTCGTTGATGCCCACGACCTGCACGTCGTCGAAGTTCTGGACGGCGGCACGGAACACCATCCGGCCGATCCGGCCGAACCCGTTGATGCCTACCTTGATTGCCATGTGAGTCCCTTCCATGGGGGTCTGGGGGCTTGCGCAAGCAGCGTTCACAGTACCCGCCGGGTCTGACACTCGCCTGCTGGCGAATGAACGCCGGCTGACGCCTTCCTGGACGTTCCTGGCAGATCAGGCCGCAGGTCGCTCGCGCGGTGGCGTCGCCGGCGAACCGCTGCCCGGAGCGACTACTTCGGGTGGCCCGCCTGGTAGCTCTGGTAGTACTGCGTGTAGTCCCGGCGGCGAGCCGCGCTGCCCGCGTACGAGGCGATGTCCAGGAAGAAGCCGAAGGCGACGAAGAACCAGCTGAACCCGGCCACCTCGCCCTGGCTCCAGTTGACCAGCACGTAGATCAGCGTGGTGTAGGGCAGCAGGAACCAGCCCATCAGCGGGACGAACCAGGAGCCGTCGAACGCCTTGGTGATCGCGTCGTTGAACAGCGCCATGAGCAGCAGGGCCAGGCGCGGGGCGAAGGCGCCCAGCAGGATCACGAAGCAGCCGCACATGGCCGTCCTCCTTGGTCTCAGTGGCCGCAGGCTAGTCCAGTGCGCCTCCCCGGCAGCGCAGGCCGCGCGCGCTAGCGTGCCTGCCCACGCCCTGCCGAGCTTCGCCCGGCGCATCCCCGGGAGGATCCATGGCCACGCCGACGTTCCGCAGCGACATCACCGTCGAGCTGGTCAAGCACGCCGCCAGCGACGCGGACGTGATCTGGGCCGCGCGGGTGTCCACCAAGGGCGAGCAGTCCAAGGCCGACATCGACGCCGACCCGGCGCGCTCGTCCGGGCTCATCAACTACCTCATGCGCGACCGGCACGGATCGCCCTTCGAGCACTCGTCGATGACGTTCTTCGTGCAGGGCCCGATCTTCATGTGGCGCGAGCACTTCCGGCACCGGATCGCCTCCTACAACGAGGAGTCGGGCCGCTACAAGGTGCTGGAGCCACAGTTCTACGTCCCGGGGCCAGAACGGAACCTGGTGCAGGTGGGCAAGCCCGGCGCCTATGACTTCGAGCCTGGAACGCCCGAGCAGCACGCCCTGGTCGACGAGCAGACCCGCGCCGCGTGCCTGGCCGCCTACCAGGCATACGAGGCGATGCTGGCCGCCGGTGTCGCGCGCGAGGTCGCCCGGATCGTGCTGCCCCTGAGCATCTTCTCCTCGGCGTACGTGACGATGAACGCCCGGGCGATGATGAACTTCCTGTCGCTGCGGGCGCGCAGCGAGGACTCCCGGTTCCCCAGCTTCCCGCAGCGCGAGATCGAGATGGTCGCCGAGGCCTACGAGCGCGAGTGGTCGGCGCTGATGCCCCTGACCCACGCAGCCTTCGTAGCCAACGGCCGAGTCGCCCCGTAGACCGGTGCGCCCCGCCCGTCGGCTGTCAGTCCACGGGCCATCCGATGCCTCTGGACTGACAACCGGGCGAAACTTGGGGCTGCTCGTGGGTAGGTTCTTCCCGTGACTGCGATCTCCACCCGAGCCGTCGGCGCCACCACCTACCGCCGTGATCCCGTGAAGACCCACAAGGTGGGCATCGGCGAGGACCTGGCCGGGGTGATCGCCCTCTACGCCGCCGAGCGGATCACGCCGGCGACCACGCTGTGCCTGTCGCAGAAGTTCGTCTCCATCTGCACCGGCCAGGTCCGCCACATCGATGACGTGCAGGACACCTGGCTGGCGCGGCTGATCGTCAAGTACGTGACCAAGAACGACAACGGCGACATCGGCTACAGCCACCCGAAGAAGATGCAGGTCGCCATCGAGACGGCCGGCTATCCGCGGATGATCGCGGCGGTGATCGGCGGCGGCGTGGGCAAGTTCGTGCTCCGTCGCAGCGGAGACTTCTACCGGATCGCGGGTCACCACATCTCCGAGATCGACGGGTTCAACCCCGACGCGATGCCGCCGTTCGACCAGTACGCGATGCTGCCGCACCCGCGCCCCGACGAGGTCTGCGACGAGCTGGCCCGCCGGTTCGGGTGCGCGGCCTACATGATCGACGGGAACAACATCAACGTCGAGGTCGTCGGGCGCAGCGCGAACATGATCATGAGCGACGCGGTGGCCCGCGAGGTCATGCTGGACAACCCGATGGGCCAGGGCGACGAGCTCACCCCGGTGTTCCTGATCAGCCCGGCCTGAGGCGGGTCTGGCCGCGGCCGCGCCGGGCGGGCGACGCGCTGAGCGTCCAGACCAGCGTGAACCGGGGTGCGTTGCGTGCCCCGCCGGGCGCGGGTCGGTAGTTTGTGCCCATGCCCGCAGACCCCACCAGTGCCGCGCCGTTCGGGCGCATGCTCACCGCCATGGTCACGCCCTTCGACGCCGACGGCGGCGTCGACCTCGACGGGGTGTGCAAGCTGGCGGCCTACTTGGTCGACGAGGGCGGCAACGACGGCCTCATCGTCAACGGCACGACCGGCGAGGCGCCGACCCTGCGCGACTCGGAGAAGATCGAGGTGCTCCGCGCGGTTCTGGAGTCGGTGGGGGACCGGGCCACGATCGTGGCCGGCGCCGGCAACAACGACACGCGCCACTCGATCGAGCTGGCCCGGGCGGCGCAGGAGGCGGGCGCGCACGGCCTGCTGATCGTCACGCCGTACTACAACAAGCCCCCCCAGGCCGGCCTGGTCGGGCACTTCACCGCGATCGCCGACGCCACCGACCTGCCGGTCATGACCTACGACATCCCGGGCCGCACGGCCACGGCGATCGAGTCCGACACGTTCGCCCGGCTGGCCGAGCACCCGCGGATCGTGGCCAACAAGGACGCGAAGGGCGACGTCACGGCCGCGGCCGCCGTGATCGAGCGGACCGGTCTGGCCTGGTACTCCGGAGACGACGCGCTCACGCTGCCGCTGCTGTCGGTGGGCGGGGTCGGGGTGGTCTCGGTGGTCGGTCACCTGCTCGGCAACCGGATCGCGGAGATGATCGCCACCCACCTGGCCGGCCAGCACATCCGGGCCGCCGAGCTGAACGCCTCGATGATCTCTGCCTACGTCGGCATCTTCCGCACCCAGGGGGCGATCCTCACCAAGGCCGCGCTCCACGAGCTGGGCCGGCCCGCCGGGCCGGTCCGGCTTCCGCTGGTCGACGCCACCCCCGAGCAGCTCGCCCAGCTGCGGATCGATCTGGCCGAGGCCGGCGTCGCGGGCTTCGCCGCGTGAGCGCGCGGGCAGCCCAGGCCGGGCCGCCGCCGCTGGCGCCCGGCGTCCTGCGGATCGTGCCGCTGGGTGGCCTGGGCGAGATCGGGCGCAACATGGCCGTCCTGGAGATCGACGGCCGACTGCTGATCGTCGACTGCGGGGTGCTGTTCCCGGAGGAGTCCCAGCCCGGCGTCGATCTGATCCTGCCCGACTTCGGCTATCTGCGCGATCGGCTCGACGACGTCGAGGCGGTCATCCTCACTCACGGCCACGAGGACCACATCGGGGCCGTGCCGTTCCTGCTGCGGATGCGCCAGGACATCGCGCTGATCGGCTCGCGGCTCACGCTGGCGATGGCCGAGGCGAAGCTGCGCGAGCATCGGATCAAGGCGTACTCGATGGAGGTCCAGGAGGGCCGGCGCGAGCGGATCGGACCCTTCGACTGCGAGTTCTTCGCGGTGAACCACTCCATCCCGGACGCCCTCGCGGTGGGCATCCGCACCGCCGCCGGGACGGTCGTGCACACCGGCGACTTCAAGATGGACCAGCTGCCCCTGGACGGGCGGATCACCGACCTGCGCGGGCTTGCCCGGCTGGCCGACGAGGGCATCGACCTGGCGATGGTCGACTCCACCAACGCCGAGGTGCCCGGCTTCGTGCCCTCCGAGGCCGACATCGCCCCCGTGCTGGACCGCGTGTTCCAGAACGCCGGCGGGCGGATCATCGTGGCCAGCTTCGCCTCGCATGTGCACCGCATCCAGCAGGTGCTCGACGCCGCCGCCGCGCACGGGCGTCGATGCGCCTTCGTGGGCCGCTCCATGGTCCGCAACATGAACGTCGCCAAGGACCTGGGGTATCTGCAGATCCGCCCCGGGCTGGTGGTCAGCTCGGACAATCTCGCGGGCCTGCCCGACGAGCAGGTGGTCCTCATCTGCACCGGCTCCCAGGGCGAGCCCATGGCCGCGCTGTCCCGGATCGCCAACGGCGACCACCCGATCTCGGTGGGCGACGGCGACACCGTGATCCTGGCCTCCAGCCTCATCCCGGGCAACGAGAACGCGGTCAACCGGGTCATCAACGGCCTGACCCGGCTGGGCGCGCGGGTCGTGCACAAGGGCAACGCCCTGGTCCACGTCTCCGGGCACGCCTCGGCCGGCGAGCTGCTGTACTTCTACAACCTGCTCAGCCCCCGCAACGTGATGCCGGTGCACGGCGAGGCCCGGCACCTGCGGGCCAACGCCGAGCTGGCGATCCGCACCGGGGTGCCCCGCGACCGCGTGGTGGTCGCGGAGGACGGCACGGTGGTGGACCTGGCCCGAGGTCGGGCCGCGATCGTGGGCGAGGTCGAGTGCGGGCACGTCTACGTGGACGGCTCCTCGGTCGGGGACATCACCGAAGCCTCGCTGAAGGACCGGCGCATCCTGGGCGAGGAGGGGTTCATCTCCGTGTTCGTCGCGGTGGACCTGCACTCGCGGCTGGTCATCGCCGGGCCGGAGGTGCACGCGCGCGGGTTCATGGACGACGCCGAGATCCTGGCCGACGTGCTCCCGCTGGTCACCCGGTCCCTGGAGGAGGCGCTGGCCCAGGGCGGCAAGGACGCGCACGCGCTGGAGCAGATCGTGCGGCGCACGGTCGGCCGCTGGGTCAGCTCCACCCACCGGCGCCGGCCGATGATCGTTCCGGTGGTCGTCGAGACCTGACATCAGCGCGGCGCGGCCGTGCGCCGGGCTCGCGCCGGTAACCTCCGGGATCATGGCCACGACCTCAGCCCCCCGGTCCCGGGCATCGCGCGGAAGCGAGCAGAGCGGCTCCCGAGCCGCCGGCAGCCGTAGTCGCACCACCTCCTCAGGCGCCGGCGGGAGCTCGTCGGGCTCGCGGTCGGGCGCGAAGGCGGGCACCAAGCCGCCTGCTCGCTCGCGGTCCGGGTCCACGTCCACGCGCGCAGTGCCGCGCACCGCGCCGAAGCCGGTCAAGCGTCATCAGGCAGGCCCGGTCACCCGATTCCTCAAGGCGCTGGGCCGACTCGTCGCGCGCATCTGGATGATGCTGGCCAAGCTCCTGGGCGCTGCCGCGCGCGCCGTCGGCAAGGGAGCCCGCGACCTCGACGACACGCACCGGCAGGACAGCATCGGGCTGGGGCTGTTCACGCTGGCCCTGGTCGTCGCCGCGGTCCAGTGGTTCTCGATCGAGGGCTGGCTGACCGGCCCGGTCACCGCTGTCGTGAACGGCGCCTTCGGGGCGCTGGGCATCGCGATCCCGGTGCTGCTGCTCTGGCTGGCCGCGCGCATCCTGCGCTACCCCGACCTGGGCGCGCAGACCGGTCGCCTGTCGATCGGCTGGCTCGTGCTGCTGGCCGCGACCTGCGGCCTGTGGGCGCTGGTCCACGGGGCGCCGAGCCCGAGCGACGGGGCCGAGGCGATGCGTGCCGCGGGCGGCTGGCTGGGCTGGCTGGTGACGGCCCCGGTGGTCTCCGCGGTCGGCGCCTGGCTGGCCTACCTCTGGCTGCTGGCCCTGCTCGGCTTCGGCGTGCTGATCGTGACCTCCACCCCGCTCGAGGCGGTCCCGGCGCGGCTGGCGGCCGCACGCGATCTGGTCCTGCTGCGCCGGGAGTCCGCGGACGCTCTGCAGGAGGGAGCCGACGCGGGCGGCATGGCGCTGGACGGGGCGGCCCAGGAGGCGCAGCTGCGCGAGGACGCGCCCGGGGCATCCGCTGGTGCGACTGTGGGGGCCGACGCGACCGAGACCGGCGCTGCCCAGCCGGCGAGCGCAGCCCCCACTGGCATCCGCGGACGCGCCGCGGCCGGCGTGCGTGGCGTGCTGAACCGGGCCGCCGTCGCGCTGGGCATCAGTGCGGCGCCGCAGGGTGACCAGACCGGCTTCGACGGACCGCTCGCGGGCGACGAGGCCTTCGTCTCCGCGGTCTCCCCGGACCCGGCGGGACGCTCAGACGAGGACGCGTCGCAGGGCGAGGACACCACGCTGATCGACGCGTCGCTGGACCTCACCGAGACCGCGGTGCCGGGGACGTCCGGGCGCGGCGCAGCGCCGAAGGAGGCTCCCGGCGACCCGGCGCTCGCGGCCCTGGTCGCGGCCGTCCCCCACGGGGAGAGCGGTGCAGCCAGCCACAGCACAGTCGCGATCAAGAAGGCCGAGCAGCTGGTGCTGCCAGGCACGCCCGACTACCGCCTGCCCGCCACCTCGATGCTCAAGGCGGGCAGCGCGCCCAAGGCTCGCAGCGCGGCCAGCGACCGGGTGGTCGCCGCGCTCACCGACGTGCTCGACCAGTTCGAGATCGACGCCCGGGTCACCGGCTACACCCGCGGCCCGACGGTCACCCGCTACGAGGTCGAGCTCGGTCAGAGCGTGAAGGTCGAGCGGGTCACCGCCCTGGCCAAGAACATCGCCTACGCCGTGGCCACCTCGGACGTGCGGATCCTCTCCCCGATCCCGGGCAAGAGCGCGATCGGCATCGAGATCCCCAACACCGACCGCGAGATGGTGTCGCTGGGCGACACGCTGCGCTCGCCGTCGGCCACCGCCGATCACCACCCGCTGCTGGTCGGCCTGGGCAAGGATGTCGAGGGCGGCTACGTCTGCGCCAACCTGGCCAAGATGCCGCACCTGCTGGTCGCGGGGGCGACCGGCGCGGGCAAGTCCTCCTGCATCAACGCGCTGGTCACCAGCATCCTGGTGCGGGCCACGCCGGCCGAGGTCCGCATGGTGCTGGTCGACCCCAAGCGCGTCGAGCTGACCGCCTACGAGGGCATCCCGCACCTCATCACCCCGATCATCACCAACCCCAAGAAGGCGGCCGAGGCGCTGCAGTGGGTGGTCCGGGAGATGGACGCGCGCTACGACGACCTGGCGCACTTCGGGTTCCGGCACATCGACGACTTCAACCGGGCGGTCCGCTCCGGCGCGCTGTCCGTGCCGGCCGGCTCCGACCGCGAGCTGGCGCCCTACCCGTACCTGCTGGTCATCGTCGACGAGCTGGCCGACCTCATGATGGTCGCCCCGCGCGACGTCGAGGAGGCGATCGTGCGCATCACCCAGCTCGCGCGCGCCGCCGGCATCCACCTGGTCCTGGCCACGCAGCGGCCCAGCGTGGACGTGGTCACCGGGCTCATCAAGGCCAACGTCCCCTCGCGGCTGGCGTTCGCCACCTCCAGCCAGACCGACAGCCGCGTGATCCTGGACCAGACCGGCGCGGAGAGCCTGGTCGGCCAGGGCGACGGGCTGTTCCTGCCCATGGGTGCTTCGAAGCCCATGCGCATGCAGGGCGCGTTCGTGCCCGAGTCCGAGATCCGCTCGGTGGTCGGGCACGTCAAGAAGCAGATGGCGACCAGCTACCGCGAGGACGTCGTCAGCGAGGCGAAGGCCACGCGCGAGGTCGACGACGAGGTCGGCGACGACCTTGACCTGCTGATCGCGGCCATCGAGCTCGTCGTCACCACGCAGTTCGGCTCCACCTCGATGCTGCAGCGCAAGCTGCGAGTCGGGTTCGCGAAGGCCGGCCGGCTGATGGACCTGATGGAGAGCCGCGGCGTGGTCGGGCCGTCCGAGGGGTCCAAGGCGCGGGCAGTCCTGGTCAAGTCGGACGACCTGGACGAGGTGCTGGCCGATCTTCGACCCCTCGACTGAGGGGTTCGGTGGCCTACCCTGCCCGAATGGGCGCGTGCGTGAAGGGAGCCGGGCGTGGCCGGGCCCACGCCTGAGCCCTCGGGCCTCGACGACGACCTGGTCGAGGGTCCGGCCATGTGGAGTCGCGAGCGCGTGGTGACCGGCTGGGCGCAGCTGTGGAACGTGCCCAACATGCTCACGCTGCTGCGCATCCTGCTCATCCCCGTGTTCTGGGTGCTGCTCATGCACGACGACGGCCAGGACACCACCGCGCGGGTGGCCGCCACGCTGCTGTTCGTGGTCGCGGCGATCACCGACTACCTGGACGGGTACCTGGCGCGCCGCCAGGGCCTGGTCACGACCTTCGGCAAGATCGCCGACCCGTTGGCCGACAAGGCGTTGACCGGCGTCGCCCTGATCGGGCTGTCCGTGCTGGGCGAGCTCTGGTGGATCGTCACCATCCTGATCGTCGCGCGCGAGGTCGGGGTGACCCTCGTGCGGTTCGTCGTGCTCAAGCACGGGGTCATCCCGGCCAGCCGAGGCGGCAAGGCCAAGACGGTGTTCCAGATGTGCGGCATCATCCTGTTCCTGCTGCCCATCACCCCCGACCAGATCGTGCTGACGTGGGCGCGCGCGATCGTGATGGGCGTCGCCCTGGTGCTCACGGTCGTCACCGGCGTCGACTACATGTTCCGGGCCTACCGGACGCGGCGGGACTCCAAGGAGCTCAAGGCCCATCGCGCCCAGGTGCGAGCCGAGCGCGCGGAGTTGGCCGCGCAGGACGCCGGTCCGCAGTCCGCGGCGGGGCAGCCGGCGGCGGGGCCGGCCGCTGGGCCGGCCGGACTTGAGGCGACCGGGGTCGAGGGGTCCGGGTCCGGGGCGACCGGGGTCAAGGGGTCCGGGTCCGGGGCGTCCGGGGTCGAGGGGTCCGGGGTCGAGGAAGCCGGTGGCGGGCCGAGCGCCCCCGTCGATCCGCCCGACTCGGTACCCGGACCGCCGCCTGCGGCATGAGCCCGAGCTGGGTTCCGGCCGCCACGGCAGAGCAGGCGGATCGTGTGGTCGCCCTGCTGAGGCGGCGCGAGCTCACCGTGGCGATCGCCGAGTCGCTCACGGGCGGACTGCTGACGGCCACGGTCACGTCGGTCCCGGGATCGTCCGACGTGCTCCTCGGCGGCATCGTCTCGTACGCCACGAGCGCGAAGGCGCAGCTCCTCGGAGTCGATCAGCAGCTGCTCGCGACGGCCACGCCGGTGGATCCAGGGGTCGCCGAGCAGATGGCCCTGGGCGCCTGCCGGGCCTTCGGCGCCGAGGTCGGCGTGGCCACCACGGGGGAGGCCGGCCCGGAATCGGCCTCCGGCAAGCCGGTCGGGACCGTCTACCTCGTAGTTCACGATCGGTGGGGCTCCAGCGTGCGGTCGCTGCACTTGACCGGGGAGCGCCCTGAGATCGTGGCCGCCACGGTGCACGAGGCGTTGGAGCTACTGGCCGACCGGCTGGGCGACGGTTTGGCCGAGGGCGGGTCGGCGGGCGACCGGCTGGCCGAGGATGCTGACTGAGCCGGGGGTCGGCTGGGTCCCTGGGGCTGGGTCGGGCGCCGGCTGGGTCGGGCGCCGGCTGGGTCGGTCGTCGGGAGTCCGATCCGCGGGAACGGTCGTCCGCGCTGGCCGGAACAACCGTGGACCACACGACGTTCAACCTGTGGCGAGCCGAACGGGACCGCCCTGTACCCTGGCGCGCAACGGAAGGGGAACTCCCATGGTGATCCTGCGCCGCGTCATCGGCGAGGAGCTTCGCCGACGCCGCCAGGACCAGGGTCGCACCCTGCGCGACGTCAGCGCGGCGGCGCGAGTCTCCTTGGGCTACCTCTCCGAGATCGAGCGGGGCCAGAAGGAGGCGTCCAGCGAGCTGTTGGCGGCCATCTGCTACGCCCTGGACGTGCCGCTCTCCGGGCTGCTGAGCTCGGTGAGTGACGAGGTCGCCGAGCAGGAAGCAGCCCTCGGCGCCCGCGCCCAGGCCGCCTGACCCGCGACGCCCTCGCCCCACCCCGGCGGGCGCCACTGCGATCTTCGCTGTGCCTGGCCTGAGCTTCTCCCTGAGTTCCCCTGCTTCCAGCGTCACGCTTCAGCGATTCCGCGCGTCGCTTCGCGTCAGCGACTCCTCCGCCCCCTCGCTGATCGCGACTCCGACCGCGTGCCTGCGTGCTGCGGTGTCGCCCGGCCCCCCGTCGATCCACCTGCCCCCCGAGGGGCACGTTCGCCGGGCTTCACCCGGCGGCGCGAACTCCCTTGGGCGTCGGGCTGAATCCGGCCACCTTCAGTGCCTCGGTCGTGCGCCGCACGGTCGGTGAGGCATCCAGGGCGGACAGCCCGTTGATGCGCGTGATGGCCAGCGGCCCGACGCGCCCGGCCGCCACCGCGGCGTGCAGGCCGGCCGCGGCGTGGGCGAGCCGCTGCTCGGCTGCCTGCCCGTCGACCCCCGCCTCGAACCACAGCAGGCTGTGACCGCCTCTTTCGACGAACAGGACGGGCCGGCCGCCCACCAGCACCACGTGGGCGCCCGCCGCGCGCGAGGGCCGATGGCGAGCGGCGGACGCGGGTGCGGCGGCGCCCTGGCCCGAGCCCGAGCCCGGGCGAGAGGTCGAAGTCGGGCCCAAGGTCGGGTCCAAGGTCGGGTCCAAGGTCGGGTCGAAGGTCGAGCCCGGGTCGGTCACGGCCGGCCAGTCCAGGGCGGCGCCCCAGGCGTTCGCGGGGTCGGCCGCAGCCAGCACGACCACCTCGCCCTTGTCGTCTTCGAGCGCTCGGCTCGCCTCACGCAGCTGGTCGACCACGCCGGGCAGGGCGAACTGGGCAGCCCCCAGCCCCTCCACGGCGTGGACGCGCTGGACGATCCCGCGCTCCTCCATCGCCGCCAGGGGGCGGTAGGCGGCCGCGAATCCGCCGTCGGTGCCGGCCGCGAGCACGCCGCCGCGCGTGACCAGGCCGAGCCGCTCGAGATGGGCCTCGGCAGTCGCCACGGCCAGCTGCTCGGGTGCCAGCACGGGCGGGCGCAGGGCGAACCAGCGGCCGGGCAGGTGCTGAGCACCCGACCGGTGGATCGGGACACCGACCGGGGAGCCGGTGGGCCCGTGGGAGCGAGGGCGCGCGAGGTCGGCGTAGCGCCCGCGGGGGACTCTGCCCAGCCGCTGACCCGGCCGGCTGGTCCGGGCGCTGGGGCGCGACCGGTCGCGGATCGCCCGCAGGGGCTCCAGCGTGTCGTTGGACACCCACCCGGCCCAGAGCAGCGTGCGCAGCGCCTCCGCGACCTCGTCGGAGGTGGCCCGCGCGAGCTGGTCCGGATTGGGCCGAGCCACCTCGCCGCGGAGAGGCCGCGGCACCACGTCGGAGATGGGTGGCGTGGTGCGCTCGTCCGCCAGGTCGCCCGCGCCGGCGGTCCCCGGCGCATCGGATGGCCGTCCCCGCGGCAGCTCCGTCAACGGGTCGAGCCGGTCGCCCGCACAGGCCGCTCGCTGGGCACCCGCCGCCCCGTGCGCACCGGGGGAGTCCAGTCGGGCGACGAGATCGGTGAGGAACCACCCCCCGCCCTGGTCGAGCAGGTCAAGCAGCCGGCCCGGCAGTCCGGTGTCGGGGCGGTGCTCGTCCCGAGGCAGCAGGAACGACTGCTCGGCCGGGGCCAGCGCCACCCAGGCGTCGCCGCCCGGCAACGACCCGCACCCGGTCCAGACGACCTCGCCGGTGGAAGTCAGCTCGTCGAGCAGCTCTCGGCGGTAGTCCACGACGCGCGCGGGCAGGATCGAGGTCTCCAGAGCGGAGACGGGCAGGGGCACTCCGGCCATCGCGGTCACCGCGGCGAGCACCCCCTCGGTACCGCGCAGCCGGTCGGTGCGACGGGTGCCGATGCCGTGCCAGCGGGGCAGGAACGCGGCCAGGGCCTCGGACGGCACCGGCTCCAGCTGCTGGCGCAGCAGGCCCAGCGAGCGCCGCTTGATCATCCGCAGCGTGTCGGGATGGCACCATTGCCGACCGGCGGCGTCGCTGCGGAACTGCCCTTCGACAAGGGTCGTGGGCCCTCGCGGGGTGGCCAGGGCAGGCAGCAGCGCCGAGACCGGCAGGCCGAGTGCGGCGGCCAGCTCGCCGGCGGTGAAGGGGCCGTGGGTGCGGGCGAAGCGCGACACGAGGTCGCCGATCGGGTCGGCGACGGGGGTGACGTGCGCCTCGGCCAGCCCGGGTGGCAGCGGGGCGCCCAGGCCGTCGCGCACGCGTCCGGCGTCCTCGACCGCGGCGGTCACCTGCTCTCCGGCGATCCGGGTGCGGAACGCCCGGCGGGCGTCCACCAGGCCGTCGAGCCACTCGGGCCGGACGCCGCGGCTGCGCGCGCCGTCCTCGGTGAGCGGTCCCAGGACCCGAAGCAGGTCGGCGGCATCCTCGACGCCGCGAGCCCGGCGCTCCGGTGTGAGGTGCTGCAGCCGGTCCTGCACTTCCTGGATGGCGGCGGGATCCAGCAGGTCGCGCAGGTCGGCCTGGCCCAGCAGCTCGCCGAGCAGGACCGGGTCCAGGGTCAGGGCGGCGGCCCGCCGCTCGGCCAAGGGCAGGTCTCCCTCGTAGAGGAACTCCGCGACGTACCCGAAGAGCAGCGAGCGCGTGAACGGCGACGGAGCCGGCGGACTCACCTGCAGCACTCGCACCCGCCGGGTGGCCACTTGCTGCATCAGCTCGACCAGGGCGGGCAGGTCGTACGCATCCTGGAGGCACTCCCGCACGGCCTCCAGCACGATCGGGAACGTCGGGTGCTCGGCGGCCACCGTGAGCAGCTGGGCCGAGCGCTGGCGCTGGAGCCACAGCGGGGAGCGGCGCCCGGGGGAGGGCCGGGGGAGCAGCAGCGCACGCGAGGCACACTCGCGGAACCGGGAGGCGAACAGCGCCGATCCGCCGATCAGCCGGGTGACCGCGGCCTCCACGTCCTCTGGGGGCGGGAACAGGCAGGCGGTCGCGTCGTCGAGCCAGTCGTCGTCGGGCAGGTCCGGGATGCGCGCGACCAGGCCGTCGTCGCCGTGCTGGACGCTGACGTCCACGCCGAATCGGTCGCTGAGCCGCTCGCGCGCCAGCAGCGCCCAGGGCGCGTGCAGCCGGGCGCCGTAGGGGGAGAGGACCACCAGCCGCCAGTCGCCCAGCTCGTCGCGGGTGCGCTCCACGACCAGCGTCCGATCGGTGGGGACCCCGGTGCCGGAGGCCGACTGCTCGCCTAGGTAGTCCAGAAGGTTCTCCGCGGCCCAGCGGTCCAGGCCGCGCGCGGCCAGCCAGGCCAGGCCCGCCTCGCGACCCTGCGCGGCGAGCTCGGCGGTGAAGGCCCCGATGGCCTGACCGAGCTCGGCCGGCCGGCCCAGCGCATCCCCGCGCCAGAACGGGACGCGGCCGGGAGCGCCGGGCGCCGGCACCACGTTCACCCGGTCGTGGGTGATCTCGACGACCTGCCACGAGCTGGCGCCCAGCGCGACGACGTCGCCCACCCTCGATTCGTAGACCATCTCCTCGTCGAGCTCGCCGACCCGGCCGCCGCCAGGGACGTGCACCGCGAACAGCCCGCGATCCGGGATCGTGCCACCGGAGGTGACCGCCAGCCGCTGGGCACCGGGCCGCGCGTGCAGGGTGTCGGTGAGCCGGTCCCAGACCAGGCGCGGACGCAGCTCGGCGAAGGCGTCGGAGGGGTAGCGCCCGGAGAGCATGTCCACGACCGCCGCCATGACCGCGGGCGTGAGGGTCTGGAACGAGGCGGTGGTGCGCAGCATCGTGAGCAGGTCGGCCACCTGCCAGTCGTCCATGGCCACGCACGCGACGATCTGCTGAGCGGCGACGTCCAAGGGGTTGGCCGGCACGCGCAGCGTCTCCAGCTGACCGGTGCGCATCCGCTCCACGACCACGGCGCTGGCCAGCAGGTCACCACGGAACTTGGGGATGACCACACCCTGCGAGACTGCGCCGACCTGATGCCCGGCCCGCCCGACCCGCTGCAGGCCCGAGGACACCGAGGGCGGTGCCTCGACCTGGATCACCAGGTCGACCAGTCCCATGTCGATGCCCAGCTCGAGGCTTGACGTGGCCACCACCGCGCGCAGCCGACCGGTCTTCAGGTCATCTTCGATGAGCGTGCGCTGCTCGCGGCTCACCGACCCGTGATGGGCACGAGCCAGCACCAGTGGCGCTCCCCGCATGGTCGGCGACTGGGCCATCATCTGGGCGGGCTGGCCCCGAGCACCAGGCGGTCCGTCGGGCGCGGCCAGCGCTCCACCCCCCCGCTCAGCCTCGCGCTCCGCGTGGATCTCGTTGAGTCGCGCGGTCAGCCGCTCGGCCAGGCGCCGGGAGTTCGTGAAGACGATGGTCGAGCGATGCGCCTCGACCAGGTCGACGATCCGGGCCTCGACGTGCGGCCAGACCGAGTCCGAGACGGTGCCCTGCTCGGCGGCCCGGGCGGGCAGATCGGCGAGGTCGGGCACCGGCACCTGGATGCTGACATCCCACTGCTTGGCCTCGTCGGAGCCGATGATCTCGACCGGCTGGTCGCCGCCGAGGAACCGGGCCACCTCGCCGACGGGGGAGACGGTCGCGGAAAGGCCGATCCGCGTGATCGGTCGCCCGGCCAGGCGGTCCAGCCGGGCCAGGCTGACGGCCAGGTGCGCGCCGCGCTTGGTGCCGGCCAGCGCGTGCACCTCGTCGACGATGACGGTCTCGACCTCCGCCAGCCCCTCACGAGCCCGCGAGGTGAGCAGGAGGAACAGCGACTCCGGCGTGGTGATGAGGATGTCCGGCGGGCGACGGAGCATGGCCGCCCGCTGCGCCGCGGGGGTGTCGCCGGTGCGCACGCCCACGGTGACCTCGGGCGGCTCCAGGCCCAGCGCCCGCGAGCGCGCCGCGATGCCGACCAGCGGCGCGCGCAGGTTGCGCTCCACATCGACGGCCAGGGCCTTCAAGGGGCTGACGTAGAGCACGCGGACGCCGGGCTCATCGCGGGGGACCAGGCAGCGGTCGATGGCCCAGAGGAACGCCGCCAGTGTCTTGCCCGACCCGGTGGGGGCGATCGCGAGCACGTTGCCGCCGGCGCGCACCACGGGCCAGGTGCGCGTCTGCACCTGCGTGGGGGCCGCGAAGGCACCGGCGAACCACTCCCGGGTGGGTGCGGAGAAGCCGGCCAGCGCGTCCATGCCGACATCCTGCCCCCGCCCACTGACAACGGCTGCGCGGCGACCGGGAGGGCCTGACCTGGGGTGTGCTCGGTGGCGGGCCGATGGCACGATGGCCGCTGTGCGACTTGCGGACTTCTGGGAGCGGATGGACCTGACGTTCGGGTCCGCCTACGCCCGCTCGTGGGCCGACGACCAGGTGCTGGCCGCGCTGGGTGGGCGCACGGTCGTCCAGGCGCTCGACCAGGGCGAGGACACCCGCACGGTCTGGGACGCGGTCTGCGCCCACGCCGAGGTGCCCTCGCAAGTGCGGTGACTGGAAGCGCCCCGCGCAGCGTGTCTCGTGGCGTGCCCGACAACCGTGCCCGACAACCGTGCCTGACTCCGGCGTGTCGCCGGCGGGTCGAACAGGTGTTCGCCTAGGCTGCGGGTCGTAGCCGGTCGTCCACACTGCCGGGCAGCTCGTGAGGTCGAGTTGTCGGAGGTGGCACCTAGTCTCCGGCGCGACGGCTTGGCGGCGTCGAGGACGCCCCGTGGAGAGGATGTGCGGCATGGCAGGACAGGACCGGGGCAAGGCGCTGGAGTCGGCGCTGCTCCACTTGGAGAAGCAGTTCGGCAAGGGAACGGTGATGCGTCTGGGCGACCAGGCGGTCGCCCCGATCGACGTGATCCCCACCGGGTCGATCGCGCTGGACATCGCGCTGGGCATCGGCGGGCTGCCCCGCGGGCGCGTGGTGGAGATCTACGGCCCGGAGTCCAGCGGCAAGACGACGGTCGCCCTGCATGCGGTGGCCAGCGTCCAGAGCGCCGGCGGCATCGCGGCGTTCATCGACGCCGAGCATGCGCTGGACCCGGTCTACGCGCAGAAGCTGGGGGTCAATCTGGACGACCTCTACGTCTCGCAGCCGGACACCGGCGAGCAGGCGCTGGAGATCGCCGACACGCTGGTCCGCTCGGGCGCGATCGACCTGATCGTCATCGACTCGGTGGCCGCGCTGACCCCCAAGGCCGAGATCGAGGGCGACATGGGCGACAGCCACGTCGGCCTGCAGGCGCGGCTCATGAGCCAGGCGCTGCGCAAGATGACCGGAGCGCTGAGCAACACCGGCACGACCGCCATATTCATCAACCAGCTGCGCGAGAAGATCGGCGTGATGTTCGGCAGTCCGGAGACCACCACGGGCGGCAAGGCGCTGAAGTTCTACGCCTCCGTCCGCCTGGACGTGCGGCGCATCGAGACTCTCAAGGACGGCACGGAGCCGGTCGGCTCGCGCACCCGCGTGAAGGTCGTCAAGAACAAGGTGGCTCCGCCGTTCAAGCAGGCCGAGTTCGACATCCTCTACGGGGTGGGCATATCCCGCGAGGGTGGCCTGATCGACATGGGCGTCGAGCACAGCTTCATCCGCAAGTCCGGCGCCTGGTACACCTACGACGGCGACCAGCTGGGCCAGGGCAAGGAGAACGCCCGCTCGTTCCTGCGCGACAACCCCGATCTGGCCGACGAGATCGAGAAGCGAGTGAAGGAGAAGCTGGGCATCGGTCCGCGCGTGGATGCTCCGGCCGAGCCGAAGGGCGGCTCGGGCAAGGCCGCCGGGCCGCGGCCGATCGACGGCTGAGGCGGACGCGGTGCCCCGGCCGGTCGGTGAGCCGCCTGCGGACAACGGGGGCCCCGACGCCGATCCGGAGTCGGTCGCCCGCCTGATCGTGCTGCGACGCCTGGAGCACGCACCCCGGACCCGCGCCCAATTGGCCTCCACGCTGCGCGAGCGCGGGGTTCCGGAGGATCGCGCTGTTCGAGTGCTCGACCGGTTCGAGGAGGTCGGGCTCATCGACGACGCGCTCTTCGCGCGGATGTGGGTGGAGTCGCGCCAGGCCAGCCGTGGGCTCTCGACCCGGGCACTGCGCCAGGAGCTGCGCCATCGAGGGGTGGCCGACGCGCTCATCGACGACGCGGTGTCGGGCATCGAGCCTGAGCAGGAGGAGGCCGCCGCGCTGACCCTGGCGCGTCACCGGGCGCCCGGGCTGCGCGGCCTGCCGCGGGCCACCCAGATCCGCCGGCTCAGCGGCGCGCTGGCCCGGCGCGGGTACGGCCCCGGGCTCAGCGCTCGCGTGGTGCGCCAGGTGCTCGACGCGGAGGATCTCGAAGCAGGCGGGCTCGAATCGGCGGCCGAGTGGTGAGTGCTGGCCGGGACGGGGACGATTCGGCCAGCCGTGCGTGCGCCGCCTACCCTTGTCCCTGACATGAGCACGATGACCCAGAGCACTCGCACCTACCAGGTCCGCACCTACGGGTGCCAGATGAACGTCCACGACTCCGAGCGGATCGGTGGACTGCTGGAGGCCAGCGGCTACGTCCGGGCCGACGGCGACGCTGACGGCGCCGACGTCGTCGTGCTCAACACCTGCGCGGTGCGGGAGAACGCCGACAACAAGCTGTACGGCAACCTCGGACATCTCGCCTCGGTCAAGCGCGCCCGGCCGGGGATGCAGATCGCGGTCGGCGGCTGCCTGGCCCAGAAGGACCGCGAGGGAATCGTCGCCCGGGCGCCCTGGGTGGACGTCGTGTTCGGCACCCACAACCTGGACGCCCTGCCGGTCCTCCTGCGCCGCGCCGAGGTCGCCCAGGCGGCCCAGGTCGAGATCGAGGAGTCGCTCAAGACGTTCCCCTCGACGCTGCCCAGCCGCCGCGAGTCAGCCTACGCGGCGTGGGTCGCGATCAGCGTGGGCTGCAACAACACCTGCACGTTCTGCATCGTGCCCCACTTGCGCGGCAAGCAGCGCGACCGCCGGCCCGAGGAGATCGTGGCCGAGGTCCAGGCGCTGGCCGGCGAGGGCGTGCTGGAGGTGACCCTCCTGGGCCAGAACGTGAACGCCTACCGCGGGGACAGCGGCGACCGTGGCGCGTTCGCCGAGCTGCTGCGCCAGGTGGGCACCGTCCCCGGGATCGAGCGGGTCCGGTTCACCTCGCCGCACCCGGCCGACTTCACCGACGACGTGATCGCCGCGATGGCCCAGACGCCGACCGTGGCACCGAGCCTGCACATGCCGCTGCAGTCCGGCAGCGACGCGATCCTGCGGGCGATGCGCCGGTCCTACCGCCGCGACCGCTACCTCGGAATCCTGTCGCGGGTCCGGGCGGCGATCCCGCACGCGGCCATCACCACCGACATCATCGTGGGCTTCCCGGGCGAGACCGAGGCCGACTTCGCCGACACACTGGCCGTCGTGGAGGAGGCCCGGTTCAGCGCCGCATTCACGTTCCAGTACTCGGTCCGGCCTGGCACCCGGGCTGCCACCATGCCCGATCAGCTTCCCAAGCCTGTCGTGCAGGAGCGCTACGAGCGGCTGGTGAGTGCGGTCGAGCGGATCGCCTGGGAGGAGAGCCGTCGTCAGGTCGGCCGCACCGTCGAGGTGCTGGTCGCGGAAGGCGAGGGGCGCAAGGACGAGGCCCGCCAGCGCCTGTCCGGCCGCGCGATGGACGGGCGCCTGGTCCACTTCAGCCCGCCCGCCGACCTGCCCCGGCCGGGCGACTGCGTCACCGTCCGGCTGGAGTCCGCGGCCCCCCACCATCTACTCGGGGTCGGCACGCACGTCCGCCGCACCCGGGCCGGTGATGCCTGGGCCACCCGCGACTTGTCCTGCGGGCTGCCGGCGTCCGCCGGCGCCGGCGAGGCCTCGGGTCAGGTGACCCTCGGGATGCCCACGCTGCGAGTCGGGGCGTGACCGCCTGGCCACCGGTGGTGGCCGTCGTCGGCGCGACCGCGTCGGGCAAGTCCTCGCTCGCAATGGCGCTGGCCGAGTCGATCGGCGGGCAGATCGTGAACGCGGATGCCTACCAGGTCTATCGGGGCATGGACATCGGCACCGCCAAGCCGTCCGCGCAGGACCGAGCCCGCGTGCCGCACCACCTGCTGGACATCCTCGACGTCACCGAGGAGCTGTCGGTCGCCGACTACCAGCGCCGGGCGCGCGCAACCTTCGCCGACCTCGCCGCCGAGGGGGTGCCGGCCGTCCTCGTCGGCGGTTCCGGCCTCTACGTCCGCGCAGCCCTGGACGACCTGCGGTTCCCCGGCAGCGACCCGGCGATCCGCGCCCGCTGGGAGTCCGAGCTCGACCGGCTGGGCGCCGTCGGCCTGCACGCGGAGCTGGCGCGGCGTGACGCGGCGGCCGCGGCGCACATCCTGCCCACGAACGGCCGGCGCATCGTGCGCGCGCTGGAGGTCGGCGAGCTGACCGGCCAGCCGTTCCCCGCCCAGCTGCCCGTCGACGGACCGGCGCTCCTCCGGCACGTCAGCGTCGCGCTGGCCGTGCCCCGCCCCGAGCTCGACGTGCGGATCGACCAGCGCGTGCATCGGATGTTCGAGCAGGGGCTGGCGGCCGAGGTCCAGGGTCTGCTCGGGCAGGGCCTGGCCCAGGGACGAACGGCCAGCCGGGCGCTCGGGTACCCCCAAGTGATCGATCTGCTGGCCGGCCGCACCACCGCCGAGCAGGCGCGTGCCGGCATCGCCGCCGCGACCAGGGCCTACGCGCGCCGGCAGGAGCGCTGGTTCCGCCGGGACCCGCGCACCGTGTGGCTGGACCCGGCACGCTCTGTCCACGAGCTGGTCGGCGAGATCGTGGGCCGTCTGCGGGCGGGCGCGTAGGCTGATCCGGTGAGTGACCCGACCATCGCCTTCGTCAAGGGCCACGGCACGGGCAACGACTTCGTCATCCTGTCCAATGCCGACGGCCGGCTCCGCGTGAGCCCCTCCGTCGTCGCCGCCCTGTGCGACCGGCGGCGCGGCATCGGTGCCGACGGCGTCCTCGTCGTGGCCAGGACCGCCGCGGAGCCTGAGGTCGCCGAGCAGGCCGTCGAGGCGCCCTGGTTCATGGACTACCGCAACGCCGACGGGTCGACCGCGCAGATGTGCGGCAACGGCGCCCGTGTCTTCGCCGCGCATCTGGTGCAGAGCGGCCTGGTCGACACCCCCCGCTTCCAGATCGCGACCCGGGGCGGTGTCCGCTCGGTCGTGCGCGAGGAGTCCGGCGACTTCTGCGTCGACATGGGCGAGCCGACCCTCCTGGACACCAGCGCCGTGACCGTCCGCCCGCACGAGGTCGCCGACGGGCCACCGGGCTGGCCGGTCACCGGGGTGCTGATCCCGAACCCGCACGCCGTCGCGTTCGTCGACGATCTCGACCAGGCTGGGGAGCTGTCTCGGGCGCCGCGCGTGCAGCCCGCCGAGTCCTACCCCGAAGGCGTCAACGTCGAGTTCGTGCGCATCCTGGCCGAGGACCACATCGAGCTTCGCGTGTTCGAGCGCGGGGTGGGGGAGACCCTGAGCTGCGGGACAGGCGCCTGCGCCGCGGCGGTGGCCGCCCTCCTGCGCGCCGGGCGTGGACCGGGCGCCCCGACCGTGCGCGTCGACGTCCCCGGGGGCGCCGTGCGCGTGACCTGGCAGCGCAGCGGCTCGGTGCTGCTGGCCGGCCCGGCCGTCACGGTGGCCCGCGGCCGCATCGATCCGGAATGGTGGGCGACCTATGCGTGAGCCGACAGCGACCTCGACCTGGGGGCGCGCCGATGTCCCGCACGAGGGCGAAGCGCCCCGTGACGACCTGCTGGACCGGCAGGCGCTGCGCCGCGTCCCGGGCCTGAGCACCGAGCTCGAGGACGTCACCGAGGTCGAGTACCGCCAGGTCCGCCTCGAACAAGTGGTGCTGGTGGGCGTGTGGACGTCCGGCACGCTGGCCGACGCGGAACGCTCGCTGGCCGAGCTGGCCCGGCTGGCCGAGACCGCCGGGTCGGTGGTCTGCGACGGCCTGGTCCAGCGCCGAGACAAGCCCGACCCCGCGACCTACATCGGCGCCGGCAAGGTCCGCGAGCTGCGAGAAGTGGTGGTCGCGGCGGGTGCCGACACCGTCATCGCCGACGGCGAGCTCACGCCCGGTCAGCTGCGGCGGCTGGAGGAGCTGGTCAAGGTCAAGGTGGTCGACCGGACCTGGCTGATCCTGGACATCTTCGCTCAGCACGCCCGCAGCCGGGAGGGCAAGGCGCAGGTGAGCCTGGCCCAGATGCAGTACCTGCTCCCGCGGCTGCGCGGCTGGGGCGACTCGCTGTCCCGGCAGGCCGGCGGCCGGGTCGCCGGCGGTCAGGGCATCGGCAGCCGCGGCCCGGGCGAGACGAAGATCGAGACCGATCGGCGCCGCGTGCGCGACTCGATCACCCGGCTGCGCCGCCAGCTCGCGCACATGTCCAAAGCGCGGGAGACGATGCGCGGTGCCCGGCGCCGCAGCGACATCCCGGCCGTGGCGCTGGCCGGCTACACGAACTCCGGCAAGTCCAGCCTGCTCAACCGGATCACCGGCGCGGGCGTGCTGGTCGAGGACGCCCTGTTCGCCACCCTGGACCCGACCGTGCGCCGGGCGGCGACCCCCTCGGGCCGCGGGTTCACGCTGGCCGACACGGTCGGGTTCGTGCGGCACCTGCCTCACCAGCTGGTCGAGGCGTTCCGCTCGACCTTGGAGGAGGTGGCTGACGCCGACCTGATCCTGCACGTGGTCGACGGCAGCGACGAGGACCCTGAGGGCCAGATCGCCGCGGTCCGCGAGGTGCTGGCCCAGATCGACGCCGCCCAGATCCCCGAGCTGCTGGTCGTCAACAAGGCCGACATCGCCGATCCCGACGTGCTCGACCGCCTGCGCGCCCGCGAGCCGCACAGCGTGGTCGTCTCCGCGGCCACCGGCGCTGGCCTGCCCGAGCTGCTGGCCGCGATCGACGCCGACCTGCCCGATCCCGCTCGCCCGGTCGACGTCCTGCTCGGGTTCGACCGAGGGGACCTCGTGTCGCGTACGCACGAGCTGGGCCGACAGGTCGAGGTCGCCTGGACCGAGGAGGGCGCTCAGGTGCGGGCGCTGGTCGGACCGGCGCTGGCCGCCGAGCTGCAGGCCGCGGCCCTGGCGCCTGCCGGCGACGACGCGTGAGCCAGCGCAGCGTCGCCGACCTGCTCCATCGGGCCGTCCAACACCTCGACGGTCAGGCGCGCGAGGGACAGGAGCAGATGGCCGAGGCGGTCGGCGACTGTCTGGCGGCGGGGGAGGGCACCCTGCTGGTGCAGGCCGGGACCGGCACCGGCAAGTCGCTGGCTTACCTGGTGCCGGCCGCGCGCCAGGCGATGGCCGGCGACAAGCCGATCGTGGTCGCGACCGCGACCCTCGCGCTGCAGCGCCAGCTGGTCGACAAGGACCTGCCCGTGGTCGCCTCGGCCCTGGACCCGGTGCTGCCCCGGCCTCTGGAGTACGCGGTTCTCAAGGGCCGCAGCAACTACATCTGCAAGCTGCGGCTGCACGAGGGCTCGCCCGATCCCGAGCAGGAGGCGCTGTTCGACTCGCCGACCTCCTGGCTGGGCCGCCAGGCCAAGCGGCTGCGGACCTGGGCGCTGGCCAGCGAGACCGGCGACCGCGACGACCTGCCCGAGCCGGTGGACGGTCGCGTCTGGTCGGGCCTGTCCGTGTCGGCGCGCGAGTGCGTCGGAGCCTCGCGATGCGCCTTCGGCGACGAGTGCTTCGCCGAGGCGGCCCGGGCGACGGCCCGTGAGGCGAACCTGGTCGTGACCAACCACGCCCTGCTGGCCATCGATCTGAGCGGCGACATGCCGGTGCTGCCCGAGCACGCCGGCGTCATCGTCGACGAGGCCCACGAGCTGGTCGACCGGGTCACGTCGGCCCTGACCGGAGAGCTGTCCGCCGCGCTGATCGACCGCGCGATCGGGCGGGCCCGATCGTTCCTGGAGGAGGATCACCTGGGCCAGCTGGCCGACGCGGGTGGCTACCTGGCCGAGGTCCTCGACGAGGTGCCCGAGGGTCGGCTGCGCACGCTGCCGGCTGAGCTCGTGGTCGCGCTCGGCGCGTTGCGGGACGCCGGGCACGCGGCGCTGGGCGCCCTGCGGGGCAGCGCGCGCGACGCCCCGGACCAGGCAGCCGCCCGGACGGCGGGCCGAGCTGCCCTGGAGTCCGTACACGAGGTGGCGGCCGCGGTGCTGGGCGACCAGTCCACCAGCGTGTGCTGGGTGGGCAGGCGTGGCGGGGCCGGCACCTCGACTCTGCACGTCGCGCCGCTGGCGGTCAGCGGGCTGCTGGGCGGGCGGCTCTTCGCCGACCAGCCGGTCGTGCTCACCAGCGCCACCCTGGCCACTGGCGGATCGTTCCAGCCGCTGGCCAACGCGGTCGGCTGCGGGGCCGACGCGACCACGCTGGACGTGGGCTCGCCCTTCGACTACGCCCGGCAGGGCATCCTGTACTGCGCGGCGGGGCTTCCGCGCCCCGGGCGAGACGGGGTCGGGGTGGCCGCGCTGGATCACCTCGGGGATCTGATCGACGCGGCGGGTGGGCGCACGCTCGCGCTCTTCTCCTCCTGGCGCTCGGTCGAGTTGGCGGAGCAGGCGCTCAGCGACCGGTTCGCCGGCCGGGCGGACCGGCCGCTGATCGTCGCCCGGCGCGGGGATGCGGTGGCCGCACTGGTGCGCCGGTTCGCCGAGGATCCGCGAGCGTCGCTGCTCGGCACGCTCTCGCTGTGGCAGGGCGTGGACGTGCCGGGGGAGTCGTGCGTGCTGGTGGCGATCGATCGCATCCCGTTCCCGAGGCCCGACGACCCGATCGTGTCCGCGCGCTCCGAGCGCGTCGATGCGGCCGGCGGCAGTGGGTTCGCGGCCGTCTCGGTGCCGCGCGCGGCGCTCCTGCTCGCGCAGGGGGCGGGCCGACTGATCCGCTCCCCGCAGGATCGCGGCGTGGTCGCAGTGCTGGACCCACGCCTGGCGATCACCGGGTACGGCCGCCAGCTGCAGCGCAGCCTGCCGCCCTTGTGGTCGACCACGGACCCGCAGGTGGTGCTCTCGTCGCTGCGCCGGCTGGACGCCGAGCTCACCGGCAGCGCTTCGACTGACGAGGATGCCGAGGCTGAGGTGGCCGCGGCCGAGGCGGTCGCCGGCGAGCCGGCTGCCTCCGCCGAGCCGGCTTCCGCCTGAGGGTCGGCCCGCGCCGGCGCCTCGCCCCTCCGTGTCCGCCGAGCGGCCCTCCGTGTCCAGCCGAGCGCCCAGCCTCAGATCCCGGTCACCGCGGGGATCTGGCCTCCCTGGATCGCCCGGATCAGCTCGCCGTGGTCGGCCTCGGCCTGGTCGGCGTAGCTCTGGGCCCACGCGGAGATGGCCTTCTCGAACCGGGAGCTGCCCCCGAGGTACGCCGCGATCGCGATCCGGTCCCCGGAGCGGGCATGGGCTCGGGCCAGCGTCCAGCCGGCCGCGCGCATCATCAGGCTGGCGCCGCGCTCGTCCAGCGCGGAGAGGTCAGGGCTGAACTTCATGTCGCGCAGCTGCCGGACATACGAGTCGTGCACGACGTGGTGCGCGTCGGTTGTTGACGTCCACCCGATGAAGATGTCGGTGGCGGCCTGCAGAAGCCGCTGCCCGGCCACGACTCGAGCCCCGTTGTTCGAGAACTGACTCGGCGCGGTGTAGGGCTCGAGCACAGACGCGGTGGCCTCCTTGAACTGCAGCATCAGCGGATCGGACTGGCTGCTGCCTTGCAGGAGCATCACGTAGCAGCGGGTGCCGACGCTGCCCACTCCGACGACCTTGCGGGCGACGTCGACGACTTCGAAGCGGTCCAGCAGCGCGGCCCGGTCGGTGACCAGCGTGCTGCGATAGAGCAGGACCGAGTCGATCCCCAGCAGCTCGGCCTGCTCGGGGCCGACCCGCTCCAGCAGCGGTGGGTCCTCGACGAACCGGCGCTGCCCGTTCACCACGGTCGTCAGCTTGCTCATGGCCTGCAGGTTCGTGCGGCGCCGGGCGCCGGCCATCGAGCGCTCCACCCGGGCCAGCGCCTCCTCCGGGCGCATTCGGGCGGCCACCTGACCCATCTCGGTGACGTCCAGGCGCGAGTACCAGACGTCCAGGGTCGTCATCGAAGCGAAGCGCCGCATCGCCACCCGGTAGCTGTGGGCGGCCTGCCGGGTCAGCCGCTCCTGCACCTCGGTCGGCCAGCCGTTCGAGCGGCCCATCAGCACCCCCGAAGCGGCCAGCCGCTTGACGTCCCACTCGAAGGGGCCGGGATGGGTCTCGTCGAAGTCGTTCAGGTCGAACAGGAGGGCCCGCTCCGGAGAGGCGAACATGCCGAAGTTCGCGATGTGGGCGTCGCCGCACAGCTGGACGGTCAGGCCCGTGCTCGGCTGACTGGCCAGGTCGGCGGCCATGACGATCGCCGAGCCCCGGTAGAACGCGAACGTGGAGCGGCTCATCCGCCCGTAGCGGATCGGGACCAGCTCCTGGATCCGCGCGTCGGCCTGGCTGGTGAGCAGGGCCAGCGGATCGAAGCGGTGCTGCGGAGTCATCCACTGGGCCTGCGCGCCGCGCGAGCACCGCTCGCGGGCTTGCAGGCCCAGCTGGACCCGATCGTCGGCGTCGAGCGGTCCGGCGGGCAGCAGGTCGGCGTAGGTGTGCACGGCCGTCAGGGTACGCAGGCACGCGCGCCCGGGGGAGGTTCGGACCCCCGCCGGGCCGGCGCCGCGCGCCGCCTGGTCAGACCTTGCGCAGCACGGCGACGACGGTGCCCATCACGATCGCGTGGTCGCCGTCGATCGGCTCGAACGCGGGGTTGGCCGGCATCAGCCAGGTGTGCCCGTCGCGGCGGCGCAGGGTCTTGACGGTCGCCTCGTCCTCGATCAGCGCGGCCACGATCGTGCCGCTGTCCGCGTCCTGGCCGGAGCGCACGACCACGTAGTCGCCGTCGCAGATCGCCGCGTCGATCATCGACTCGCCCACGACCCGCAGCAGGAACAGATCGCCATGCCCCACGAGCTCGCGGGGGAGCGGGAACACGGTCTCCACCTGCTGCTGAGCCAGGGTCGGCAGGCCCGCGGCGATCTGACCCAGCAGCGGGACGAAGATCGCCTCGGGGGCGGCCTCGCCCACATCGGTCGGGTCCACCCAGCTCTGCCCCGGGTCCAGCACCTCCATGGCGCGCGGCCGATTGGGGTCGCGGCGCAGGAAGCCCTTGCTCTCCAGCACCCGCAGCTGGTGGGCGACGCTGGAGGGCGAGTTCAGGCCCACCTGCTCGCCGATCTCCCGCACGCTCGGCGGGTAGCCGCGCTGCTCGACGCTGCTCCGGATCACCTCCAGGACCAGGCGCTGTCGCTTGGTCAGGTCCGGGCCTTCGCTGCCCTCCGGCAGCTCGTGAATGGTGGCCACTGCGGTCCCTCCGCTCGTTCCCTGCCTGGCGCGCTGGTCTTGATGTCAGACCCCCGCGGCAGGCTCCTGCGTGTCGGTGACGACGTTACCGCTGCGAGCCGAGAATTCAAACAAATGTTCGATTTCGTGTTGACGTGTCGCGCCCGGATAGGGGACAGTGAACACGTGTTCGAACGAACACCCGTACGAGAGGGAGGGTCGCGATGTCGACGATGGGAGCAGTCTCACTGTGGCGGCCGGTCGGTGCCGGCGATCAGCCGTCCAGCAGCTCGGCCGGCGCGGCGGGCCCGGTCCGGCTGACGCGACGTGGCCGCGTCCTGGTCGCGCTGGTCGCGCTGGTCGCGGTGGCGTGGCTGGTGGTCCTGGTGATCGCACGGGCGGGCGCCGGCTCGGCAGACGGCGTGGACGCCGGCGAGGCGGGTCGCGTCGTGGGCGACGGTGCGGCGCTGCCGGTCGCGGCGGCCCTGGCGACGGTGACGGTCCGCGACGGGGACTCCCTGTGGGCGATCGCGGAGCGCTCGGCGCCCGGATCGGACACCCATGAGGTGGTCGCCCAGATCCGCAACGTGAATGGTCTGGGCAGCAGCCTGATCCAGCCCGGACAGGTCCTGCTGGTCCCGGCGGGCCACTGACGCGTCCGCTGTTCGGCGCGTCGCGGGTCAGTGGTTGCGTCTTGTGGTCCGCGGGTCTATGGTCCCCATATCTAGTAGTTACACCGGTGTAAGTCGTCCACAGGTTGTGGTTGACGATCCACAGGTTCTGAACAGGTCATCCTCAGGGCGATCCCCAGAGGGGCCTTCCAGAGGCAACCGGCGACCGTGAGGAGGCTCGATGAACTGCCCGTTCTGCCGATGCGCCGAGACGCGCGTCGTGGACTCGCGGGCCACGGAGGACGGCACCTCCATCAGGCGCCGCCGCCTATGCCCTTCCTGCGGCCAGCGCTTCACGACCGTGGAGACCATGAGCATGCTCGTGGTGAAGCGCTCGGGCGTGGTGGAGCCCTTCAGCAGGCAGAAGGTCGTCTCGGGGGTGCGCAAGGCATGTCAGGGCCGGCCAGTCACCGAGGACGACCTGGCCATGCTCGCCCAGCGGGTGGAGGATCAGCTGCGGGCCTCCGGACAGGCGGCCACCGCCTCGCACGACGTCGGGCTGGCGATCCTGGGGCCGTTGCGGGTCCTCGACGAGGTCGCCTATCTGCGGTTCGCCTCGGTGTACCGCTCCTTCGAGTCGCTCGCGGACTTCGAGTCCGAGATCGCGGCTCTGCGGGGTTCCGGATCGGCGCTGGACCCGATCGACCTGAGACCGGGCAGCTCCACCCGGTGACCGGTGCCGCGGCGCGCCGGTCCGCTCGCCCCGCCGAACGCACGCTCGACACGACGAACCAAGCCGCCCGGCAGACCGGGGTGGCATGCACGGACCACGAACATCACGAACATCACCAGGACAGGAGCAAGCCATGACCCGGTCGGAGTCAGCCAGCCCCAAGCCGCCCGCCAAGCGTGGCGAGTCGCGGCCGCGCGTCATCCCCACCGTGACCTTCCAGCGCGTCTACACCACCGAGGGGGTGCACCCTTACGACGAGGTCGTCTGGGAGCACCGCGACGTGGTGCAGACCAACTGGCGCACGGGCGAGATTGTCTTCGAGCAGCGGGGCGTGGAGTACCCCGACTTCTGGTCGGTCAACGCCTCCACGATCGTGACCACCAAGTACTTCCGCGGCGCGGTCGGCACCGAGCAGCGCGAGACCAGCCTGCGCCAGCTGATCGATCGGGTCGTCCTGACCTACGGGCGGGCCGGGCGGCAGTTCGGCTATTTCGCGACCGAGGCCGACGCCGAGATCTTCGAGCTCGAGCTGACCTGGATGCTGCTGCACCAGGTGTTCTCGTTCAACTCGCCAGTCTGGTTCAACGTCGGCACCCCGTCGCCGCAGCAGGTCAGCGCCTGCTTCATCCTCTCGGTCGACGACACGATGGACTCGATCCTGAACTGGTACCGCGAAGAGGGCCTCATCTTCAAGGGCGGCTCGGGCGCCGGGCTGAACCTCTCGCGGATCCGGTCGAGCAAGGAGCTGCTCTCCAGCGGCGGGACCGCCTCCGGGCCGGTCTCGTTCATGCGCGGGGCGGACGCCTCGGCGGGCACGATCAAGTCCGGCGGCGCGACCCGCCGGGCGGCCAAGATGGTCGTGCTCGACGTCGACCACCCGGACATCGAGGAGTTCATCGACACCAAGGTCCGCGAGGAGGAGAAGATCCGCGTCCTGCGCGACGCGGGCTTCGACATGGACCTGGGCGGCAAGGACATCACCTCGGTCCAGTATCAGAACGCCAACAACTCGGTGCGCGTCTCCGACGAGTTCATGCGGGCGGTGGAAAGTGGCGAGTCCTTCGGGCTGCGCGCCCGCGGGAACGGCGAGGTCCTGGAGACCGTCGACGCCAAGGCTCTGTTCCGCCGGATCGCCGAGGCGGCCTGGGCGTGCGCCGATCCGGGGCTGCAGTACGACGACACGATCAACGACTGGCACACCAATCCCGAGTCCGGGCGGATCACCGCGTCCAACCCCTGCTCGGAGTACATGAGCCTGGACAACTCCTCGTGCAACCTGGCGTCACTGAACCTCATGAAGTTCCTGCGCGACGACGACCAGTTCGACGGGGAGCGGTTCATCCGCGCGGTGGAGCTGGTCATCACCGCGATGGACATCTCCATCTGCTTCGCGGACTTCCCGACCGAGGCGATCGCCGACACGACCCGCAAGTTCCGCCAGCTCGGCATCGGCTACGCCAATCTCGGGGCCCTGCTCATGGCCTGCGGCCTGGCCTATGACTCCGACGGCGGCCGGGCCCTGGCCGCCTCCATCACCAGCCTGATGACCGGCACCGCCTACCGGCGCTCGGCCGAGCTGGCTGCCGTGGTGGGCCCGTACGAGGGGTTCGCCCGCAACCGCGAGGCGCACGCCCGCGTCATGCGCAAGCACGCCGCGGCGACCGATTCGCTGCGTTCGATCACCTCGCTGGACGGCGATGTGAGCCGGCTGGCCGTCCAGCAGTGGGAGCAGGGCATCCGCATCGGGCAGTCGCACGGCTGGCGCAACGCGCAGGCGTCGGTGCTCGCCCCGACCGGGACCATCGGCTTCATGATGGACTGCGACACCACCGGCATCGAGCCGGACTTCGCCCTGGTGAAGTTCAAGAAGCTGGTCGGCGGGGGCTCGATGCAGATCGTCAACCAGACGATCCCGCGCGCCCTGCGCAAGCTGGGCTACGCCGAGGAGACCATCGAGGCGATCGTCGAGCACATCGCCCAGCACGGCCATGTGGTCGACGCACCGGGGCTCAAGATCGAGCACTACCGGATCTTCGACTGTGCGATGGGGGAGCGGGCCATCACCCCGATGGGCCACGTGCGCATGATGGGCGCCTGCCAGCCGTTCCTGTCCGGGGCCATCTCCAAGACTGTGAACATGCCGGAGACCTCGACCGTCGAGGAGGTCGAGGAGATCCACTTCCAGGCGTGGAAGCTGGGCATCAAGGCGCTGGCCATCTACCGCGACAACTGCAAGGTCGGCCAGCCCCTGTCGGACGCCAAGGCCAAGAAGGCCGAGGCGCCCGAGCCGGTGGTCCAGATCGAGTACCGGCCGATCCGCAAGCGGCTGCCCAAGGCCCGGCCGAGCCGCACGGTGTCGTTCTCGGTCGGGGGCGCCGAGGGCTACATGACCGCCGGCTCCTACCCGGACGACGGCCTGGGGGAGGTGTTCCTCAAGCTGGGCAAGCAGGGCTCGACCCTGGCCGGCGTGATGGACGCCTTCTCGATCGCCACCTCGATCGCCCTGCAGTACGGGGTGCCGCTGGAGGCCTACGTGAGCAAGTTCGTGAACATGCGGTTCGAGCCCTCGGGCATGACCGACGATCCCGACATCCGGATGGCGCAGTCGATCGTGGACTACATCTTCCGGCGGCTGGCGCTGGACTACCTGCCCTACGAGAGTCGGGAGGCGCTGGGCATCTTCACCGCCGACGAGCGGGCCGCGGCGGTCAACGCCAACTACGGCGGGGGGCTGGAGGTCGACGTCGAGGGGCTGGCTCAGTCGGTGCCCTCCGAGGTGTCGGCCAAGCCGGAGTCGGCACCCGAGGCTCTCCCCGCCAAGTCGCTGAGCCAGGTCCACTCCTCGGCTGAGCTGCTGGAGGCGATCCAGGGCAAGGCCTCCGACGCGCCGCTGTGCATGACGTGCGGCGTGAAGATGCGCCCCGCCGGGTCCTGCTACGTCTGCGAGGGCTGTGGGAGCACCAGCGGCTGCAGCTGAGCCGGACGCGTCGACTGAGCCGGACGCGTCGACAGGTCCCCCCGGGAGTCGTTCCCGGGGGGACCTGCGGCCTCAGGCCGCGGGGCGTGGGTGCGCCGGACCTGGGCCAGACGCGCGCTGGGAGCTCAGTGCCCCGTGAGGAGCTCAGTGCGCCACGGTGAACCGTGCCCGGCGATGCGTCGGGTTCTCGATCTCGTCGACCACGGCCACGGCCAGGTCGGCGGCGGAGATGTAGGACCGCCCTTCGGCGTCCTTGAGCAGCACGTCGTCGCTCAGCCGGTACTGGCCGGTCACGATCTGTGGCAACCAGGCGCCGAAGTCGGCCGGTGGACTCACGTAGAACCAGTCCAGCGACTCCGGGGTCGCCCGCAGCCGGTCGAGGGCGGCCATGCCGGTGAGCACCTCGGGGAGCACCTCGTCGGGCATGGTGTGCACGTCGAACAGGCGAGGCCCGCCCGGCTCCACGAGCAAGGAGGAGGCGCCGCCCAGCCAGCCGAGCCGGACACCGGCCTGGTCGGCCAGCCCGATCAGGTCCTCCAGCACCCCTTCCAGGGCGCCGGCCATGTCGCCGCGCGGGGACAGCGCCCCGAAGACGACATCGGTCTCGGCGACGGTCGCGGCCAGGATCTCCGGCTCCAGCACCGAGCCGGTGACATACGTCACGCCCGGGACCGGCGCCGTCGGAGCGTGCCGGCTGTACGCGGTCACGCCGTGGCCCCGCCGGGCGGCCTCGGACACGACCGCCCCGCCTCCGTGGCCGGTCGCGCCCAGCACCTTGATGCGTGCCATGTGATGTCCTCTCGTGATCGTGGGTGCCCATCCTCGCCGGTGCCGAGCCTTCGCGCAGGCGAGCTTCCGCCTTGGACTGGGTGGACCTTCCACGCGCGCGCTGTGCTGCTCGCGCGTCTCGGCGGCCCGCGCGCGTCGTGTTCGATGGGACACAAGCCGGTCCTGGCTGCTTCTAGGCTGGCGGCCGAACAGCGACCTGCATCTGCGGAGGAACCCCATGAGCGACGACCAGCCCACCCCGCCCTCCCCGGAGGGCTCGATCTCCCCGGACGGGCCCCCGCCCGGCCAGGGGGCGGTCCCGCCCCCACCGCCCCCGGCCGGCCCACCGACGGGTGGATTCGTGCCGCCACCGCCACCGGGGGTGCCGTCGGCTCCAGCCGTCGGCTCTGATCGCCCGCTGGACGTCGCGGCCGCACTGTCCTATGGCTGGGCGGGCTTCAAGAGCAACATCGGCCCGCTGCTGGTCATCGCGCTCGTGGTTCTGGGCATCCAGATGGCCTTCATGGGCATCGTGTGGCTTCTGGACCCCGGGTTCTTCCTGCGGTTCCTGCTGAACATCGCCTCGGTCCTGATCTCGCTGATGGTCGGCATGGCGATCATCCGTGCGGCCTTGATGATCGTCGACGGCCGTACCCCGGCGCTGGATCAGATCGTCACCACGGACGGGCTGCTCTCCTATGCCATCGCCGGTCTGATCACGATGGTGCTGGTCATGATCGGCTCGGTCCTCTGCCTGCTCCCGGGCATCATCGCGGCCTACCTTCTGCAGTTCTTCGGCTACGCGGTGGTGGACAACGTCGCCGGGCAGAGCGGGGGCACTCCGCGCACCGACCCGGTGGCGGCGCTGCGGGCGTCCTTCGACGTCACCTCGGCGAACGTCGGCAGTCTGGTGCTGCTGTTGCTGGTGTGCATCGGGCTGAACATGGTCGGGGCCCTGCTGTGCGGTGTGGGCCTGCTGGTCACCCTGCCAGTGACCGGCATCGCCCTGGCCTACGCCTGGCGCTGGTTCACCGATGGTCACATCGCCGTCCAGCCCGCGTGACCTGTGAGGCCTGACGCCAGCCGATCCCGTCCGGACACGCCGGAGGGGATCGGCTGACCCAGGCTGGGCGGCTGCCCACTACTCTCATGCCCGGGCCCGGGTGCTCTGCGGAGGGGAAGCCGCGGGGCGCTCGGGCCCTTCCACGCGCGACGCCCCGCGGGATCGGATCGCGCAAGCTCGCAACTGCCCTGTGGCTGGCTGGTCGGTGGACCGCAGGTGCAGGCAGGTAGCCTGCGGCGAACGTCGCAGCAGCGCCGGATCATCGCCAGGACGAAGCCGAGAGGACCACCATGACCAGTAGCCGAACCAAGCTCACGATCGAGGGGCGTCGGCAGCTGCGGGCACGGGTCGCGGAGTTGGCCGACGAGGTGCTGCCCGCGATGCGTCCCCTGCTTGTCGAGGACGAGCGCGACGAGCGGGTGGTCGCGGACTTCGAGCGGCTCCAGGCTGAGCACGACCGGCTGGTCTCCGTGCTGGCGACCGCCGAGGAGATCGATCCGGCGACGCTCGGCGCGGAGATCGCGCTGGGCAGCCGCGTGTCCTTCGCCGACACCGACGGCCGCACGCGGGTGGTTCGCATCGTGGACCCCGAGGAGGCGGCGCTGGACGACGAGCGCATCTCCTCGTCCTCCCCCCTGGCGGTGGCCCTGCTCGGGCACGTCGCGGGCGATCAGTGCCCCGTCCGGGCGCCCGCTGGCGTCTGGACGGCGCGGATCCTGGCGGTCGGCGAGAAGCCCTGAGGACATTCCGCTCTGCGTCGATGCAGGGCTTGCACAGGAACTCGGCCTAGAGCCTGGGCCGAGTTGCGCTCTGGCGTGAGGGTCTGCGTCATGACCCACACTGCGCAATTGCCTGTCATCCGTACCGAGGCGGCGCTCGTCGCGTGCTGTGCCCCCATGCTGGGGTTCGAGCCCGACGAGTCCGTCGTGGCATTCATCCAAGGCGTTCCCGGTCGAGGCAGCTCACCGGTGCTCGCGCGAGCGGACCTCGGGGACGGGCGGGACGTGCCTGACCGAGCCCAGGCCCTCGCCGAGTCCATCGTCAGGATCGGCGGCGACGAGGTCCATCTGGTGGCCTGGATCCGCTCCACCCCCGACGACGCAGCCCGTCGCGACCTGATCGCGACGGCGTTCATCGCCGAGCTTCGCAGGCTGCTGGCCCGGCGTTCGGTCCCCGTGAATGCCGCTCTTGCGACCAACGGTCGAGTCGCCTGGGATCAATGCGCGGACCCGTCCTGCTGCCAGGACGCCGCGCCGCTCGACCTCGACGAGCTCACCACGACGCGAGCGGAGTTCGCGTACGCCGGGTTCGCGCCGCTGGGCAGCCGCGAGGACCTGGCCGTCTGCCTGGCAGCGGATCCGCAGCGGTGCGAGCAGGTCGCCCGCCTGGTCGCGGCCAGTCGGGCACCGCGCACCAGGGACGCCTGGCGCCGGGCCCAGGTCCGCGACGTGTGCCGGGTGCTCGTGCCCACCGACGTTCCGGCTGCCAGGGTCCGGCCGGTGCGGCGCCCGGCGACGCCTCAGCTCACCGAGCGGGTCTGTGCCCGCATCCTTCTGGCGCTGGCCGATGCCGGGATCCGCGATGCGGTGCTCCTGCAGCTCGTGCGCTCGCACGCGCCCGCCGGTCAGTGGGCGGTGTCGATCGACCGGCTCAGTGACCTGGTCCGCAGCGCACCCCCGGGGCAGGGTGCCGGAGCTGCCAGCCTGCTGGCGGCGGCAGCCTGGCTGCGAGGCAACGGGGCCCTGGCCCGGGTCGCGCTGGAGGCCGCCGTGCGGCACGACCCCGAGTACCGGCTGGCGGCCCTGCTCGGTGCGGTGATCGAGGCGGGCCTGGACCCGGAGCGCTGGCGGGCCAGCTTCGAGGGCCTCACCGTGGACAGGTGCCTGGCGGCGACCGCCGTCCCACCGGTGGGGTCCAAGGTCTCCGGTCACGCGGGGTGACGGGTGCGTGGGGTGCACTGGTCAGGCAGCGGGCGGCTCGGGCTCGGCGCGTCCGGGCTGGTCGCCGAGGTCCGCCGATGCGCCCGAGCGGTGCAGCTCCACCCAGCGGTCCATCTCCTCCCACTGCGTGAACAGCCAGTCGGACAGGCCGTCGGCGTCCTGGGGGATCTGCGACGCGGGCGTGATGCGCCAGCGCAGGTGCAAGGTCTTGTCCAAGGGCAGCTCGCGCCAGATGTCGCCCAGCGAGTCCAGCTGGTCCAGCCCGGTGTGCGAGACGATCACGGCGTGCAGCTCGGGGTTGGCCGACAGGGCTGCCAGCACGCCCCGCGTGCGCGGGGGCATCAGATGGACGATCCGCTCGGCCCGGTCCGCAGCGTCCTGTCGGCCCGAGGTACGCAGCCGCTCGATGGCGCGCAGCCGGCGCGTCTGCGTGATGTTGCCGCCCTCGGGGAAGATCAGGATCGCGTCGCGTGGCTCCATCGTGGCGGCCAGCCGGCCGATCGCGGCCAGCGACTCGTCCTGATGCGCGGAGCTGGGGTCCACGAAGCGCATGGGCAGGCGGTTCAGGAGAATGTCGATCAGAGGATCCCACTGCAGGGTGTGCTTGAGCACGATGCGCGGCCGGCGCCCGGCCCAGGACAGCAGCTCGTGCACGAGCAGGAACGAGTCGCCGGGCCCGGCGTGCCTGCTCATCACCAGCAGCGGGAGCTCGTCGGTGGTGGGGTCGCCGTCGTCGCCGGGCAGCGGCGGCCCGTCGCGCTCGACGTCGAGGTGGAAGTACCGCGTCCCGAACCAGAAGAGCGTGCCCAGCGCGGCGCGCAGAAGCTGGTAGTGGAACTCGACGCACCAGGGGCGGCGCAGGGCCCAGCCGAAGCCACTGGCGATCCAGGCCAGGAAGCAGGCCGCCACGCCGAACACCTGGACCGTGAGATAGACCAGCGCGAAGCCGATCACGCGCAGGGGCCGCAACGATCGGGGCAGCACGAAGGACAGCACGGTCACCGCGATGATCAGGACCGGGATCGCCACGAAGAGCAGCCACCCGCCGAGCGCCAGGAACAGCGGGTCGATGACGACTCGCCGCACCCAGCGGGGTGGTACGCGCCCGCTCATGCGTCGGCTTCCTCGCTGCGGGTGGGTGCCTTCCGGCGGGTCGGGGCGCCTGCCTTGGCGGAGCGGCGACGGACGGGCTTGCGGGTTTCGGCGGCCTCGCCCTCGTTGCCCGCGGCCACCGCCTCCGGGGCCCCCGCCTCCGGGGCCGACGTCGCTGCCGGGGTGCTCGCGGCGGGCTTCGTCAAGCCCGGAGATCGTGGCCTCGCGCCACCCTCCCCTCGGCGGGGGCGTCGTGCCGGCAGGTGCTCGGCCAGGTACTCGGCGGTGGCCAGCTCGGCGGCGTCCATCCGATCGGTGACCCGCGAAGTGTCGAACAGGTCGAAGTTGGCGCGATCCATCGGCCGGGGCGCGAGCCCGCCGGTGGGCAGGACGTGCACCTCCAGCGAATCCTGGGACCGGGCCAGCGCCGCGTGGAACCGTGCCCGGCGGGCCACCTCGAACGCGACCACGGGCACCTCCCACGGTCGCTTCGCGGGCGAGAGCTCCTGCTCGACCCTTCCGACCTGCAGCACGAAGGCGCGCTCGGCGCCGGCCTTGCGGGCCCGGTCCAGCGGGATGGAGTTCACGATGCCACCGTCGATGAAGTGCTCGTCGTCGATCCGCACCGGCGGGAACAGGCCGGGCAGCGCAGCCGATGCCATGACGGCCGGCACGATCGGGCCCTCGGTGAACCAGTGCTCCATCGCCCGCTCGATGGAGGCGGCCACGCACTCGAACCGGACCTGCAGGTCCTCGAAGCGCTCCACGGGCAGGTTCTCGGTGAGCAGCCGGCGCAGCGGCTCGGGGTGGCTGGTCGCCTTCGCGCGGGTGCTGGCCAGCGCGCTGACCCGCGAGCGCATCGAGCCCCCGATCGGGCCGTCGGCAGCCACGTTCTCCCAGACCTTGGCCAGCCTGGTCACTCCGGCACGCGTGGGATCCGCGGCCAGCAGGGCCCCGTTGACCGCTCCGATCGAGGTGCCCACGATCAGGTCCGGGACGATCCCGGCGGCAAGCAGCGCCTTGAGCATCCCGACCTCTGCGGCCCCGAGCACACCGCCGCCACCCAGGACGAAGGCGGTGCGCGGGGTCATCTCGGCATTGTCGCAGGGCGTCTCCGGAATCGGGATGTCCGCGCCCGCGGCCGGGTGTTGGTCGCGGGCGCGGCGAAGCGCCTTCGCATGGCGCCGGGGACCGCCTCTGCGCAGGCACTGTCTACGGTGGGCCGCGTGACGAGCGCTGCATCGACGGACTTCGACTGGGATCCGCGGGACGAGTCCGTGGTTCACGACCAGGTGTCGGCCTACGACTCCTTGCGCGACCGATGTCCGGTCGCGCACAGCGAGGCGCAGGGGTGGTCGCTGCTGCGCCATGCCGACGTGCTGGGCGCCCTGGCCGACCCGGAGACCTTCAGCTCGCGGGTGTCCGCGCACGTCGCGATCCCCAACGGCATGGACGGCGCCGAGCATGCGACCTTCCGGGCGATCATCGACCGGTGCTTCACCGGCGAGCGGGTGGCGTCCTTCGGGCCGGCGCTGCGGCAGCTCGCCGACGAGCTGGTCGCCGGGCTTCACCGTGCGCCGCGGCCCGCAGACGCCCCGCAGTCCACCGAGGTGATGGCGGCGCTGGGCGAGCCGTACGCCGCGCTGGCCCAGTGCTCCTACCTGGGCTGGCCGCCCGCCGTCGCCGACGCACTGCGGCGGTGGTCGGCGGACTCGCAGGAGGCCACTCGCCGCCGGGACCGCGACGAGCTGGCGCGGGTGGCCGCCCAGTTCGACCGGATCATCGTCGATCAGCTGGCCGCGGCCCGCGCGGCGTCGCCGGACGCCTCACGGACGCTGACCCACGAGCTGCTCGACGCGCGGATCGGCGACCGGCCGCTCACCGACGACGAGCTGGTCAGGATCGTGCGCAACTGGACCGCGGGGGAGCTGGGCACGATCGCGGCGTCCGTGGGGATCGTGGTGGAGTTCCTCGCTCGGCGTCCGGACCTGCAGGCACACCTGAGCGAGCATCCGGAGCAGTGGCAGGCGGCCATGGACGAGATGCTGCGCCTGCAGCCGCCCCTCATCGCCAACCGCCGGCGTGCCACGCGGGCGGTCGAGCTCGGGGGCCGCACGATCCCGGATGGGTCGCGGGTCACGATCCTGTGGCCGGGCGTCCAGCGCGATCCGATGGTCTTCGACGACCCGACCGAGTTCCGCCTGGATCGCGACCCCGCCGACAACCTGCTCTACGGCCGGGGTCCGCACTACTGCTCCGGCGAGGGGCTGTCCCGGGCCGAGCTCGGGGCGGTGCTGGCGGCCCTGCTGGACGGACTCCCGCGCTTCCGGCTGGCCGGCGAGCCGGTCCGAGCGCGCTACCCGGCCGGGGGCTTCTCCGAGGTCCGAATCCGCTGGGACGAGCTCGGCCAGGATTGAGCCGCCCCGCGCGGACCGCTTGATCGGTCCCGCGCGGCATGCGGGGCCGGTCCTATCGGCCCTGTCACTGCGGGTCCGCTGACCAGCGGTGTGCGCAAGGGCCCACCGGCCGGCCCTTGCGCCCCAAGGCCGCGCTCGACACGGCTGTGAGACGGTTGCGGGTGCCCGGCGCGCCCTGTAAGTTCCCGCGCAGGTCACGAGTTCCAGCGACAAGCCCTGGCTTGCTGGGCGGCAACCCTCCGACCGCGGTGGGGTGCCCCAGGTGTGGACCTGGTTGTCCTGCCTCCCGGCAGGCCAGCAAGCGCGGGTCTTGCCCAGCAAGGCCCCGAACCCCCTTGACGAGGGTTCGGACCCGTCGGCCATGGCCGGCGCCGGACCAACGTCACCCGCACAGCCCTTCGGGGCCGATACGAGGAGACGAGATGAACAACGCCTGGTCCTTCGAGACCCGTCAGATCCATGCCGGACAGGCGCCGGACGGCACCACCAACGCCCGCGCCCTGCCGATCTACCAGACCACCAGCTACACGTTCAACAACGCCGACCACGCCGCGAACCTGTTCGCGCTCAAGGAGTTCGGCAACATCTACACCCGGATCATGAATCCGACCCAGGCCACGGTCGAGGAGCGGATCGCGAGCCTGGAGGGCGGCGTCGGGGCGCTGCTGGTCGCCTCCGGGCAGGCCGCCGAGACCGTGGCGCTGCTCAACCTGGCCGAAGCCGGCGATCACATCGTCTCCAGCCCGCGCCTGTACGGCGGCACCTACAACCTCTTCCACTACTCGTTGCCGAAGCTGGGCATCGAGGTGTCGTTCGTCGAGGACCCCGACGACCTGGACTCGTGGCGGGCAGCGGTCAAGCCGAACACCAAGGCGTTCTTCGCCGAGTCGATCTCCAACCCCAAGAACGACATCCTCGACATTGAGGGCGTCGCCGGGGTGGCCCACGAGTCGGGCGTGCCGCTGGTGGTGGACAACACCGTCGCAACGCCGTACCTCATCCGGCCGATCGAGTGGGGTGCGGACATCGTGGTGGAGTCGGCCACGAAGTACCTGGGCGGGCACGGCACGTCGATCGCCGGCGTCATCGTGGACTCGGGGAACTTCGACTTCGCCGCGGACCCGGCGAGGTTCCCGCAGTACAACACTGCGGACCCGAGCTACCACGGCCTGGTGTACGCCCGTGACCTGGGCGTGGGCTCCGCGCTGGGGGCGAACCTCGCGTTCATCCTCAAGGCGCGCGTCCAGCTGCTGCGCGACCTGGGCTCCGCGGTGGCGCCGTTCAACGCCTTCCTCATCGCACAGGGGATCGAGACCCTGAGCCTGCGCGTCGAGCGACACGTGGCCAACGCCAAGGCCGTCGCCGAGTGGCTGGAGGGTCGCGACGAGGTCGAGTCGGTCGCCTACGCGGGTCTGCCCAGCAGCCCCTGGTACGAGCGGGGTCGCAAGTACGCCCCGCTGGGCACCGGCGCAGTCCTCGCGTTCGAGATCAAGGGCGGGGCCGAGGCCGGCCGGACCTTCGTGGAGGCGCTCGAGCTGCACAGCCACGTGGCCAACATCGGCGACGTGCGCAGCCTGGTGATCCACCCGGCCTCGACCACGCACTCGCAGCTCAGCGAGGAGGAGCAGCGTGCCAGCGGCGTGACTCCTGGCCTGGTCCGTCTGGCGGTCGGCATCGAGAACATCAGCGACATCCTGGCCGACCTCGAGGCGGGCTTCCGCGCCGCCAAGGGGGAGTGAGGACGCACTCACACGCGTGACTCAGCCGCCCGGTCCGACGGAATCTGCCGCCGGACCGGGCGGCTGGCTGACTGGATGCCGCGGTCACTCGGACCGCTGCTCGCCGCGGAGCGTCGCGGCACGGACGATCGGCGACGAACCTTGGCTTTCGCGACGGTCGCGGGAACAGATCGGCGCTCGGGATCGTTGAGACATGTGGACGCTGGGGGTGGCTTGCCGCGCGATCCCCCGTGACACAATGACGCCCGTTCCCGCGTGCCTGACCCTGACTCCTGAGCGCTGCGGGATTCCATCATGAGAGGCAATCACTGGTGACTGCGAAGAAGGCCGCCGCGATCGAGGAGACCGACGCGCTGGACGCCAAGCACGGGGTGGTCGAGGCGATCGGCGGAAGGCTCAAGAGCGTGCTGGGCGCACTGGATGGGCGGGAGTCCGCCGACTCGGAGTCCGCCGACGCCTCGGATGCTGCCCCGGTCGCGCCCAAGGCACCGGCCAAGCGCCCCTCCCGGGCGCGCACCGCCAAGGCCGCACCGGCCGCGGCTCCGGCTGGCGAGGCCGCAGCGGGCGATCCCGATGCGCAGGATGTCGGCGAGGCCGCCCCCGCGAAGAAGGCGCCGGCTCGCAAGCGCGCAGCCGCGCCCGCGAAGAAGGCCGCCGCCAAGACGTCTGCTGACAAGACGCCCGCCGCCAAGGCCACCGCCGCGAAGAAGGGCCCGGCCAAGGCTGTGGCCAAGAAGGGCGCGGACCCCGAGGCTGGCCCGGATGCGCCCGACGATCTGGCCGCCGCGGATGTCGACGACGTCGACCAGCTGAGCCCCGAGGCGGCCGCGGCCGAGCTCGAGGGTGCCGCCGAGCTCGAGGGCGAGCTGGAGGCCGAGCTGGAGGAGGACCTCAAGGAGGTCAAGGAGGGCGAGGCGAAGCCGGCCACGCCCGAGCCCGAGTCCGAGGCGTTCACGATCTCGGAGACCGACATCGAGGACGAGCCGCAGCAGACGGTCACCGTCGCCGGTGCGACCGCGGACCCGGTCAAGGACTACCTCAAGCAGATCGGCAAGGTGGCCCTGCTCAACGCCGAGCAGGAGGTCGAGCTGGCCAAGCGCATCGAGGCGGGCCTGTTCGCCGAGGAGAAGCTCAACTCCGGCATGTCGCTGGACCCGAAGCTGCGCCGCGACCTGGAGTGGATCGCCGAGGACGGCCGCCGGGCCAAGAACCACCTGCTGGAGGCGAACCTGCGCCTGGTCGTGAGCCTGGCCAAGCGGTACACCGGCCGCGGCATGCTGTTCCTGGACCTGATCCAGGAGGGCAACCTGGGCCTGATCCGCGCAGTCGAGAAGTTCGACTACACCAAGGGCTACAAGTTCTCGACCTACGCCACCTGGTGGATCCGCCAGGCGATCACCCGGGCGATGGCCGATCAGGCGCGCACCATCCGCATCCCGGTGCACATGGTCGAGGTCATCAACAAGCTGGCCCGCGTCCAGCGCCAGATGCTGCAGGACCTGGGCCGCGAGCCCACTCCGGAGGAGCTGGCCAAGGAGCTGGACATGACCCCGGAGAAGGTGGTCGAGGTCCAGAAGTACGGCCGCGAGCCGATCTCGCTGCACACCCCGCTGGGCGAGGACGGCGACTCCGAGTTCGGCGACCTGATCGAGGACTCCGAGGCGATCGTGCCCTCCGACGCGGTCAGCTTCACGCTGCTGCAGGAGCAGCTGGACGGCGTGCTGGAGACGCTGAGCGAGCGCGAGGCCGGCGTGGTCCGCATGCGCTTCGGCCTGACCGACGGCCAGCCCAAGACGCTCGACGAGATCGGCAAGGTCTACGGCGTGACCCGCGAGCGGATCCGCCAGATCGAGTCCAAGACGATGTCCAAGCTGCGTCACCCCAGCCGCTCCCAGGTCCTGCGGGACTACCTGGACTGAGGCGGTCGAGCGACGCCCGACCGCGCGGGAGCGCTGGTGGGCCGTTGCGACCCCGTCCGCGGGCACGTTGGCGGGATACCGTTCGCTCATGCGATTCCAGCACGAGCTGCCGCCCTACGACCTGACCTACGACGACGCGTTCCTGGTGCCGATCCGGTCCGCGGTCGCGTCGCGCTCAGGGGTGGACCTCACCGCGCAGGACGGCTCCGGGGCGACCATCCCGCTGGTCGTGGCGAACATGACCGCGGTCGCGGGCCGGCGCATGGCCGAGACGGTGGCCCGGCGCGGCGGGCTGGTGATCCTGCCCCAGGACATCCCCGTTTCCGTGGTGTCCGAGGTCACGGCCTGGGTCAAGTCCCGCCATCCGGTGTACGAGACCCCGGTCATGCTCGCGCCCGAGGACATCGTCGGCTCGGCCAGCGCGCTGATCACCAAGCGGGCCCACGGCGCCGCGGTGGTGCATCGCGACGGGAAGCTGCTCGGCGTCCTCACCGAGTCCGACTGCGCCGACCTCGACCGGTTCGCCAGCGTCGGCTCGGCGATGAGCGACGACGTGTTCACGCTGCCCAACGGGATCGGCCCGCGCGAGGCGTTCGAGGCGATGCACGAGGCGCGCCACAAGGTCGCGCCGATCGTGCGGTCGGACGGCTCGGTGGCCGGCGTGCTCACGCTCGCCGGGGCGCTGCGCTCCACCGTGTACCGGCCCGCGCTGGACGCGCAGGGCCGGCTGCGGGTCGGCGCGGCGATCGGGGTGAACGGCGACGTGCTCGGGCGGGCCGAGGCGCTGCTCGCCGCGGGCGTCGACGTGCTCGTGGTCGACACTGCCCACGGGCACCAAGAGAAGATGTTCGAGGCGCTGGGCGCTGTGCGCCAGGCCCGGCACGTCGCCCCGCACGTCCCGGTGGTCGCGGGCAACGTGGTGACCGCGGTCGGCACGCTGGATCTCATCGACGCCGGCGTGGACATCGTCAAGGTGGGCGTCGGGCCGGGGGCGATGTGCACCACCCGGATGCAGACCGGCGTCGGACGCCCGCAGCTCTCGGCGGTCCTTGAGTGCGCGGCGGCGGCCCAGCGGGAGGGCCGCTGGATCTGGGCCGACGGGGGCGTGCGCCACCCGCGCGACGTCGCCATCGCGCTGGCCGCAGGCGCCGGGGCGGTGATGATCGGCTCCTGGTTCGCCGGGACGCTGGAGTCGCCCGGCGACCTGCAGATCGACCCCTCGGGCAAGGCGTTCAAGGTCAGCTTCGGGATGGCCTCGGCCCGCGCGGTCAAGCACCGCACCGCGGACGACTCCGCGTTCGACCGTGCCCGCAAGGCCATGTTCGAGGAGGGAATCTCCCACTCGCGCATGTACGTGGACCCCGAGCGCCCGGGCGTGGAGGACCTGCTGGACACCATCACCGCCGGGGTTCGCTCGGCCTGCACCTACGCGGGCGCGGCGAACCTGGCGGCGTTCCACGAGCGGGCGCTGCTCGGTGTCCAGTCCCCGGCGGGGTTCGCCGAGGGCCGCCCGCTGCCGACCTCCTGGTAGACCGCGGATGCCCCTGCGCCTGGCCGTCCCCGAGCAGCTGCCGATCGCCGAGCACGTCGAGCAGATCACCGCTGCCCTGCGCGAGCACCAGGTGGTGGTGGTCGCGGGGGAGACCGGCTCGGGCAAGACCACCCAGCTGCCCAAGATCGCGCTGGCCGCGGGCCGGGGGAGCGCCGGGATGATCGGGCACACCCAGCCCCGGCGGATCGCCGCGCGCACCCTGGCCGCCCGGATCGCGCAGGAGTGCGGGGTCGAGCTGGGCGCCGAGGTCGGGTTCGCGGTCCGGTTCACCGACCGCACCGCGCGCGGCACCCGGGTCAAGGTGATGACCGACGGCATCCTGCTCGCCGAGCTGCAGCGCGACCGCGACCTGCGCCGCTACGACACGATCATCATCGACGAGGCACACGAGCGCAGCCTCACCATCGACTTCCTCCTGGGCTACCTGCGCCGGCTGCTGCCACGCCGCCCGGACCTGCGGGTGATCGTGACCTCGGCGACGATCGACGTGGAGCGCTTCTCCGAGCACTTCGGCGGCGCGCCGATCATCGAGGTCAGCGGGCGGACCTACCCGGTCGAGATCCGCTACCACCCGACCGAGGACGTGGCCAACGACGACGTGGACGCGGTCGGCGACGCGGTCCTGGAGTGCCTGACCTCCGGTGACGGCGACGTGCTCGTGTTCCTGTCCGGCGAGCGCGAGATCCGCGACGTGGCCGACGCGCTGCGCAAGCTGGTGGACGCGACCGCGACCGTGCTGCCGCTCTACGGGCGGCTGTCGACCGCCGAGCAGGCGCGGGTGTTCGCGCCCGGCGGTGGGCGCCGGGTCGTCCTGGCCACCAACGTCGCCGAGACCTCGATCACCGTGCCCGGCATCCGGTACGTCGTGGACCCGGGCACCGCGCGCATCTCGCGCTACTCCAAGCGGCTGAAGATCCAGCGGCTGCCGATCGAGCCGATCTCCCAGGCCTCGGCCAACCAACGCGCCGGCCGCTGCGGTCGCGTGCGCGACGGGATCGCGGTGCGGCTCTACAGCCAGCTCGACTTCGAGTCACGGCCGGAGTTCACCGATCCGGAGATCCTGCGGACCAACCTGGCCGCGGTGCTGCTGCAGATGGCCGCCCTGCGCCTGGGCGACATCGAGCGATTCCCGTTCCTGGACCCGCCGGACACCCGCGCGGTCCGCGACGGCCTGGCGCTGCTCAGCGAGCTCGGGGCGCTGCGCCCCGGCAATGGCCCGCCCCGGCTGACTCCGCTGGGCCGCCAGCTCGCCCGGCTGCCGCTGGACCCGCGGCTGGCCCGCATGGTGCTGGCCGCCGCGGAGCTCGGGTGCGTGCGCGAGGTGGTCGTGATCGCCGCCGGCCTGACGATCCAGGACCCGCGGGAGCGGCCCGAGGAGCAGCGCGGCAAGGCCGACGCCGCGCACGCCCGGTTCACCGACAAGCGCTCGGACTTCCTGACGCTGCTCAACCTGTGGGACCACGTGCGCGACCTGCGCCGCAGCACCAGCGGCAACGGGCTGCGTCGGGCCTGCCGCGAGCAGTTCCTGAACTACCTGCGCCTGCGCGAGTGGCAGGACCTGGTCGCCCAGGTGCGCGAGGTCTGCTCGGGCCTGGGCATCGCGTGGAGCAGCGGCGCGGACGACCCCGACGGCATCCACCGCGCGCTGCTGACCGGCCTGCTGTCCCAGGTGGGTCTGCGCGACGACCGGCGCTCGGACTACCTCGGGCCACGCGGGGCTCGGTTCGTGATCTTCCCGGGATCGGCGCTGGCCCGGACCGGCCCGGATTGGATCATGTCCAGCGAGCTGGTCGAGACCTCCCGGCTGTTCGCGCGGCGCAACGCGGTCATCCGGCCTGAGTGGGTCGAGGAGGCCGCCGGGCACCTCGTCTCCCGCTCCTACTCCGAGCCGCGCTGGTCGGCCACGCGCGGCTCGGCGGTGGCGACCGAGCGGGTCACCCTCTACGGGATCCCGCTCGTGGTCGACCGCACGGTGACGTTCTCCACGATCGACCCGGCGCTGTCCCGCGAGCTGTTCCTGCGGGGCGCGCTGGCGGAGGGGCGCTGGCGGACCCGGCACCGGTTCTGGCACGCGAACCGGGCAGCGGTGGAGGCCGCTCAGGAGGTGGCCTCGCGCAGCCGCCGGATGGGCGCGGTGATCGACGACCAGGGCGTCTTCGCGTTCTACGACACGCGGATCCCGGCCGACATCGTCTCGGTGCGCCACTTCGACGCCTGGTGGCGCCGGGAGCAGCGCGCCCACCCGAGCCTGCTGACGATGACCGAGCAGGACATCTGGACCGAGGGCCATCCGCAGCCCGACGAGGGCGACTTCCCGCTGCGCTGGAGCGCCGGGCCGGACGTGACGCTGCAGCTGTCGTACGCCTTCGCCCCGGGAGCCGACGAGGACGGCGTGACCGTCGACGTCCCGCTGGCCGGGCTGCCCACTCTCGACCCCGCCCAGGTGCCGGGGGCGGCACCCGGCCTGCGCGGCGACCTGGTGGCCGCCCTGCTGCGCAGCCCGGCGAAGGCGATCCGGCGTCAGCTCGGGCCGGCGCCCAACCTCGTGCCCCAGGTGCTCGACGCCCCGGAGCTCGCGGACCTCCCGCTGCTGGAGGGGGTGGCCGCCGCGGTGAGCCGGGTCAGCGGGGTGCGGATCGGCGCGCAGGACTGGGATCTGGCGCGGGTGCCGCTGCACCTGCTGCCGCGGTACCGCGTGCTCGACGAGTCCGGCGAGGTCGTGGGGGAGGGCCGTGACCTGGCCGACCTACAGCGCCGGCTGGCCCCGGACCGGGCTGCCCTGGTGGCGCGCGCCGCCGCCGACCTGACGGTCACTGGGGCGACGACCTGGACGTTCGGCACGATCCCGCGGACCGTCGAGCCCACGGTCGCCGGCATCTCCGTCACCGGCTATCCGGCCCTGGTCGACCGTGGCCGCAGCGTGGACCTGGAGGTCCTGTCCGACGAGGGGCTGGCCGCGCGGACCCACCTGCGCGGGGTCCGCCGGCTGGTCGCCCTGGCCGTGCCCGACCCGGCTCCGCGCGGACACACCGCGCTGGACCTGACCGCTCGGCTGACCGTGGGCCGGTTCCCACACGGCGGTGCCGCCGCGCTGCTCGCCGACTGCGCCGACGCCTGCATCGACCACCTGCTGGCCGGTTCCGACATCCGCGAGGCGGCGACCTTCGACGCCGCGGTCGCCCGGATCACCCTCGAGCTGCCGCGACTGTTCGCCGCGACCCTGGCCCAGGTGGTCGCGGCGCTCGCCGAGGGGTGGCAGATCGAGCGCGACCTGGCGGCCCTGCCGGCTGTGCCGGCGCTGGCGGCCTCGGCTGCCGACGCCCGGCGCGAGCTCACTCGGCTGCTCGGACCTGCGCCGGTCACTCGGGTCGGCGTGGCCGGCCTGGCGGACCTGCGCCGGTACCTCAAGGCGCTGGCCTGGCGGGTCGGCCGGATGGCCGAGGACCCCCTGGCCGACCAGCGGCGACTCGATGCCGCGCTGGCTGCCGAGCGGCGGATGGCGGCCGAGATTCCCGGCTGGCCGGTGACCGACGCGGGCCTGGCGACCGAGCGGGAGCGCCGCGCCCGTCAGCTGGTCGACGAGTACCGGGTGAGCCTGTTCGCCCAGCACATCCGCACGGCGGTCCCGGTCTCGGAGAAGCGGATCGACCGGTTCTTGACGGGCTGAGCCTGGCTGGCTGAGCCCGTAGGAGAGCCGCGCGCCGGTGTCGGACCCGGTTCGGACGAGTGGATCGTCGGGTTCCTGCCGGCGGAGCCGCGCGGGTCTGCGACCCGCCGGGTCGTCGATCAACGGGCGACCCCGGCGGGCACGTGGCCGGGCGCCGGGACGTCGCCCGCGTCGGCCTGGTCCCGGTCGGCACGGTCCTCGGCCTCGTCCTCGGCCTCGTGCTCCCGCAGCGGGGCGGCGACGCCGCTCAGCGCGAGGCTCAGCACCAGCGGCACGGCGATGACCAGCAGCGCGTGGCGGTAGCCGACGTGCTCGGCGAGCATCCCGAGCAACGGCGGTCCGGCCAGGAAGGCGATGTAGCCGATCGAGCTGACGACGGACACACGGGCCGCCGCGTGCACCGGGTCGTCGGAGGCAGCGCTCATCCCGACCGGGAAGCCCAGGGCCGCTCCGAAGCCCCACAGGATGATCGCGACGATCGCCATCGGCAGCGTGGGGGCCAGGCCGAACCCGATGAGTCCGATCAGCGCGAGACCGGTGCAGATCCGCAGGATGACGACCCGGCCGTAGCGGTCGAGCAGGCGGGTGCCGGCGAACCGCATGAGCGTCATGGCGCCCACGAAGACGCCGAAGGCGATCGCCCCGAGCGCGTCGGAGGCGTCGAACCCATGGACCACCGACAGGGCCAGCCAGTCGCTCGCACTGCCCTCGGTCAGGGCGGCGGCCAGGACCATGAGGCCGATGAGGACGGTCCGCGGCTCACGCCAAGCGGCCAGCGCCGCCCGTCGTGCGGAGCCGCGCGACTGGTCGTCGGCCGAGGCCGCCTGGACCATCGCGCCGTCGGACAGATACTGGCGGGCCAGTGCCACGGTTGCGGCGGTGGCCACGACGATCGCGGGGATCACATGCCAGACCAGCGGGACGTCCAGGGCGGCGGCCAGGGCGCCGAGCCCGGCGCCGGTCACCATGCCCACGGAGAAGCCTGCGTGGAAGCGCGGCATGATCGCCCGGCCGAGCGCGCGCTCGACGACCGTGCCCTGCAGGTTCATCGACACGTCCCACGCGCTGATGCCGAAGCTGGTCAGGAACATGAAGGTGGCGACCATCGCGGGGCTGCCGGCCTGCACGGACAGGACCGCGCAGGTGAACCCGGCGGCCGCCACGGTGGCGGCCAGCCGCGTGGTCCGGCGGGTGCCGAAGCGGCGCACCACCCCGCCGGACAGGGGCAGCGCGATCAGTGAGCCCATTGCGCCGATCAGCAGGATCAGCCCGAGCTCGCCGGGGGAGACCCCGAGGGAGTCGCGGATCAGCGGCAGCCTGCTCAACCAGGAGGCGAACATGAACCCGTTGAGCGCGAACACCGCGAACACCGCCCACGAGGCGTGCCGGATTGGGTGGGTCGAGGGCGGTGCGGCGGTGTCGGCGTCAAGGGTTCGCAGGCTCATGGGGATCTCCGATCAGTGGTGCGAGGCAGCGCCGGGGCGTCAAGGCCACATCCAGCGCGCGCGACAAGAGTAGCGCAAACCTGACCACTTGGTAAGGGTTGTGACAGAGCGCCGCGCTCGGCCCGAGCCCCTCCTCGGCGAATCTGGTGACTTCTGGTGGCCATGGCGACCACAACCCACCAGGGCGGGGAGAGGGGTGGGGCTCGACCGGCCGGGACAACCCGGCGCCTGGGATTACAGCGCGAGCAGGAAGCTGGCCCAGATGACGCACACGAGCAGGGCCAGCGACGAGGTCACCAGGCCCCACAGGGCTCCGACTCGGCCGACCCGGCGGGCCGACCCGACGACCAGCCCGGCGATGCTGGAGGCCAGGCCGATCGGCGCCAGCAGCCAGGCCACCACGCCGATCAGCGGCAGCAGAGACAGGAACAGCGAGGTCGACCCGAGCGTCGCGCCGATGACGGCGGCGTTGTTGCGGCGCACGATCACCACGGGGGGAGCGGGGCTGTGGAAGGGAGGGATCTGGCTCCATGCCGTGGGCCGCTTGGGTGACGACCTGCTCGCGCCAGCGGCTCACCGCCTGCCAGCCCTCCGCACCCGGGTGCGGTCGATGCCGAGGGGCGGACTGTGCACGACCCGGGGCGGTAGCCGCGCCGGGCTGCTGGAGCGCGATGGTGTCGTGGCGCTCCGCACCGGCCGGGGACCCGGTGTCCCCGTGACCGCCGAGGACGATCGTGTCGTGGCGCGCCGCCTTGGTCACGGAGCCGGAGTCCCCGGCCTCGTCCAGGACCACGGTGTCGTGACGAGGGCCGATCTCGTGCGAGGCCACCGGATGAGGGGCCACAGTGTCGTAGTCGGTCTGCTGCGGATCCACGCCGCGAGCCTAGCGGCGCAGGTCACTCTCCGGCGGCGAACGCGTTACGAGATCGTTGCGATCTGGTGCGCCCCAGTGCCCAGTCCGAGTGCGGCCGCCCACACGAGGGTGGCCACGATCAGGGCGCCCAGCTCGATCATGATCGAGAACCCCGTGGCCTTCATCGCCACCCAGGTGGAGTCCCAGGCTGCCGCCCCGTCGCGCTGGCGCAGCCACTCGGCCAGCATGACTCCGGCCACGAACCCGACCGGCAGCCCCACCACCGGCAGCACGAAGAACCCGACGATGCCGGCGACCCCGCCCACCATGATCGAGCGACCGGGGATGCCCGCGCTGCTCAGGGTCCGGTGGGGGAGCAGGTACTTGAGGACCTGGCCGAGGACCAGAACGAGAATGGCGACGCAGAAGGCGACCCAGGCGGCGGTGGTGCCCATGCAGATCGCCCACACGAGCAGCGCACCGGCGGCCAGGATCGTGCCGGGCAGCACAGGGACGATCGTGCCCGCCATGCTGACGAGCAGGATGAGTCCGACGACGACGTTGACCCAGACGTCGCTCACTCAGCGGCGCCCCCGGCGGTGGCCGCAGGGCTGGACAGCACGATTCGGGCCGAGGCCGCGCGCAGCCCGGCCTCGTGGGCACGCAGGTGGTGCCCGCAGAAGAGCAGTTGCGAACCCGAGGCCATCATGGCCATCGCCACGGCCTGGGCGCCGCAGCGGTCACAGCGGTCTCCGGCGTCGAGAGTCACCTCGAGCTCCAGCGTTCCCACCATCATGACCTCCTCAGTCGGGGAGCGTGCTGCCAGTGTTGCACTGACCGGTGACAACTTCGGCCACCAGCGGTGTGCGGCGTCACACAGCCTGCTCCTGTGTCGGTGCCAACGCGGGGACCCCGCCGGTTGTTCCCACGGGTTGATCCCACGCGCTTCGCAGCTGATCCCACGCGCTTCGCAGTCGATGTCGGTGCTCGCCATTACCCTTGCCCGGTGAGCCAGGCCCCCCTCGACGAACCTCCTGCCGACGCCTCCGGTGGCCGGAGCCGTTCGCGGCGCACGAAGGCGGCCAAGCCGGCGGGTGGCTACTCGGCCAAGCACCTGTCCGTGCTGGAGGGGCTGGAGGCGGTCCGCAAGCGCCCGGGCATGTACATCGGGTCCACCGACTCCCGGGGCCTGATCCACTGCCTGTGGGAGATCCTTGACAACGCGGTCGACGAGGCGCTGGGCGGCTGGTGCACCCATGTCGACGTGTTCCTGCGCGCGGACGGGTCGATCGAGGTGCACGACGACGGCCGGGGGATCCCGGTCGACGTCGAGCCGCGCACCCGGCTGACCGGGGTCGAGGTCGTGATGACCAAGCTGCACGCGGGCGGCAAGTTCGGCGGCGGCTCCTACCAGGCGTCCGGCGGCCTGCACGGGGTCGGCGCGTCGGTGGTCAACGCGCTGAGCGAGCGCTGCGAGGTCGAGGTCGACCGCGACGGCTTGGTGCACCTGATCTCGTTCCGCCGGGGCGTGCCGGGGCTGTTCGACGGCGACGAGCCCGACGCGGCCTTCACGCGCAAGTCCGGGCTGCGCCCGGAGGGGACCTGCCCGCGCAGCAAGACCGGCACCCGGGTGCGGTTCTGGCCGGACCCGCAGGTCTTCACCAAGGACGCGCGCATCGACCTGCAGCCCGTGCTGGCCCGGGCCCAGCAGACGACGTTCCTGGTGCCGGGGCTGACGATCCGGGTGGTCGACGAGCGCGACCCCGACGATCCCGTCGAGCGCTCCTTCCATCACCGCGGCGGCATCACGGAGTTCGTCGACGAGCTGTCGACAGGCGAGTCGGTCACCGGAGTGATCCGGCTCTCCGGCTCGGGTTCGTTCACCGAGACCGTGCCGGTGCTGGACAGCCGCGGGCACATGACCCCCGCCGACGTCGAGCGCGAGCTGGTGGTCGACGTGGCGATCCGCTGGGCGAACCACTACGACACGACTGTCCGCTCGTTCGTGAACGTGGTGGCCACGCCCAAGGGCGGCACGCATGTGAGCGGGTTCGAGCGGGCGCTGGTCAAGACGTTCACCGACCACCTGCGCACCACGAAGGTGGTCAAGCCCGCCGAGGACGCGATCAGCAAGGACGACGTGCTGGAGGGGGCCACGGCGGTGGTCACCGTGCGGCTGGCCGAGCCGCAGTTCGAAGGCCAGACCAAGGAGATCCTGGGCACCCCGGCGGCCTCGCGGATCGTCGCGAAGGTGGTGGGCGCCGAGCTGGGCGCCTGGCTGGCCACGCCGCCGCGCGGGGACAAGCTCGTGGTCAAGGCGGTCGCCGAGAAGGTGGCCAACGCGATGCGCACGCGAGTGGCCGCGCGGGCCCACCGCGACGTGCAGCGGCGCAAGAACGCGCTGGAGTCCTCGTCGATGCCGGCCAAGCTGGTCGACTGCCGCAGCAGCGACGTCGACCACACCGAGCTGTTCATCGTGGAGGGCAACTCGGCGCTGGGCACGGCCAAGCTGGCTCGCGACTCCCAGTTCCAGGCGCTGCTGCCGATCCGCGGCAAGATCCTGAACGTGCAGAAGGCCTCGATGGCCGACATGCTCAAGAACGCCGAGTGCGCGGCCATCATCCAGGTGCTCGGCGCAGGCTCCGGGCGGTCCTTCGACATCGAGGCGCTGCGCTACGGCAAGGTCATCCTGATGGCCGACGCCGATGTCGACGGCGCCCACATCCGCACGCTGCTGCTCACGCTGTTCCAGCGATACATGCCCGAGATGCTCGCGCAGGGGCGGGTCTACTCCGCCGTGCCGCCGCTGCACCGGGTGGAGGTCATCGCCCCCGGAGGCCGCAAGGCCGAGGTCCGCTACACCCATTCCGACGCCGAGCTGCGGGCGCTCATCGCCGAGCTGACCAAGGCGGGTCGCCGCTGGAAGGACCCGCAGCGCTACAAGGGCCTGGGCGAGATGGACGCCGGGCAGCTGCGCGAGACCACGATGGAGCCGGGTCGGCGCACGCTGCGCCGCGTCCGGGTCGAGGACGGGCACAAGGCCAGCCGGGTGTTCGAGCTGCTCATGGGCTCCGACGTCGCCCCACGCAAGGAGTTCATCGTGGCCGGCTCCGAAGGCCTCGACCGAGGGCGCATCGACGCCTGAGGCTGCTGGGGCGCAGCTGAGCCGAGCAGCTCCCCCGTGGCTCGGTGCCCGGGCGGCGCTTCGGGGTGCTCGATGGGCAGACGAGGTGCGGGCGCTCGGCTAGGGTCTGGCGCGTGCCGCAGATGAGGGTCCGCGAGGCGGCCGCCTACCTCGGGGTCAGCGACGACACGGTTCGGCGGTGGATCGAGCGCGGCCTGCTGCAGGCCAGCGAGGACCGCGCCGGCCGGATCGTCATCGACGGGTACGACGTGGCCCTCGTGGCCCGCGAGCACGCGGGTCCGCCCGAGGTGCCCGGGGTGCACGCCAGCTCGGCGCGCAACCGGTTCGTCGGTCTGGTGACCGACATCCAGCTGGACAAGGTCATGGCTCAGGTCGAGGTGCAGTGCGGCCCGTACCGGATGGTGTCGCTGATGAGCAGCGAGGCCGTCCGCGACCTGGGTCTGGAGCTGGGCTCGGTGGCGGTGGTGGTCATCAAGGCCACGAACGTGATCGTGGAGAGCCCCTAGGACTGTCCAGCAGGGTCGGGATTCGTCCGTCTCGGGCGGCTCCGGAGCGCGTGTGGCCACCTGCGGGTCCGGACGGTCCGGGGCCGTGGTGCCGCAAAGGCGGTCCAGGGCGTACCGTTCGGTTGCAGACGCGGTTTCCCGGCATAGAGGGGACCGGCTGCACGGTGGGTTCCGCATCGCTCGGGCGCGTGGATTCCCATTCGGCTCGGACGGTTCATTGGAGGAGCTCACCATGGAGATGCTCACGCGAGTGCGGCGCGGCGGTGCCGAGCAGGGGAGCGCGGGGGTGGTGCGCCCACGCCGCCGGTTCGGGTTGGTCGTGTCGGTCGCGGTGCTCTCGCTCGGGCTCGCCGCCTGTTCGAGCCCCGACGAGTCGACCTCGACTCCCTCGGCCCCCTCGGCTGCCGTCTCCGGTGAGCTGACCGTGTTCGCGGCCACCTCGCTGACCGAGGCCTTCAACCAGATCGGCTCGCAGTTCCAGACGGCCAATCCGGGAGTGAAGGTGACGTTCAACTTTGCCGGCAGCTCCGCGCTGGCGACCCAGATCACGCAGGGAGCGCCGGCGGACGTCTTCGCCTCGGCCGCCCCGGCGAACATGACGACCGTCACCGACGCCTCGCTGACCACCAGTGAGCCGCGGATCTTCGCCCAGAACGAGGGCGAGATCCTGGTCGAGTCGGGCAACCCGAAGGGCATCACGTCCGTGGCCGACCTGGCCGATCCCGCGATCAAGGTGGCGGTCTGCGCCCCGGAGGTGCCGTGTGGCGCGGTGGCCAAGCAGATCTTCGACAACGCCGGCGTCACCGTGACGCCGGTGACCCAGGAGGAGAACGTCGGCGGCGTGGTCACCAAGGTGACGTTGGGCGAGGTGGACGCCGGCATCGTCTACGTGACCGACGCCTTGGCCAACGCCTCGAAGGCCACCGGGATCGCCATCCCCGCCGACGTGAACGCCAGCACCTCCTACCCGATCGCGCCGATCGAGGACGGGGCGAACCCCGCGGCCGCGGCGGCCTTCATCAGCTACGTCCTGAGCGCGGACGGCCAGCAGGTGCTGGCCGACTTCGGCTTCAAGCCGCCTGCGTGACCGCCGGTGAGCAGCCACCGCCAGGGGGTCAGTCCGCTCCTCGTCTGCTTCGCCGCTCTTCCGGTCCTGTTCTTCCTCTTCCCGCTGATCGGCCTGGTCACCGGGGCACCCTGGGGCAACGTCTGGGCGGTCATCACCAGCCCGACCGCATTGACGGCGCTGGGGCTGTCCCTCGTCGCCTCGCTGTCGGCCACGGCCGTCGCCCTCATCTTCGGGTTCCCGCTGGCCTGGCTGTTGGCACGCGGGACGTTCCGCGGCCGGGCGCTGCTGCGGGGGCTGACCACCCTGCCGATGGTGCTGCCGCCGGTCGTGGGCGGGATCGCCCTGCTGCTGGCCTACGGCCGGCGCGGGATCATCGGGCAGCCGCTGGAGGCGCTGACCGGCATCACGCTGCCCTTCACCACGGCCGGGGTGATCGTGGCGGAGGCCTTCGTGGCCATGCCGTTCTTCGTGCTCACAGTGGAGTCCGGGCTGCGGTCCATGGACCGACGGCTGGAGGACGCGGCGCGCAGCCTCGGCGCGGACCGGCGCACGGTGTTCTGGCGGGTGACCCTGCCGCTGATCTGGCCCTCGCTGGCGGCCGGCACGGTGCTGACCTGGGCCCGCGCGCTGGGCGAGTTCGGCGCGACGATCACGTTCGCCGGCAACCTGCCGGGCGTGACCCAGACCATGCCCCTGGCGATCTACATCAACCAGAGCTCGGGCCACACCGACGAGGCGATCGCGCTGAGCTTCGTCCTGGTGCTGGTCAGCCTGCTCGTCATGGTGCTGCGGCGCCAGGCCACGGTCGCGGGCTGACGCGGATGCTGGAGGCCGAGCTGGCGGTGCGCCTGTCCCGCCTGGAGCTGGACGTGGCGTTCACGGTTGCCGCCGGGGAGGTCCTGGCGCTGCTGGGGCCCAACGGGTCGGGCAAGTCGACGACGCTACGGGCGCTGATGGGCCTGGTGCCGCTGGCCGGTGGTCGCGTGGTCCTGGACGGCACGGCGCTGGACGACCCCGCCGCGAAGGTGCGGGTGCCGACGGAGCAGCGCCCGATCGGGCTGATGTTCCAGGACTACCTGCTGTTCCCTCACCTGAGCGCGGTGGACAACGTCGCCTTCGGTCTGCGGGCACGCGGCACGGACAAGAAGGTGGCCCGGCAGCAGGCCCACGAGGCGCTGGCCCGGCTCGGTCTGGTCGGCGTGGACGACGTCCGACCGCGCGCGATGTCCGGTGGCCAGCAGCAGCGGGTGGCGATGGCGCGCGCCCTGGTCACGGCTCCGCGACTCCTGCTGCTGGACGAGCCACTGGCCGCGCTGGACGTCTCGACCAAGTCGGAGGTGCGCCGCCTGTTGCGGCAGGTGCTGCACCGGTCCGAGGCGGCGAACGTCCTCGTCACGCACGACCTGCTCGACGCAGTCACGCTCGGTGACCGGATGCTCGTCATCGAGGACGGCGCTGTCGTGCAGACCGGGACGCCGGCTGAGGTCACCGCCCACCCGCGCTCGCAGTACGTGGCTGACCTGGCCGGGGTCAACCTGCTGCGCGGCACCGCCGACGGACGGTCGCTGCTGATGGACGGCGGCGGTCGCCTGGAGATCCAGGATTCGGGCAGCGGCGACCGGTGCGCAGTCATCGCCCCCGCTCAGGTCTCGATCTCGCGCCAGCGACCCGAGAGCGACGCGCCGAACACCTGGTCGGGTCAGATCGGCGTTCTCGACCTGCTGGGCGACCGGGTGCGGGTCCGGATCAGCGGCGCTCCGTCGATCACCGCCGAAGTCTCGCCAGCCGCTGTCGACGAGCTGGCCCTCGACGACGGGGGAGAGCTGTGGGTGCACGTCGACCCCTCCGCGATCACCGTGTACGAGCCGTGACCAGAGGCCACCGAGGCTCACCCCAACGCCGACCGACACCACCCAGCCCCCCCGCCGACCTCGCCCGGACCACGCCAGCCAGGCCCCCGCCGGTCGAGGTTCTCGAGACCCGCACCGGGGCGCGAGGGGTGGACTCTTGCGCTCGCTGGGCTCGCTCGCTGGGCCCGAGGGGGCACGTCCGGGCAGGATGGGCACCTGCTGTCCACGCACGTCGTCACTGTCACGCACGTCGTCACTGTCACGCACGTCGTCACTGTCACGTACGTCCTCAGCTCTACGTACGTCACTTCTACGCAAGGAGAACGCAGATGCGCCTGTCCACCCGCAACCAGCTGTCCGGCACTGTCACCGAGGTGACCCTGGGGTCGGTGATGGCCACGGTCAAGGTCCGCCTCGACGGCGGTGACCAGACCGTCACGGCCTCCATCACCCGCGAGGCCGCCTTGGAGCTCGAGCTCGCCGAGGGCACGCCGGTCAGCGTCCTGGTCAAGTCCACCGAGGTCATGCTCGGCGTCGAGTAGTCGCCGCGGCCCGAGCGGCTCCGCTGTGCGAGCCCTGAGGTGCGTGGCAACTGAGAGGGCACGCGGTGCCTACGCTCCGAGCTGCTCCTGAAGGGCGTCGGTGAGCAGCCCGACGAGGGCCTCGAGCTGGATGTCGGCGGCGGCGACCTCCTCGGTGTCCGACCCGTCGAGGGCGCGGGCCGCCAGTCCGGCCTTGCTGTCGATGAGCTCGGCGACCGTGGTGTCGATGGTGTGCGCGGCGATGACGCGCCACGCGGTCACCGGCCGGTCCTGACCGATGCGGTGGACCCGATCGATCGCCTGCGTCTGCTCCGCGGAGGTCCACGACAGCTCCGCGAGCACCAGGTCCGAGGCGACCTGCAGGTTCAGGCCCACCCCGGCCACGGTCAGCGAGCACACTGCCACGGCCACCTCCGGATCGTTGACGAATGCCGCGATGTTCGCCTCGCGCACCTGGGGGGTCTGGTCGCCGCGGATGGAGCTGAAGCGGATCCTGCGGCGGAAGAAGAGCTCCTCCGCGCTGTCCATCACGTCCACGTGCTTGGCGAAGAGCACTACCTTGCCGACGTTGCGGGCGAGCTGGGCGGTGTAGTCGGCGGCCAGGCCGGACTTCGCCTGGCCGATGCGCCGCATCAGGCTGAACACGTTCTCGCCGGTCTTCGCCTTCTCGGCCCGCTGCCGCTCCCACGCGGCCACGCGCCGCACCAGGGCCAGGTCGATGGCCGGGGCACCGATGCCCGCAGCCCCGTCGCCCGAGGTCCGCCGCCGCAGCGCGTCGGTGTACCGGGCCACCATGCGCCGGGCGAGCTCCTGCTCGGCGGCCTGGATCGAGCGGCCGGCTTCCCCGTCCAGCTCGACCGGGAGGTCGGCCACCCGCCGGGCCGGGATGTCGGCGGCCACGTCGATCTTGCGCCGGCGGACGATCCCCATGTCGATGACGCACCGGCGAGCCGAAGGGTAGAAGCCAGGATCGCCCGGTACCAGCCCGGCCTCTTCCAAGGAGGCCATGAGGTCGCCCCGGGGCCGCGTCCCGTCGATCCACCCGAGGAACTCCCAGATGGCCAGGAAGTCCTCGAGGTCGTTGATCAGCGGCGTGCCGGTCAGTGCCATGAGCAGGGGGCGGCCGATCCGTGAGCGGATGCGCTGGGAGATCTCCCGGACGTGTCGCGAGCGCTGCGTGGACGTGTTCTTGATGAAGTGCGCCTCGTCGACGACCATGCCCCGGAAGCCGAGGTCGCCCATCCAGCCGACATGCCGGTCAAGGACCTCGTAGTTGACCACCACGATGTCGGCGAAGCCGTCGATGGTGTCGCCGTCACCGTGCACCGCGGTCACCGAGCGCTGTGGCGTCCAGAGGGTCGCCTCCCGGACCCAGTTGGCCTTCACGACGTTCGGCACCACCACGAGCAGGGGATAGGCGCTCGCCACCTGAGCGGCCAGCAGAGCCTGGGCGGTCTTGCCCAGTCCGGGCTCGTCGGCGAGCAGGAACGTGCGGTGACCGGCCGCTGCCGCGGCGATCAGCTGCGCCTGGTGGGCCATCAGTGGCAGCCCACTGGTGGTGGTCAACTGCGCCGGCTCGGGCAGCGACATGCACGAGGGGGCCCCGCTGCCGGCCACCTCGAACGAGCGCAGCAGCGGTCCGAGCAGCTCCCATCCCGCCACCCGCCCGGGCCGGACCTGGCTCTCGCGGGCGACCTCGAGATCGGGCGCGAGGAAGGGGTTGGCCAGCTGGCGGGAGATGATCGAGCGCGGCACCACGGCGCGCCGGGCGGGCGCGGACGCCTCCTGCGTGGTCGGCTCCACCGCCGGCTCGGGTGAGTCGTCCTGGACGCCGGCCGACTCGAGCATCTCTCGCCGGAGCTCCTTGGCCGAGGCCGAGACGCTCGCCTCCTCGCTGATCAGGGCCAGCAGCGAGGTGCTCTGAGCGGCGGTCCTGGCCAGGATCGTCGCCACGCCGTCGAGGCGCTTGAGCTGCTGGGTGCGCTGGGCCTCGGACATCGTCTCGTCGGCCTTCACCCGGGCCCGCTCCTCGCGCACGAGGATCGCCACCACCTGGAACTTCGTGCGCACCGACGGCCGCGCGGATCCGCGCTCCACGTCGGCCTCGACCTCGCGCACCGCCTGGGCGAGCACCGGCAGCAGGCCCTCATTGTCACGGGGACGGCGCCCCGGTCGCTGGTCGCGGCGAGCATCGGAGCGTGTCGCCGATCGAGTCCGGCTCCGTCGAGCCACAGCACCTCCCGAAGCGTGGTCGGCGCGAGGCGCGCGCGACTCCTGTGGTTCCGGCCCCTGGGCGGCCCCGCCGGCCGATGCCGGGGGAGACCGCCGCACGTCGGCCCCGCAGATCAGCCGCCGACGGGCGCAGTGCTGCGGCGCACGCGCGCAGGACGGCTCGGGCGGGATTATGCCCGGTGCGCCGGGTGCAGTTCGACCGGGACGGCGCGCAAGGGCGCCGGGATCAGCCGTCGATCGGCCGCAGCAGCCCGGTCTCGACGTCGTACAGCGCCCCGGCGACCACGAGGTCCTGGGGCAGCAGCGGGTAGCTGCGGATGCGCCGAAGGTCGTGGCGCAGGGACGCCTCCTGGTCGGTCACCGTGTGGAACTCCACGCTGTAGGTGTCGACCCCGTACTCGGCCTCGATGATCTCGTGGATCTGCTCCGCGGTGGCACTGGCCATCCGGCAGCGCGTGTGGGGCATGACGAGCACCCGGGTCACGTCCAGCAGGTAGGCAGCCAGCACCAGGGTGCGCAGGACGTCGCCGGTGACCCGGGCCCCGGCGTTGCGCAGGATCTTGGCGTCGCCGGGCTTCATGCCGACCAGGGACAGCGGCGCGATGCGCGAGTCCATGCACGTCACGATGGCCAGCCCGCGCGCCGCCTTGCCGGACATCCCACTGCCGTTGAACGTCCGCGCGAACTCGGCGTTGCTGGCCAGGATGTCGGAGTACGCGTCTGCCGGGAACGGCACCGGGGCCGGCTTCGATGCCGGCTGGGTCTGCGGCTCGAGGGGCGGGGGCTGGCTCATTCGGCGGATCCTCCTGACGAGTGGCCGGGGAAGATGCCCATCCCCGGCTCGATGATCGGGGCCGCATTGTTCACGGCCAGCGCGGCCTCCCCGAACCCGACCGAGATCAGCGGGACCTTGCCCGGATAGGTGGCGATGTCGCCAGCGGCGAAGACGCCCGGGAGGTTCGTGCGCATGGCGGTGTCCACGACGATGTGGCGCTTCTCCAGCGCGATGCCCCACTGCGCGATCGGCCCGATGTTGGCGATGAAGCCCAGCGCGGCGACCACGGTCTGGGCGGGCACCACCTCGACCTCGCCGCTCACGCGGCCAGTGATCTCGACATCCTCGACCTGGCCGGCTCCGCGCAGCGCGCTGACCTCGCTGTTGACCACGAGGCGCACGCCCAAGTCACGCACTTGCTCGACCGTCGCCCCGTGGGCACGGAACTGGTCGCGGCGGTGCACGATCGTCACGCTGCGCGCGATCGGGTGCAGCGACAGCGCCCAGTCGAAGGCGGAGTCACCGCCGCCCACGATCACGACGTCCTTGCCCGCGTGCTCGGCCAGGCGCGGCACGAAGTAGACCAGGCCCTGGCCCTCCCACCCGTTCGCGGCAGGCAGCACCCGGGGCGTGAACGAGCCGATCCCGGCGCTGATCAGCACTGCCTTGGCCAGCACCGTGGCTGCGCCGTCGGCGCTCACCCGGATGCGGCCGTCGGCCTCGTGGGTCAGCGTCTCCGCCCGCTGCCCCAGAAGGTAGGTGGGCTTGTAGGGCTCGGCGGCCTCCACGAGCCTCTCGACCAGGTCGCGGCCGCGGATCGCCGGGTAGCCGGCCACGTCGAAGATGAGCTTCTCCGGGTACAGCGCGGTGAGCTGGCCGCCGGGCTCCGGCAGGGCGTCGAGGACGGCGCTGGTCCACCCCCGGAAGCCCGCGTAGTACGCGGCATACAGCCCCGACGGCCCGGCGCCGATGATCAGCAGGTCGCACTCATGGGTCACGGGCCCAACCTAGGCCAGGCTCCGCGCGGCTCCTGCACGACACCCGCGACCTGGCAGGAGCATCCTTCGAGACGTGAACATCGTCTTCGTCGAGCCCCGCTTCCCGGACACTCAGCGGCAGTTCGTCCGCGCGCTGCGCGCGGTCGGCGCCTACGTCATGGTCGTCAGCGAGTACGACTTCGACCACTACGACGACGAGCTGAAGTCCTGGATCGACTGGCACTACACAGTGGACAGCGTCACCGACGAGGGTGCCCTGGAGTGGGCGGTGCGCCAAGCGCAGGCCGCCCGCTGGGTCGACCGGCTCGAGTGCTCGATCGAGTCCCATGTGCTGCCGGTGGCCCATGTGCGCGAGCGGTGCGGGATCCCCGGCACGTCGGGCACCGCGGCCTACCTGTGCCGGGACAAGCCGACCATGAAGGAGGTCCTGCGCACCGCGGGCATCCCCACGGCCGCCTCCACCGCGGCGGACTCGGTCCAGGAGGCGCTCGCGTTCGCCCGGACCGTCGGGTACCCGCTGATCGTCAAGCCGCGCGACGCCGCCGGTGCGGCGGGCACCTACCGGGTCGACGGCCACGAGCGGCTCCTCGGGGCGCTGGACGCCTCCGGGGTGGGCGATGGGGCCTCGGTGGCGCTGGAGGAGTTCGTCGAGGGGCACGAGGGGTTCTACGACACGATCACGATCGACGGACATGTGGTCCACGAGTTCGCCTCGCACTACTTCCCGAACGTGCTCGACGCGATGCGCACCCGGTGGATCTCACCGCAGATCATCGCCACGAACCGGGTCCACGAGCCGCAATACGAGGAGCTGCGTGAGCTGGGCCGGCGGGTGATCGACGTCCTGGAGCTGGATACCTCGGCCACGCACATGGAGTGGTTCTTCGGGCCCCGGGGGCTGAAGTTCTCCGAGATCGGCGCCCGGCCGCCGGGGGTAGGCCAGTGGGACATGTACAACGAGGCCAACGAGATGGACCTGCACTACGAGTGGGCGCACGCCCTCGCGCACGGCTGCGCGAGCAACGGTCCGAGCTACCGCTACTCGTGCGGGCTGATCGCGCTGCGGCCCAACGCCGACGGCCACATCACCGGCTACTCCGGGCTGGACGTGGTGTGGGACCGGTACGGCGAGCTGATCACCGCCTCGCACATCCCGGACCCGGGCACGCCCACGCAGTCGGTCGAGGCCGGCTACCACGCCAACGCCTGGCTGCGGGTGCGTCACCCGGACTTCGACACGCTCAAGGCGATCCTGACCGACATCGGGCAGGTCGCCCAGGTGTGGGCGGAGTAGGGCGGGCCGAGCAGGGGGCGGCACAGCAGGCTTGGGGTACTGCAGCCCTGGGCCGCGCAGCCAGACTCCGCCAGGCTGGTGCGCTCCCGGGCGCTCGTGTGAGAGATTGGCGCCCACCCGAAGGACAGGAATGCGCTGATGCCCAAGCCGACCACCGGCCGGATCGACCACACCGGAGCGCGCGCTTCCAAGGCAGCAGCATCCACCGTCCCGCCGCAGCCCGGGAAGCGCGGCCGCCGAAGGCGACGCCGGTCGGGGCTGTCCCCGGAGGACACGCGCCGGATCAACGAGACCGCGCTGACCGCGATCTTCGCGGGCATGGCGCTGTTCCTGGGCACCATCTACTTCGCGGCGTTCGGCGGCATCTTCGGGTTCCTCGGCGGGCAGACCGAGAGGATGCGCGGTGTGCAGATCGGGTTCGGCGTCGGCCTGGCGCTGGCCCTGCTGGTCCTCGTGCTCGTCATGCGGTGGCGCCAGGAGGCCCTGGAGGCGCGCAGCAGCCGGCTCTACATCGGCATCTGGGTCGGCGCGCTGATGGCACTGGTGCTCATCGCGCTCATGTACTACATGCCGCACCTCGTGTTCCCCCAGTACTGCCAGCCGGGCCCAGGCTGCGGGATGGTCGCCTGAGCTTGGACGTCCGTGTTCGACGCAGGCGCAGGCCGGCTCACCGCCACCGCAGGTTCGCCACGAGTGCTCCGTCCACCTGGCCCGCGGCGACTCGGGCCAGGCCGTCCGCGATCTGGTCGAACCCGATGACCTCGATCTCGGGGGGCTGCAGGTGGCCCTCCAGGACCAGGGTCATCACCCGCTCCAGGCCCCACTTCAGCCAGAGCCGCTCGGCCTCGCCGCCCGCCGTGTAGGCCGCCGAGATCGCCACCTCGGACAAGGTCGGGACCAGCGTGCGCTCCGGGATCGCCGAGAGGTCGACCCGGCCGGCGACCGACACCAGGTGACCGGCGTGCCGCAGCAGCCCCAGCGCCCAGGTCGCGCTCTGGGCCGACACCGTGTCGATGACGGCGTGCACGCCGTCCGGTGCGATCCGGCGAACCTCCCGCGCCAGATCCTCGGTCCCCGGGTCGATGACGTGCAGCGCCCCGCGCTCGCGCACCAGGTCGGCCTGGTCGGCCCGGGCGGTCGCGATCACGGTGGCGCCGAACAGCTTGGCCAGCTGGACCGCCAGGCTGCCCACCCCGCTGGCGGCGCCCAGGACGAGGACCACCTGACCGCCGACCTGGCGCAGGCGGCGCTCGACCGCGTCCAGGGCGGTCAGCCCGGCCGAGGGCAGGGCGGCGGCGGCGATCGGGTCGATCTCGCGGGGCAGGACCGCCAGGGCATGCGGGGGCACCGCGACCAGCTCGGCGAACCCGCCCTGCTCGCGCACGTCCTGGAACAGGGCGACCCGGGTGCCGGGCGCGGGGATGAGCCAGTCCCTGTCCCGGCGGGTCGCGGCGTCGGCGTGCACGGCCACCACCCGCCCGGCGATGTCCACGCCCGGGATGCGCGGGTGGGCCCGGCCGGGAGCGGCCCCCGGGCGGGGGGCGGGGCCGGTGAGCCCGGGAGTGCCGGGGCCGGGGCGGGTGCGGGGACCCAAGTCCCAGGCGCTCAGCCCCACCGCCTCAACCCGGACCAGGACCTCGATCTGGTCGCGGGAATCGGCCGGGGTGCGCCACGGGCTGTCGACCTCGGCCAGCCGCATGGATGCGGGAGCGCCGGGACGGTCCATCAGCCAGGCGCGCATGCGGGTCAGCATCCCATCGCGCGCGCCCGCGGCGCCGTCCCACCGGGGCGCCGGACCTCCCGGAGTGCCCGTTCCCACGGCCGCCGTCGGCCTCAGGCGACCAACGCGCCCAGCAGCATGAAGATCAGCAGGTAGGCGACCATCGGGATCACGGTCCGCTTGATGACCTCGCCCTCCCGACCGAGCACGCCGACCACCGCGGCCACCGTGACGACGTTGGTCACGCAGACCATGTTCCCCGCGTTCGCCCCGCCGACCTGCTGGGCGAGAACGGTCGCCGGGTTGGCGCCCACCGAGTTCGCGACCGACTCCTGCAGCGAGCCGAACATGAGGTGGCTGAAGGTCGCGCTGCCCGAGACGAACGAGCCCAGGGCACCGACCGCCGGCGCCACCAGAGGCCATGCGGAGCCGACGATGTCCTCCATCTCGGCGGCGATGGCCAGCGGCATGGACGCCAGCCCGGTGTCGTTCACGCCGCTGTTCAGGAAGACCCGGACCATGGGCACGGCCGCCGCCAGCACGATCGCGGACCCGGCCACGGCGGTGCCGATGGCCGAGAGGGTGGGCCGCAGCCGACTGCGCGGCAGGCGCTGGATCCAGACCGTGGCCAGCGCGGCGACCAGGAACGCGACCCCGGGGGAGTAGAGCGGCTGGAAGCCCGCGGTGATGCCGGTGCCGAAGATGTCCGGCCACCCGAGGGTCCAGCTGTTCAGCGCCTCCTTGATCGGGGTGACGATGCGGGTGACCAGCAGCAGCCCGGTCAGGATCAGGTATGGCGCCCAGACGCGCAGGGTGCTCAGATGGGCCTGGTCGGCCTCGGCACGGGTGGAGGAGACCATCTCCGCAAGCTCCTGGTCGTCGATGTAGCCCACCTTGACCGACCACGCAGAGCGCGGCACGAACAGCCGGATCCGCACGATGCCGAACAGCAGGAGCAGCCCGGTGGCCGCGCCGAGGATGCCGCCGAACTCGACGCCTAGCAGGCTGGCCCAGGCGTACGCCGGGACCGAGAAGCACAGCGCCGCCACGACGGCCAGCGGGATGATCTCGACGAAGGAGCGCCAGGTGCGCTCGGCGGCGAACACCTGGGTGAGGAACAGGGTCATCAGCACGGTGATCGCGATCGACCCGAGGATGTCGATGGCCTGCGCCTGCAGCGCCACGCCGGTCAGGAATCCCTGGTCGCCGGGGTCGCTCCACTGCCGGCCGGTGCCCTGGGCCAGCCCGACGATGATCGGGGTGCCGACCGCGCCGAACGTCACGGCGGACACGTCGGCCATCAGGGCCAGGCAGATGGCCGACATCGCGGGGAAGCCCAGGGCGATGAGCAGCGGCGCGGCGACCGTCGCGGGCGTGCCGAAGCCGGCGGCCCCCTCGATGAAGCACACGAACAGCCAGCCGACGAACAGCAGCTGGATGCGGCTGTCCGGGCTGACGCGCAGGAAGTCCAGCCGGATCAGCGCCAGGCTGCCCGACTCGCGAGTCACCGCCAGGAAGCTCAGCGCACCCAGCACGATCAGCACGACCGACAAGGCGATCATCAGGCCCTCGACGACGGAGGCCGCGAGCTGGACCGTGGTGACCTCCCAGACCACGATCGCGAGCAGGACGGTCAGGGCCAGCGCCAGGGGCATTGCGCGGGAGGCGGGCATCCGCAGCCAGACCAGCAGCACCGCCACCGCGAGGATCGGCATCAGAGCGGTGAGCCACTGCACGACGGTCATCGCCTGGACCTCCCCTCAGCGGTGGTCAGGCTAGCGACGCGGCGTGCACCGGACAGCGTGCCGCTGCGGCGGGTCACGAGATGCGCGGCAACCGGGTCGGCCCGTCCTGCGCTGGGCCCTCGTCCAGCCGGGCGCTGACCTCGGCGACCTTGGCCCAGATGAATCCCCGAACCTCCGGGGTGCTCATCTCGCTGAGGTGGGTCGCATGCCCGATGATCAGGTCGTCCACCGGCAGGTCCGGCAGGCCGCGCAGGTGCATCCGATACTCGTCCTCGCTGGCGATGAGCACGTTCTCGACCCCCGGAACGTCGATGTGGGCGTCGGTGTAGGGCCGGATGAACAGCTCGTGCGTGCTGTAGATGTTCGTGACCCGGTCGGCGATGGACCCGATGTCGCGATGCAGGTCGGTCAGGAACGGCGAGCCCTCGGCCATGTCGGCCAGGGCCGGGACGAGGTTCCTGCGAGTCAGCCGGACGACCCGCGAGGCCCGCGCCGCGCTCAGCGAGCCCCGCCATGGAACCCCGACGGTGATCGTGTGCAGGACCTGGTCAGGATGGTCGATGGCGTAGCGCAGGCTGGCCAGCGCCCCCTGTGAGTGCCCGACGAGGACCACCGGATCGTCCTCGCCGCGGCCCTGGGCCTGCAGCCCGCGGCGGATGTCGGCGCTCAGGTGCTCCTGCGAGCGGGACATCGGGATCGTGACGCCGAAGTTGGCCAGGGTGATGAGGAAGGCGTCGGCATGGCGCTCGAAGACCGGGCGCATGACGACCGTGGCGGCCAGTCCACGGATCGCGGTTCCGGCGACGATCGGGACGGCGACAGACACGGCATGGACGCTAGCGCACGTCACCCGGCCGTTTCCGGCGGACCGGTGAACGATCAACGGAGAGTCCGTGCCGGACGGGTCCGAGGCGCTCGAACGCCCACGGCGCGGCCTTCGGACGCCCACGCCGGACGCCCGGGTCGGTCGGCGCGCCCCGGTCGCTACGGTGACCCTCCATGGAGCTTCGCAACGGCGGTCAGCATGTGGTGGACGCGGCCCTGGCCGCCGGCGTGGACACGCTGTTCACGCTCTCCGGGGCACACATCTTCCCCGTGTACGACGCGGCGGTGGGGGGCAAGGCGGCTGTCGAGGCCGCTGGCGACCCGCTCGCGGCGCAGGCTGCCGGCCCGCTGCGCCTGGTCGACACGCGCCACGAGCAGACGGCCGCATTCGCCGCAGAGGCGATGGGCAAGCTGACCCGGCGGCCGGGGTTCGCCGCTGTCACGGCCGGTCCGGGGGTCACGAACGTCGTGAGTGCGCTCACCAGCGCGCACCTGAACGGCTCGCCGATGGTGGTCCTGGGCGGTCGCTCCCCGGACGCGCGCTGGGGACAGGGTGCGCTGCAGGAGCTGGACCAGCCGCCGATCCTGGCCCCGGTGACCAAGGCCGCCTGGACGGTCCACGAGTCCGACCGGATCCGCGCCGAGACCCAGCGCGCGTTCGACATGGCGGCCTCGCCGCGCCGCGGGCCGGTGTTCCTCGACATCCCGATGGATGTGCTGTTCGGGGCCAGTGCGCCTGATCCGGTGGCCAGCGCGCCGGAGTCCCCGCCCGAGCCTGACCCGGACGCGGTGCGGGCGGCGCTGGACCTGCTCGCACAGGCGGTCCACCCCGTCCTCGTGCTGGGCAGCGGAGTGTGGATGGGCGATGCGGTGGCCGAGGCGCTCGAGCTGGTCGCGGCGCGCAACCTGCCGGTGATCAGCAACGGGATGGGCCGCGGCGTGATCCCGCCCGGTGACGAGCATCTGGTCTCCCGCGCCCGGAGTGCCGCGTTCTCCGGCGCCGACCTGGTGATCGTGGTGGGCACCCCGCTGGACTTCCGGCTCGGCTTCGGCAAGTTCGGCTCGGCGAAGGTTCTGCACGTGGTGGACGCGGGCGAGGACCGGCCCTCGCCCGCGGACCTGACGCTGGTCGGGGATCTGCGGGCGAGCCTGGCCGCGCTGGCGGCCGGTCCGGCCGCCGACGCGCCCTGGGTGAGCGGCCTGCGCGACCGGGCCCGCGCGGCGGTGGCCGCGGATCAGCCGCTGCTCACCTCGCAGGCCGACCTGATCCACCCCGCCCGGATCTACGGCGAGCTGCTCGCGCGGCTGACCGCCGACACCACAGTGATCGGCGACGGCGGGGACTTCGTGTCGTTCGCCGGCCGGTTCATCGAGCCCGAGCAGCCCGGCCGCTGGCTGGACCCGGGCCCCTACGGCTGCCTGGGCACCGGCCCGGGGTACGCGCTGGCCGCCGGGCTGACCTATCCGGGCTCGCCGGTGGTCCTGCTCCTGGGCGACGGGGCCGCGGGCTTCTCGCTCATGGACGTCGACACGCTCGTGCGCCACGGCATCCCGGTGGCCATCGTCATGGGCAACAACGCCGCCTGGGGCCTGGAGAAGGTGTCGATGCAGATGCTCTACGGCTACGACGTGATCGCCGACCTGGCGTCCACGCCGTACGACCAGGTGGTGACCGCCCTGGGCGGGGCGGGGGAGACGGTGACCGAGCCGGCCAAGATCGGCCCGGCCCTGGACCGGGCGCTGGCCGCTGGCGTGCCCTACCTGGTCAACGTGGCGACCGACCCGAGCGCCGCCTACCCGCGCGGCACGCTCCTGGCCTGATCCCAGCCGGTAGCGTGGGCGCGCCGGACCCCGCCCTCAGGAGTGCTCATGGCCGTGCCCACCGCCGCTGCCCAGCCCGTGAACGACCCCGCGACCTGGCGGGTGGTGCCCGAGCGCACCCGGCCGCTGGACCCGGATCGGGTGGCCGCGCTGCTGGCAGGTGAGTGGGAGCGGTTCGCCGGCCAGCACCCGGGCTCGGCGGCGCACCACGAGCGAGCGCTCGGCGCGCTGCCGCTGGGGGTGACCTCCACCTTCCAGCACTGGGATCCGCACCCGATCGCGATCACCGCGGCGAAGGGCGCCTGGCTGAGCGACGTCGACGGCCGCCGGCTGCTCGACCTCTCGATGGGGTTCGGGGCGATGCTCGTCGGCCACCTGCACCCGGCCGTGATCTCGGCGGTCCAGGCCGCGCTGGAGACCGGCACGCTGTTCGTGACCCCCTCGCCGAGCGCGACCGAGGTGGCCGAGCGGTTCTGCCGCCGGTTCGCGCTGGATCGGGTGCGGTTCACCAACTCGGGCACCGAGGCCACGATGTACGCGGTCCGCGCGGCGCGGGCGTTCACCCAGCGGCACGCGATCGTGAAGATCGAGGGCGGCTACCACGGGGGCTACGACGCGCTGTCGGTGTCGGTGAAGCCCGACCCCGCCGAGGCCGGGCCGGAGGACGCGCCGGTGCCCGTGGTCCCGTTCGACGTCGAGGCCGGCACGGTCCATGTGGTGGCCTACAACGACCTGGCCCGGCTGGCGGCGATCCTGTCGGCGCACGCGGAGTCGATCGCCGCGGTCGTGCTGGAGCCGGTGCTGGAGAACATCGGCATCGTGCTGCCGGACACGGGCTACCTCGCGGGCGTGCGAGCGCTGTGCGACGAGCACGGCGTGCTGCTCGTGTTCGACGAGGTGAAGACCGGCCTGACCGCCGGGCACGGCGGCGCGGCCCAGCGCCTCGGCGTGCGCCCGGACCTGGTGGCGCTGGCCAAGAGCATCGGCGGGGGGCTGCCGCTGGCCGCGTTCGGCGGGCGGGCCGAGGTGATGGCCGTCGTCTCGGACAACCGCATGTGGCACTTCGGGACCTACAACGGCAACCCGCTGGTGATGGCCGCGGCGGCCGCGGTGGACGAGATCTGCACCCCGGATGCGCTGGCCGGGGCGGAGGCCCGCAACGACTACGCCCTGGCGGCGATCGACGCGATCATCGCCGAGCACGAGCTGCCCGCCCACACCGTCGGGTTCGGGGTGAAGGGCGCGGTCACGTGGTCGGCGACGCCCGTGCGCAACTACCGCGACTACAAGCGCACCGACTTCGGCGTGGCCGAGCTGAGCTGGCTGTGGGGGGTCAACCGCGGCATCCTCACCCCACCCGGCCTGGACGAGCAGTGGCTGGTCTCGCTGGCGCACACCGAAGCCGATCTGGACCTGCTGGTCGCCGAGTTCGCCGACCTCGCGACCGCTCTGCGGGCCTGAGCTCGGCAGGTGGGTCCGCATGCCCGGGGTGCGGGGGAGCGGCGCTCGGCGCACAGCGCGGCGCTGCTGGTCCACCGCGGCGCCGGGGCGGGCCTCGAGGTCCTTCTCGGGCACATGGGCGGGCCCTACTGGGCGCGCAAGGACGAGGGGGCGTGGTCGATCCCCAAGGGTGAGTTCGACCCGCAGGCCGAGGACCCGCTGGTCGCCGCGCGGCGCGAGTTCGCCGAGGAGATCGGGGTGCCCGGCCCGATCGGGGAGGCGATCGACCTGGGCACGCACCGGCTGTCCAGCTGGAAGACCGTGCACGCGTTCGGGGTCGCCGCGGACGGGCCCCTGGAGTTCGTGGCCAGCAACACGTTCGTGTTGGAGTGGCCCCCGCGGTCCGGCCAAGAGGTCGAGTTCCCCGAGATCGACCGAGCGCAGTGGTTCACGCTACCGGCGGCTCGCCGCAAGGTGGTTCCCGGTCAGGTCCCGATCCTGAACGCGTTGGCGCAGCGGCTGGAGGAGTAGGGCGGGTCGTTCGGGGCACCGGATCGGGCGGACATCGTGGGCACTCCACCGGTTGTCCACAGGAGTGTCTATCGAGATCTTGACTTGATTGTCTAGGCCGCCCTTGACTACGCTGATGAAGCGCAGGACAGTGATCAAGAAGATCGAGAACGCGGCGAAGGCACGCGGCCTGCCGTTCGAGGTCACCGAGCTGACCAACCACACGGGCATCACGGTGGGCGGGAAGCGGTCGACGCTGGGCCGACACAGCGAGGTCGACGAGGTGACTGCCGGCAAGTTCTTCAAGCAGTTCAGCGAGGTACTAGGAGAGGGGTGGTGGCGGTGACTCGCTACACGGTGACCGCGCAGCGCTCCGGGCGCTGGTGGTCGTTGCAGTGCGTGGAAGTCCCGGGCGCGCTGTCGCAGGTGGCCCGGCTCGATCAGGCCGATCAGATTCGCGAGGCGATCGCCTTCGTCGCGGGCGTGGCCGAGGAGTCGGTGCAGATTCGGCTTGTCCCGATGCTGCCCGAGTCGGTCGACGCGCACCTTCAGGCCGCCGAGCGACTGCGCCACGACGCCGACCAGGCGCGTGCTGCCGCTGCCGGAGAGGTGCGCCGGGCCGCGGGCGAGTTGGCCCAGGCGGGCCTGACGGTGCGCGACATCGGCACAGTGTTGGACGTGTCCTATCAGCGGGCCCACCAGCTGGTCAGCGAATGGCGCGAGATGTCACAGGCCTCAGCGTGACGTTGCGGTGGGACTGGGGGGAGGAACCTCCCCTTCGCCGGTTGCGCGAGGCGTGTCGAAGCAGGGGCTCGTCGCGTGTCACACCTGCAGGATGCCCCAACGGGAAAGGGGCCCGAATGGGCCCCTGACCTGCGGTGATGCTGGTGGGCGATACAGGATTTGAACCTGTGACCTCTTCCGTGTCAAGGAAGCGCGCTAGCCCCTGCGCCAATCGCCCCTGCTGTCGATCCGTTCGAGGTGGCGACGGGATTTGAACCCGTGTACACGGCTTTGCAGGCCGTTGCCTCGCCTCTCGGCCACGCCACCGTGGTCCCTCGGCAGGACCCTTGCGAGCGGACGACGGGACTCGAACCCGCGACCCTCACCTTGGCAAGGTGATGCGCTACCAACTGCGCTACGTCCGCACTGTGTTCGCTCGGCGGGCCTTTCGAACCCCCCGCCTGCGGGCACCGCGCAAGGTTATCCCATCGCCGGACGGGTGGCCAAAACCCCCGGGGCGTCGCCCTAGGCTCGCCGCCATGATCGGCCCCCGCAACCCGCTGGCGGTCATGGGCGGCTGGGTCGCCTCTGAGCTGGTCGAGGTCAGCAAGGACCCCGTGGTGCTGGAGGGTGCCGGCCGGTGGGCGGTCGCCATCACCTTCGAGGGCGCGATGACGCTGGCCCGGTTCGCTCGCTGGGAGCGGCGCGATCCGCGGACCTCGGAGGGCGGCGCCTGGATGCCGCCTGCGCGGTCCGCCTGGGTCAGCGACCTGAGCCGCGAGGCCTACCAGGACGCGGTCGCCCAGGTGCGCGCCCAGATCGAGCGGGGCCAGGTGTACCAGGCCAACGTCTGCCGGATTCTGCGTGCGCCGATCGACCCGCGGGCCGATCTGGTCGCCCTGCACCGCCTGCTGGCCGCGAGCAACCCTGCGCCGTTCGGTGGGTGCCTGCGGCTGCCCGATCACGGGGTCGCGATCGCCAGCGCCTCGCCGGAGCTGTTCCTGCGACGCGCGGGCGGGCGCGTGTGGTCCGGGCCGATCAAGGGCACGGGTCGCTCGGCGGCGGACCTGCAGGCCAAGGACCAGGCCGAGAACGTGATGATCGTGGACCTGGTCCGCAACGATCTGGGGCGGGTGTGCCGGTCCGGCACGATCGAGGTCCCGGAACTGATGACCGTGCAGCCGCACCCGGGCCTGGTGCACCTGGTGTCCCTGGTCAGCGGCGAGCTGGCGCCGCAAGCCGGCTGGCCCGAGCTCCTCGCGGCCACGCTTCCGCCGGGCTCGGTGTCCGGGGCGCCGAAGCTGTCCGCGCTGGAGATCATCGGGAGCCTCGAAGCCGGTCCGCGCGGCCCCTACTGCGGGGCCTTCGGATGGGTCGACGCGGACGCCGGCACCGCCGAGCTGGCCGTGGCCATCCGCACGTTCTGGCGCGAGGACGGCGCAACGGGGGCGACCCTGGCGTTCGGCACCGGCGCGGGGATCACCTGGTCCAGCGACCCGGCGGCAGAATGGCGCGAGACCGAGCTCAAGGCGGACCGCCTGCTGCGGATCGCCAGCGAGCGGATCGCCCGCGAGCGGAATGGCAGCGCACGGATCGTCAGTGGGCGGATCGTCAGCGAAGGAGAGGTGCCGTGAGGTTCTGGGTCGGCGATCGGCTGGTGGCCGCGGGCGAGGCCTCCGTGAGCGTGCTCGACCGTGGTCTGACGGTCGGCGACGGGGTGTTCGAGACGGCCGCGGTGGTCGCGCACGCCGAGCACGGTGCCGTGCCGTTCGCGCTGGACCGCCACATCGCGCGCCTCCGCGGCTGCGCCGAGGGCCTGGGCTTGGCGCCGCCCGATCCGGAGCTGGTGCGCGACGCGATGCTGGCCGTGTGCAGCGTGAACCACGAGGTGGCCGTGGGCGCTCGGCTGCGCACCACCTGGACCGGCGGGCCTGGTCCGATGGGCTCGAAGCGGCCGGCCAGCCCTGCCCCGACCCTCGTGGTCACGCTCTCGCCCGGCTCGCGCTGGCCGGATTCGACGGTCCTGGCCGTCTCACCGTGGGCGCGCAACGAGCGGAGCCCGGTCGCCGGGCTCAAGACGATCTCCTACGCGGAGAACGTGGTCGCGCTGGCCCATGCGGCCCGCCTGGGTGCCGACGAGGCGCTCCTGCTCAACACCGCCGGCGTGCTGTGCGAGGGGACCGGGTCGAACGTCTTCGTCGTCCGAGACGGCGTGATCAGCACCCCTGGACTGGACTCCGGCTGCCTGGCCGGGATCACCCGCGCGCTCGTCCTGGAGTGGTGTGCCCTGGACGGGATCCCCACGCGGGAGACGGCGATCGCGGCCGCTGACCTGGGGGAGTGCGACGAGGTGTTCGTCACCTCGTCGACCCGCGACGTGCACCCGGTGTCGAGGATCCTGGGCCCCCAGGGCGAGCCGGTGTGGACGGCGGGGGAGTGGCCGGTGACCCGCGCGGCATCGGAGACGTTCGCCCGGTACGCCGCGGCCGATTGGAACCCCTGACGCCGGGCCCCGCTGGGCGTCCGTGGTGCGGTGTCGACCGGCTCGCGGGTGGTGAGCCTCGATCGGGATCGCGGGCGTGCCGGGTCGGGCGTCAGACGCCGGCGACGCCTTCGCTCATGATCTGGTCGATCAGAGCGTCCACATCGACGTGCTGGCTCTCCTCGCCGAGCGGGACGAGCTCGTAGGTCCGCTCCAGGAACATCTCCACATGCCGCAGCTCGCACTCCAGCACGGCCTCGCCGGTGGGGGAGCTCAGGGCGAGCAGCAGGAGCTGCCGGTCGCCGTCGGTCTCGGGCCAGACCACGACGTCGCCCAGGCCGGACGGCCGCTGCATGCCCTCGATCAGGATCTCCCGAGAGAACGTCCAGCGGATCTCGGCGAAGCCGGTCCGGAAGGTCGCGTGCACGGCGAAGGGATCCTCGGCCACGTACTGGAACACGCACGGCACAGCGACAGTGCTGTCGCCATCGACGACCAGGTGCAGTGTGAGCTCCGCGGCGATCGCGGTCGGCAGGCTTCCCCTCATGTCCTCTTACCTCTCAGGAGTGCTCATCGGAATGACACCATGTCCCTACCCGCGTCCGTTCCACGCACACGCGAATCCGCTGTGACCCCGCTCACCTCACGGGCCGCGACGCGCGGTGCGAATGCCCACGCAGAGGGCGATTCCGGGCATGCGGATGTGACCAGGATCTCGTGACCGCGACACGCCGGGGCATCGGGCACGCGCGCGGCTGGCAGGCATGCGCGGCCCGAGGAAGCGGTGCCACCTCGCGGCCCGAGAGCAGGCACGCCGCCGCGTCGGCCGGACGTGCGGAGTCGTCGCGCGGGGTTGCTACCATTGCCGCCGCGGGCGATTAGCTCAGCGGTTAGAGCGCTCGCTTCACACGCGAGAGGTCACAGGTTCAAATCCTGTATCGCCCACTGCCGACAGGGGCCGGTTCCTTGGAGCCGGCCCCTTCGTCGTCCCCGCCCTCCGGATGGGATGCGCCCCGGCAGCCACCGGCTTACGCTCGGGGCCGTCCCCTCGACCGATTGGAGCCCGCGCATGGCCGTCCTCAATCCGTACCTCAGGTTCGTCGACAACGCCCGTGCGGCGATGACCTTCTACCAGTCGGTCCTCGGCGGAGACCTGAGGGTGAGCACCTTCGGCGAGTTCGGCGATGCCGACGCCCCCGAGGCCAGCGGCATCATGCACGCCCAGCTCACGACACCCGGCGGCTTCACGCTGATGGCCTCCGACACCCCGCCTGGGATGGGCAAGCCCGACGTCGGCGGCTTCGCGATCTCGCTGAGCGGCGTCGAGGGTGACGAGCTGCGGGGCTACTGGGAGGGCCTGTCCGACGGCGCGACCATCGACGTCCCGCTGGAGAAGCAGATGTGGGGCGACGAGTTCGGCCAGCTCGTCGACAGGTTCGGCGTGACCTGGATGGTCAACATCGTCGGCGCGCAGCAGTAGCCAATCCCGATCGACGCGCCAGGGGGGCGCGGCGATCCGGCTCTTCCCGGGGGGGTGCGCAGACCTGCGCGAACCGCCCAAGGACTGCGCGCAGAACGCCCCTGTGTGGGCGATTCGCGCAGGTTCTTCGCGGGTTCCGCGTCAGTCCATCCCGCCGAGCGCCGACGTCGCCACCGGGTTGCCCCGGACCAGGCCGCGCGCCAGCTTGCGGGCCGCCGGATCGTCCAGGACGCGCCCGGTGGTCTTCGTGGCGCGGGTCATGCCCGAGCGCACGACGCCCTGGTGCTCCTCGGGCACCACGCACACCAGCGCGCTGAACGACAGCGGGAGGTCCACCTCCAGCAGCGCCTCCAGAGCTCGCTCCTCGCGCGTCTTCAGCCGGTGCCCGACCAGTCCGCCGATCAGCGCCCCGGCGGCCACGCCGACCAGCGGCAGCGGGATCCAGTAGCCGGCCAGCAGGCCGGCCGCGGCGCCGGTCCCGATGCCGTACGCGGTGGAGCCGCCGCCGCCCTGCTGAAGGGTCGCGCCGCGCAACCCGCGGGTCAGCACCCCTGCGCCGGCGATCGACTCCGCATTCGGCCCGGGATTGGTCAGGTCACGCAGGTCGGTCAGCGCCAGATCCGGGTCCGGATAGATGCCCACTGCCAGCACATAGCCGTGCTCGTCCATGCTGCCCGAGGCTAGTGCAGGGGGTTGGTCGGCCGCCGATGCCGCAGGGCGGCCTGTGCGCGTGCGCAGCCGCCGGCCGACCCGTGAGCCGCCGGCCTTCGCCGAGCCCGCACCAACCGGCGCCCGGCGCCGGCCATCTGGAAGCGTCCCGGTAGGTAGGCTTTGCGGGCGCCTGATCCGCGGCGCCCAGACCTCCAGGAGTGCCATGTCCGGCCAGGTGACCGTCGTCGTCGAGGGAAGCTCGCAGGTGCGGGGCATCGACGACACCACGACCTGGGGCGACGTGCTCGCCGACCTGATCCCCGGGCTGCGCAACGTCGTGGTCGCCCGGGTCGACGGGGCGCTGGTCGATCTGGACCAGCTCGCGGCTGACGGGGCCCGGGTGGAGCCGGTGCTGGTCACCGAGCCCGACGGCCTGATGGTGCTGCGCCACTCCACCGCGCACGTGCTGGCCCAGGCCGTCCAGGACGTGTTCCCCGAGGCGAAGCTGGGCATCGGGCCGCCGATCGAGAACGGCTTCTACTACGAGTTCGACGTGGCGACCCCGTTCACCCCGGAGGACCTGGCCCGCATCGAGAAGCGCATGGTCGAGATCGTCAAGAAGGGCCAGCGGTTCTCCCGTCGCGTCGTCACCGACGAGCAGGCGCGCGAGGAGCTCGCCGGCGAGCCGTACAAGTGCCGGCTGCTGGGCAGCGAGGGCGGCGCGGAGGTGATGGAGGTCGGCGGCTCGCAGCTGACCATCTACGACAACCTCGACCTGCGCAGCGGCGAGCGGGTGTGGGGCGACCTGTGCCGGGGCCCGCACGTGCCGACCACCCGGGCGATCGCGCCCAACGCGTTCAAGGTGATGCGCTCCTCGGCCGCGTATTGGCTGGGCAACCAGGCCAACGAGCAGCTGCAGCGCGTGTACGGCACCGCCTGGCCGGACAAGGACGGCCTGCGCGAGCACCTGTCCTTCTTGGAGGAGGCCGCCAAGCGCGACCACCGCCGGTTGGGCACCGACCTGGACCTGTTCAGCTTCCCCGACGAGATCGGCTCGGGCCTGGCGGTGTTCCACCCCAAGGGCGGCACCATCCGGGCGACCATGGAGGACTACTCGCGCCGCCAGCACGAGGCGGCCGGCTACGAGTTCGTCTACACCCCGCACATCACCAAGGCCAAGCTGTTCCAGATCTCCGGACACCTCGACTGGTACTCCGACGGGATGTACCCGCCCATGCACCTGGACGAGGAGCGCGACGCCGAGGGCAAGATCCGCCGCGCCGGTGCGGACTACTACCTCAAGCCGATGAACTGCCCGTTCCACAACCTGGTCTTCCGGTCGCGCGGGCGCTCCTACCGCGAGCTTCCGCTGCGGCTGTTCGAGTTCGGCTCGGTGTACCGGTACGAGAAGTCCGGCGTGGTGCACGGCCTGACCCGGGTGCGCGGCATGACCCAGGACGACGCGCACATCTACTGCACCAAGGACCAGATGCGCGACGAGCTCACGTCGCTGCTGCGCTTCGTGCTGAGCCTGCTGGCCGACTACGGCCTGGACGACTACTACCTGGAGCTGTCGACCAAGAACCCTGACAAGTTCGTCGGCGACGACGCCCTGTGGGAGGAGGCGACCGCGACGCTGGCCGAGGTGGCCGCCGCCTCCGGGCTGGACCTGGTCGACGACCCGGGCGGGGCGGCGTTCTACGGGCCGAAGATCTCGGTGCAGACCCGCGACGCGATCGGGCGCACCTGGCAGATGTCGACCATCCAGCTGGACTTCAACCTGCCCGAGCTGTTCGAGCTGGAGTACCAGGCCTCCGACGGCACCCGGCAGCGCCCGGTGATGATCCACCGCGCGCTGTTCGGCTCGGTCGAGCGGTTCCTGGGCGTGCTCACCGAGCACTACGCGGGCGCGTTCCCGCCCTGGCTGGCTCCGGTTCAGGTGGTCGGCATCCCGGTCACCGAGCGGCACGTCGACTACCTCGACCAGGTGGCCGCCCAGTTGCGTGCGGCCGGCGTGCGGGTCGAGGTGGACTCCTCCGACGACCGGATGGGCAAGAAGATCCGCACCGCGCAGAAGTCCAAGGTGCCGTTCATGCTCATCGCCGGCGACGAGGACGAGGCCGCCGGCGCGGTCAGCTTCCGGTTCCGCAACGGCGAGCAGCGCAACGGCGTGCCCGTGGCGGAGGCGGTCGCGGACATCGTCGCGGCCATCGCCGAGCGACGTCAGGTCTGAGGAGGGCCCGGATGGGGCACGAGGAGTGGGACCGGCTGTACGTGCCCCATCGGATGCCCTACATCCGCGGCGACTCCCGGCCCAAGGACACCGAGCAGGGGGAGCATTGCCCCTTCTGCATCACGCAGGGTGCCGACGCGAGCCTGGTCGTGGCGCGCGGCGAGCAGGTGTTCGTGGTGCTCAACCTTTTCCCGTACAACCCGGGCCACCTGCTGATCTGCCCCTACCGGCACGTCGCGGACTACACGGACCTGACCCTGGAAGAGCGCCACGAGCTGACCGTGTGGCAGGACCGGATGATGCGGGTCGTGCGCGAGGCCAGCGGGCCGCAGGGCTTCAACATCGGGCTGAACCAAGGGGCCATAGCCGGGGCTGGGATCTCCGGGCACCTGCACGTCCACGTCATCCCCCGGTGGCGCGGGGACGCGAACTTCATCACGACGGTCGGCGGCACGCGGACGATGGTGATGCTGCTGGAGGAGACCCGCGACCTGCTGGCCGCGACGTGGGCAGGGATGGATCTCGCCTGACCCGTCACAGGCACGGATCGGCCACACGCTGACGCCGATCGGCCACATGTGGCCGATTCCTGTCCGCCAGTGATTCCTGTCCGCCAGTCAAGGGTCGCGGTCGCCTCAGCCCAGCGGGCCGTAGACCCTTGCCAGTGCGGCCCGCTGCCCGGCGCTCAGAGGGACCGGGCGCTGGGTGAGCCGGTCGACGTGGACGTGCACGAACCGGCCCGTGCAGGCCGCCAGCGGGGCACCCTCGGCGAACACGGCCAGCTCGTAGGTGAGGCTGCTGGCACCGACCCGAGCCAGCCGCGCACCCACCTCGACCGGCGTGGGCCAGGCCAGGCTCTCGTGGAAGGTCGCGGCCGTCGACACCACGAAGAACACCGTCTCGTCCACGTTCGGGTCGAAGCCGAGCTCGCGGATGAGCGTGCCGTTCACGGCGGTGTCGAACAGCGAGTAGTGGACCACGTTGTTCAGGTGACCGAACTGGTCGTTGTCCATCCACCGGGTGGTCAGGGGGGTGAAGACCGCGTAGCGGGTGCGCTCCCGGGGCTGGGACCGGCCGTCGTCGGGGCTCACGGCACCAGCACCTGGCGGATGACCCGGCCGGCGACGAGGTCGTCCATCGCCTCGTTGACCTCGGCCAAGGGACGGGTGACCGACAGCAGCCGTTCGACGGGCAGCCGGCCGCGACCGAACAGCTCGATGTACCGGGGGATGTCGCGGCTGGGCACCGCGCCGCCGAGGTAGCTGCCGCGCAGAGTCCGCTCCTCGGCGACCAGGCCCAGGTGCCGCAGCGCCATGGTGCGGTCCGGATGGGACAGTCCCGCGGTCGTGGTCGTCCCGCCGCGCCGGGTCACCGCGTAGGCCAGCTCGAGGGCGGCCACCGCGCCGGCCATCTCGAAGGCATGGTGCACCCCACCGCCGGTCGCCTCGCGCACCTGCGCGATCACGTCCGGATCCGCCGGGTCGAAGGCGTGGGTCGCGCCCAGCTCCAGGGCGAGGTCGCGCTTGCCGGCGTCGAGGTCGAGAGCGACGAGCAGCCCCGCGCCGGCGGCCACCGCGCCCAGCAGGGCGGCCAGGCCGACTCCGCCCAGGCCGACCACCGCCGCCGACTCACCGGCTTGCAGGCGCGCGGTGTTGACCACCGCGCCCACCCCGGTCAGCACGGCGCAGCCGAACAGGGCGGCATGCTCGGCGGGCAGCTCGGGGGAGACCCGGACCAGCGAGCGACGGCTGACCACCGCGCGCTCGGCGAAGCCGGACACTCCGAGATGGTGACGGACCGCCTCGCCGTCGGGTCGGTGCAGGCGCAGCTGCCCGCCGGTGAGCGTGCCCGCGCCGTTGGCCAGGGCTGCGGGCTCGCACAGCGCAGGCCGGCCCTCGGCGCACGGTGGACAGATGCCGCAGCTGGGTACGAAGACGCTCACCACCCGGTCGCCGCGGGCCAGGTCCGCGACTCCCGGACCGACCTGCTCGACGACGCCGGCGGCCTCGTGGCCCAGGGCCATCGGCACGGGGCGGGGCCGGTTCCCGTCCACCACCGAGAGGTCGGAGTGGCACACGCCAGCCGCCTGCACGCGGATCAGAACCTCGCCCGGACCCGGCTCGTCGAGCACGAGATCCTCGATCGACAGGGGCCGGGAGGCGGCGTAGGGGCCCGGGGAGCCGATCACGGTCAGGACGGCAGCACGCATGCGCGGGAGGCTAGCGGGGAGCCAGTGGGCGCTCGGCGGTGGGCTGGGCTGACCCGTTGGGGAGGCGCCGACCGGCGCGCTCCCGCCCTGGGCTTCCTTGGCCGCTCAGCACCGGGCGCCCGGGTGCGTCGCGCGACGGTGCGGCGGGGCTCCGAATTGCACGCTCTCGGCCATTCGCCCTACGGTCGAGTGCGGAGTCTGCCGGCTGTCGGCTGGTGGCGCCGGAGCCTTGACGATCCGAGTGAACCAGTGAGGTATGTGGACATGGCCCTGCGCGTCCGGCGATTCTCCTTGGCGGTCGGAGCCGTCATCGCAGCCTTCGGCGTGGCCGCGTGCTCGGGGTCGACCGAGTCGCCGGCCACCCCTGAGCCCCCGACGTCCGGCGCGTCCGCCACGCCCACGTCCACGCCTACGGACACCGCCACGCCGATCGCCGTCCCCCTGGACGCGACCCGCGCCGTGGAGCGGGCGCTGCAGGTCGTCCCCGGCGTCGTCGTGGAGCTGGGCAGCGACAGCGAGTCCGGCCGAGCAGTCTGGGAGGTCGGGGTCCTGGGCGCCGACGGGTCGGGCACCGAGGTCAACCTCGACCAGGCCACGGGCGACGTGGTGCGGCAGAGCCCCCTCCAGCTGGACCCCGAGCAGCGCAGCGCACCTGCGATCAGCGCTGCTCGCGCGATCACCATCGCCGAGGAGACGGTGCCCGGATCGGTCCTGGAGATGGACCTGGACACCGATCGCTCCGTGGTCGTGTGGGAGGTGCTGGTCGCCGCCGACGCGGGTGACCGCTTCGAGCTCTACCTCGACGCCACGACCGGCGCAGTGGTGAAGCAGGAACGCGACGACTGACGCGATCGGCGGGTGGAGTCCGCTGGCTGCCCGCGCGGGAGCTCAGTCCTCGGGGGGCTCGGGGCGGTAGATGCGCTCCTCGGCTGGGCGGTCGTCCAGCACGGGCTTGTGGTCGGGGACGAACGGGCGGGGCGCCTCGTCCTCGTCGCGCTCGTGGACGGCGTTGGCCAGGACGACCGCCAGGTAGGGGAACGTGATGCCGACGACGATCGCGATCCACCGCCAGATGCCCGGGACCACCACGGCCACGACGATCGCGATCATCCGGGTGCCCATCATGAGCAGATAGGTGCGCTGACGGGCGGCCTGCTCCCGGCTCTGGGGCGGCTCGGCCGTCGTGATGCGGTGGACCTCCACCGGCTGGCTGCGCACAGGCCCAGGGTACGACCAGGCCTCCGGTAGGGCATCCGGCCGCGGATGAGGCATCCTGCCGTGAGCCAGAGCTCCGATCCACGAGCCCTGAGCCAGAACGCCGAGGCCCATGGAGGCACCTATGAGCAGCCGCACGTACCGACTCACCGAGATCGTGGGCACGAGCCCGGACGGGATCGACCAGGCCATCCGCAACGGGGTGGCGCGCGCCGCGGAGACGATCCGGCACATCGACTGGTTCGAGGTGCAGGACGTGCGCGGATACGTCAGCGACGGCGAGGTCGCGCACTTCCAGGTGACGATGAAGCTCGGCTTCCGCCTCGAGGACGCCTGACCGACGCCTGACGCCGGACGTGGTGAGCGACGCCCGAGAGACCAGCGCTCAGACCGCCTCGCTCGGGGTCGACAGGTTGAACCGGTCGATCGCCAGGGCCGGGACGCGGGCGCGGGTGAACCAGTCGGCCCACTCCCTGGGGAGGCAGTCCACGGGGGCGCCCGCGTCCGCGACTCGGCCGAGCATGTCCAGCGGCGACTCGTTGAACCGGAAGTTCCCGGCCGCCCCGACGACCTCGCCGCCGCGGACCACGTAGACCCCGTCGCGGGTCAGACCGGTCACCAGCATCGACGGGGCGTCAACCTCGCGGATGTACCACAGGCACGTCACCAGCAGGCCGTCGCCGACCCGGGCGGCCACGTCGGCCAGCGAGCCGGTGGAACCCGGCACCTCGGCCAGCAGGTTGTCCGCGGCCGGCGCCACCGGCAGTCCGCTCAGGCCCGCGGAGTGTCGGGTGGTGATGAGCGAGCGCAGGTGACCGTCGGCGATCCAGTCCACCGCCGGGATCGCCAGCCCCGCGTCGAAGGCGCTGGCGAAGTCCGAGGACGTGGTCGCCTGCACCCGGTCCGGGCATGTCAGCCCGGGAGCCCGCGGATCCGACCACAGCCGGAACGCCACGTCGCTGATCCGTTCGCCCACGCGCGTGCCCCCGTCGGGTCGGCTGAACGCGCTGCGGCCCTCGACCGCGTCGCGCGCCGACGCCGACCACAGCAGATGGATCAGCAGATCTGCCGTCGCGCAGGCCGACAGCACGACTCGGTGCCGTCCGGGCTCGACATCGACCCGGTTGGCCTGGGCGGCCAGCCCCGCGCGCACCTCCTCGACGGTGGAGGCGAGGTCGAGGTCGGCCAGATGCTGGCCGGCGCGGCCCGCCCAGGCGGAGCGCGTGAAGTCCGCGGACTTGCCGCTGAGCTCGAAGCGGGCGGCGGGCAGGTCGAACCGGCTGCGCACCCCGGCGGTCGTGCCCAGGTGCGTGGTGCTGACCTCGTGCTCGGCGTAGCCGAACAGAGGGAGCCCGGGCTCGCCCAGGACCTCGCCGAGCAGCGCGCTGACCGCGGCGAGGGCGCGGGGGCCGGTCTCGGCCACCGGGTCGATCCAGCCCCTGGGCACGTCGCTGCCGGGCGCGTCGCCGCCGAGGATCCCGCCGCCGGGGACCTCCGGGGCCGCATCGGGCGCGGGCGGGGCGTCCCGGGCGGCCGCGCGGGCGCGCTCCACCAGGTCGGCCAGGGCGGCGCGGCCGGTGACCACGCCGCTGGCCGAGCCGGCCGAGAGCCCGTCGCCCGCGGGCACCATCACCCCGACGTGCACCTGCCGCGCGTTGGCCAGCCCATTGGTGGTCAGGGTGGAGTTCGCCCAGCGCAGGTTCACCGTCGACGTGCTGTCGACCAGGACCGTCCCTCGGTCCGGCCCGATCAGCGCCAGGCCCTCCTCGACCATCTCGTCGGGCCTCATGCGTGCCCCTCCTGCTCGGTGTTGAGCACGTTGACCTGCTCGAACACCGCCACCGGGCAGCCGTGGCTGACCGGGGCGACCTGGCCCGGCTGCCCTTTGCCGCAGTTCAGCGCCCCGCCCAGCAGGTAGGTGTCCGGCCCGCCCAGGGCGACCAGCGATCTCCAGAACCGCGGGGTGCTGGACTGGTAGGCCACGTCGCGCACCTGCCCGACGAGACGCCCGGACCGGATGCGCCAGAACTGCTGGCCGGTGAACTGGAAGTTGTAGCGCTGCATGTCGATCGACCAGGACTTGTCGCCCACCACGTAGATCCCGTCCTCCACGCCTGCGATGAGGTCGTCCAGATCCGGGCCGCCAGCCTGCGGCTGCAGCGAGACGTTGGGCATGCGCTGGATCGGGACGTGCTCGGCGGAGTCGGCGAACGCGCATCCGTTGGACCGGGCGAATCCGTGCTCGGCGGCCATCCGCCGGTCGAGCTGGTAGCCGACCAGGGTGCCCTCGCGCACCAGATCCCAGGACTGGGCCGCCACGCCCTCGTCGTCCACGCCCACGGTCGCCAGCCCGAAGTCAGCCACCCGGTCGCCGGTCACGTGCATGAGGTCCGAGCCGTAGCGCAGCGAGCCCAGCCGGTCGAGGGTGGCGAAGCTGGTGCCCGCGTAGTTGGCCTCGTAGCCCAGGGCCCGGTCCAGCTCGGTGGCGTGGCCGACGCTCTCGTGGATGGTCAGCCACAGGTTCGTGGGATCGATGACCAGGTCGTAGCGACCCGGCTCGATCGAGGGCGCGACCGCCCGCTCGGCCAGCAGGTCGGGCACCTGGTCGAGCTCACCGGACCAGTCCCACACGCCGTCGGCACCGGTCAGGTACTCCCAGCCGCGCGCGGCCGGGGGAGCGGTGGTCCGCACGTCGTCGAAGCGGTCCTGCCCGATGTGGAAGGCGGTGATCTCGCCGGAGACCCGCGTGCGCTGCTGCAGCGCGGTCGTGCCCGACAGGGTCGCCAGGTAGGAGATGTCCCGGGCGGCACCGAAGTGCGCCTCGGTGTGCTGGACCGACGCGTGGGCCAGCAGGGTGGCGCTGCGTGCGCCCAGCAGCTGGCACACCTCCGCGTCGGTGACCTCGAAGGGGTCCACGGCGACCGGGTTGGCCCACGCGAGGCCGGCGTGCACCGGCTCGTCGGCCAGGGTCACCCGCTCGGTGGCCACCGGGGCGGCCACCCGGGCCATTGCCACCGCCCGGGCGGCGATCCTGGCCGCGTCGCCGGGGGTGCCCCAGGGGCCGGCCGCGAACCCCCACACCCCGTCGATCAGCACCCGCACGCCGATCCCGGACGTCGCATCCGTGCTCAGGCCCAGCGGGGTGGCGTCGCGCAGGGCGACGCTACGCGAGCGCTGGCGGGTCAGCCGCACCTCTGCGTGCGAGGCGACACCGGACACCGCGTCCAGGGCCGCCTGGGCCGTGACCGCCAGTGGCAGCGCCTGGAAGCCGGCCTCGACGACCGCGCGGGCATCCGCCCCGGTGAGTGCCCACGTCATGACCGAGGACCCTACGCCGCGCGGGCGCTGCGAGGCGGTGGCCAGCGGGAGCGGACGGCGCCCGTGGTGGCACAGTGTCGGCCATGAATCAGGCGGAGGTCCGGATCCTGGACGGGCCGAACCCCGACGTCCTGGGCCCGGCCATCCAGGTCACGCTGCCGCGACCCTCCGAGGCGTTGGACCTGCCCGGGCTCGCCGACCGGATCGCGCGTGCCACCGGGCATTTCGCCGGCCCCGCCGTCCAGCGGGCGGGCTCCGGCGAGGGGGCGGACCACGACGTGGTCGTGGCCTTCCCCTGGATCCTCGACGGGGTCGGTGAGGCGATCGGGCGCGCGCTGGCCGGGATCGTCGCCGCCGGGCCGGCGGTGCCGCTGGAGCAGCGCGTCCAGGACGCCATCGACCAGGTCGCCACCACCCGACCGGGCGACCCGCCGGACCTGGCGGACCCGATCATCCCGACGATCGCGGTCACCGGGACGAACGGCAAGACCACCACGACCCGCCTGCTCGGGCGGATCGCCCGGGAGGCGGGCCTGCTCGCGGCCTGGAGCAGCACCGACGGAGTCTTCGCCGACGGCCGGTGCGTGGAGGCCGGCGACTGGTCCGGACCGGGCGGGGCCCGCCTCGTGCTGTCCCAGCCCGAGGTCTCGATCGCGATCCTGGAGACCGCCCGTGGCGGCCTGATGCGCCGCGGGATGGGCGTGCGGGCGGTGGACGTCGCGGTGTTCACCAACGTCAGCGCCGACCATCTGGGGCTGGCAGGGCTGGACACGGTCGAGCAGCTCGCCTGGGCCAAGGCGACGGTCGTGCGAGTGGTGCGGCCCGGCGGGTGGGCGGTGCTCAACGGCGAGGACTCGCTGGTCGCCCGGTACCACGCGGACACTCCGGGGCGTCCGTGGCTGTTCGGGCTGGACCCCACCGGACCCGCGGCTGCGCTGGCCGTCGAGCTCGGCGCGCCGCTGACCACGGTCGTCGACGGGCATCTGGTCGTTCGCGGCGTCCCCACCGGCGATCCGGACCCCGACGATCTGGACCTGGGCGACGTGCTCGACATGCCCGTGACCATTGCCGGGCTGTCCGCCGAGAACGTCGCCAACGCCGCCGCCGCCGCCAGCGCGGCCCTGGCCGCAGGGCTGTCCGCCGAGGCGGTCCGCGCCGGGCTGCGCAGCTTCGTGCCCGACCAGGACGCCAGCTCCGGGCGGATGAACCTCTGGTCGGCCCCGACCGCGGACGGCGGGTCCGCCACGGTGATCCTGGACTTCGCCCACAACGAGGCCGGAGCGGTCGCGCTCATGCGGGTGGCGACCGGGCTGCGCGCCCCGGGCTCTGCCGTCCACGCCTCGATAGGGAACGCCGGCGACCGCACCGACGAGGGGATCGTCGAGCTCGCCAGGATCGTGGGGGCGGCGGCCGACACCGTGCAGCTGGCCGCGAAGGCGCACTACCTGCGCGGGCGCAGCCAGGCCGAGATCGACGACCTGCAGCGCGAAGGGCTGCGCCTCGCGGAGAAGGCGGCGGTGGAGGAGCAGCCCGACGAGCCCGCAGGTCTGCGCGCCCTGCTCGACCGCGCCGCCGACGGTGATGTGCTGGCGATGATGGTCCACGAGGACCGGGCCGTGCTGCACACGATCCTGGCCGGCGCGGGCGCGACCCCGGACTCGCCCGAGACCGTCCGCGCGAAGGCCGCCGCCGCGCGATCGGCTCGGTGAGACCGGCCGGGGCTGGCCCGGACCCGCCCGGATCGGTGCCGGTCAGTCGTGGAACTTCTCGTGGCCCAGCGTCTCGAGCTCGGTGTAGACGGCGTCCGTGCGGTCCGCGCAGATCGCGACCACGTCGCCGAGCCCGGCATCGTCCATCGCCGTGCGGACCGCCTCGAGCTCCTCGACCACCACGCGCACGTCCTTGGTCCGGCCCCCGTCAGCCATCCCCTCGCGCACGCCCTGCTCGATCAGCACCGCCACCTCGCCACGCTGGCGACCGCGGGTGGCCAGGTCCTCCTTCACCACCACCAGGTCGAAGTGCCGAGCGGCGGTCCGGCCGAGGTCGCGCAGGTCCTCGTCGCGCCGGTCCCCGGCGGTGCCGACGACGCCGATCCGGCGACGCTTGTGCACCTCGGAGCTCGCCGACTCCAGCCCTTCGGTGAACGCGCCGACGAACTCGCCCAGGGCCTCCAGGCCGGCCGGGTTGTGCGCATAGTCGACGAACACGTGCACGCCGTTGACGTCGATCTGGTTGAGCCGGCCGGGGGCCAGGTTGTAGGTGGTGGAGAAGCTGCGCAGCCCGGCCCGGATGTCCTGCAGGGTGGCTCCGGCGGCGAAGCTGGCGCCCGCTGCGGCCATCGCGTTGGCCACGTTGAACCGGGCACGACCGCCGAAGGTCGCCGGCAGCAGATGGGTGAACGCCACCTGCAGCGAGCGCTTGCCCTGGCGCAGCACGATCGACTCACCCAGCTCGCCCCGGTCGAGCACCAGCGCCCAGCCGCCGTCGCGGCAGTGCCGATCGATCATCGCCCGCGTAGCCGATCCGGCCTCGGCCAGCGTGAACCAGACGACGTTGCCGGTGCAGCGCCGGGCCATCGCGGCCACGTTCGGGTCGTCGGCGTTGAGCACCGCGTACCCGCCGGCCGGCACCGCCTCGACCACCACGCTCTTGACGTCGGCGAGATCCTCCAGCGTGTTGATCCCACGCACGCCCAGGTGATCGGAGGCCACGTTGAGCACGACGGCCACGTCGTTGCGGTCGTAGCCCAGGCCTTCGCGCAGGATCCCGCCACGCGCCACCTCCAGCACCGCGAAGTCCACACGCGGGTTCTGCAGGACCATCCGGGCGCTCTTCGGTCCGGAGGCGTCCGAGCGGATGACCAGCCGCTCGTCGATCACCACGCCGTCGGTCGAGGTCATCCCGACCTTGCGGCCCATGCCCTTGAAGACGTGGCCGATCATGCGCGCCGTCGTGGTCTTGCCGTTCGTGCCGGTCACCGCGACGATCGGCACCCGGCTGGGCGTCCCGGGCGGGAACAGCAGGTCGATCACCGGCTTGGCGATGTACTGCGGCTCGCCGATCGTGGGATGCGTGTGCATCCGGAAGCCGGGTGCGGCGTTCACCTCGCAGATCGCCCCGCCGGCCTCGCGCACCGGCTTGGTGATGTCCGGGGCGATGAAGTCGATGCCGGCCACGTCCAGGCCGACCACGCGCGCGGCCTCCTCGGCGATCTCGACGTTGTCCGGATGTGCCTCGGTCGTCCGGTCGATCGAGATGCCGCCGGTCGACATGTTGGCGGTCAGCGCGAGCTTGACCATCGCGCCGGCCTCGGGGACGGCGTCCATCGCCAGGCCCTGCGCCGCGACCAGCGTGACCGCGGCATCGTCGAGCCGGATGCGGGTGAGCACCTTCTCGTGGCCCACGCCGCGCCGGGGATCGGCGTTGGTGATCTCGACCAGCTCGGCGACCGAGTGCCGGCCGTCGCCGACCACGTGCGCCGGCACCCGCTCGGCGACCGCCACCATCCGGCCGCCCACGACCAGGAACCGGTAGTCGCTGCCGGTGACGAAGCTCTCGATCTGCAGCTCGCCGCTGCGCGACTGCGCCTTCGCCACGTCGTAGGCCGCCTCCAGCGCTTGGTCGTCGCCGACGTCCAGGACCACGCCGCGGCCGTGGTTGCCGTCGACCGGCTTGACCACCACCGGGTAGCCGATCGACCGGGCCGCGCGCAGTGCGCCGCGCAGCGTGCGGATCGCGTCGCCCGCGGGCACCGGCAGGCCGGCCGCGGCCAGCAGCCGGTTGGTCATGTCCTTGTCGCTGGCGATGTCGGTGGCCAGCGCGGAGGTCTGCGATGTCATGGTCGCGCGGATCCGCTGCGCGTACCGGCCCTGCCCGAGCTGCACCAGCGACGCCGAGTTCAGCCGCATCCACGGGATGTCCCGGGAGGCGGCCTCGTCGACCAGGGCCTGCGTGGACGGCCCGAACGCCGCGCGCTGCGCGCCCAGCAGGAAGTCCTCCAGCTCGGCCTCGAAGTCGAACTCGGGGTCGTGCGCGACCAGGTCGTTGACCAGCCGGACCGCGAGCCGGGTCGCCGAGAGCGCCACCCGCTCGTCCTGGTAGCCGATGATGACGTGGTACTGCCCGGTCACTCCGGTGCTGCGCGTCTTGCCCCGGCGGATGTCGTGCCCGGCCTCGTTCTGCAGCTGCAGGGCGATGTGCTCGGCCACGTGGCCGACCCACGTGCCCTCCCGCAGCCGCTCGGCGAACCCGCCCCGGTGACCCCGGGAGCAGGAGTGCTCGCCCACACCGGGCAGCAGCTCCAGCAGCCGGTCGGTGAACCCGGGAAGCGTGTCGGTGGGGTGCTCCTCCAGGGAGCCCAGATCGACGACCGCGTGGATGGCCGGCCCGTACGACCAGATGTTGGGCCCCCGGTAGACGCGCATCTCCACGATGCTCAGGTCCGGCGCCGCTTCACCTGATGGGACGGGTCGGTCGGTCACGTCGACTCCTCGGGCTCCTTCGTCCGGCGCCGGCGCCTGGCGTTGCGCGCCACGATGGCGTCGTCGACTCCCTCGGCGGCCACGCGCCGTGAGATGACGGCCAGGTCGTGGGTGGGCGTGCCCTGGTCGACTGCGGCGACATCACGGTAGGACACCAGCGAGCGCGACGGAATGTCGAAGCGGGCCCCGTGCGGCAGGAAGTGCACCGCCGCGCCGGAGACCATGAGCGCATCGGTGCCGCGCACCCGGGCGGCGTCGGAGACCGCGCTGCGCAGGTCGGCGACGAACACCGAGCCGCGGCCGACCACCTCCAGCTCGGTCTCGTTGGTGACCACGATGGCGGTGTCCTCGTCCAGGCCGATGCCCAGCAGGTCCGGGGAGCCGGCCACCAGGTTCACCAGCCGGCCGAACCTGTCGCGCTGGCTGAAGTGCTGGTCCACGATGACGCCGGGCAGCAGGCCCAGGCCCTGGGCCGAGCCGACCATCCGGAACTTGGGGCTGTTGCCGGAGGTGCCGTAGCCCACCATGTGCTCGCTGACGACCGAGGCGCCCGCCGACGTGCCGCCGACCACGACCCCAGCCCGGTAGGCGGCCACGACCGCGTCGCCGAACCGGGTGCCGCGGATGGTGGACGCCAGCTTCATCTGGTTGCCGCCCGTGAAGTAGACCCCCGTGGCATCGGCGACCAGCTCGGCCAGCTCGGGGCTCTCGGAGTCGCGCCGGTCGTGCGGCCGGGCGATGCGCACCTGCATGGCCCCCAGCCGCCGGAACAGCCGGTCGTACAGCTCGGTGATCTCCGGGCCCAGTGCCGAGGCCGTGGGGCACACGACGAGCCGGGCACCCGGGCCGCCGGCCTCGGCGAGGAAGCGGCGCAGGATCTGGGCCTCGCCCAGCTTGTCCTCGGCGCCCCCGATCGCCATGAGATGGCGGCGCGGGGACTCCACGGGGGCGCTCACCTGTGGCAGCGTAGCCGCCATGCAGGAGCCGAACCGTCGTCTGGTCATCGTCCGGCACGCCAAGTCGGACTACCCGTGGGGCGTGGTGGACTTCGACCGGCCCCTGGCGCCGCGCGGTCGCGGGGACGCGCCGAGGGTGGGGGAGTGGCTCGCCGGATCAGTGGGCGCGCCCGACCTGGCGGTCGTGAGCCCGGCGGCGCGCACCCAGCAGACCTGGGAGCTGATCGCGCCCGCGTTCGGCGCGGAGGTGCCCAGGCTCCTGGACGAGCGCATCTACGGAGCGTGGGGCGACGAGCTGGTCAGCGTGGTGGCCGGGCTGCCCGCGCACGCGCACACGGTCCTGCTCGTCGGCCACGAGCCGGGCGTCTCGGATCTGGCCCAGCTGCTGGCCGCTCGCGGCCGCGGGCAGAAGCACGCCCTGCTCGACCGGATCGCACAGAAGTACCCCACCTGCACCGCGGCCATCCTGACCAGTGCGGCGGACTGGCGCGACGCCGGACCGGACTGGGGCGAGCTCGTCGAGGTGAAGTCCCCGCGCGAGCTGCCTGGCAGCCAGCCCGATCAGTCCGACTGAGCGCTCGACCGAGCGTCCGGCTGGGTGGCCGGCTGGGCCATCCCGAGCAGCAGCAGAGCGGCGTCCAGCCTCGGCAGGTCCAGCACCCCGTCGGCCGCGGCGCGCAGCACCGGCTTGGCGTTGAAGGCGAGGCCGACGCCCGCCACGGCCAGCAGGCCCAGGTCGTTCGCGCCGTCGCCGATCGCGACGGTCCGCTCGCGCGGGATGCCCTCGCGCGCGGCCACCTCGCGCAGGGTGCGCGCCTTGACCGCTCGATCGACCACCTCGCCCAGGACGCGCCCGGTCAGGTGCCCGTCGACGATCTCCAGCGTGTTGGCCCGGACGTCCTGGATGCCCAGCGCGGTGGCCAGCGGCTCGATCACGGCGGTGAACCCGCCACTCACCAGGCCCACGCGGTGCCCCGCCTCGTGCAGGACCCGGCACAGCCGGTCCGCGCCCGGGGTCAGCCGGATCTCCGCGCGCGTCCGCTCGATCACGTCGGCGGGCAGGCCGGCGAGCGTGGCGACCCGGGCGTGCAGGGACTCGGCGAAGTCCAGCTCGCCGCGCATCGCCGCCTCGGTGACCGCCGCGACCTCGGCCTCGCGGCCCGCGAACCGGGCCAGCAGCTCGATCACCTCGTCACGGATCAGCGTGGAGTCCACGTCCATCATCAGCAGCATCGGACCGGTCTGCGGCAGCGCGGGCACGACGCACCAGCCGGCTGCCGCACCGGAGGCCGCACCGGTCGCCCGGTCGGCGGCGGCCCGCAGCGGCGCGGGATCCACCCCGGTCACGTGCAGCACCAGGCCGGCCAGACCGGCATCGGCCACGCGCCGGGCGCTCAGCACCTCGGCGCCTGCCTCGGCGACTGCGGTCAGGAGCGATTCTTCGACCGCTGCGTCGAGCTCGGACGCGACGACGGTCAGTACGCAGTCGGTGCTCGTGGGGGAGCCGGTCACCGCAGGCTCGCGGCGGCCGGGCGTGCCGTGGCGGGGGCGGCCTGCGCGCCCAGCCCGGCGACCAGGGCCACCAGCAGGTCGTGCACCCCGTCGCGCAGCTCGCGCAGCCGGAGGGATCGGGCCGCGGCCTCGCCGGCGGTGTTCGCTGCGCCCTCATCGGTCATGGCCAGCTCCAGGGCGTCGAGGATGGTGGTCGCCCGATCGAGCGTGGCCACGGCCGCGCTGGGCAGACCGGGGGGAGTCGGGACGAGGGCGCGGGCCCACCGCGTCGACCCGGGCCGACCGGGGGAGCGCGCCAGGTCCAAGGCCTCCAGTCGGCGCGCGGCCTCGATGACCAGCTGGCCCAGTGCGCGCTCGACGGCGCGCGGGCCCATCGCCGACGCGGCCAGCGGGAGCGTGGGCTCGCCGGTCACCGCGACCATCCGCTGCCGACCGGCGCCCGCGGGGATCAGCGCGCACGAGGCTCCGGCGCGGCTGGCCAGCACCGCCGGCTCCGGGCCGACGGGGGCGCAGCGCGGCCAGCCGAGCGTGGCGCCGGGGCGGGGGAGGAGCAGCCACACCTGGTCGGCGCCCGCTTCGCGCAGGTCGGCCAGCAGCTGCACGGGCGCGCAGTCGGGCAGCGCCCGGGTCAGCGCCGTCACGGTGGCATCGGAGTCCGCCTGCCCCGCCAGCCATGCCTGCAGCCACAGGGCGGCAGCCGTCGCGCACGGTTCGCAGGTCACGCCCAGGAGGGTAGGCCAAGGCCGCGCGGCTCGAGACCCAAGGACAGGCCACCTCGACGACCTGGGTCTGCACCGCACGCGCCTGCCCGGGCTTGGCTGCGCTCGCGGGTAGCCTGCCGTGCGTGGTCGAGGTGCTCCGATTCGAGTCAGCAACCGTGGTCCGCAGTGGCCGGGCGATCCTCAAGGCGGTCGACTGGGCCGTCGAGGAGGACCAGCGCTGGGTGATCCTGGGCCCCAACGGCGCCGGGAAGACGACCCTGGTCCAGCTCGCCGGCGCGCTGATCCACCCGACCTCCGGGAGCGTGTCGGTGCTCGGGCATCGTCTGGGCCGGGTCGACGTGTTCGACCTGCGCCCGCGGATCGGCATGTCCAGCGCCGCCCTCGCCGAGCGGATCCCGGCCGACGAGACGGTGCTCAACGTGGTCGTCACCGCCGCGTGGGCGGTCACCGGTCGCGGGCTGGAGCGCTACGAGGAGGCCGACCTCCAGCAGGCGCGCACGGTGCTGCGGGTCCTGGGCGCCGAGGAGCTGTCCGGCCGCGTGTTCGGCACGCTGTCCGAGGGCGAGCGCAAGCGCGTGCAGATCGCGCGCGCCCTCATGACCGACCCGGAGCTGCTGCTCCTGGACGAGCCGGCAGCGGGGCTGGACCTAGGAGCGCGCGAGGACCTCGTGACCCGGCTCGCGGCGATCGCCACCGACCGGTGGGCGCCCGCCCAGGTGCTGGTCACCCACCACGTCGAGGAGGTCCCGGCCGGGTTCACCCACGCGCTGCTCCTGCGCGACGGTGCCGTGGTGGCCGCCGGGCCGGTGGCGCAGACCCTCACCGGGCGCAACCTCACCACCGCCTTCGGGGTGCGCCTGCGCAGCGGTCAGGTGCGCGGGCGCTACTGGGCGCGTGCGGTGCCCACCAGTCACGAGCTGCGCGGTCGGCGCGGGCAGATCAGCGCCGCCCAGCCCCAGGCGCCCGCGGCACCCGCAGAGCCCGCGGCCGAGGAGCCCGAGCCGGCGCCGAGTGCGCCTCGCGCCGACGTCGATCTGCGCGAGGCGGTCCGAACCCGCTGACGGAAGGTCTGCCGAAGCTCGACCGGCGCGGGGTCGGCTCGCCGGACGAATGGGGGGTCGGCCGGTAGGCTTCTGTGCATGGAAGCGTGGCTGGTCTGGGGGGTTGTGGCTCTTCTGCTCGCGGCCGGCGAGGCTGTCACCGCGGGCCTGTTGCTCATCATGCTGGCCGGCGGCGCGCTGGCGGCCGGCGTCGGCGCCGCCGTCGGGCTGCCGGTCGTGGCGCAGGCCGCGATCTTCGCGCTGGTCAGCGTCGGGCTGATCGCATTCGTCCGGCCGGTCGCCAAGCAGCACCTCTACCAGGCCCCGGCCAAGCGCAGCGGCACCGCGGCCCTGGTCGGGAGCTTCGCGGTCGTCACCGAGACGGTGGATGCCAGCGACGGCCGGATCAAGCTGGCCGGCGAGATCTGGTCGGCGCGCACCCTGGACGAGGACGCCCGATTCGAGCCCGGCGCGAAGGTCTCCGTGTTCCAGATCGACGGCGCCACCGCTGTCGTGGGTTGAGGTCATCGGGTCCGCCAACGTGGCCGGCCCGCCGCTCGTGAAGGAGGGGACGTCATGCCCATCGAGAGCCTGATCATCGCCGGCGTGCTGGTGCTGATCGCCATCATCATCGTCTTCAGCACCATCAAGATCGTGCCGCAGGCCAAGGCCGGCATCGTCGAGCGGCTGGGCCGCTACAACCGGACCCTGGACGCGGGGCTGACGATCATCGTGCCGTTCATCGACCGGCTCAAGCCGCTGATCGACCTGCGCGAGCAGGTGGTCAGCTTCCCGCCACAGCCGGTCATCACCTCGGACAACCTGGTCGTCAACATCGACTCGGTCATCTACTTCCAGGTCACCGACCCGCGCTCGGCCACGTACGAGATCTACGACTACCTGCAGGGCATCGAGCAGCTCACGGTCACCACGCTGCGCAACGTGATCGGCTCGATGGATCTGGAGGAGACCCTCACCAGCCGCGACTCCATCAACGGCCAGCTGCGCGGCGTGCTCGACGAGGCCACCGGCAAGTGGGGCATCCGCGTCAACCGCGTGGAGCTCAAGGCGATCGACCCGCCGGCCAGCGTGCAGCAGTCGATGGAGAAGCAGATGCGCGCCGACCGCGACAAGCGCGCGGCGATCCTGACCGCCGAGGGCAACAAGCAGGCCGCCATCCTGGACGCGGAGGGCAACAAGACGGCCGCGGTGCTCAAGGCCGAGGGCCAGGCCCGCGCCCAGGTGCTGCGCGCCGAGGGCGAGGCCGAGGCCATCGCCAAGGTGTTCAACGCCATCAACCAGGGCCAGGCGACCGACCAGGTCATGGCCTACCAGTACCTGCAGTCGCTGCCGCTGCTGGCCCAGGGGACCGCCAACAAGGTCTTCGTGGTCCCCGCCGAGCTGACCGGGGCGCTCGGCGCGGTGAGCCGGGCGTTCCAGTCCGGCGCGCTGGACGACCTCCTGCCCGTCACCTCGGCTGACCAGGCTCCGGCTGACGAGGCTCCGGCTCCCGCCGTGGCGGCGAAGCCCGGGGACGACGCAGCACCGCTGCCCCCGGCCTGAGCCCCCCGCCGCCCCGAGACCCCGCTGACCCCGTCGCACGGTGGCAGGCATCGCAGGCACCCCGTGCGTCAGGATGCGGTCGTGCCTGCCCTCTACCTGACTTCGGTCGAAGCCGCCAGCGGCAAGTCGGTCATCGCCCTCGGGCTGATGGAGTCCCTGACCGCGCGCGTGCAGCGCGTCGGCTACTTCCGGCCGGTGGTCCGCGCCGGCGCCACCCGCGACGAGCGCATCGAGCTGTTCCGCGACCGCTACCGCCTGGAGCAGTCCTACGAGGAGTCGTTCGGCGTCACGACCGACGAGACGCGGGACTTCGGCGGGGCCCAGGCCGACCCCGCCCTGGTCGCCCAGATCATCGACAAGTACCAGCGCCTGGCCGCCCGCTGCGAGTTCGTGCTGGTCGAGGGCACGGACTTCACCGGCGCGTCCAAGGCTTTCGAGTTCGCCCTCAACGCCCAGATCGCCTCCAACCTGAGCGCCTCGGCGGTCGTGGTCCTCACCGCGGTCGCGCACCGGCCCGACCAGGTCCACGGTGCCCTGCACGCCGCCATCGAGGGGCTGGCCGAGCGGGGCGTGCCGACCGTCGGCGCCTTCCTCAACCGGGTCCCCGCGCGCAAGCGCAAGGCGTTCAAGCGTGCGGTGTCCGCCGCCCATGTGCCGGTCTGGGTGCTGCCCGAGCTGCCCTCGTTGACCCACCCGAGCATGCGCGAGGTCGCCCAGGCCACCGGCGCTCGCCTGCTCCTGGGCACCGACGAGGACCTGAACCGGTCCGTGCCCGACATCAAGGTCGCGGCGATGGCCGTGCCGCACCTGCTGGACCACATCACCGACGGCGCTCTGCTCATCACTCCCGGTGACCGCTCCGACGTGCTCCTGGCCGCCTACACCTCCCGCCAGTCCGACTCCATCCCGCCGGTGTCCGGCGTGGTCCTGACCGGCGGCCTGCACCCGGAGCCGGCCGTGATGCGGCTGGCCCGGGGGATGGGCCCGACCGTCTCGCTGCCGATCCTGCTCACCAGCCTGGACACGTTCGACACCGCGGCCACGCTGTCCGGGCTGCACGCCGAGATGACCGCCGGCGACACCCGCAAGATCGCCGACGCGCTGGCCCTGTTCGAGGCCAACGTCGACGCGACCGCGCTGGAGGAGCGGATCGACATCACGGTCTCCACGACCATGACGCCGATGATGTTCGAGCACCGGCTCGTGCAGGCCGCGCGGCAGAACCGCAAGCACATCGTGCTGCCCGAGGGCAGCGACGAGCGGGTGCTCACCGCCGCCGACCGGCTGCTGCGCCGCAACGTGGTGGATCTGACGATCCTGGGCCGGCCCGACGAGATCGCGGAGCGGGCCCGCAGCCTCGACCTGGATCTGTCCGGCGCCACGATCATCGACCCGCAGAACGACGACCTGCGCGACGAGTTCGCCGACGACCTGGTCGAGCTGCGCAAGGCCAAGGGGATGACCCGCGACGCGGCCCTCGACATCGTGGCCGACGTGTCCTACTTCGGCACCATGATGGTCTGGAAGGGGATGGCCGACGGCATGGTGTCCGGGGCCGCCCACACCACCGCGCACACGATCCTGCCGGCCCTGCAGATCATCAAGACCTCACCCGGCGTGAGCATCGTCTCCAGCGTGTTCTTCATGGCGCTGGAGGACCACGTCCTGGTCTACGGCGACTGTGCGGTGAACCCCGACCCGAACGCCCAGCAGCTGGCCGACATCGCCATCTCGTCGGCGGAGACGGCGGCCGCGTTCGGGGTGGAGCCGCGGGTCGCGATGCTCAGCTACTCGACCGGCAGCTCGGGCTCCGGGGCGGACGTCGAGAAGGTCCGCGAGGCCACGGCCATCGCACGCGCCCGGCGCCCCGATCTGCTGATCGAGGGGCCGATCCAGTACGACGCCGCCGTCGACGCCTCGGTGGCCAAGTCCAAGCTGCCCGGGTCGGCGGTGGCCGGGCGGGCCACCGTGTTCGTCTTCCCGGACCTGAACACCGGCAACAACACGTACAAGGCGGTGCAGCGCTCCGCCAACGCGGTGGCCATCGGGCCTGTCCTGCAGGGCCTGCGGCTGCCGGTCAACGACCTGTCGCGGGGAGCCCTGGTCGAGGACATCATCAACACCGTCGTGATCACCGCGGTCCAGGCGCAGCAGGCGTCGGCCACCCCCTCGGAAGGTGCCTGAGAGCATGCTCGTCCTGGTCGTCAACGCCGGATCGTCGTCCCTGAAGTACCAGCTGCTCGACGCCGAGTCCGAAGTCGTCTGGGCCTCGGGCCTGATCGAGCGGATCGGCGAGGAGACCTCGGCGATCAAGCACCGCACGCGCATCCGGGGCGGGGCGGACGCCGAGCTCACCGAGCACGAGGTGGAGCTGCCCATCCCCGACCACACCCGGGCGTTCCAGGCACTGACCCGCGCGTTCGAGCAGACCGGCGAGATCGCCGAGGTCGGCGAGCTGGTCGGGGTCGGGCACCGGGTGGTCCAGGGTGCCGACCAGTTCGTGGAGCCGACGGTCATCACCCCCGAGGTGATCGAGGTGATCGCCTCGCTGAACCCACTGGCCCCGCTGCACAACCCGGCCGCGGTCGCGGGCCTGGAGTCGGCGATGGCCGAGCATCCCGAGGTGCCGCACGTGGCCGTGTTCGACACGGCCTTCCACTCCACGATCCCGGCCGCGGCCTACACCTACGCCATCGACCGGGAGGTGGCGCGCGAGCATCGAATCCGGCGCTACGGCTTCCACGGCACCTCGCACAAGTACGTGACGGAGAAGGCCGCGCAGATCCTGGGCAAGCCGGTCGATCAGGTCGACCTGGTGACCCTGCACCTGGGCAACGGGGCCTCGGCCACGGCGGTACGCGGCGGACGCAGCGTCGAGACATCGATGGGCCTGACTCCGCTGGAGGGCCTGGTCATGGGCACCCGCTCCGGCGACATCGACCCCGCGGTGATGTTCCACCTCATCACCACCGCGGACATGTCCGCGGCCGACGTCGACACGCTGCTCAACAAGCGCAGCGGCCTGCTCGGGCTGTGCGGGCACAACGACCTGCGCGAGGTGCAGGCGCTGGCGGCCAGCGGGGACGCCGACGCCGAGCTGGCGCTGTCGGTGTACGTGCACCGCATCCGCAAGTACGTGGGCGCCTACATCGCGGTCCTCGGCCGGGCTGACGCCATCGTGTTCACGGCCGGGGTCGGCGAGAACGACGCCGAGATCCGTCGCCGCGTCGTCGCCGGCTGGGAGATGATCGGGATCGCCATCGACTCCGAGCGCAACGCCGCCACCCGCGGCCCGAAGAGCCCGGTCGACTTGAGCTTCAAGGGTGCCCCGGTCCGGGTCCTGGTGATCCCCACGAACGAGGAGCTGGAGATCGCCCGGCAGACCGCCGTCACAGTGACCGGCCACCTCTGAGCGGGCCGCTCGCGTCGTAGGTGCGACAGAACTGCGACGCAATCGTGAGGCCCCTGCCATGGACCTCGTCCCCCGATCGGTGGACGCTGACGCCAAGGCTCGAAAACCAGGAGGTGACCACCATGACAGCGATCACTCCCGACGCGTGGGGCACGAGTGTCCTGCAGCCCATGAGCGTCACGCGGATTCAAGGGCGGCTCTCCGAGCTGACCAAGGACCGGCGCGGCCTGGCTGGCTGGTGGGTCGAGGTGACCCGGCAGCTCGACTCGCTCGGGGAGGCTGTGCTGGGCACTCCGGTCGACAACGGCATGGACGAGCAGTTCCGCTTCGACGCACCCCATCTGGTCACGCGCTGCCAGCATCTGTCGGTGGAGCGTGACGGCCTGTACGAGGAGGTCGCGAAGGTTCGGCTGCTCGCCGGGCGCAGCGCCGGCGACCCACTGGCGGTCGGCCCGGTCATCCGGGCGGTCCAGGACGTGGTCGCCCGAGTGCGCCGCTTCCAAGAGCGCACGACGGCCGTTCTGCTGGATGCCTACGAGCGCGACCTCGGCGGCGAGTAGCGGCGGGGCGCCCACGGGTAGGTCTGGACAAGCTCGACCGGCGGAGGCATCTGGATCGGCGGGTGGTTCGGCCCGCGCTGCCTCACAGGCCGTGGCGGTCGACCGCCCGGTCGATCAGCTTCGCGAAGGCGATCCGGCCGCGCGCCGACGTGTGAATCCCGTCCGCCACGAACCATGCGGACTTGCCACTGCTCGCGCCGTGCCAGTCGACGATCCGCACCCGCGCGGCCCGGAAGCTCTTGTCGCACCGCCGCAGCACCTTGTTGTTGGAGTCCTGCCAGGATCGGGGCACCCGGTTGTTGACCAGGAACACTCGCCGGTTCGGCCCAGCGATCCGCACGACCCGGCGGCAGGTGGCCAGCGACACCGTGCCGTTCGTGCCCAGCTCGATCACCACGTTGCGCTTCAGCGACGAGCCGAACGAGCGCACGATCGCCGGGGCGACACTGAACTGCCGGCCGACCTTGCCGTTGACGGTGAACCCCCGCGCCCGCATCGCGCTGGCCGCGCCCACCATCAGTGAGTCGCCGACCGCCACCCGCCCGTGCCGGGCCCGCTTCTTCTTCTTCTTGGAGTTCTTGGTCGTCTTGGTCGGCTTGGCGGTCGGCGCAGCTGCGGAGGGGCTGGCGGTCGGCGTCGCGCTCGGCGTCACGGTGGGCGTGGGCGTCGGACTGGGCGCCGGGCTCGGGCTGGGCGTCGGGCTGGGGGTGCTCGTCACCGGGGAGCCGGCCGGCGCCGCGACCGCTGCCGGTGCGGTGGGTGCCAGCAGCGCCGCCGCTAGGCCGTAGGTGAGCGCGAGTCGCCAGGACCGGGATGCGAGAGACACGCCCGGAGTGTGCCAAAAGGACCTGGTTGATCCCACCGGAAGCGGTTTCCATACGGCTAGCGGACGGTGATGACGCGCCGTGGACACCGCGCAGCGCCTCCGGAATCGGCGGACCTGCGGCACCGCGCACCGGGGCGGGCGCTATGGCACAGTGTGCGCGATGAGCGCGCAGGTGCCCGAGCAGCCGACCCCCCGGATGGGGCGGCTGACGATCATCCTGATCGCCTCCGGCGGCATCGTGCTGGCCTTGGCCGGCGTTCGCGCGGCCAACGACATCATCGCGCCGGCCCTGCTCGGGCTCATCATCGTGGTGACCGTCTATCCGCTGGCCGGATGGATGCACGCGCGCAAGGTGCCGGTCTGGATCGTCATCGGCACGACCATGCTCGTGTCGTACGGGATCATCCTCGTGCTCTTCGTGGGCACGACCATGGCCTTGGTCGCCTTCGTGCGCACGCTGCCCCAGTACCAGGACGAGGTGCAGCCGCTCTTCGACAGCTTCCAGACCTGGCTGCAGAGTCTGGGGATCAGCCAGGTGGAGCTGACCAACGCCCTGTCGGACGTGAGCCCCTCGCAGCTCACCGGCGCAGTCACCGCGACTCTGGGATCGGTGGGCAGCGCGCTGGTCTCCCTGCTGCTGATGCTGACCGTCACGTACTTCCTGGTGCTGGACTCCGGGACGTTCCCGGGCAGGTTCGGCGCGATCCAGCAGGCCCGCCCCGAGCTGGCCAGGGCCTTCCAGGACTTCGCCTCCGGCACCCGCACCTACCTGCTGGTCGCGACGGTGTTCGGCGGCATCGTGGCCCTGGTCGACGTGGGCATCCTCTACCTGCTGGACATCCCGTACCCGTGGACGTGGGGGATGCTGGCCTTCCTCACCGGGTACATCCCGAACGTGGGCTTCGTGGTCGGGCTGGTCCCGGTGGCGATCCTGGCGCTGCTGGGCGGCGGCTGGCAGGACATGTTCGTGGTGATCGTGGCCTACTGCGTGGTCAACTTCGTGCTTCAGTCGCTGATCCAGCCCAAGTTCGTGGGCGACTCCGTGGGCCTGGCCACGACGGTGACCTTCCTGTCGCTGGCGTTCTGGACCTTCGTGGTCGGGCCGATCGGGGCGATCCTCGCGGTGCCCCTGACCCTGCTGGCCAAGGCGCTGCTGCTGAGCACCGATCCCAACCTGAAGTGGGCCGAGCTGCTCATCTCCAGCGGTCGACAGGTCGGCCGAGCCCACCGGGCGGCCACCGCGCTGGAGGAGTTCGAGACCTTCGATGTGGACACCGAGCGGGTGGTCAGCGAGACCGGGCTTGCGGTGGACGGCGCGTTGCCGGCCTCAGGCGCGCAGAGCGCGGACCCGGGTCCGGAGTCCGCCGACGGCTGACCGGCCGGTTCGGAGCTCGCCTGCGGCCGCCCACTGGCCGGGGGCGGCGACCTGTGCGGTCAGGTCATGCCCCGGCCCGAGGTCCGAGGACCCCGAGGCCGGGGAGACGAATCCGCAGGGCGAGCGCATCGACGTCGACACCCCTCGACTCGACCTCGATGAGCACGTCGGCACGGGCTCGTCGGGTCGATGGTGGCCCGTGTGCAGGGCACATCCGGGCAGGCGCGCCGAGGCGTTCCCATCCCTGTCGCGTCTGGTCGAGTGCCGGTCAGCCCAGGCAGGTCCGCCCGGGCAGGTCAGCTCAGGCCGAGCAGGGCCAGGGTCTTGCGGCCGGGCACGCCGTCGCACTGGGACTTCGGCCAGCCCTGGGCGCGCTGGAAGGCTGCCACCGCTTGGACGGTCTTCTCGCCGAAGTAGCCGGTCGGCCCCGCCGGGATGCTGTAGCCCTTCTTGATGAGAGCCTCCTGCAGGAAGTAGACCTTCGTGCTCGCCGTGCCGGGCTTGTACCCGGCCAGCGCGGTCGCCCCGCCCTTCTTGGCCGCGCTGCTGCTCTTCTTCGTCGCACCCGACGAGGCCTTGGGCGTGGACGTCTTGGCCTTCTGGACCGCCGGGGCGCTGGCGGCAGCGCCGACTCCCAGGCGTCGCAGGGTCTGCGCGCCGGCGATCCCGTCGGCTCCGCTGCCCGACCAGCCCTGCGCCTGCTGGAACGCCCGCACGGCCCGGGTGGTCTCCGGCCCGTACCAGCCGGTCGGACCAGAGGGGATGCGGTATCCGGCGCGGATGAGCGCACGCTGGAGGGCCTTGGTCCCGGTGCTGGTCATCTTGGGCGCCAGCATGGTCCGGGCCGACGTCGCCGCGGCGCGCGCGGTGCTGCCGCCGCTCCCGTTCAGCCAGCGCGAGTTGTTGCGCTCGGCGGCGACGGCGACCGCCTGGGAGCCCTCCCGCAGGTTCACGTGGATGTGGGTGGTGTGCGGGTCGCCGGTGTAGCGGATGGGCGCCCAGTTCGTGGTCCGGCTCCAGATCTTGCGGTCGTAGATCACGTACCAGACACGCGAGTCGCCGATCACCGAGCGCAGCACGGTGGTCACGTTGATCCCGTTGGCGGTGATGTCCAGCGCGTGCACCGCGCCCTTGGTGCCCACGCCGGGCCCCCCGCGGGCGCCCACAGGGTTGTGGCTGTTGGTGCGCGTCGCGTGGTAGGCGTCGCCGATCCAGCCGTCGCTGGAGCGGTCGCGGCCGGGCCAGCGCAGGTTCACCTCGGTGCGCAGGGCCACCAGCGACGGCGCGAGGTACCACTGGTCGATTCCACTGGCCCTCACTGACGCGGGCAGGCCCGGTGGCTGCGCGATCGCGGCCGGGCAGCCGATCCCGCCTAGAACCAGCATCGACGTGGTCGCCGCGATGGCCGCACCCTTGCCCACGGAACGTACGCGCATGACATGCCTCCCCATTCCATGACGCGACACGCTCGGCGTGTCGCGGTCAGCCTCCCCGGAACCCGACAGGCAGCGTGGCAGTGTTGGGAAGTTGAAGCAATGCGAAAGATGTGAGCGATGCCGCACTTGCCGGGTATAGCCACGTCTTGACGCGGCCTTGTGGCGAGGGCAGGGGCGGCTCAGCCTGCCCGGTTTGTGCCACGCTCGCCCGGTGACGTTCGAATTGCCCAAGCCCGGCGACCCGCGCCGGCCGTTCGGCCCGCGCGACCCTGGGGACGCCTGGGCGGTCGGTCCCACGGGGGAGCGGTACTGGGGCCGATTCGGCGCGGCCGGGCTGCTCGCCGTCGATCACGAGCGCGGCATCCTGCTGCAGCATCGGGCGTCCTGGAGTCACTTCGGCGACACCTGGGGACTGCCCGGCGGCGCCCGGCACGAGGGCGAGCCGGCCCGGGCCGCGGCGCTGCGCGAAGCCGCCGAGGAGGCCGGCGTCCCGCCCGACCTGATCGCGCCACGGCTGCTGCGCGTGCTCGACCTGGGCTTCTGGACCTACACGACGCTGCTGGGCGACGTCACGACGCCCTTCGAGCCGGCCATCGGCGATCACGAGAGCCACGCGCTTGCGTGGGTGCCGGTCCAGCAGGTGGACCAGCGACCGCTGCACCCGGGATTCGCGGCGACCTGGCCGGTGCTGCGCGCGCTGCTGCCGGTCCGTCCGGCGATCGTCGTGGATGCCGCGAACGTGGTCGGCGCGGTGCCCGACGGCTGGTGGCGCGACCGGGTCGGGGCCGCCGATCGCCTGCTCGCCCGGCTCGCCGAGCTGGCCGACGCGGGAGTACCCGCCGGTGCGCTGGGCCTCGAGACCGGGCAACGTTCCGGTGCTGCGCCGGCCGGTGCCGTACCGGGAAGCGCGGATGTCTGGCTCCCCGAGTGGGTCGTCGTCCTGGAGGGGCAGGCCCGGGCCGCTCAGCAGGCGCCCGGGCTCGCGGTCGTCCGGGCACCGGCCGGCGGGGACGACGCGATCGTCGAGCAGACCGAGCGTCTGGTGGCCGGCGGCCGGAGCGTCGTGGTGGTCACCGGCGATCACGGGCTGACCCGTCGCGTCCACGCGCTGGGGGCTGCTGCACGCGGTACGGGCTGGCTGCGCGACCTGCTCGGCTGAGATCTCGGGCTGCGCTCGGCGACCGCCGGCGACCGACCGGCATTTCCGGGCCAGCGCCCTCGCGGATACCCTTGCCCGGCTCGATCCCACGCAGAGACCGGGCCAGGGAGCCGAGGGGACCCATCACATGAACAAGCAGTTGGAGCAGGTGCTCCACCAGGTGCTGGCGCGCAATCCGGGTGAGGCGGAGTTCCACCAGGCCGTGCGCGAGGTGTTCGAGAGCCTCGAGCCGGTGCTGGCCCGCAACCCGCAGTACGCCGACGCCGCAGTGCTGGAGCGGCTGTGCGAGCCGGAGCGGCAGATCATCTTCCGGGTGCCGTGGAGCGACGACGAGGGCCGGGTGCACATCAACCGGGGCTTCCGCGTCGAGTTCAACTCCGCGCTTGGCCCGTACAAGGGCGGGATCCGCTTCCACCCCTCGGTCTACCTGGGGATCGTGAAGTTCCTCGGGTTCGAGCAGATCTTCAAGAACGCCCTGACCGACATGCCGATCGGCGGTGGCAAGGGCGGCTCGGACTTCGATCCGCGCGGGCGCTCGCAAGCCGAGGTCATGCGCTTCTGCCAGTCGTTCATGACCGAGCTGTACCGCCACATCGGGGAGCACACCGACGTGCCGGCCGGCGACATCGGCGTGGGCGGCCGCGAGATCGGCTACCTCTTCGGGCAGTACAAGCGGATCACCAACCGCTGGGAGGCCGGCGTCATCACCGGCAAGGGGCTGAGCTGGGGCGGCTCGCTGGTGCGCACCGAGTCCACCGGCTACGGCACCGTGCTGTTCACCGAGCGGATGCTCGCCACAGCCGGCCGGTCGATGGACGGGATGCGCGTGATCGTCTCGGGGTCGGGCAACGTGGCGACCTACGCGATCCAGAAGGCGCAGGCTCTGGGTGCCGACGTCGTGGCGTGCTCGGACTCGAAGGGCTACATCCTGGACGAGGCCGGCATCGACCTGGAGCTGCTGCGCCAGATCCGCGAGGTCGAGCGCGAGCCGGTCGCTGTGTACGCGGCCCGCCGACCGGGTGCCCGGTACGTCGAAGGGGAGCGCGTCTGGGAGGTGCCCACGCACGTCGCTCTGCCGTGCGCGACCCAGAACGAGCTCGACGAGTCCGACGCCCGCCGCCTGCTCGACTCCGGACTGATCGCGGTGGCCGAGGGCGCCAACATGCCGACCACCCCGGGTGCGGTCGCCCTGCTCCAGTCGGCCGGCGTGCTGTACGCGCCGGGCAAGGCCGCCAACGCCGGCGGCGTGGCCACCTCGGCCCTGGAGATGCAGCAGAACGCGACTCGGGACTCCTGGTCGTTCGCGCACACTGAGGAGCGCCTGGCCGACATCATGGAGCGCATCCACGACCTCGTGGCGGTCACCGCCGAGGAGTACGGCGACCCCGGCAACTACGTGCTCGGCGCGAACATCGCGGGGTTCACCAAGGTGGCCGACGCCATGCTCGCCCTCGGGCTGGTCTGAGGCGCCGGATCCGAGCCGGAGACCCCCGGCCGACCCCGGGCCGACAGCGAAAGGGCCGCCCCAGGTGGGGCGGCCCTTCGTATGCCGTTCAGACGGCTGTTGGCTCAGGTCTTGCGGTGGCTCAGCTCTTGCGGCGGCGGGACAGCAGGATGACCGAGGCGCCGATCATCAGGAACATCGCACCCAGGCCCATGACCAGCGCGGCCACACCGAAGGCGATCACGGAGGTGTACAGCGAGGACTGCAGCAGCGCGGCGTTCATCGCGGTCTCACGAGCGGGATCCTCGCGGTCCATCTCGGAGTAGGTCTGACCATCCGTCGACTCCATCGCGTGGACGCCGATGACCTGCGCCTGGGCGTAGGCCGTGAACGGACCGTTGACCTCCTCGCCGGCGAGGTGCTCGGCGTCCTGGGAGACGGTGATGTTCTGCGCGGCCAGCTCGTCGGTGACGGTCGACCAGGTGAAGGCACCCAGGCCGGCCATGACCAGGCCCAGGACGATCGTGATGATTCCGAGGGTCCGCGCGATGCGGCTGCCCTTCTCTTCCTTGACCTCGAGCTCGGGGTGCGCGACGGGGGCGGGAGCGGTCATGGTCGACATCGGCGTAAGCCTCTCTATACCTATGCGGGGGGTCCGGGGTCGGCGACTGCCGTCCCCTGTGTGAACACCCTCTTTCTGCCCCCCTGGGTGAACGTTCAAACATGGGAATCGGGGGAATCTCGCGCGGGCTGCCGGACCTGGCCCAGGTCACCGAGGGCGCGCCACGAGAAGGGCCCCCGAACCCTCGACATGCGAGGGGATCGGGGGCCTTCGGTCTGTGTCCGAGGGGGGACTTGAACCCCCATGCCCGTTGAAGGGCACTAGCACCTCAAGCTAGCGCGTCTACCTATTCCGCCACCCGGACGTGGCTCCGGCTCGCGCCGGAATGCGGGCAACGATACCAAGCCACCTGACCGCCCGACGAATCCCGCGGCGCCGGGGCCGGTGCGCACGTCCCCGCCATGCACAAGCCTGCTGGGTGACAGTCCGGCTGGGGCGCGGACCGGCTGCATCGCGGGCCGGCTGGGTCGTGGTCAGGCAGAGCCGTGGTCAGGGCAGCTGGCCGCCGAACGCCAGCGCAAGCCGGATCAGCCGGTCCTGGCCGCCGGAGAACTCGGCGAGGACTGCCTCGGAGCAGACCTCCTCGGGGGTCAGCCAGGCCAGGTCGATCGCCGACTGGGTCGGCACGCAGTCGCCGTCGACCGGCACGACGTAGGCCAGGGCGACGGCGTGCTGGCGCGGATCGTGGAAGCCGGTGACCGTCGGGTCGGGGAAGTACTCGACCACCGTGAACGGTGACATCGACACGGGCAGCCGCGGCAGGGCCATCGAGCCCAGATCCTTCTCCAGGTGGCGCATGAGCGCGTCGCGCAGCCGCTCGCGATACCGGACCCGGCCGGCGACCACCGCGCGCGAGACCGTCCCGTCGGGTCGGGCCCGCAAGAGCAGTCCGACGGCCGTGATCCGCCCGGAGGCGTCGACCCGCACGGGAACCGCCTCCACGTAGAGGATCGGCAGGGTCTCCCGGGCGCTCTCCAGATCCTCGACGCTCAGCCAGCCGGACAGCGTCTCCAGAGTGTCGCTCATGGGCGTGATTGTGCCGCCACGGCCGGGCGAGGCGGTGCATGACCGGGCAGGATGGGTGTGTGAGTGCGATCACCGACGCGGCCGGCGATCCGGCTGCGGGGCGCGAGCCCGGCCTGAGCGCGCTGGCCGACGCCGAGGACGACGTGGTGGAGCTGGTCCGCGAGCTGATCCGGCTGGACTCCACGAACGCCGGCGACCGGCCGGAGACGGTGGGGGAGCGGGCCGTCGCCGAGTACGCCCAGGACCGGCTGCGCGAGGTGGGGCTGGACGCGGACCTCTACACGACGACCTCGGGGGAGCGGGCCGGCGTCGTGGTGCGCATCCCCGGCACCGACCCGGACGCCGCTCGGCGCGCCCTGCTGCTGCACGGGCATCTCGACGTGGTCGCGGCCGACGCCTCCGAGTGGACGCATCCGCCGTTCGCCGCCGAGGTCGCCGACGACCCGGAGTCCGGCACGCCGATGATCTGGGGCCGCGGCGCGGTCGACATGAAGGACATGGTCGGGATGAGCCTGGCCGTCGTGCGGCACTGGGCGCGAGCCGGCGGTCGCCCGCGCCGCGACGTCGTCCTGCTCCTGCTGCCCGACGAGGAGGCCGGCGGCGGGCAGGGGTCGCATTGGCTGGTCGACCGCCGGCCTGAGCTGTTCGAGGGGGTCACCGAGGCCGTCGGAGAGGTCGGCGGATTCTCGATGACCGTGCGTGACGACCTGCGCCTCTACCTGGTGCAGACCGCGGAGAAGGGCATGGCCTGGCTGCAGCTGCACGCAGCGGGGCGCGGCGGTCACGGCTCGATGCTCAACGACGACAACGCCGTCACCCGGCTGTGCCAGGCGGTCGCCGACCTGGGCGCGCACCAGTTCCCGGTCACGGTGACTCCGACCACCCGCGCGTTCGTCGCCGAGCTGTCCGACGCGCTCGGGATCCCGCTCGACCCGGCCGATCGCGAGACCCTGATCCGGGTGCTGGGACCGCTGGCGCGGATCGTCGGGGCGACCTTCTCCAACACGGTGCAGCCCACGATGCTCGACGCGGGCGCCAAGGTGAACGTCATCCCCGGGCACGCCACCGCGCACGTGGACGGCCGGTTCCTGCCCGGGCACGAGCAGGACTTCTTCGCCACGATCGACGCGATCCTGGCCGACCGCGCGGTACGCGAGTTCGTGGTGCACGACCTCGCGCTGGAGACCACCTTCGACGGGCCGTCGATCGACGCGATGGCCGCGGCCCTGCGCGCCGAGGACCCGGGGGCGCGGGCCGTCCCGTACATGCTCTCCGGCGGCACCGACGCCAAGGCGTTCTCGCAGCTGGGCATCCGCTGCTACGGGTTCGCGCCGCTGCGGCTGCCGCCCACGCTGGACTTCGGCGCGATGTTCCACGGCATCGACGAGCGGGTGCCCCTGGACGGCCTGCAGTTCGGCGTGCGGGTGCTCGACCGGTTCCTCCGAGCCTGCTGAGCGCCCAGGGAGGGGTTCCGACCAGCCCAACCGACGGGGGTGCGTCACGCTGAGGCTCGACAAGCTCGACCGGCGGGGGTCACCTCGCGCTGGGCACGCGCGGCTCGGCGGGGTTCAGCCGGTTGCCTGCGGGGTGCTGACGTCGTCGAGGGCGATGCGGATCTCCTCGGGGAGCGCCAGCTCCTCGGCGCGCAGGGCACCGCGCAGCTGGGCCGCGGTCCGTGAACCGAGCAGGGCGCAGGCCACTCCGGGCCGGTCGCGCACCCAGGCCAGCGCGACCTCCAGCGGAGCCACGCCCAGCCCGTCGGAGGCGGTGCACACCGCGTCGACGATCCGCCGGTGCGCGTCGGTGAGGTACTGGCCCACGAAGCCGCCCAGGTGCGGGGAGGCGCCCCGTGAGTCGGCGGGCGTCCCGAAGCGGTACTTGCCGGTGAGCACCCCGCGCCCGATCGGCGACCAGGCCAGGACTCCGGCGCCCACGGCGGCAGCCGCGGCGAACGCGTCCTGCTCGTCCCGGCGGGCCAGCAGCGAGTACTCCGCCTCGTGGGCGACTAGGGGGGTGCCCAGGACCGAGGGGCCGAGCTGCTGACCGAGGGTCCCGGCCCGGGCCAGCTGCCAGGGCCGGTAGTTCGAGACCCCGACGTAGCGGGCACGCCCGGAGGCCTGCGCCATCGCGAGCGCGGACAGCGTCTCCTCCAGCGGGGTCTGGGCGTCCCACCCGTGCACCAGCCACAGATCGACGTACGAGGTGCCCAGCCGCTCCAGCGACCCGTCCAGCGCGCGCAGCAGATGTCCGCGGGAAGCGTCGAACCGGCGCCCGGGCATCCGCCGGCTGCCCGCCTTGGTCACGATCTGCACGTCGTCGCGCGACCCCGACTCGGCGATCAGCGTGCCCAGCAGCTCCTCGGCGGCGCCGGCGGCGTACACGTCGGCAGTGTCGAACAGAGTGCCGCCCGCCTCGAGGAACAGGCCGAACTGGTCGCGGGCCTCGTACTCGTCGGTGTCGCGGCCCCAGGTCATCGTGCCCAGCCCGATCCGGCTGACCCGCAGACCACTGCCCCCGAGGGCCCTGCTGTGCATGGAGCGGAACGCTACTCGCTGGAGCAGGGTCCGCCGCGCAGGGCATTAGGCTCTGCGCGGCGCCGAGCCGATCGGTGCGACTGCATCGAGGAGGTGGCCGGGTGCACCTGGCCCTGGCCGCTGTGCTGGCCGACGCGTCCACCGAGGTGGCTCAGGAGCCGGTCACCTGGTTCCAGGCGATCATCCTGGGCATCATCCAGGGGCTCACCGAGTTCCTGCCGATCTCCAGCAGCGCCCACCTGCTGATCTTCTCCCAGCTGTTCGGCTGGGCCGACCCGGGCGCGGCGTTCACCGCGGTCACCCAGATCGGCACCGAGACCGCGGTCATCCTCTACTTCTGGAAGGACATCACCGGGATCATCCGGGCCTGGCTGGGCCAGTTCCGCCACCCGGAGACCCGCGGTGACCCGGACGTGCGGATGGGCTGGCTGGTCATCGTCGGCACGATTCCGATCGGCGTCCTCGGCTTCGTCTTCTCCGACCAGATCGAGACCGTGGCCCGCAACCTGTACCTCGTGGCGATCACGCTCATCGGATTCGGCATCGTGCTGGGCATCGCCGACCGGACCGCGCGCTCGGTCAAGCAGCTGCCCGACCTGACCTGGCGCGACGGGATCGTCTACGGCCTGTGCCAGGCGCTGGCCCTGATCCCGGGAGTGTCCCGCTCGGGCGCCACGATCTCCGGCGGACTCTTCCTGGGCTACACCCGGGAGGCGGCCACCCGGTACGCGTTCCTTCTGGCGATCCCGGCCGTGCTGGCCTCCGGGCTGTACCAGGCACTGGACATCGGATCGGACCCGGTCGCCTCCTGGGGACCGACGATCCTGGCCACGATCATCGCGTTCGTGATCGGGTTCGCCGTGATCGCCTGGCTGCTGCGATACGTCTCGACCCGCTCGTACATGCCGTTCGTGATCTACCGGATCTGCCTGGGCGTGCTCGTCCTGGGCCTGCTGGGCGCCGGGGTGCTGCAGAGCGCCTGACCCGGCGGGTCACCGGGCGACATGATCCCGTCGGCCGGCGTCGTCCGCGCTCCGGCCGCGGGCGGCTAGGCGTCGAGCGCGGCCGGTTCGTCGTCCGGCCGGGTCGACAGCCGCTCGGCCTGCTCGCGCAGGGCCTCGCGCGATTCCGCGTCCAAGGTGCCCTCGGGCAGGGCGGCGAGCAGCCAGCCCAGCTCCTGGCGCAGGACCGCGGCCGAGTCGAAGATCCCAGCTGCCGACCAGGCGCGTCGGGCCTGGGACAGATGCTCCGCGACAGACCCCGGCTGCTGGCTCATCAGGTCGGCCACCGCCTGGCGGACCGCGAGCTGGGCCACGCGGTTGTGGTCCTCGGCGAGGGCGGCCAGATAAGCGGCCTCGCGCAGGGCGGGCTCGGCCAGGGAAGGCTCACCGGCGAACAGCGCGCACTGGCCGAGCAGCCCCAGAACCTGCAGACGCCCGGTGGGATCCTCGACCTCGGGGGCCAGGGCGGCCAGCACGCCGGTGGCTTCGGCGTACCGACCGCCGCCCCACAGCGCCTCGGCGTGCGCTACCTCCGAGAACGGCTGGGGGGCGTGCCCGAGCGCGGCCATCCCGGCATAGGCCTCCTGGGCGCGTTCCACGTCCCCGCGACCGACCGCTGCGTGGTACACGCCGCCCAGCGCCTGGCCCAGCGCTCGGCTGGCCTCAGGCTCGAAGGACGTCCCGAGCAGCTCCTGGTAGAGCGCGGCGGCCTGCTCGGCCAGGCCGCCCTCCAGCTGGCGCCTGGCACGCACCGCGGTCAGGGCCACGTCGGACGGACACTCCGGGCCGGCCTCGGCGCTGGCCAGAGCCGACTCGATGTCGCCCTCGGCGCTGGGCGGCTCGGGGTGATGCGTCCCGGCCAGGTCCGCGAGCCGTGCCACCAGCTCGTCGCCCCCCGTGACCGGTCGACCCAGGTGCCTGTGCAGGGTGAGGACCCGATCGACGTCACGGGGGAGATCTTCGAGGGTGGCGCTGTTGGTGGCCAGCAGGACCGTCTGCTCCAGGAGCTGCGCCGCCTTCGTCAGCTCTCCCTCCGCGAGGGCGACCAGCCCTGTGACGTAGCACTTCTCCTGAGCGCCGAGTGTCTGGTCGGCCTGAGCCTGCGTCAGCTCGGCGCGGGCCTCAGCCAGGTCGCCCAGGACCGACCTCGCCATCGCGCGCCGATAGTGACCCTGTCCCGACCAGGGGCTCTCGTCATGAAGCAGAGCGCGCAGGTCGGCCACGGCCTCGTCGAGCCGCCCGAGGTCGACCAGGCAGGCGGTCCGCAGCTCGCGGTACCAGCCCAGGTCCCAGGTGCCCGACAGCGGCCGCTCGAGGTAGTCCAGCGCCTCCTCGGGCCGGCCGAGGCGCTGCAGCAGGTAGGCCTTCACACCGGACTGCCACGGGTCGGTGGCGGCGTCGGGCAGGCGGTCCCATGTCTCCAGGGCCTCGCTCGTCCGCCCCTCATTGGTGAGGACCGCGAGCCGCTCCTCAAGGACCCGGGTCGAGTCGGGGTTGGCCCGGTAGCCCGCCTCGACGGCCTCCATGGCCAACCCGGCGAGGGACAGCCGGCGAAGCGCGTAGCTCAGCGTCGCCCAGACCTCAGCCTGCTGCGCGTCGAGCACCAGGCCCTTCTCGCAGAGCACGAGGGCCCGCCAGGCCGAGGGGGCCGAGTCCATCTCTGTCAGGGAGTCGATGTACATGTCCAGGCTCGCCCGGTCCGCGTAGGCCCAGGCCGACTCCGGGCCAGGCGGGCCCACCCGCGCTGCCCAGTCGTCCCAGACCCGCTTCGCCCCCTGCAGGGTGTCGACATCCGAGGTGTCCGCCAGCATCAGGCTCAGGGCCAGGTACCAGCCCGCGTCCGGCAGCCGTTCGGCGTTCCGCGTGGCCACCCACAACGCCTCGGCCGCCTGCGACGCGTTGCCGTTCCACAGGTGGCGCTTGCCCGCTTCGTAGGCGGCGTCGGCGACCGCATGGTCCTCGGCGCCGAGCTCCTGCAGCAGCTGCCGGCGCAGGTCGTAGGCGTCGGCCTCGGGATAGGTGGCCGGCCCGGAGATGCCCTGCGCCAGTGCCTGGTCCACCGCCGCCAGCGCCGCGGCCGGCTCGCCGGCGTCGGACAGCAGGCGCGCGCGGGTGAGGTGGAACAGCCCGGTGGGATGGAGGAAGGACGCCCACTGCGGAGCGGCGACCAGCGACCGGCCCGCAGGCAGCCGCCGGGAGCCCTCCGTGTACAGCTCCACCGCGTCGGCCACCTCGCCGGCGGCCTCGGCGATCACCCCGGCTTGGATGTATCCCCGCGGGTCGGACCCGTCCAGCTCGATGGCCAGATGGGCGTCGTCGGCGGCCAAGGCAGCGTCCGCGGCGGCCAGCCGCAGGCCCGCGCGCTCCACGAGCAGCCGAGGGTCTGCGGGGGCTCGGGCCACCAGCTCGTCGAGGATGCCCAGTGCGCTGGTCGGGTCGCCGCCGGCCTGGATCAGCCATGCCTGCACGACGCCCAAGGTCCGGGTAGCGGTGCTGGAGCGCCCACGACGCAGCATTCCCGCGCGCTCCCGCAGGACTCGGACCACCTCGTGCAGTGCCAGGGGATCGCTGCCGGGGGTGCGCAGGGGGTCCGAGGCGGATCGGGGAATGCCCGACCAGGCGGCTGTGGCGTCCAGCAGCCGGACGGCGTGGTCACCCTCGCGAGCCTGCAGCGCGTCCGCGATCTCCTCCAGCAGCAGGGCGCGGGCCCGCTCGGCTCCCCGCTCGACGGTCTGGGCGAGGCGCGCCAGCGTCACGCTTCGACCCGCGGCGGTGAACCGGTTCGTCTGCCACCAGGCGGTGAGCCGCTCCTGCAGCGCGGCGGCGAGCTCGTCGGCCTGCCCGGACGCTGATCCCAACGCGCGAGCCACGCCTTGGACTCGACCCAGCAGCGCGTCCAGGATCTCGACGCCAGGCGCGTCCAGGTGCGCCACCTCGCCTGCCAGCGCGTGAAAGGCCTCGGCGAGGTCGCCCGCCTGCTCCTCGATCCGGTCGAGCCGTTGGTTGTGGTCCATCCCGCGGCCCCCTATCGCCTCGCCACGAGGGCCGCCGGTGACGGCCGCGCCATGAACAGCGCCGGCCTCGACCACGGTGACGAGCGCAGCGACGAGGAGCGCCGGGCGTCCTGGACAGCCACCCGGATCTGGGCGCCCGCGTCGAGCTGCTCGTACATCCGGGTCCAGGCCTTGCCGGCGAGCTCGTCGGTCAGGGGATAGGGGAAGGCGACGACGGCCTGCACGCCGGCGTCGACCAGGGTCATCGCCAGGGCGGTCGGGTCGGCGGGCACGACCCCCTCGGCCAGGCCGCAGGTCTGCAGCACCACCAGGGTCGGCGGGTGGGCGCGCAGCGCGTCGGCCAGCGTGCCCGCCCCCACCAGCTCCTCGTCGCCCAGCGGGTCGGAGTTGGCGAAGGCCAGCTCGTCGCCGGACCCGTCGCGGCTCGCGGTGAACTGGCCGTAGCCCACGTAGTGCAGGACGCTGACGTCCCCGACCGTCAGGCGCGCCTCGATGTCGTCCAAGGAGAGCTCGGCAGGGCCGGGGAGGGGCACCAGACTCGTCAGACCGCCCAGCATCCGGACCAGCTCCGCGCTCGCGCGCTTCACGGCGGGGTGGCCGTCGATCGGCGCCTGCACCACCAGCACGCCGGCCGAGCTCGGCGGGGCAGGCGGGGCCGAGTCGGGCTGCGGGTCACGCACCCGTGTCAGTGATGCCTGCGTGGTGGCACCCAGCGGCTGCTCCACGTGCTGGCCGCGCAGGAAGAGCTGCTCCCACGGCAGGAACGCCAGGTCGGCGTCCACGTCGGCGTCGAAGCACAGACCGAGGTGGACGGTCACCTTGTCGACGAAGGCCCGTTGCTCGAACGTGGCCCCGATCTCCTCGGGCAGGATCGCGCGGTAGAGCACGTGGCCGAGGAGCCGCGACTGCTCGGCCTCGTTGATCCGGCCCTGGGCCTTCCAGGCACGCAGCAGCCTGGGCACCTCGGCCCGAACCGTGTTCAGATCGACCTGGACGGCCTTGCCCGTGGCGGCTCCTGCGGCACCGCCAGACCCAGCCGAGGCCTCGACCTGCCAGTGCTCGCCCGCCTGGCTGACCCGGATCACGTACTCCTCCTGCGCCGGACCGCCCGCCGCCGGGGCCGGCAGACTCATGCGACGCCGCTGGTCGGCGCTCAGGAGACTGAGCCAGCGCGGATCGGCCCGGTGGGCATCCGAGTTGAGCTTGGGCACCTCCTCGAAGGCGGCGTGCAGCGCGGAGACCCGCACGCCGTATCCGCCGAGGTCGGTGCGCTCGTTGCGAGTCTTGCGGACCACGCCGCAGACGCCGCCGGTGCGCAGGTTGAGCAGGGCGGAGCCCGACATCCCGGGGCGGACCTGTCCGTCCTTGAACTTGATTGTCGCCACTGTGCCCCCGCTCGTGCCCTCGACCTGGAACGTCGTGGGCTCCCCTTCGGGGTGGCGTTCGGGGAACCCGAACGATGCCAGGTCGTCGAGCGTGTCGACGGTGTCGTCGAGCAGCACGAACGGGACCGAGGTGTCGGCCTTGGCCAGCTGCAGCAGCGCCAGGTCGACCTGCGGATCCGCGGCGGGCTTGGGCACGCCGGTGACCTCGTGCGCATTCCCGCGGCTGTCGATCAGCGCGAGGGTGGGCCGGGCTCCGGCCGAGGTCGACAGGTACTCGTCGAGGACGTGGGTGCACGTGACCACGTGTGTGGGCGAGATGAAGAAGCCGGTGCCGTTCGCGACGCCGCCGATCTCGATCCGCACTGCCGCGGAGGCCAGCAAGTCGGTAAGCGACTGCGCCACGGCTCAGACCCCAGCCCCCGGTGGACCGGCGGGCTTCGCGTCGGTCCCCTTCTTCCAGAGCAGGCGGACCTTGAGGGTGGCGTTGCCGGTGCCCTTGACCAGCAGGGAGGTCAGCTGACCGGACTCCAGGCCGACATCGACGCCGAACTCGACCTCCGCCTCGTCCGGGGCGACCCTGGCGATCGCGGCGCTCATGGCTGCCGCGATCGCGCCGATCGAATCGCCCACGTCCTCCAGCTGCAGTGCCTGCGAGGGCTTCTGCCGGTTGCCGAAGATCCCGACCTCGCGCTCGGGGTCCTCCTCCTCCCAGGCAGCCACCGCGGTCTCGTTGAGCTGGACCTGAACGCGGACCTGGCCGTCCCCGAGCCGGGCTGTCGCGGGCACTACCGGACCGGTCATGACTCCTCCGTGGGGTCGGGCGTCGTGGGGACAGTACTGCGCCCGAGGCTCGGGACGCGACGACTCGCGCACCCTCGCGCCACCCTCGCGCCACCCGTGGGCCGCCGAGCCTCCGCAGGCGCCTGGTCCGAGCACCGCACGCTGGGGACGAGGCGGGCTACAGCCAGCCGGAGCGCTTGAACACGCGGTAGAGCACGAACAGCGAGGCCGCCATGACCGTGAGCACCATCGGATACCCGAAGGTCCACGACAGCTCGGGCATGTGCTCGAAGTTCATCCCGTAGACGCCGGCGATGGCGGTGGGGACGGCGAGCATGGCCGCGTAGGCGCCGATCTTGCGCATGTCGGTGTTCTGCTGCAGGGACTGGATCGCGAAGGACGCCTGCAGCATCGAGATGAGCAGCGTCTCGGTGGAGTCCACGTTGTCGTGGGCGCGCAGCAGGTGGTCGCCGACGTCGTGGTAGAAGGGCCGCAGGTCGTGCGGCACGCCGTCGGCCGAGCCGGTCACCATCCGCTGGGCGATCGGGACCAGCGGGGCGACGGCTCGGCGCAGCTCGAGGTTCTCCCGCTTGAGCCGATAGATCGCGGCACTGCTGTCGGTGACCTCGGGGGAGAAGACCTGCTCCTCGAGCGCATCGACGTCTCGGACCAGCTCCTCGCTGGCGGCCAGGTAGTCGTCGACGATCGCGTCGAGGATGGCGTGGACGGCCATCAGCGGTCCGTGCGCCAGCAGGTCCGGCCGGTCGACCAGGTGCGCGCGGACCCGTGTCAGGGACCCGATGGGGCCGAGCCGGACGGTCACGACGTGCGAGTGCCCGATGAGCAGCGCGATCTGGCCGGTCTCGATCGCGGACCGCGCGTCGTCGTAGCTGATCATCTTGAACACGGCCAGGCCGGCGCGCTTGTCCGGGGCGAGCTCGGCCTTGGCCCGCTGGAGCGGGTTGAGCGTGTCGTCGATCCACAGCCGGGAGATGCCCAGCAGCTCACCCAGCAGCTCGACCTCATGCGGGCTCGGCGCGGTCAGGCCCAGCCACACGAAGTCCGAGTCGTCGTCGCGGGCGTCCTGCAGCATCGCCCGGAGTGGCTCGATCACCTCCGCGGTGACCGAGCCCACGGACTTGATGCGCGCGGTCTGCTCCTGGTCGACCTCGCGTCCGGCGCGGTAGCGGCCCATCCCCACGATCACGCCGTGCAGCATCCCATCGCCCCGGCAGCCCGGCCAAGCACCTCGGGGCGCTGCCGGGCGGGTCGCTGAGTCGGACCGACGTCGCAGCCCCACTCAGCGATGCGGCAGCGCGCTGAGGTCGATGATCCAGGCGTGGCCGTCGTCGGAGCGGGGGATGAGCGCGACCTTCACGATCCGAGTCGGGTCCAGCCCACCCAGGGCCGCCGCTCGGCCTGGATCCCCGGGCGCACCCGGCAGCTCGGCGAAGATTCGCTGACCCCAGCGCCGCGGGGGCAGCAGGGGTCCGCCCGGCAGCACGCGCAGGGGTCCGTTGGCCGCCAGCACCGCCGATCGGCCTTCGCCGTCGGTGAGGCCGACGTCGAAGGACACCGGGCTGCTGTCGGCGGCCAGCGCGATCCGGGCCTCCACCCCGTCGGCAGCGGACAGGTCCATCGGGCCGGCCAGGGTCAGCGTCACCTGCTCCGCGGCGCTCGCGTCCGGCACGGGGGAGCCGTCAGTCGTACCGCTCACCTTGCCCCAGTGCAGCTCCAGGTAGTCCCGCGGCACCGTGTCCAGGTAGGAGTCCGGCCAGTGCACCGACGTGCCCATGCCCGTGCCTCGGCCGCAGTCGCGCTTGCGCTCGGTCTCCGAGACGCCACGGCAGCGCACCGCCGTCATCGATCCCGACCCGACCCCCGTGTAGCCGGTGGTCATCATCGACGTGGTCCGGCCCCGGCCCAGCGCGGCCACATCGACCGTGGGCTCGCCGACCGGCAGTGCGGTCCGGCCGTCCAAGGCGTCGGCGGCGACCTGGTCCTCGGAGAGCAGCGCGGCGGCGGCCATGGTGAGCACCCGCATCGCGACATCCTGCTGCTGCGCGGCGGTCAGCCGGTGATCGCCCTTCGGGTCGCAGGTGGGGTCGATCTGCCCGGACTCCAGGTAGGCGTCGTCGTAGCCCTGCTTGATCGCGGAGGTGGCCGGATCCCACTCGGTGTTGAAGAAGTTGTGGTTGGCGCCCGCGAGCAGCACGGAGGAGCGCAGGTGCGCCGGGTCGGCGGGGCGGTCGACGTAGCGCTGGCCGGCGCCGGGGCCGACGTCGCCGTCGCAGTCCCCGCTGAACGCGACCACCGGGACGCTGCCCCGCGCGGGCCGCTCGAACTCGGTCGGCGCGATCAGGACCTCGCCCCGGATGGTCCAGGCGGCATCGTCGGGCGCCTGCGTGGCGGCATGGTCCACGCCCTCGCCGCCGCGGCTGTGGCCCACGAGCAGCACCGAGCGCGCGTCGACCTCGGGCCACCGGGAGCCGACCTGCTCGATGCCGCCCGCGGCCCAGGCATCGAGGTGGTGGTGGATCAGCGTGGCCCGACCGTCCGCGCCGGCCGCCTGGTTCATGTCGGTGTCCTGGACGTTCACGCCGTTCCCCGCGATCGAGACCGTGAGGAATCCGTGCGAGGCCAGCCGCTCTTGGAGGTACTCGAACCCGGCCCGGTTGGCGATCGGCTCGAAGCCCTCCGGACACGGCCAATCGCCCGTGGAGCTGCCGTCGGAGGCACGCGAGCAGGACGCCTGATACCCGTGCAGGAACAGCACGAGGGGCAACGGCCCGTCGGCGTCGACCGGCCCGACCACGTCGCCCTCCACCTCGACCGGCTGGGCCAGCCCCGGCACCGGCAGAGTCGGCAGCGTGTAGCTGGTGGCCTGCGTCAGGAACCTGCCGGGCTCCGCGAGCTCGGCCAGGTGCGTCCGGGGGTCCGGGGAGGCGGACGCCGACGCGGTCGTGGGCTGCGGGGAGGGAGTCGGATCGGACGAGGACGTGCAGCCCGCCAGGAGGACCGCCGCGACCAGCAGCGCGACGGCCGGCCGCCGCCTGGCCAGGAGGTGGGGGACCCGGGAGGTCGGCACCCGGGGATGCTAGCGAGATCCGCCCCGGGAGAGCCGGCCTGCTCGCTCGGCGCCGCCCTGCTGCGCGTCGCTGCCGGGAGCTGGGCGGCTCCCTGGCCGACGGTCGCGTACTGCGCCCTTGAGCGCGCGCAGGCCCGCGGTCGCCCGCCAGGACGCGCTGGACTGCACGTCCGCCAGCGCTTGGGCGAGCCCCTCCGCCCGCGCCCGGGCGGCGTCCCGCTCCGCCAGCGCCTGGTCACCCTGGCGCGTCATGCCCTGGCCCCAGGAGCCGCTGGGCGCACCAGGCGAGCAGCCAGTCACCGACGTTGTGCCGCTCGTAGGCCCCGACAAGGCAGACCCGGCCGTCGCCCGGGTCGGTGCTGCCTGCCACGTTCCTCCCGTCTGGGCGAAGGCCCCCGACCCGCTTCTGCGGGGACCGAGGGCGCGCCGCCCGCGAGTCTAGGACCGGCCGGCGACAGCCGACCTCGTGCCACGGCCGACTCGCGGGGGTTGGTCTCGCTGGCGCGGCCCGTCGGACTCCCAGCCCCTCGGACTCGCTCAGCCCGGCGGACTCGCGGCCGGTCTGGCTCGTCCAGCCCGGCGGACTCGCGGCCGGTCTGGCTCGTCCAGCCCGGCGGACTCGCGGCCGGTCTGGCTCGTCCAGCCCGGTCTAGGGTGACCGCATGCCACGGGAGGTCCACGAGCACGTCGCCGTGCAGCGGTTCGTGATCGGCACCGTCGGGCTGCCGGGGGAGCGGTCGTTCTACCTGCAGGCACGCTCAGGCTCGCAGATCACCACCGTGGCGATGGCCAGGGAGCAGGTCTCGATCCTGGCCGACCGCCTGGCCGACCTGCTCGCCGACGTCGCCAGTCGGCACGGAGTCGCGCTCCCGGACCCGGCCGCCGCCGACCTGGCACCCCTGGACGTGCCACTCACCGAGCAGTTCCGGGTCTCGGCCATCGCGTTCGGCTGGGACCCGGGACCGCAGCAGATGCTCTTCGAGCTGCACGCGGCCAGCGACCGGGACGGCGTGGACCCGACCGAGCTCGACGACCAGGACGAGGGGCCGCCGCTGCTGCGGGTGCGGGCCAGCGTCGGCCAAGCGGTCGAGTTCGTCGAGCGGGCGCGGCGCGTGCTGGCTTCGGGTCGGCCGCCGTGCCCGCTGTGCCAGCAGCCCCTGGATGCCCGGGGCCATGTGTGCCCGCGCGCCAACGGCTATCGGCGCTGAGCCTGGACTCGGCCAAGCCCCAAGCGCCACGGTCCCCAACGCCACGGTCCCCGGCGCCGCGGTCCCCAGCATTACGGTCAAGACCCGCACGGCCCCCGATCCGCAAGGTCAGGTTCTGACCACCACGTCCGCGGCCGCGCGCGTGCCGTCCGCCTCGAAGTGCCGTGCCTCGCGGCGCTGCCAGCCGGGCCACTGGGCCGCCATCGCCTCACCGTCGCGGCGCAGGCCGCGGCGCAGCCGGACCTCAGGGTCGGCCTGCACCCACACCACCACGGTGGCGCTGGACCGAACGAGCCTCGACGCGCTGCCGCAGCCCTCCAGGATCGCGACCGGGGCTGCCGCGACCTCGGTCCACTCCGAGCCGTACGCGTCCGCCGCCCAGTCATAGCGCGGGAACCGCCCCGGCCGGCCCTGCGCCCACGGGTCGAGCAGCCAGCGGCGCAGGCTTGAGGCCAGGGGCGCGCCCAGGTCCTGGTGCCAGCCCTCGTAGAGGTCGTCCAGGTGCACCACCGGGGCACCGCCCACCGCGCTGGCCAACCGACCGGCCAGCGTGGTCTTGCCCGAGCCGGCCGGCCCGTCGATGCACACCACGCGAGTGCTCCCGCAGCGCGGCGGGCGCTCGCCCAGGATGCCCGTGATGGCTGTGACGTCCCTCATCGCCGGCATCCTCCGATCATCGCGCGCTACCGCTGCCGTGTGGGCCATGATGCACACGACCGATCCGGTGCCGACCGAGGAGCAGTCGTGGAAGTTGTGATCGTCGAGACCCCTGCCGACGCCGTGCCGATCGTCGCCGACGCCTACACCCGGCTGCTGACAAGCAAGCCCGACGCCGTGCTCGGGCTGGCCACCGGCTCCACCCCGCTGGGCGTGTACAAGGAGCTGATCCGCCGCCACCGGGAGGAGGGGCTCTCGTTCGCTCAGGCCAGCTCGTTCAACCTCGACGAGTACGTCGGGCTGCCCAAGGGGCATCCGGAGTCCTACGAGACGTTCATGCGCCGGGAGCTGTTCGACCACATCGACCTGCCGATCGAGCGCGCCCATGTGCCCAACGGGCTGGCCGAGGACCTGCTCCAGGAGGCGATCGACTACGACAAGGCGATCGTGGACTCCGGCGGCATCGACCTGCAGATCCTGGGCATCGGCTCCGACGGGCACATCGCGTTCAACGAGCCGATGTCCTCGCTCGGCTCGCGCACGCGCCTGAAGACGCTGACCGACCAGACCCGGGAGGACAACGCGAGGTTCTTCGACTCCATCGACCAGGTCCCGCGGCTGTGCATCACGCAGGGGATCGGCACGATCCTGGAGGCTCGCCACGTCATCATGCTCGGGTTCGGCGACAACAAGGCAGACGCCGTGCACGCCTGCGTGGAGGGTCCGATCATGGCCCGGTGGCCGGCCTCGGCCCTGCAGGTGCACCCGCGCACGACCGTCATCGTGGATGCGGCAGCCGCGAGCAAGCTCGAAGCGCGGGACTACTACACGTCCACGTGGCGCAAGAAGCCGTCCTGGCAGTCCATCTAGTCGCCGCCCCACCACTCGACGACACGATGCCGACGCGCCATGCCTTCCGTGGAGCTGCTCAGGACTGAGCGCGGCGAGTTCGAGGCGCTGGTCTCGGGCCCGAAGGACGGCCCGGTCGTGATGCTGCTGCACGGCTTCCCGCAGCTGAACGTGATGTGGGTCCCACACATCCGACATCTGGCGCAGGCGGGCTACCGCGTGCTGGCCCCGAACCAGCGCGGGTACGGCGCATCGCCGCGGACCGGCTCGTTCGCCACCGCCGACCTGGCCGCGGACATCGTCAGCCTCCTGGACGCCGTGGACGCGCCTCAGGCGGCGGTCGTCGGGCACGACTGGGGCGGCGCGGTGGCCTGGACGCTGGCCGGGCGCTACCCGCGGCGCGTGTCGGCGATGGTCGCGCTGGCCTGCCCACCCCCCGCGGTCCTGGCCCACGCCATGAAGACCTCGCTGGGGCAGCTGCGCAGGTCCTGGTACATGGGGCTGTTCATGGTGCCCGGGGTCGCCGAGCGGCTGCTGGCCGGACGGATTCCGGGGGTCATCATCCGCGGCTCGAAGAACCGGGACGTCTGGAACCGGGAGACCCTGGCCCCCTACGCGGACGCCTTCGCGTCGCCGGCGGACCTGACCGGGCCGCTGGACTGGTACCGGGCGATGCTGCGGCGCTCGCCGGCGAGCCGGCCGCGGTCCCAGCCGATCGCCGCGCCCGTGCGGATCATCTGGGGGGCGGACGATCCGGTCATGGGTCACCGACTCATCGAGCCCGAGGCGCTGGCCGGGTCGCTGGCCACCGGCAGCACGGCGGACATCGTGGAGCTCGACGAGGTCGGGCATTTCGTGGTCGACGAGGCCCCCGAGGAGGTCGGCGAGGCGATCCTGGACTGGCTGGGGGCGCACTGGCCGCCCCTGCCGACGATGCACGCCTGACCCTCGGGCCCGAGGGGAGTCTCGGGCGGCGGCGTGCCGACGCCCGGGGGGAGTGCCCTCGTGGGGGCGTGTGGGGGAGGGCCTGTCGGCTCGTCGCCGCCGTCTTGTAACGTGCAGCAACCCTCACGTCGATCGGAAGGATCCGTCTGCATGACGAACCTCGCGTCCCTGCTGGAGAACAGCGCCGCCACCTACCCGCAGCGCACGGCGATCGTGTTCGGCGACACCCGCCTGAGCTACGCCCAGGTCAACGGAGCCGCCAACCAGGTGGCCAACCTGCTGGTCTCCCGGGGCATCAAGCCCGGGGACAAGGTCGCGCTGACCTGCGTCAACATCCCGTACTTCTCGATCGTCTACTACGGCATCCTCAAGGCCGGCGCCACCGTCGTCCCGCTGAACGTGCTGAACAAGGGCCGCGAGATCGAGTACTACCTCAGCGACTCGCAGTCCAAGGCGTACTTCTGCTTCCAGGGCACCCCGGAGCTGCCGATGGGTGAGGAGGGCTTCGAGGGCTTCAGCGCGGTCGAGGGCTGCACGGACTTCTTCGTCATCACCGCGAATCCGGCCGCCCCGTCGCCGATCGAGGGCACCGAGACGTTCGCGCAGGCCGTCGGGGGTCAGTCGCCGGTCTTCGAGTCCGTCGAGGTCGACTCCGAGGACACCGCGGTGATCCTCTACACCTCCGGCACCACCGGCAAGCCCAAGGGCGCCGAGCTGCGCCACCGCAACATGATCGACAACGTCGCCACCGGCACGGAGCTGTTCCGGGCCGACCCGGAGAACCCCGACACGTACCTGTGCGTGCTGCCGCTGTTCCACTCGTTCGGCCAGTCGGTGGTGCAGAACGGGGCGTTCATGTTCTCCGGCACGATCGTGATGCTGCCGCGGTTCGAGGCGCTGCCCGCGCTGCAGACCATGCTCAAGGAGAGCGTGACGGTGTTCGCGGGAGTGCCCACGATGTACTGGGCGCTGCTTGGCGGCCTGACCGCCGACCCGTCGATCGACGTGGCCACCCTGGCCAGGAACCTGCGCCTGGCCTGCTCCGGCGGCTCGGCGCTCCCGGTCGAGGTGCACCACGAGTTCGAGAAGCACTTCGGCGTGACGATCCTTGAGGGCTACGGCCTGTCCGAGACCTCGCCGGTCGCCAGCTTCAGCCCGATGGGCCAGCCCCCGCGGGTCGGCTCGATCGGCGTGCCGATCCCCGGCGTGGAGATGAAGCTGCTCAAGGCCGAGACGTGGGACGAGCTGCCCGACGACCCCGACGCGATCGGCGAGATCGCGATCAAGGGTCACAACGTCATGAAGGGCTACTTCAACCGCCCCGAGGCCACCGACGAGGCCATCCAGGCCGGCTGGTTCCGCACCGGCGACCTGGCTCGCAAGGACGAGGACGGCTGGTACTACATCGTCGACCGTGCCAAGGACATGATCATCCGCGGCGGCTTCAACGTGTACCCGCGCGAGCTGGAGGAGGTGCTGCTCACCCATCCGGCCGTCTCGCTGGCCGCGGTCATCGGCGTTCCGCACGACTCGCACGGCGAGGAGGTCAAGGCGTTCGTGATCCTCAAGCCGGGGCAGTCGGCCACGCCCGACGAGATCGTCGCCTGGTGCAAGGAGCAGATGGCGGCGTACAAGTACCCGCGCATCGTGGAGATCGTCGAGTCGCTGCCGATGACGGCGACCGGCAAGATCCTCAAGCGCGAGCTGCACTGAGCGCCCGACGGGTGCGACCGGCTCGTTGGTCGGTCGCACCCGTCGCGCGTGTGGGGTTGTCTCTCGCAGCCTTCTGGTGGGACAGTCCCGGCATGGCCACCACCGAGCCGACGCGGAGCGGGTCGGACGACGGGCGTGCTCGCTTCCGCATCTCCTCGCAGGAGCTGGAGCGGCTGGCGCACATCCCGGTCGAGGACCAGGTCCAGAGCGTGACCGCGGACCAGCCGCCCACCTGGCCCGACTGGCAGGAGCAGCAGCGTCAGAGCCAGCTGGCCGGTGGCGGCATCGCCTGAGTCCCGCCCCCCGGCCGGGCGGCCGGGCGGTCGCGCGCCTGGCGGACGAGGCCTCGACGCTGTTGGCCTGCGTCGGACTCAGGCGTGCGGAGGGGCGCTGGACACAGCGACCTCGTAGCTCCACAGCTCGCTGGCGACGCTGACCGGAGCCGGCGCACTGGATTCCTCCGCGCCGTGTCCGGCGCCGTGTCCGGCGCCGGATGGGCGGCCATGCCCGCGGCCGAAGGCCGCCGAGCTGAACCAGGCCTGGTAGGACTCCTCGTCGGCCCACCGGGTCACGACCAGCCATTGATGGCGGCCGTCGACGGGCTTGAGCAGCTCGAAGCCCTCGAATCCGGGCTGTCCGTCGACCGATCCGGCACGGCGGGCGAAGCGGTGGGCCAGCTCGTCGCCGGAGTCGGCGGGCACGGTCAAGGCGTTGATCTTGATGACAGTCATCTCCCCATGGTGGCCTCCAGCCGGTCCCGCCCCGGCACCGGCCCCCCACCGGTGCCCGGCCAGATCAGAGCGGGCCGGGCGCGATCATCGCCACGCCGGGCACCAGGGGCTCGGCGCAGGCTCCGCGCAGGACCAGCCGGGCGCGCGTCCACGGGCGCTCGGCCGCTTGGAAGGGATCCTCCACGCCCATCCACCAGTCCCAGAAGTCCACCGCCTCTTGGCCGACCCTGCCCTGCTCGGCGTCGCGGGCGATGCCCAGGCGTCGCGCGACGGCGGCGTCGGACTGCACCCAGACCGGGAGGTCGGCCAGGTCGGCGAGGCTGACTCGGCAGACCCCCACCCCCTCGATCACGAGAGTGGGGGAGGGGCGCACCTGGATGGCGCCGGACCGGCCGTGCGCCGGCCACCCGGGCGGCACGAAGTCGACGCGCTCCCCGCGCCGCCACGGGTCGATCACGTGGTCGAGCAGCAGCTGGTCCCAGTCGAACGGGTCGTGGTGCCAGGACACGTCGTCGCTGTGGACGACGGGGGAGTCCAGCAGCCGGGCGATGCGGCTCGCCCAGGTGGTCTTGCCACCGCCCGATCGCCCGTCGACCAGCACCAGCCCGTCGCCACCCGGCAGCAGCCGGCGCAGGCGCAGCGCGAGGTCCGCGTCGGACACCCGCTCCCAATCCGGGACGGCGGGCTCGCCGGGATGCAGCTGCATCCGGCCATCGTGCCCCAACCCATCGAGGCTTGCCCGGTGTCCCACGGGGAGGCGCCGTGCGAGTTGTCGTGTTGCGAGCTCTGCGACACTCAGGGGTGTGGATCGGCCGATCTCTCGACTTGGCACGACGCTTGCGGCGGTGACCATCCCCGTCGACGAGAAGGTTGTCTGTTCCGGAAGAAGCTTGTTGATCGTGAGTTCGGCTACCTGGGGTGGACCATTGACGGGGTGCCCCTTCGAGAGGTCGTTGCCTGGCCAAACGGTGCCGTCGCCGGGGAGGTCACTCCGGTTCTCAACGACTGGGCGTCACCTGAGTACCGTGTCGATTACCTGCGGGCGCTGCTCGGCGAGCCGGTCAGTTCGGAGTCCTCGGTCATGCCGGACGGCCGGGTGCCGCTTCTCGTCTGCCCGTTCGATTTCGACCTCGACTGCCGTGCGCTGACTGCTGAGCTGGTGTGTGAGGGTCAGCTGGTGGAGTGGCGCGACATGGCTTGGCAGGCGGCGTTCGCGCCGCTGGATCTCGGCGAGCAGGAGATGCCCGTGATCAGCCTGGCCTTCGATCCGGAGCAGTATGCGGACGTCGTCCGGGCGTTGCTGGACCTTGGAGCGCAGTGAGCTGGCCCAGCTCATCACCGCAGTCGCGACGACAGGATCTGCACGATTCACCCCAGAGGCGCTTGGCCCATGGGGAGACACTGCCGAGGCGTCCAGAGCTCGGCCAGCAGGGGGATCAGGTGGTCGTGGCGCAGCCCCGGGGTGTCATCAGCCCGGACAGACGGCTCGCGTAGTCGAGCCGTGCGTGACCGAGCGTAGCCGTGCGCGACTACATTACATAATGTGCATTATCGGTCAACACCTTACGGGGGTTGCGTTGGACGCAAGGACGCAGAGCTACCGGCAACGGTGAGCTGGACATCCGCGCGGGCACTGTCGACGTGGCGATCCCGAAGCGCAGATGGATCGCAGCTGGGAGCGCATCGGGAACACTCGCCATGCTCGCTTGCGCCGAAGCCAGAGGCCGAGCCCGACCAGGACACGACGGCCCAACGGGAGTGACTCGGGCGACCCGGGCCGATGCCCAGCCGACAGTTCGCTGGCGGGCGGTGCTTGCGTCGGACCAATCTGGAACTCGTGTTGCGACGACGCGTCGCTCGGTCAGGTCTCCACGAGCGGGATGCCGTAGGAACGGAAGCGAGCGTCGGCCGTGACGACGGTCAGGCCTTCGATCATCGACTGGGCGATGATCAGCCGATCGAACGGATCGCGGTGATGCACGGGCATCTCCGAGACTGCGAGGCCATGGGCCGGTGAGAGCCCGAGGGTGCGAACGCCGGAATCCGCGATCCGCGCCTGCAGGTCGTCAGGCACGACCAGCGTGCCCACGGATGCCTTGATGCCAATCTCAGCGAACGACACCACGCTGAACAGGAGGTCGTCGGCCGCTGCTATCGCGTCTCGGGCCGGCACCGAGAGCTCACGCTCACCCGAGAGCTGCCACAGGACCACGTGGGTGTCGAGGAGCAGTCTCACGTGCCGAGCATCTCGTCGAGCTCGGCGTCGGCGAACTCGAAGTCGTCGCCGATCCGGATCTGCCCGGCCAACGAGCCGCTCGCCGCGAGGAACCGGTCGCCGGGCTTCGCCTGGTCGAGCGCGACCAGACGCACGACAGGAACGCCATCCCTCGCGATCTCCACTTCCTCTCCGGCCAGGGCGAGGGCGATGAGCCGCGAGAGCTCCGACTTCGCCTGCCCGACGTTCACCGTGGTCATGACGCCATGGTACTCACCTTGGCCAGGCTTGGCCAAGCGCCGCTACCGGCGAAGCTCACGAGCGAGCTGCCCAGCGAGCTCCACCGAGGCCTCGATCTCGGCCAGCCGGATCGAGACGCTCTCCACGTTGACCCCGAACGGGACTCCCATGCGTCGGCAGTAGCCGATCAGCTCACGAGCGGCACCGAGCGACTGCTCGTACGAGGCCTGGAGCGTGTCGTCGGCGTGGCGCAGGTCGTTCTGGATCCAGCGGGGCACGTCGACGCCGAGCCACCCGAGGAACTCCAGCGTCTTGAGCGAGCCGCACACCGCGAACGTGAACACGATCGGCACCGGATCGAGGCCGCGCGCCGCGCACCCGTAGCGATAGTCCGAGACCAGGTTCTTCGCCGCGTTGACGTCGTAGACGACCTGCGTGACGAAGAAGGAGCACCCGGCTTCCTGCTTGGCGATCAGGCGCAGGTGCTCGTCGCCCCGGCGGGTGTGCCGCTCCGGGATCGCCACTCCCCCGAGCCGCAGGTCGGGTCGGGTCTGGGCCCACAGCCCTTGGGCGCGGACCAGCGAGGTCGCGGACTGCTTGCGATGGGACGAGGCGCCGACGAACACCGTCAGCGCCCGGTCGGCGTACTGGGCCTCCAACCACGCACGCAGATCTGCCTCCGCGTACTTGCCGACAGCCCGATAGACGACCACCGGGGCGCCCCAATCCCTCAGGTGCTCGGCAAGGAAGATCGCAGGGTCGATCGTGGGCAGGAAGGGAAATGGCCGCTCTTGCGGGTTGCGGTCGCTCTCGTCGTCGATGTCGTAGAGGACCAGACCGTCCAGGTCCAACGGGGCCAGACGCTTGCGTGTCACATCGGCGATCTCCTGAGCCCGCTCACCAGTGACCGTGCTTCGAGGCGGAGTCACCGCGAAGAGCAGGAACTCGCTCCCCCGGGCTGCGATCCGTTGCGCCAGGTCCACAGACCGAAGGTAGTTGACGACGTTCCCTGCGCCTGGGGAGCCCGCGACCCTCAGCTGAGCTGACGGAACAGCGATCCAGTGTGGGAGCAGATCCATTCCTCGACGATCGCGCCATCCGCCACTCGGTAGAACTCGTGACTGACATGCGCGACGGACCGCCTGGTCGCAGGAAGGCCTTGGAGTCCCCCGAGTGGGTGCCGGTGAATGTCAGGCGCACGGCCACCTGGTCCCCGGCGGCCACGACACTGTCCACGCGTGCCTCCAAGTCGGGAAAGGCTCGCCTCATCAGCTCGTACCCCTGGCGCCAGAGCTCCCGTCCGTGGAGCGCTTCCGGCGCTTCTGCGAGGTGCATGACCAGGTCGGGCGCGACGACGGCCAGCATCCGCCCCGTGTCCCCGCGTTGAACGCCTCGAACGACTTTCGCACGAGTGCGGCGTTCGCCTGGGCGGACTCAGATTCCGTCGCCAGATGAGCCCCCACGAGCTCGACGACTTCGCGGGGGGTCTCGCCGACGTCATCGAGAGCCCGCGCGCCCACATGGCGGCCGGCCCTGCGGACCGACCGTCGCTGCCCTGAATCAGCCGTTCAGCGCCTCCGGCTACCCGTCCAGGAGACGCCGGATCACGGTGACCACGCCGTATTCGTCGTTGGACTCGGTGGTGAAGCGCGCCCGGTCGCGCACCGTCTGGTCGGCGTTGGCGACCGCATAGCTGTGATGCATCGCGTCGAGCATCTCGAGGTCGTTGTCGGTGTCGCCGAAGGCCATCATCTGCTCCGGGAAGAGCCCGAGATGGTCGGCCAGGATGCGCAGCGCATTCCCCTTGTTGACGCCCTTGTTCATGACGTCCACCCAGACCGGCCCACCCACCGTGACCGAGTAGTCGTCGCCGTAGATCGGCGCGTAGATCCGGTCGTAGTGCGATCGGCTGTCGCCATCGGGGAAGTAGACCGTGAACTTGTCCGCGTCGACGTCCACGTCGGCCAGTCGATCGACGAAGGCGAGCTTCGCGTAGAACCTGCTCAGGTAGCCCTCGTGCTGCCGATGCTCCGATGCCACATGGGCCGATTCGACGCCGCAGATGATCGGCACTCCGGTCGTGCGCTCGGCGGTGAGCGCGGCCATGCCCCGGTAGCTCTCGCGCGGCAGCAGGCTCATGTACAGGACGTCATCGCCCAGACTGACCAGGCCGCCGTTGTCACTGATGTAGCCGATGGATCGGTCACTCGGCGGGAACATCGCCTTCAGCGTCACGAGGGGACGCCCACTCGCGGGCACGAACACGATGCCCGCGTCGCCGAGGCGCCGGAGGTGGTCGTCGAACCCGGGCGGCAGATCCCCGGCCTCGGTGAGCAGAGTGTGGTCCAGGTCCACTGCGATCAGGTGGATGTCCGCTCCGGAGCCCGTCGCCGGATCTACGACCATGCGCGGCATCGTCGCACGCAGCCCCAGGCTGATTCCGATCCGGCGATGCAGGACCGCCGGCGAGACCGTGGTCGAGCGTGGGGGCAGCTCAGCCGGACCTGGGAATGCTGTCGACAAGCGCACTGACCCACCCTCCGTCCCGACAGAGGACGCACGAGCGAGCTAATTCGCTCGAATGCGACACTGGCATGCGGCCTTCCGACACGTGTGTCGCATCTGGACCACGGAGTTCGCGCGCGCTCAACCCTCCGGCCCGTCGCACACCACCTCGACCGTCGACGCACCCCGCAACGCAGCCAGCCGCTCCGCCTCCTCCCGGATCTCGGCCCGGCGCTGCTGGGCCAGCGGCTCGAACGCCGAGACGGTGAGGGTCAGCCGGCGACCCTTCGCCTGTGGTCGCCAGCTGCCGACGACCCGGCCGTCGGCCAGGACCGCGCCCGGCTCGCCGATGGTGCGCCACACCTGGCGGTGATGCCGGGGGTCCAGGATCGTCTCCCGGTCGCGCAGCTGGGTGTACGGATCGCGAGGCGGAAGCAGCCGGACGCCCCAGGGCGGTGGCGACGAGGAGAGCGCGTCGCGGTCCTCGGTGCGGATCCAGGCCTTCGCGCCGCCGAACCTGACCGGCGTCAGCTCGTCCTCGATCAGGCTCCACCACGGGTCGAGGTCGCCAGCCCGCAGACCCAGCCAGACGGCGAATCCCCGGCGCGTGGCCGGGCCGTAGCAGCGCAGGTAGCGGCGCACGAGCTCGGCGCGCGCGACCTGCGGGTCAGCCTGCGGAACCGGACCTCCCAGCCACTCGTCGACCAGGACGAACGGGTACGCGTTCCCGGCGCGCGGTCCGAAGCAGACGACCTGCTCCAAGGTCAGGATGCGCAGGCAGAAGTGCACGACACCCTCGCCCAGCGGCTGGCCGGGCGAGTAGGGCCCAGGCGCCTCCCAGGCCGTGCGCCGGGCGGCAGGCAGGGTCGGCGCGATCCGCTCGGCGATGCCGGCGCCCAGGTCGCCGATCGCGAGCTGCCGACCGGTCAGCGCATCCGCCACGTGGGCCCGCGTCAGGTCGACCGCCTCGGCCAGGCTCAGACCCAGCGCGTCGAGCGCCGGCACGACGCCGGTCAGCAGATGGCGCATCGACTCCTCGGTCGGCGGCAGCGCGCCCGTGGTGAACACGGCCGCGTCGCGGGTCGGCAAGCAGAACGGCGCGCCGCGCATGGACCAGGTCCGCAGCAGGCTGCGGTCCGCGATCGCCTGGGCGAGCTGCTCCCCCGAGACGCCGTCCAGTCTCGCGTTGAGGGCCAGCAGGGCTGAGCCGGGCGGGCTGTCCTGCACCGCGCAGCGCCCGGCCACGTCCAGCAGGCGGTCCCCGCCGAGTCGCTGGGTCAGCGCGTGGGCCCGCATCCGGAAGGCGATGGCGTCCCGCCCGGAGACCTCGTCAGCCACGCCCGCACCTGACCTCGACGTGGCCCGGGGACGAAGGAACGCCGTCCATCCGCCACCCGGACGGGCACGCACGGCAGCGGACTGCGACGCTCAAGCGTCCTCCGATCCCGTGACCTCGACCCGATCGCGGCGACGCTAGCACCGGCCATCGGGCCTGGGCTCAGACGCGGGCCAGGAGCTCACCGTGCGGGATCACCAGCCAGCCGTCGGGCTGGGCACCCCACTCCCGCCACGCCGCACTGATCCGCGCCAGCCGGGGCTGGTCGGCCAGGCCGTAGGCCAGCGCCTGGGTCGCGAAGTCCGAGGCGACCGCCCGGACCGCCCACAGGTCCGACCACCAGGCCCGGTCGGTCTCGTTCGCGAAGCACCAGATGCTGGCGCCCGGGAAGAGCGCCTCGGCGTCGAAGCCCGCGGCCAGCGCCCAGGACAGCAGCCGTCGGCCGGCGTCGGCCTCGGCCCCGTTCGTCGCGGTGACCTCGTGGTACAGCGCCAGCCAGTCGTCCAGCCCGGGCGAGGGCGGGTACCAGATCTTGCCCGCGTAGTCCGAGTCGCGGACCGCCACCAGCCCGCCCGGCCGCGCGACCCGGCGAAGCTCCCGCAACGCGGCCACCGGGTCGGTCAGATGCTGCAGGACCTGGTGGGCGTGCACCACGTCGAAGGAGTCGTCGGGGAACGGCAGCGCGTACGCGTCGCCCACCTCGAAGGTCACGTTCGCCAGGCCGGACTCCCCCGCAGCCGCGCGTGCCAGCTCCAGCACCTCGGCCGCGGTGTCCACGCCGAGGACCGAGCCCTCGCTCAGGCGGGCGGCCAGATCGACGGTGATCGTCCCCGGTCCGCAGCCGACATCGAGCAGCCGCATGTCCGGGCGCAGCGCCGCCAGCAGATAGCCTGCCGAGTTCTCCGCGGTGCGCCAGCGGTGCGACCGCAGGACGCTCTCGTGGTGACCGTGCGTGTAGACGTCGGAGGCGGACGCCCGCTCGGGCTGGCCGGTCCCCTCGCCCGCGTTGATGGCAGCGCTCATGCGCACAGCCAACTCCACGAGTCGCCGCATCTCAATTTGCGAGATGCATGTCTCAACAGTTGAGACAGCGGTCCCCTCTGCGGCCTCGTCCTTCCCTCCGTGTCCGCGCTGCCCTACCCTGCGCGCAGGGCGATCGCGCCGCGAGCTCCCCACAGTCCAGCCGGGCAGGTCACGACAGACGACGTCGAGGGGGATGCATGGCCAGCTCCGAGACTGATCCGGACCGCACCGGCTCTCTGCTCACGCTGCGCGGGGCGATCCTGCTCGGCGTCGGGGCCATGGTCGGCGCGGGCATCTTCGCGCTCCTCGGGCAGGCCGGGGAGATCGCCGGCTCGGCGGTCTGGCTGTCCTTCCTCATCGCCGGCGGCATGTCCGCCGCCCTGGGCTACACCCTGGTCAAGTTCGGCCAGCGCTACCCGTCGTCCGGCGGGCTGGTCGTCTACCTGCTGCACGGCTATCGGAGCCGCCGGCTGGTCGGCGTCGCCTCCTGGATGGGCTACCTGACCGCGATCATCGTGGTGTGCGCGATGGTCGCCATCTCGTTCGGCGACTACGCGGCGGCGGTGTTCTTCGACGCACCGCCCGGCGGGACGGTCTCGAAAGCCTGTGCGGTCGCCATGATCGTCGGCGCTACGTTCATGACGATCGCGGGCCCGCGGGTGGTGGACCGCATCCAGTCGGGGATCGTCCTGCTGCTGCTGATCGTGTTCGTCGTGTTCGTCCTGGGCACGTTCCGAGGCATCGACGTGACCCTGCTGGATCCCGCCGGGTACCCGGGCTGGGGCCAGATCCTGGCCAGCGTGGCCCTCACGTTCTTCGCGTTCCTCGGTTTCGCGGTCATCTCGTTCGCCGCCGGCGACCTGGCCGACCCGGGGCGTCAGCTGCCCCGCGCGATGTACGGCGCACTGGCGATCACCACGGTGCTGTACCTGCTGGTGGCCCTGTGCGTGTTCGGCACCCTGCCGGTGGACGACGTGATCGCCTACGGCCCGACCGCCATCGCCGAGGCCGCCCGGCCCACCCTCGGCGACGCCGGATTCGCGCTCATGGCGGTGGCCGCCCTGCTGGCGACCGCCTCGTCGGTGACGGCGACGCTCTACGCGTCCTCCGGGCTTTCCAACAGCCTGGCCGAGTCCGGGCTGTTCCCGCATGCCTTCGGCACGTCCTCGCGGCTCGGACGGCATGGCGGCCTGCTCATCAGCGCCGTGCTCGCGGCCCTGTTCGTGACCGTGCTGGGGCTGGGCACGCTCGCCTCGGTGGGCAGCGCGGTGTCGCTGTCGCTGTTCTGGCTGGTCGCCATCGCCGCCTTCCGCAACCGGCAGGAGCTCCACGCGAACGCCGCGGCGGTGGTCGTGGCCATCGCGATCTCGAGCATCGTGCTGATCGGGTTCGTCATCGACCTGGCGCGCAACGACCCACGCAGCCTCGCGAGCGCGGGCGCGCTCATCGTGCTCTCCCTGATCGGCCAGTTCGCCGTCGAGGCGGGCCGCAAGACCCGCGACAGACGGTCAGCCGGGGCCTGAGCGAGGCGGGTCGGGAGGGCCAGGCCCCCTGACGACCTCAGCCTCGCCGGAACGCGAACCTCAGCTCGGCGAACTGGCCGGACCGGGTGGCCGACGTGAGCTCGAGCTTGTCGGACTCCAGGCGGCGCGGCAGCAACGGCCGGCCGGACACCAGCGTGACCGGGGCGACCGACACCCGGACCTCGTCGAGCAGCCCGACATCGGCGAACTGGCCGACCAGGTCTCCCCCACCCACCAGCCAGACGTCGCCCTCCCCCGCCGCGGCCGCGATCGCGGGCCACGCGTCGACCACGGCACCGCTCACGAACCGGACGTCCGCCCCCCGGATCTCTGGCTGGCTGCGACTGCTGAACACGAACGCCGGCTGTGTGTAGGGCCACTTGTCCGGCTGCTCGACCATCTCCTCGTGGCGCAGCACCCACTCGTAGGTCGTGGACCCCATCACCAGCGCCCCGACGCCCTCGATGAACTCCCCCATCTCCCCCTCGGCCTTGTCGGCGTCGGGCACCGCGAACAGCCAGTCCAACGAGTCCTCGTCGTCGGCGAGAAAGCCGTTCAGCGTGCTGGCAGTGGCATAGACGACGCGCGGCATGCCCACTTCCTACCATTCCGGCGAATCCTCGGCGTCTTGGGCGAACCCGGACAGGTCCGGGTCGGGCGGCGGTCGGATCAGGCGGCGGTCGGATCAGCCGCGGCCCTTCGGCGCAGCTCGTCCACCGGCAGCACCGTCGCGATCATCGCTGTCGCGGTAGGGCCGGGGTCGCGCAGCAGTCCGCACAGGAGGTGGGTGGCGCTGATCGCCCCGCGCTGCTCGGCGATCGCCTCGCGCAGTCCGAGCTCGAGCACCTTCCGGGCCGCCGGCGTGAATGGGGGCTGCGCCGGAAGCAGACGCCCGAGCAGGCCACGCTCGCGCCGCCGGCGCGCCGGCGCGGCTGCCTCCCACGCGCCGGCGCCGAGCTGACCGTCGACGGCTGCCCGGATCGCGTCGAGGTCGATGCCGATCGCGCGCAGGGCGGCGGCGTCTGCGCCCTCGGACACCTCGGCGCGTAGCGCCGCTTCCAGATGCTGCCTGGTCAGGCCGGCCGCCGCCAGGGTCGGCTCGCCCGCCGCCGCCAGTCCGACGAGCAGGTGCTCGGGGCCCACCCGCCCGGAATCCACGTCCTCGGCCACGTCGACCGCGCGCATGACCGCCTCGCGCGCCTCGGTCTGGAACCTCTCGAACATCAGCGCACCTCCAGGTCGCGGTACTTCTGGTGGACGGCCTGCTTGGTCACGCCGAGGGCCTCGGCGATGCGCGCCCAGCTCCATCCCTGCCGGCGGGCGTTGGCCACCTGCACGGCCTCCATCCGCTCGGCCAGGTGCTGCAGGGCGATGACCGCCCGCAATCCAACCTCAGGATCGGCGTCGGCCAGTCGTTGCTCGTCCATGCCCGTCAATCTACCTTGACCATGGCACTAGCGTCAAGCGGGATTGACGCCCTCAAGCTCGTAGCCGTGGCTGCGGCCCGGCATCTCCCGGCTTCGCGCCCAGCCCGGCCGGGTCAGGCGCCCACGTACTGGGCCAGGTGCTGGCCGGTGAGCGTGGATCGGTCGGCGACCAGGTCGGCCGGGGTGCCCTCGAACACGATCCGGCCGCCGTCGTGGCCGGCGCCGGGACCCAGGTCGATGATCCAGTCGGCGTGCGCCATGACGGCCTGGTGGTGCTCGATCACGAGCACCGACTTCCCCGAGTCCACGATCCGGTCCAGCAGCGCGAGCAGCTGCTCGACGTCGGCCAGGTGCAGGCCGGTCGTGGGCTCGTCGAGGATCAGCGTGCCGCCCTGCTCGCCCAGGTGGGTGGCCAGCTTGATCCGCTGTCGCTCACCGCCGGACAGGGTGGTCAGCGGCTGGCCCAGAGTGAGGTAGCCCAGCCCGACGTCGGCCAGCCGGTCGAGGATCCGGTGGGCGGCCGGGGTCTTCGCCGCGCCTGCGCGGAAGAACTCCTCGGCCTCCACCACCGGCATGGCCAGCACCTGGCTGATGTCCTTGCCGCCCAGGTGGTAGTCCAGCACCGAGGCGTCGAAGCGCTTGCCCTCGCACACCTCGCAGGTCGTGGCGACCCCGGCCATCATCGCCAGATCGGTGTAGATCACGCCGGCGCCGTTGCAGTTGGGGCAGGCGCCCTCGGAGTTCGCGCTGAACAGCGCCGGCTTGACCCCGTTGGCCTTGGCGAAGGCCTTGCGGATCGGGTCGAGCAGCCCGGTGTAGGTGGCGGGGTTGCTGCGCCGGGAGCCCCGGATCGCGGTCTGGTCGACCGTCACCACGCCCTCGCGGCCGGCCACCGACCCTTGGATCAGCGAGCTCTTGCCCGAGCCGGCGACCCCGGTCAGCACCACCAGCACGCCCAACGGGATGTCCACGCTCACGTCGCGCAGGTTGTGCGTGCTCGCCCCGCGCACCTCCAGCACGCCCTTCGCTGTGCGGACCGACTCCTTGAGCCGGGCGCGGTCGTCCAGGTGCCGACCGGTGAGCGTCCCACTGGCCCGCAGCGCCTCGACGCTGCCCTCGAAGCAGAGCTGCCCGCCGGCCGAGCCGGCACCCGGGCCCAAGTCGACCACGTGGTCGGCGATCGTGATCGTCTCCGGCTTGTGCTCGACCACCAGCACGGTGTTGCCCTTGTCGCGCAGCGCCAGCAGCAGGTCGTTCATGCGTGCGATGTCGTGCGGGTGCAGCCCGATCGTCGGCTCGTCGAAGACGTAGGTGACGTCGGTCAGCGCCGAGCCCAGATGCCGGATCAGCTTGGTCCGCTGCGCCTCGCCGCCGGACAGCGTGCCCGCCGGCCGCTCCAGCGAGAGGTAGCCCAGCCCGATCTCCACGAACGAGTCCAGCGTCTCGCGCAGCGAGATGAGCAGCGGCGCGACGCTCGGCTCGGACAGCCCCTGCACCCATTCGGCCAGGTCGCTGATCTGCATCGAGCACGCGTCGGCGATGCTGATCCCCTCGATCTTCGACGAGCGGGCCGCCGCCGTGAGCCGGGTCCCCTCGCACTCCGGGCAGGTCTGGAACGTGATCGCCCGGTCCACGAACGCGCGGATGTGCGGCTGCATCGCCTCCCGGTCCTTGGAGAGCATCGACTTCTGGATCTTCGGGATCAGGCCCTCGTAGGTGATGTTGATGCCCTCGACCTTGATCCGCGTCGGCTCCTTGTAGAGCAGGTCGGCCAGCTCGCGCTTGGTGAACCGCCCGATCGGCTTGTCCGGGTCGAAGAAGCCCGAGCCTCGGTAGATGCGCCCGTACCAGCCCTCCATGCTGTAGCCGGGGATCGTCAGCGCACCCTCGTTCAGCGACTTGGCGTCGTCGTAGAGGGCGCTCAGGTCGAAGTCGCTGACCCGGCCCAGGCCCTCGCACCGCAGGCACATGCCGCCGGTGATCGAGAACTCGCGGCGGGCCTTGACCTCCATCCCGCCCTTCTCGACGGTGACCGCCCCCTTGCCGCTGGCCGAGGCGATGTTGAACGAGAACGCCTGCGACGAGCCGATGTGCGGCTGGCCCAGCCGGCTGAACAGGATGCGCAGCATCGCGTTCGCATCGGTGGCCGTGCCGACGGTGGAGCGCGGGTTGGCGCCCATACGCTCCTGGTCCACGATGATCGCCGTGGTCAGCCCCTCCAGCACGTCCACGTCCGGGCGGGCCAGCGTCGGCATGAACCCCTGGACGAACGTCGAGTACGTCTCGTTGATCAGGCGCTGGGACTCCGCGGCGATCGTGCTGAACACCAGCGAGCTCTTGCCCGATCCGGAGACCCCGGTGAACACCGTCAGCCGGCGCTTGGGCAGGTCCAGGCTCACGTCCTTGAGGTTGTTCTCCCGCGCGCCGCGGACCCGGATCAGGTCGTGGGAGTCGGCGGCGTGCGCGCGGCCGGGCTCGGTGTCGAAGGGGCCGGTCGGGGCAGTGGTCATGACATCTCCTGGCCGAAGTGCGGGCGCCGGCGCAGCTGCGCGGTGCGCGTCGTGCAGACCCTGCGGCAGGTCCGGCGCGAAAGGGTCAGCCTAGTTGCGCCGGCGCGCACGGGCCGGGGCGACGGACCTGCGCGGCCCGCACGGCTCGGGGGCGTGCAGGATTCGATCGGGTGCCGGGTCCGCCCGGAGTTAGGCGATCCTTAGGGCCTTGGTACGCGACGGGCGCATGGAGCACCCCCCGCCACGTTGGATACTGGGGGCCATCATTCCCCGGGTCAGTCCAGGAGGGCGCGTGCGCCGATCCGTCCGCCTGCAGGTCGCTGCCGGCGCCACCCTCGCCCTGCTGCTGGGCGGGCTGCCGGCCTCGGCGGTCACCTCGTCCCCAGAGCCCATTCCTGATCCATCCGTCACACAGGCCCCGCTGAGTCCGCAGGCCACCGAGGAGCTGGCCCCGACTGCCGACGTGGACCTGACGGACCTGCCGGTCCAGGCCACCGACGTCACCGGCTCAGACGCCGACCTGCGCTCGGTCAGCACCGAGGTGACCGTCATGGTCACCGGTGACGACGGGCAGCCCACTGTCAGCAAGCTGCGCACCGATTCCTCGCAGGAGGCCCGAGCGCTGGCCGCGCACCTGGACGCGGAGCCCGGTGTGGTCGCCGCGCCGACCAAGGTGATGCGCGCACTCGGCACGGTCAACACCGAGCCGCTGGCGCCCCGCCAGTGGAACCTGAACATGGTGGGCGCTCCGGCCGCATGGGCGGTGACCCAGGGCGCCGGGGTCAAGGTGGCCGTCATCGACACGGGGGTTGATGAGACGCATCGGGACCTCGTGGGCCGGGTCCTGCCCGAGATCGACCTGCTGCCCGCCGTGACTCCGCTGCCCGCCGAGAAGTCGCACGGCACCCGCGTGGCCAGCCTGATCGCGGCCAGCATCAACCAGTACGGGATGGCCGGCGTGGCCCCACAGGCCAGCATCCTTCCGGTCGCCGCCCTGGACCCCTCGGGCATCGGAGACAGCAGCACGGTCGCCCGCGCGATCATCGCCGCCACCAATGCCGGCGCCCGGGTCATCAACCTCTCGCTGGGCGGTCCGGACCGCGATCGGGTCCTGGACCAGGCGTGCCGCTACGCGTTCAACCACGGTGCGGTCGTCGTCGCGGCCGGCGGCAACTCGTTCCTGGAGGGCAACCGGGTGCAGTACCCGGCCGCCTCGCCGAACGTGGTGGCGGTCGCCGCCGAGGACGCCACCGGCAACCCCGCCGGCTTCTCCAACACCGGCAGCTACATCGACCTGGCCGCCCCCGGCGAGAACGTCCTGGCCGCCGTCCCGGTCAACACCTTCGACGTGGAGTCGGGCACCTCGTTCGCCGCCCCGCACGTCTCCGGCGCCCTGGCTCTTGCCATCGCGGCCAACCCCCGGCTCACCGCGGCGCAGCTGCGCTCGATCATCACGCTGACCGCGCAGGACGACGTCAGCGGCAACGGATGGGACAGCCAGCTCGGGTACGGGACGGTGCGCGCGGACCGGGCGGTGGCCACCGCCCGGGCGATGGTGACCGCCCAGATCCGGCCCGGCGCGAAGCTGCGCCTGCGGTCCCTCAACGCCAAGCCGGAGCCGATTCAGCGCGGGAAGGTCCTCAGCGTGGGGGTGCGCACGCAGGTCCGCTGGGCGAACGGCTCGTGGCACACCAACCAGCTGCCGACGCTGGTGCGCTTCGAGTTCAAGGCCACCGGCTCGAAGAAGTACCGCCTCGCCGCGCAGGTGCCGACCCTTTCCAACGGAACCGCCACGATGCAGACCGTGGCCGCGAAGTCCGGACGCTGGCGTGCGAAGATCCGCCAGGCCAACGGGACCTGGTCGGTCAGCAACACCGACTACGTCAAGGTGAAGACCGCCAAGGCGAAGACCGTCAAGGCGAAAAGCCCCAAGGCGAAGACCGTGAAGACGAAGAAGGGCAAGCGCTAGCGGTGAGCGCGCGGGCGGCGTTCCCGGCAGGCCCGGGCCCGTTGGCTCTGGCCCATCGAGGCGGGGCCGCCGAGGCGGCGGAGAACTCACCGACTGCCTTCCAGCACGCGGTCGACCTCGGGGTGCGATGCATCGAGACCGATGTGCGCGCCACCTCGGACGGGCACGCGGTGATCTTCCACGACGCGACCCTGGAGCGGACCACGACCGGGACCGGCCCGATCGCCGAGACCTCCCTGGCCGAGCTTCAGCGACTCCAGCTGGCCGACGGGTCGCCCGTGATGACGCTGACCCAGGCACTGCGCCGGTGGCCGGACACGGTGCTCAACATCGACGTGAAGTGCGACGACGCCCTGGGACCGTTCCTCTCCGCTGTGTGGGAGTGCGCAGCCTGGGACCGGGTCTGCGCGGCCTCGTTCAGCGTCGATCGCGTCACGATGCTGCGTGACCTGGCCGGCGACCGCCTGGCCACCTCCATGCACCCCCGCGAGGTGGCCTGGCTGGTGCTCGGTCTGGACCCCGGCGGACCTGCGGTCGCCGCGCAGGTGCCCCGGCGATCCGGCCCGATCCCGGTGGTGACCCGGCGATTCGTCCGCGCGGCCCACCGGCGGGGCGTCCAGGTGCATGTCTGGGTCGTCGACGACGCCCAGGAGATGCACGAGCTGCTCGACCTGGGCGTGGACGGGCTGGTCACCGACCGCCCGAGCGTGCTGCGCGAAGTGCTGGTCGAGCGCGGCGCCTGGACCTGAGGGCCGTCTGCGCGGGGGGCCTCGGCGCGCCGGCAGGTTTGACAGTTGCCGAACCGGGGAATGTAGCAGGGGACCAGTGTGTTGAGGATTCAAGCGGCCCTGAGCGGTCGCAGGTAGCGCGGCGGACGACGGCCGTGCGGGAAGGCACGGCAACCATGGCTGACGGCGCACTGCGCGGGACGCGGCTGGGTTCAACCAGCTACGAGAGCGACGCCGGGGTGGAGTTCGCCCCCCGGCTGCTGACCACCTACGACTGCATCCAGGGGCATGTGACCAGGGTCCCGTTCTCGGACGAGGCGGAGATCCCCTACGACTGGGAGTGCGCGACGTGCGGCAACGCCGCGACGCTGCGCGACGGAGTCGAGCCCGAGCGCAAGCCGGAGCGCCCGCAGCGCACCCACTGGGACATGCTGCTGGAGCGCCGCTCGATCGCCGAGCTGGAGGACGTCCTCGCCGAGCGCCTCGACGTGCTGCGCGGTCTGCGCGGGGAGTCGGTCCGCCGCTCCGCCTGACCCCGAGGCGTGTCGGACTCGACGGGCACCAGCCCGTCGAGTCCGGGGCCGCGTCCCTACGCCGGGTCGCCGCCCTGGATCTCGCCGCGAATGACCCGTCCGCCGCCTGACGCCGGGCCCGTCTCCCCTGCGCCGGCCGACCCCGAGCCGGGATCGTCGATCACCTCGCCGGTGATCACGTCGCCATTCACCACGGTGGTCCGCTGGACCCCGCCGACATCGGTGACCGTGATGACCGACATGTGGTTGCGGCGCAGCCACTCCTGGGTGCCGCGCTCGGCGTGCGCGCCCAGCCATTGCTGCACCAGCGGGATCAGCAGCGCCAGCCCCACCAGATCCAGGACCAGCCCGGGGATGGCGATGACCCCGCCCGCCGCCACCCGCCATCCGCGCTGCGGCGGCTTCGACCTGGCTCCCCACGACATGACGAACAGCCCGGCGAGCACGTCCAGGCACAGGACCAGCAGCGCACCTGCGGTGCCCACCGCGGCCTTCAGCGCCAGCACCGCCGCCACCTCCAGCGCGGTGAACAGCGCCAGGACCGCGAGCGTGAGGAACCTGCGCATCAGGCGGCCTTCGACCCGCGCTTCGCCGCGCGCCTCTCGCGCGTGCGGGCCACCGCGCCGCGCGCTGCCTGGCCGCGCTCCTGCGCACCCCAGACCGTCACCTTCCACAGCGCCTCGCGCACGATGCTGCCGCTCATCTTCGACACGCCGAACTCCCGCTCCTTGAACGTGATCGGCACCTCGACGACCCGCTTGCCGGCCGCGACCGCCCGGCGGGCCATGTCCACCTGGAAGCAGTAGCCCTGCGAGGCGACGTTGTCCAGCTCGATCGCGCGCAGCGTCTCGGCCCGGAATGCCCGGTATCCACCGGTCGCGTCGCGCAGCGGGAGGTCCAGGGCCAGCCGGGTGTAGAGGTTGCCGCCGCGGGAGAGCACCTCGCGGGACCTGGGCCAGTTGACCACGGTGCCGCCGGGCACCCAGCGCGAGCCGAGGACCAGGTCCGCGTCGCGCAGCGCGCCGAGCAGCAGCGGCAGCTGCTCGGGCTGGTGGGAGCCGTCGGCGTCCATTTCGACCAGCACGTCGTAGCCGTGCTCCAGGCCCCAGGCGAAGCCGGCCATGTAGGCCGCGGCCAGACCCTCCTTGCCCAGGCGATGCATCACGTGGATCTGGTCGTCGGCCGCCGCGAGCTCGTCAGCGATGGCGCCCGTGCCGTCCGGGGAGTTGTCGTCTGCGATCAGGATGTGCGCCTCGGGAACTGCCGCGCGCACCCGTGCCGTGATCAGTCTGACGTTCTCGGACTCGTTGTAGGTCGGGATGATGACCAGCACAGTGCCGAGGTCGGCGAAGGATTGCGTCACCGATCGATTGTCCCATGCTCGGCGCTCGACGGCGGTTCGCTCGGGTGCCGCGCAATCTCCTCAGCGGGGCTGCGTCGCCGGCCCAGCGCGGCCAGTGCCAGCAGCAGGGCGCCGGCCGCCAGCCCGGGCAGCTGACCGAGCCGGACCGCCGGCGTCAGCCCGCTGCGCTGCGGCACCGCGGCCACCGTCGAGGCGGGCACGAACTCCTCGGTCCGCCATGCCAGGGATCCGTCCGGCCGGATCACCGCGCTGACACCCGAGGTGGCCGCCACCAGGGTGGTCCGCCCGGCGGCGACCGACTGCACGCGGCTGATCGCCAGCTGCTGCTGCGGCTGCCCGGTGCCCCCGTAGGTGGCGTTGTTCGTCTGCACCACCAGCACGCGCCCGCCCTCGCGCACCGCGTCGCCGACCAGTCCGGAGTACGCGGTCTCGAAGCAGATCACGACCCCGGTGCGCACCGGGCCCACGTCCAGCACATGCGAGCGGTCACCGGGCGCGAAGTCCACGGCGACGCGCTGGAGCCGGGTGACGATCTGGGCAAGGGGCCCGGTGAGCAGATGTCGCAGCGGCAGGTACTCGCCGAAGGGCACCGGGTGCCGCTTGGCGTAGAAGTCGCCCGGCCCGGTGATCGGGTCCCAGACCAAGGAGATGTTCAGGATCGTCCTCGCCTGGCCCGCGGTGGGCAGGTCGGCCGGGTTCTGGATCATCGTCCCGACCAGGATCGGCACGCCGACCGCCTGGGCCGCCCGGTCGATCTGGGTGGCCGCATCGGCCCAGCGGGTGGGGTCGATGTCCGAGGAGTTCTCCGGCCAGATGACCGCGACCGGAGCGGGCACCTGGCCGGCGTCGATCCGCCCGGCCAGGGCGAGCGTCTCGTTGACGTGGTTGTCCAGGACGGCCCGCCGCTGGGCGTTGAAGTCCAGCCCGGCGCGCGGGACGTTCCCCTGCACGACGGCGATCTGGAGGACCTCGCCGTCCGGGCCGCCCAGGCCGGCATCGCGGACCACCAGGCCGACCAGCGGAAGGCCGGCCAGCAGGAGCGCGGCGAGGACGAGCCGAGCGGGGTTCCGGGCGGGGTGCCGAGCAGGGTTCCCAGCAGGGTTCCGGGTGGGGTTCCGGGTGGGGTTCCGAGCGGCGACGGCGTCGAGAACCAGGTCGAGGGCGGCCAGCAGGGTCGCGGCCATCAGGGCCACCGCGAGGGTGACCAGCGGCGCACCCCCCAGGGCCGCCCAACCCACCAGCGGCGTGTCGGCCTGCGCGAACGCCAGCCGGCCCCACGGGAATCCGCCGAACGGCACGCGTTCGCGCAGCGCCTCCATGCAGACCCACAGCAGCGGGACCGTGACCACCCACCAGCGCCGGCTCAGCAGCACCGGCAGCAGCGCCCCGGCCCCCGCCCAGAACAGGGCGCACACCAGGGACAGCGCGATCCACGCGTCCCAGCCCAGCACCCGGATCCAGGCGAGCAGGACCAAGAAGAAGGCCACTCCCGCCACCAGCCCGAGGACCGCGCCACGCCGGGCGCTGATCCCCCGGAACAGCGCCACGAGCGCGGCCAGCGCTGGCACCGCCAGCCAGCCGCCCAGCGCGCCGACCGGCGGGAAGGCCAGGGCCATCGCCACTCCGGCCCCGGCAGCTGCGAGCGGTCGCAGCGCTGGAGCCAGCCGGCTGGTCCGCTGCGTCGCCTGCTCGCTCACGGCCACATTCTCACCGCTCCCCCTCCACCGGACGCCCGCGACCACGCAAGGGGCACCGCGCGTGAGGTTCGTCATGCCGCCCGGCACGCGTGTCGGATTGGGCCTGAGACCGAGCGCGGGGCACCCTGGTCCGCTCCGGCGACACCGGCGGGAAGCACCGCAGGCACACCGCGACGAACACCACGAGCACCACGAGCACCACGGCCAGACCACCAGGGAGGGACCATCATGCGCGCGCCGTCCGCGGTCGACCACCTCTCCCCCGCGTTCCCGGGCCGCGCGGCCTGGGGCACGGCCGCTCGGCTGCGCGCCTGGCAGGTCGAGGCGCTGGACCGCTATCGGGCGCTGGACCAGCGCGACTTCCTCACCGTGGCGACGCCGGGCGCCGGCAAGACGACCTTCGCCCTGCGGGTGGCCACCGAGCTGATGGCCAGCCGTGCCGTCGAGCGGGTCGTGGTGGTCACGCCGACCGAGCACCTCAAGGTCCAGTGGGCCGAAGCGGCCGCGAAGGTCGGTCTGCATCTGGACCCGGGGCTCGGAGGCGGCCGGCGCGGACGCTCCCGCCAGTACCAGGGGCAGGCCGTGACCTACGCGGGAGTGGCCGCCGCGGTGCACTCGTTCGAGGCCCGCACGGTGAGCACCCGCACCCTGGTCGTCTTCGACGAGATCCACCACGCGGGCGACGCCTTGAGCTGGGGCGAGGCGATCGGGCAGGCGTTCGAGCACGCCACCCGCCGGCTGTGCCTGACCGGCACCCCGTTCCGCTCGGACCTGACCCCGATCCCGTTCGTGACCTACGTCGAGGGCCCCGATGGCACGCGCCGCTCGGTGGCCGACCACACCTACGGGTACGCCGAGGCGCTGCGCGACCACGTCGTGCGTCCGGTGGTGTTCCTCGCCTACGGCGGCGGGATGCGGTGGAAGACCCGAGCCGGCGAGGAGCTGGCGGCGAACCTCGGCGAGCCGCTCACCAAGGACGTCACCGCCCAGGCGTGGCGCACGGCGCTGGATCCCGCCGGCGAGTGGATGCCGGCGGTCCTGCGCGCGGCGGACCGCAGGCTGACCGAGGTCCGCCGGCACGTCCCGGACGCCGGCGGCCTGGTGATCGCCAGCGACCAGAAGCAGGCCCGCGCCTACGCCCGCGCCCTGGCCCAGCTCACCGGCGAGCAGCCGACCCTCGTGCTCTCCGACGACTCCGGATCGAGCCGGCGGATCGAGGCGTTCACCGAGTCGCACGACCGCTGGCTGGTGGCTGTGCGGATGGTGTCCGAGGGTGTCGACGTGCCCCGGCTGGCGGTCGGCGTCTACGCCACGGCGATCGCCACGCCGCTGTTCTTCGCCCAGGCAGTGGGCCGTTTCGTGCGCAGCCGTCGCCGCGGCGAGCTGGCCAGCGTCTTCCTGCCGACGGTCCCGGTGCTGCTGGCACACGCCAGCGCCCTGGAGCGGCAGCGCGACCACGTGCTCGGCCGGCCGCAGCGCGGCGACGAGGACCTCTGGGCCGAGGAGGACGCGCTCCTGGCCGAGGCGAACCGGAAGCGCGACGTCGCCGACCTGCTCGGCGTGCAGGAGACCCTGGAAGCCACCGCGGTCTTCGACCACGTCCTCTTCGACGCGCAGGCGTTCGGCATGCACGCCGAGCCGGCCAGCGACGACGAGGCCGACTACCTGGGCCTGCCCGGGCTGCTGGAGCCCGATCAGGTCGCCGCGCTGCTGGCCGACCGGCAGCGCCGGCAGGTCGCGCGGGCCGGCCGGCGCGAGCGCCGCGACCAGGTGCCGCCCGAGGTGAGCCTGCACCGGGCGCTGGAGGCCCGGCGCAAGGAGCTGAACAGCCTCGTCGCCCAGGTCGCCCGGGTCCGCGGGGTCCCGCACAGCCACATCCACGCCGGCCTGCGCCGCGAGGCCGGCGGTCCCCCGCTGTCGCAAGCCACCACCGAGCAGGTCGACGCCCGGATCGCCCTAGCCCGCCGCTGGCTCCGCACAGGCTGACAGGAGCCCCGTCACCGGTCCCCCTGGTCTCCTCCCACCTCCCCCTCCCCTGCCGGGGCTGTCAGTCCAGGGGACATCAGATGGTCTGTGGGCTGACCACCGGGGATGTGACCGGGGTCAGCTGGGGCGCCCAGCCGTCGGCTGTGTGGAGCACTCGGCCTTCGTGGATCGTCGCCAGGCAGCGGGGCGCGGGGACGCCCGGGTCCAGCCGGGGCAGGCCGGGCGTGCCGGATCGGGGGTCGGTGCTCCAGTTGGCCACCCGGGCGTCTGGGGCGGCGACCACGAGCTCGTCGACGGCCCACACCGCGAGGCAGGCCGGGGCGCCGACCGCCAGCACGCCCGCGTCGTCGCGCCGCGCGGCCCGCCAGCCACCGCGCGTTGCCGCTGCGAACGACGCCCGCGCGCTGAGCCGGGCGGATGGGACGTGGTGCCACATCGCGGCCCGCACCCACTCCCACGGCTCGACGGCGGTCACGGGGCTGTCCGACCCGAACGCCAGCGACACCCCCGCGCGCACGAGCCCGGCGAAGTCGTGGGTCGTGGCGGCCCGGTCCCAGCCCAGGCGCCGGGCATACGTCCCGTGCTCGCCGCCCCAGTGCGCGTCGAAGGACGGCTGCACGCTGGCGATCACGCCGGCCTCGGCCAGCGTCGCCGCGTGCTCAGGACCGGCCATGCTCAGGTGCTCGATCCGGTGCCGGGCGGCCCGGACCGCGGCGAGCCCGCACTCCTGGACCGCGCGCCCCAGTGCCTCGGTCACCCGGTCCAGCGCGGCGTCGCCCAGCGCGTGGAAGCCGGCCTGGACCCCCGCCCGCGTGCAGGCGATCAGGTGCTCGGCGATCACGTCGACGGCCAGGTAGCCGTTCCCGAACGTGTCGGCATCCGTGTAGGGCGATCGCAGGAGCGCGGTGCGCGAGCCCAGCGCCCCGTCGACGAACAGGTCGCCCGCGGCGCCCAGCGCCCCCAGCTCGAGGGCCCGGGAGACGCCCAGCGCCTGCCCCCAGTAGCCGATCACCTGGGGTCCGGGCTCGCGCGCGGCCAGCGCGAGCAGCGCCGCCAGATCCTCGGCGCCGTTGATGTCGGGGCCGGCCGCCTCGTGCAGGGCGACCACGCCCTGGGCCGCGGCGTGCGCCCGCGTGGCCCGGTGCGCGGCCTCGCGCAGGCCACCGGGGAGCTGCTCGGTGAGGTAACGGCGCACGAGGTGGTGGGCGTCGCCGGTGACCCGGCCCGAGTCCTCGAACCCGGCCGCCCCCGCGACCCCAGGCACCAGACCGATCAGCGCGCTGGACACCACGGCCGAGTGGACGTCGACCCGGGAGAGGTACACCACCGCTCCCCCGGCCGCCCGGTCCAGCTCGGATCGGGTCGGCAGGGCAGGGTCCGCCCACGCGCCCTCGTCCCAGCCGTGCCCAACGACCGGCTGACCCGCCGCGCGCCGGGACTGGGCGGCGACCGCGTCGAGCAGGTCTCCGCGCGATGTCACGCCGCGCAGGTCCAGCCCGAGCAGCGTCAGGCCGGTCATCGTGTGATGCACGTGCGCGTCGACGAACCCGGGGGCGACGAGCGCACCGTCGAGCTCGACGACCACGTCGGCGTCGGCCGGGTCGAACCCGCTGGCCGAGCCGATCCACGCCACCTGGTCGTCGACGACCAGCAGGGCGTCGCAATGCGGGGCGCTCGGGGCATGGATGGGGCCGCCGCGCAGCAGGAGCCTCATGCGGGCACCCGGCCGGGTCGTGCGTCGAGAGTGGTCAACGAGGTGGTCATGGAGGAGATGATCGCGCCTCCGCCTGCCATGGACCGGACGGTCCCCCGTGCTCGGCGCGCTAGCCGCGGGCCAGCGCCCGCCCGATGACCACCCGCTGCACCTGGTTGGTGCCCTCGACGATCTGCAGGACCTTCGCCTCGCGCATGTACCGCTCGACCGGGAAGTCGCTGGTGTACCCGGCGCCGCCGAGCACCTGGACGGCGTCGGTGGTGACCGCCATCGCCACGTCGGTGGCCAGCAGCTTGGCGCGAGCGGCCGGGATCGAGAACGGGCGACCCGCGTCCTTGAGCCGGGCCGCCTCCAGCAGCAGCGCCCGCGCAGCGTGGATGCGCGTGTCCATGTCGGCGAGCATGAACTGCAGGCCCTGGAACTCGACGATCGGCTGGCCGAACGCGTCGCGGCCCCGCGCGTACTCGACAGCCTGGTCCAGGGCCGCCCGGGCCAGGCCGACCGCGCACGCGCTGATGCCCAGCCGGCCCGCGTCCAGCGCCTGCATCGCGATCCGGAATCCGTCCCCCTCGGCGCCGATCCGCCGGCCGGCGGGCACGACCACATCGTCGAGGATCACCTGGGCGGTCGGCGAGGCGTTCGCGCCCATCTTGTGCTCGGGGGCGGCGACCGAGAGCCCGTCCGCGTCGGCGGGCACGAGCAGGCAGCTGATCCCCGCCGGCCCAGGGCCGCCGGTGCGGGCCATGACGTTGTAGAAGTCGGCGACCCCGCCGTGGGTGATCCACGCCTTCGTCCCGCTGATCCGGTACTCGTCGCCGGAGCGCTCCGCCCGGGTGGTCAGCGCCGCCGCGTCGGACCCGCAGTGCGGCTCGGACAGGCAGTACGCGCCCAGCGTCGACCCGTCGAGCATCGAGGGCAGCCAGCGCTCCTGCTGCTCGCGGCTCCCCCAGGCGACCATGGGGAAGCACGAGAGCACATGCACCGACACCCCGATGGCCACCGAGAGCCAGCGCGCGGCGAGCTCCTCCAGCACCTGGACGTAGACCTCGTAGGTCTGGCCACCGCCGCCGATCTCCTCCGGATACGGCAGGCTCAGCAGCCCGGCGCGGCCCAAGGTGCGCATGACGTCGAGCGGGAACTCGCCGGCCGCCTCGGCGGCGGCGACCCGCGGGGCCAGCTCGCGATCGGCGATGTGGGCGGTGAGCTCGAGCAGCTCGGCGGCTTCGGGCGTGGGCAGCAGGCGATCCTTCACCCGGGCAACGGTAGCCAAGGGGTCCGGTGCGGCAGGATGCGGGCATGCTCATGCTGCTGGACTCCGCCGGGCTGTACTTCCGCGCGTTCCACGCCTCGCCCGAGTCGATCACCGCGCCGGACGGCACCCCGACCAACGCGGTCCGCGGGTTCCTGGACATGACCGCCGCGCTGGTGGCGTCCCGGCGACCCACGCAGCTGGTCGCGTGCTGGGACGACGACTGGCGCCCGCAGTGGCGGGTCGACCTGCTGCCCACGTACAAGGCCCACCGGGTGGCCGTCGAGGGCGGTGAGGAGGTGCCCGACGCCCTGACCCCGCAGGTCGGCGTCATCGCCGACGTGCTGGCCGCGATCGGGATCGCCCGCGTGGGCGCGGCCGGCTACGAGGCGGACGACATCATGGGCACCCTGGCGCACCGCTGCGGGGCGGCCGGCGAGCCGGTCGAGGTGGTCTCCGGCGACCGGGACATGGTCCAGCTGGTCGACGATTCCGCCGGGATCACGCTGCTCTACGTCGGCCGCGGCATCCGGCGCATGCAGGTGCTGGACGAGGCAGCCGTGGTGGCCGCGTACGGGGTCGCGCCTCAGCAGTACGCGGAGATGTCGATCCTGCGCGGCGATCCTTCCGACGGGCTGCCCGGCATCCCGGGGATCGGGGCCAAGGGTGCGGCGACCCTGCTCACCACGTACGGCAGCCTGGAGGCACTGCTGGCTGCCGCTGATGCCGAGCCGCCGACGCTGCGCGGCAGCATCGTCCGCGCGCTGCGGGACGGCCGGGACTACCTGACCCGCGCTCAGGAGGTCGTGCGCACCGCCGAGGTGGCGCTGCCCGAGCTGGACGCGACCCTGCCGGCCACGCCGGCGGACCCCCAGCGGCTCGCCGAGCTGGTCGAGCGCTGGGGCATCGGCGGCGCAGTCGGCCGCCTCACCGAGGCGATCGCCCAGGCCGCCACTCAAGTCTGAGCACGGTCTCGCGCGGCCCACGCCCACCTCCGGCGGGAGGGCGCGGGGCTCAGCCGGCGTCGGGGCCCAGGGCCACCACACCTCGGCGCATCCCGTCGATCGCAGTACGGGCGTTGCGGATCAGGGTCGGGTCCTCGGCGACGGCGACCAGCTGGCCGAGGAAGTCGATCACCTGCTTGGTCCAGCGCACGAAGTCCCCTGCCGTCAGGTCCGAGCCCTCCAGGACCGTGCGCAGCGTGGCCCCACCCGCCCAGCGATGGATCGCCCACGCGAACCCGGGATCCGGGTCGCGGGTCACCGGCAGGTGGTGACGGCGCTCCAGCACCTCCAGATCCCCGGCGACGTCCAGAGTCCGGGAGTAGACCTCCCGCACGCTGTGCGGCACCCGGACCGGCGTCTGCCCGGCAGCTGAGTCGCCGCCACGGGACTCGTAGACCAGCACGGAGCACGCCGCCGCGAGGTCGGCCGGCGCCAGCCTGTCCCACAGCCCGGCCCGCAGGCACTGCATCGCAAGCAGGTCGGACTCGCCGTAGATCCCGGCCAGCTGCCGGCCGGCCCGGGTCACGTGCGGGTCGGGGCCCTCGTCGGTCAGGTAGCCCAGCTCGGCGAGCACCGCGCAGATCCGGTCGAACTGCCGGGCGATCGAGGCGGTCCGGGCGTCCAGCCGCCGGCGCAGCCCGTTGGTCTCGGCCTCCAGCCGGCCCGCGCGCTCGGCCCACCGAGCGTGCTGCTCACGGTCGCTGCACCCGTGACAGGGGTGCGCTCGCATCCGGGCGCGCAGCTCGGCGAGCTGATGGTCCTCCTCGTGGCCCCGGGCGTGCCGGGTCATCCGCGGCACCTCGATGCTGTCCAGCTTGGCGCGCAGGGCCGCGGCCAGGTCGCGCCGGGAGTTGGCCGAGCGCGGGGCGAACCCGCGCGGGATCCGGATGCGGTCCAGGACCGGCGGCGCGCTCGGGAAGTCCACGACGCTCAGCCGGCGGACCCGACGGTCCGGTGTCAGCACGAACGGCCGCGGGTCCTCGCCCAGCGACAGCCCGGGATCGACGACCACCGCCGGTCCCGACCGCCGGCCAGCCGGCACGAGGATCACGTCGCCGGGCTCCAGGTCGGCCAGCGCATCGGCAATCCGCGAGCGGCGGGCCGCCGCGTTGGCCCGGGCGGCCCCCTTCTCCCGCTGCGACAGCTCGCGGCGGATCGCGGCGTACTGGCCGAAGTCGCCCAGGTGGCAGGTCATCGCCTCGCGGTAGCCCGCGACCGCCTCCTCGTTGCGCGCGATCTGCCGGGCCAGCCCGACGTAGCCGCGGTCGGCCTGGAACTGGGCGAACGAGGACTCCAGCACCTCGCGCGCCGCCGACCGTCCGAGCTGGCCGATCAGGTTCACCGCCATGTTCGACGAGGGCCGGAAGCTGGAGACCAGCGGATAGGTCCGGGTGGCGGCCAGCCCGGCCAGCGCGACCGGGTCCAGCCCCTGGTGCCACACGACGACCGCGTGGCCCTCCACGTCGATCCCGCGCCGGCCGGCCCGCCCGGTCAGCTGCGTGTACTCACCGGCCGTGATCGCCGCGTGCGTCTCGCCGTTCCACTTGACCAGCCGCTCCAGCACGACCGCCCGCGCTGGCATGTTGATGCCCAGCGCGAGCGTCTCGGTGGCATGCACGACCTTCACCAGACCGGCCTGGAACAGCTCCTCGACGGTCTCCTTGAACACCGGGATCAGCCCTGCGTGGTGGGCGGCGAAGCCGCGCTCCAGCGCGTCGATCCAGCCGTCGAAGCCGAGCACGGCCAGATCCGCCGGGGGCAGGTCGGCCACCCGGGCCAGGGCCCGCTCGCGGATCGCCACCCGCTCGGCCGGGGTGGTCAGCGCCAGGCCCGCGGCCAGACACTGCCCGACCGCGGCCTCGCAGCCGGCGCGGCTGAAGATGAAGCTGATGCACGGCAGCAGGTCGGCGCGCTGCAGGGCCCGCACGATGTCGGGGCGCTGGGCGCCGGGCACCGGCCGCGGCCGGCGCCCGCCTCGGCTGGGGCGCTGACCGGCCTGGGCCCGGGTGTTGTGCTCGACCCGGAACTGCCGCTGAGACTTCTCCACCCGCTCGTCGTTGCGTGCCAGCCGGAGCAGCTCGGGGTTGATCTGCGAGCCCTCGGCGAACAGGTCGTGCAGCGAGCCGCGGGCCAGGACGTGCTGCCACAGCGGCACCGGCCGGTGCTCCTCGACCACGACGTCGGTGTCCCCACGCACCTCGGCCAGCCACGCGCCGAACTCCTCGGCGTTGCTCACGGTCGCCGACAGCGCCACCACGCTGATCGACTCGGCCAGGGTGACGATGACCTCTTCCCAGACCGCGCCCCGCGACCGGTCGGCCAGGTAGTGAACCTCGTCCATCACCACGAAAGCCAGGCCGGTCAGGGTCGGCGAGCCGGCGTAGAGCATGTTGCGCAGGACCTCGGTGGTCATCACCACGATCGGCGCCTCGCCGTGGATCGAGGTGTCGCCGGTCAGCAGCCCGACCCGGTCCGCGCCGTAGCGGGCGACCAGGTCGTGGTACTTCTGGTTGGACAGTGCCTTGATCGGCGTCGTGTAGAAGCACTTGCCGCCGCGCAGCAGCGCCAGATGGACGGCGAACTCGCCGACCACGGTCTTGCCCGCGCCCGTCGGAGCGGCGACCAGTACGCCGCGCCCGGCCAGCAGGCTCTGGCAGGCCCGCTCCTGGAAGCCGTCCAGCCCGAACTCGTACAGCGCGCGGAAGCCCTGCAGGGCCGGGTCGTCGCGGGGCTCGGCCACGGACGCGACGCTACCGCCTGCGCCTGCCGGAGCCCGGCGAGAGCCGCGCCGAGCGCCACGCCGAGCGCCGCCCGGCCGGTCCGGCCCCGCTCAGCGCTGGGGCACGACGATCCGCACGCCGTCGGGCACGCTGGTCACCGTCACCGGCAGCGTGCCGACCCACTCCCCGTCGGCGAACGCGATCGCACCCTCGGCCGACACCCGGGCCGAGCGGACCCGGGACTCATGCACCGCCGGGTTCTTCACGTGCTTGCCCGAGTAGATGCTCGGGAAGAGCCGGATCAGCCTGCCGCGCGAGATCGGGTCGACCCAGATCATGTCCAGCAGCCCGTCGTGCAGGTCCGCGTGCGGGGCGACCTTCATCCCGCCGCCGAACGACTGGGCGTTGGCGAACGCGGCGATCATCCCCGGCCGTTCCCGGACCACGCCGTCGATCTCGGTGGTGTAGTGGATCGGCTCGAACGAGCGCAGCTCGCCCAGCACCGCCACCACGTAGCGCGCGTCGCCGCTGGGCCTGGTCATCCGGTTCGCCCGATCGTTGACCAGGGAGTCGAATCCGGTCGACAGCACGCAGAGGAAGTACGCCTCGTTGCCCTCGGCCGTGACCACGTGGCCCACGTCGAACGAGCGGACCTCACCGTCGAGGATGGCCCGCGCGGCCTCGCGTGGGCTGCGCTTCTCCAGGCCGATCGCGGCGGCGCCGTCGTTGCCGGTGCCCACCGGGACGATGCCCAGGGGGGTCTGCGTGCCGGCGACCGCCTGCAGCGCCAGGTGCACGGTGCCGTCGCCGCCGAGCGCGACCAGCATGTCCAGCCCGCCGGCCACCGCCTCGCGCACCAGCACCTGGGCATGCTCGGCCGAGTCGCCCTGGATCGGCAGCACCTGGTCGCCGAGATCGCCCAGGGCACCGATCACCTGACGGACGCTGCTGCTGGCCTTTCCCTTGCCGGCCGAGGGGTTGACCAGCACACCGATGCGTCGCTCCACGGGGCGTGAACCTACCTCAGCGACTCCCCGCGCCCGCCCCGCGCCCCGCTCGGCGTCGGCTGCTCGCCCGAGGCGTGCCGGGTGCTCACACGGACAGGTCGGAGGTCTCGTCGTCGCCCCATTGCGGCTGCGCCGCCGCCCGGCGGGCCCGGCGCCGGTCGTTCAGCGCGCAGACCAGACCGGCCAGCCCCACCAGGAGCAGCAGCGGCACGGCCAGCAGCGCCAGGTTGAACGGGTCGCCGGTGGGCGTCGCGATCGCGGCGAACACCACCACGCCCATGACGATCCAGCGCCACCAGGCGCGCAGCTTGGCCGCGGGCAGGATGCCGACGAAGTTCAGCGCCACCACCAGCAGCGGGATCAGGAAGCCCAGCCCGAACACCAGCAGCATGCGCAGGAAGAACGACAGGTAGCGCTCGACCGAGATGATGTTCTCGATGCTCTCCGGGGTGAACCCGAGCAGGACGCCCAGCCCGCGGGGCAGGAAGAAGTACGCCAGCGCCACGCCGGTCAGGAACAGTGGGGTGGCCACTGCGACGAACGCCAGTGCCCATCGGCGCTCGTTGCGGTGCAGACCCGGGGTGATGAACCGCCACAGCTGGTAGAGCCAGACCGGGCTGGCCAGCACGACGCCGACCATCGCGGCGACCTTGAGCTTCATGACGAACGGGTCGACCACGCCGGTGAACGCCAGGGTCACGTCGCGCCCGGCGGCCTGCGCCTGGGCGACCACGTCGTCGAACGGCGCCCGGATCAGGGCGAAGATCGGGTCGTAGAAGATCCAGCCGATCGTCATGCCCACCGCGATCGCCAGCAGGGAGATGACCAGCCGGCGGCGCAGCTCGCGCAGATGGTCCACCAGCGGCATCGAGGCGTCGGGTCCGGCAGCCGCACGGCGCCGGCGACGCCGGGACGCCGTGGGCGTGGTCACGCCGAGGCGGGGGGCTGGGGAGCCTGAGTCTGCGCCGGGGCCGGGGTCGCCGGCGGCAGCTGAGCGGTCGGCGGGACGATCGGGTCGCCCACGGGCGCGCTGGCCGGCGGGACGGCCGTCGTGGTCGCAGCCGTGGGGGTGACCGAGGGCGAGGCCGGCTCGTCGTCGTTGAGCCCCTTGACCTCAGCCTTGAAGATGCGCAGCGAGCGCCCGAGGCCACGCGCGGCCTCCGGCAGCCGCTTCGCCCCGAACAGCAGCGCGATCAGCAGGATGATGATCAGCCACTCGGAACCCTTCAGGTTGGGCATGGCACCTCCATCGGACGCCTGCGCGCCCGCGCAGTCACCGCAGAGCCTACGTCCGCAGCGGGCGCGCGCCCAACAGGTGCGCTAGGAGCCGGCGGCGCTGATGACGTCGACATCGCGGCCCAGCCAGAGCGCGAAGTCGAGCAGATCGTCCTCGGTGAGCGGCGGCGCGGTGCGATTGAGCTTCTGCGACTCCAGGAACTCACCTGGCACATGGACCCGGCGCAGCCGCACGCCGGCCCCGGTCAGGAGCCGCACGATCTCGTCGTCGGCCGGTTTGGTGATCGTCACCGCGCAGGCGTTGCACATGAAGGAATAGGTCGACCAGCCGGCCTCTTCGGCCACCGTGACTGTCATGTCCTCTGGTGTCAGGTCGACATCGCCGCACGTCGGGCACGTGGCCTTGATCGTCGTCATCACCTGCCCCCTCTCGCCGCGCCGCACCTTGCCCCTTTGAAGAGCCGCCGGCCCAAGAGTGCTGTTCCGGTAGCTCCTTATTCCGGAATGATGTGTCGAAAGTGGGTGATGTTGCAACAACTCAGGGCTGATGTCGAACGGTTTCGCTGCCCACTTGCCGGCGCAGTTCCCGCGCCACTGCCAGAATCTCGTCGGCCAGCCACTCCGGCTCGCGCAGCACGACCGACCCGCCCGACCGCAGCACGAGCTGACGAGCCCACGCGAAGTCGCCGACCGGCAGCTCCGCGCGGATGCGCCCACCGGGCAGGGTCCAGCGACGCGACACCGGGTGCCGGTCCAGGACCGGCGAGCCCAGCGCGACGTCGACCACGACCGCGCGCCCGGTGCCGGCCAGCGCCACCGCCATCGGCTCCACCGCGGCCTCGTCCAGGGCGACCGGCTCCGCCGGCTCCAGCCCCACCCGCAGGTCCAGGATCCGGTCCAGTCGGAACTTGCGCGGCGCGCCGGCGGTCCGGCAGTGCGCGCGCAGGTACCCGTACCCGTCGACCACCACCACGTCCACCGGGTCGACGGTGCGCCGGGTGATCTCGTCGCGGGTCCCGCCCAGGTACGTCAGGTGCAGCACCCGCCCGCCGGCCCGCGCCTGCTCGATGGCGGCCATCGGCTCCTCGGGCAGGTCGACCCGCACACTCACCGTCCCCGGTGCCGGCGCCTGGCCGCCCAGGGCCGCGCGGACCTTCGCGGTCGCCGAGGCCACCGCACTGGGCTGATCGGTGCCCGGCAGGGCCGCCAGGGCGTCCAGCGCGACCAGCATCGCGAACCCCTCGTCGCGGGTCAGGGTCAGCGGCTTGGCCAGCTCCAGGGGGTCCAGCACGACGATCACCTCGTCGTCGTCCCAGTACTGGATGTCGAACAGGTTCCAGTCGGTCGGGCCGGAGGTGATGACCAGCCCCAGGTCCGCGACCAGCTGGTCGCGGCTCACCCCGAAGTGCCGGGCCGCCTGGGCGACGGTGACTCCGTCGTTGGCCACGAGCCAGGGCACGAGGGCCAGCATCCGGGAGAACTGGGCGTTGCCCGGCAGCCGCGCGTGGCCGCTGGCCACCCGACCGCTGGGGTCGGCCGGCTGCTCCTGCGCCCGGACGAGCGCGTCGAGCTGGACGAGTGCCTCGGCCAGCGCCTCCTGCGGGCCCCGGACTCGGGCGGTCGCCCCGAGCGCCAGGACCCGGCCCACCCCCTCGGCCGGTGTCTCGGCGGGGAACGTGACCAAATCCCAGCCGCCTGCCGGACCGGGCTGCGTCTGCACGGCCTGCTGGCGCAGCGCGGCACCCGCCCCGGGTGCCAGCGCCACCTCGATCAGGATCCGGTCGGCGGCGTTGAACCGGCCGATCGCGGCGGCCGCGTCGAAGTCGCTCGGGACCTCGAAGGCGCCCGGGTCGCCCAGGGGGTGCACCGCGCCGCTGATCCGGGAGGCCCGGAACACCCGCTGGGCGCCCCGGTCCAGATCGTGGCCCACCAGGTACCAGTGGGCGCGCCAGAGCACCACGCCCCAGGGCTGCACCTGCCGCGGCTGCGCCGGACCCGTCTCACCCTTGCGGTAGTCGAACGTGACGGTGGTGTGCGAGCCAGCGGCGGCGACCAGGTCGTGCAGCACGGGCGAGTCGGCGGTGAGGCCGGCGATCGGCGCGGCCGGCCCCTCGGCCTCCTGCGCGCCGACCCCGAGCTGGGCCTCGACCTTGCGCAGCGCGTTCAGGGCCGCGGTGCCCAGCTCGCCGCGCTGCCAGAGGCGGGCGGCCAGCCGCAGGACCGCCAGCTCGGCCCGGTCCAGGTCCAGGGCGGGCAGCGCCCAGCTGCCGGCGATCCGGTAGCCGGTCACCGCCCCCGAGGCGTCCATCAGCGAGGTGACGGGCACGCCCATCGCCCGCAGCTCGTCCTTGTCGCGCTCGAACATCCGCGCGAACGTCTCGGCAGTCGCCTCGGCGTCGTAGCCGCGCACCTGCGCGCGCAGCTGGTCGCGGTCCAGGCCGACCCCGGTCGCGCGCAGCGCCATCAGCAGGTTCAGCAACCGCTGGGCCTTCGGGTAGGGCTGCGCCTCCCCGGTGCCGGGGCCGCGATCGGCTGGCTGCTCCTGGGCCACGGGGATCGCTCCTTCGACGGGCGGGTGGGACCGATCCAGTGAGCTCAGCGAACGGCCAGCAGGTCGATCACGAAGACCAGCGTGCGCCCGGCCAGGCGATGGCGACCGGATTCGCCGTAGGCCATGCGCGGCGGGATGGTCAGCTCGCGCCGGCCGCCCACGCGCATGCCCGGGATGCCGTCCTGCCAGCCCTGGATCAGGCCGGTCAGCGGGAACTCGATGGACTCCCCGCGATCCCAGGACGCGTCGAACTGCTCGCCGCTCTCGAAGTCGACGCCGACGTAGTGCACCTTCACCTTGGCTCCGGGCAGCGCCTCCGCACCGTCGCCGACGACGACGTCGCGGATGACCAGCTCGGTGGGGGCGGGGCCGGGCTGGAAGTCGATCTCGGGCTTGGACAGTGCCATGGGACGGGTCCTCTCGATGGGCGGGTCAGCAGGAGCAGGTCAGGAGTCGCGGGTCCGCAGGGGCGGGTCAGGAGGCCGGCTCGGCGGCGATCAGGTCGACCACGAAGACCAGGGTCTCGTCCGGTCCGATGGCCGGCGGGCTGCCGGCGTCCTTGTAGGCCAATGCGCCGGGGATGATGAGGAGCCGCCGACCACCGGGCTGCATGCCCACCACGCCGTCGCGGAAGCCCTCGATGAGCCGGCTGAGCTGGAACTGCGCGGGGGCCCCGCTGCTCCACGAGGAGTCGAAGACCTCACGGGACTGCTGGCCCATCCCGACGTAGTGCAGGGTCACCATGTCGGTGGCCTCGGCCGTCCGGCCGGAGCCGACGACGAGATCCTCGACGATCAGCTCGGTGGCCGGCGGGAAGTCCTCGGCCAGGGTGATCGTCGGCTCGGTCCCGGGCGCCCCGGTCACGGTCACCCCGTGCTTGGTCACCGACTGGCTGGGGTCACCGGACGCCGTGGGCTGCGGCGCGGCCGAGGCACCCGCGTCGGCGTCGGGGGTCGAGGCGGTGGACTCCGGCTGCGTCCAGCAGCCCGCGAGCAGCGGGAGGCAGGTCAGGCAGGCGATGAAGGCGAGGATGGCGCGGCGCACCCGAGAACCTTAGACGCCGTGGCGGACATCCGAGGCCAGCGGTGTACAGCCGGGGCGCCGTCCCGCCCGGTCAGGCCCCTCCCGGGCAGCGCGCCAGGCGGTCTCGGTCGGGCCCGCCCGTCCCGGTCAGGCCCCTCCCGGGTCAGCGCGTCACATCGAGTCGATCAGGCGCGCGACCCGCTCGTCCGTAGCCCGGAACGGGTCCTTGCAGAGCACGGTGCGCTGCGCCTGGTCGTTGAGCTTGAGGTGGACCCAGTCCACGGTGAAGTCCCGGCGCTTGGCCTGGGCGGCGGCGATGAACTCGCCCCGCAGCCGTGCGCGCGTCGTCTGCGGCGGGACCGACTTGGCCTCGTAGACGGCGAGGTCCGAGGAGATCCGGGCGGCCAGCCCGCGTGCCTCCAGCAGGTTGAACAGGCCCCGGGTGCGGGAGATGTCGTGATAGGCCAGGTCGAGCTGGGCGATCCGCGGGGACGACCAGGTCAGGTCGTGCTTGCGCAGGTAGCGCTCCAGCAGCTGGCGCTTGATGACCCAGTCGATCTCGGTGCCCACCGAGTCCAGGTCGTCGGCGGCGACCGCCTTGAGCGTGCGCTCCCACAGGTCCAGCACCTGGGCGTAGCGGGGCAGCTCGATCAGCCCGGTCGAGTCCGCGAACCGATGCGCGCGCTCGAAGTACTCGGTCTGGATCTGCCAGGCCGACAGGTGCCGCCCGTTGGCCAGCTTCACCGTGCGGCTGCCGGTCAGGTCGTGGCTGATCTCGCGGATCGCCCGGATGGGGTTCTCCAGGGTGTGGTCGCGCAGGGTGATGCCGGCCTCGATCATCCGCAGCACCAGGTCGGCGCTGCCCACCTTGAGCAGGGTGGTGGTCTGGCTCATGTTGGAGTCGCCCACGATGACGTGCAGGCGCCGGTAGCGCTCGGCATCGGCGTGCGGCTCGTCGCGAGTGTTGATGATCGGCCGGGAGCGCGTGGTCGCCGAGGACACGCCCTCCCAGATGTGCTCGGCGCGCTGGCTCAGGCAGTACGTCGTGCCCCGCGGAGTGCTCAGCACCTTGCCGGCCCCGGCGATCAGCTGACGGGTCACCAGGAACGGGATCAGCGCGTCGGAGACCCGCGAGAACTCCCCCATCCGCCCGACCAGGTAGTTCTCGTGGCACCCGTAGGAGTTGCCGGCCGAGTCGGTGTTGTTCTTGAACAGGTAGATCTCGCCGTCGATGCCCTCCTCGGCCAGCCGCCGCTGGGCGTCGACGACCAGGCCCTCGAGGATCCGCTCGCCAGCCTTGTCGTGGGTGACCAGGTCGGTCAGGTCGTCGCACTCCCCGGTGGCGTACTCCGGGTGGCTGCCGACGTCGAGGTAGAGCCGGGCGCCGTTCTTGAGGAACACGTTGGAGCTGCGCCCCCACGCGACGACCCGGCGGAACAGGTAGCGAGCGACCTCGTCGGGACTCAGACGGCGCTGGCCGCGGAACGTGCAGGTGACCCCGTACTCGGTCTCGATGCCGTAGATGCGCCGGCCCAGGGGCTCAACCATCGGTCAAGGCTCGCAGCTGGTCGGGGGGCAGCCGACGGAACGTCCGCCGTGGCCGGTCGCGCTGCAGCAGCGCGGCCTCGAGGCTGGTCAGCGGGAGCTCGCGCGGCTCGCCGGAGGCTCCCGGACCGCCCGGACCGGCCCCCGGCGGCACCGAGCGACCCAGGCCGGCGATCGCCAGGCGCAGCCCGGCGGCTAGGTCCATCCCCTCGGTCCAGCCCTCCTTGAGGTGGGCCGCGATCGCGTCTGAGGAGCCGCCCATCGCCACGAAGCCGCGCTCGTCGGCGACCGACCCGTCGAAGGTGAGCCGGTAGATCTGGTCGGCGTCGGCCACATGGCCGACCTCGGCCACCACCAGCTCGACCTCGTAGGGCTTGGGCGCCTCGGTGAAGATCGTGCCCAGCGTCTGGGCGTAGGCGTTGGCCAGCGCTCGGCCGGTCACGTCGCGGCGGTCGTAGGAGTAGCCGCGCATGTCGGCCAGCCGGACCCCGGCCACCCGCAGGTTCTCGAACTCGTTGTACTTGCCGACCGCTGCGAAGCCGATGCGGTCGTAGATCTCGCTGATCTTGTGCAGCGCCCGCGACGGGTTCTCGGCCAGCAGCAGGATGCCCTCGGCGACCTGGACGACCACGACCGAGCGGCCGCGGGCGATCCCCTTGCGGGCGTAGTCGGCCTTGTCCTTGATGAGCTGCTCGGGCGAGACGTAGAACGGCATGCTCATGAGGCGCTCCCGGACCGGGCCGCCGGCCCGTTGGGCCGCTCCATCCGCCGGTCGACCACCACCTGGCACAGCCCGGCCAGGGCGTCGTCGGGCAGCCTCCGGAAGCCGGTCGCGTCGACCACCGCGACCACCGGGAAGATCCCCCGGGCCAGGTCCGGCCCGCCGGTGGCCGAGTCGTCGTCGGCCGCGTCGTAGAGCGCCTCCAGGCAGATCTCGACGGCCTGCTCGCCGTCCAGGCCCGGCTCGTAGAGCTTCTTCAGCGCGCCTCGGGCGAACATCGACCCGGAGCCGACCGAGTAGAAGTCGTGCTCCTCGTAGCGACCGCCGGTCACGTCGTAGGAGAAGATCCGGCCGGTCTGGCGGTCCAGGTCGTAGCCGGCCAGCATCGGCACGGCCGCCAGGCCCTGCATCGCGAGGCTGAGGTTGGAGCGCAGCAGTGCCGCCAGCCGGTTGGCCTTGCCGTCCAGCGACAGCGGCCAGCCCTCGATCTTCTCGTAGTGCTCCAGCTCCACCTGGAACAGCCGCACGAGCTCGATGGCGATGCCGGCCGCCCCGGCGATCCCGACGCACGAGTGATCGTCGGCCGGGAACACCTTCTCGATCGTCCGCTGCGCGATGATGTTGCCCATCGTGGCCCGCCGGTCCCCGGCCATCACCACACCCTCCGACCAGGTCACCGCGACGATGGTGGTGCCGTGCGGGGCGTCCACCGAGCCCTCGGGCATGGTCGGCAAGGCCGTCGACCCGGTCAGCAGGTCCGGGCGGGTCGCGGCCAGCAGCCGGGCGAAGGACGCCTCCCCCACCATCCCCAGCGGCAGGCCGTCACCGGCGGCGGGTCGGGTCACCTACTGCCCGCCCTTCTGGACGAAGCCGCGCACGAACTCCTCGGCGTTCTCTTCGAGGATGTCGTCGATCTCGTCGAGCAGGGCGTCGACCTCGTCGTCGAGGTCCTCCTTGCGCGCCGAGGTGCTGGCGGCCGGAGCGGCCGGCTCGGGCTCGTCGTCAGGCCGCGCCCGATGGTGCTCGCTGCTCTCCCGAGTGCTCATCGCTCCTCCTCGTGGTGCGTCTGGCCCGACCCTAGTGCGCAGGGCCGACACGGTCAGCCCAGACACAGGGGCGGGGTGAGGTCAGTTCGAGCCCAGAGCGCTGACGAGCTGGGCCACTCCGTCCACCGAGTCCAAGAGCGCGCCCACGTGCTCGCGGGTGCCGCGCATCGGGTCCGGCGTGGGCACTCGGACCAAGGACTTGCGGCCGGGCACGTCGAAGATGACCGAGTCCCAGGAGGCCGCGGCCACCCGGTCGCCGAAGCGGCGCACGCACTCCCCGCGGAACCATGCCCGGGTGTCCGAGGGCGCGGCCTCGATGGCGTGCGCGACCTCGGCGCTCGTGGTGATCCGGCGCAGCGATCCGCGCTGCTCCAGGCGCAGGGCCAGGCCACGCTCCGGCCGGGTGTCCGCATACTGCAGGTCGACGGCCGCCAGCCGGGGCGCCGACCAGTCCAGGCCGTCGCGGCGACGGAAGCCCTCCAGCAGCTCGCGCTTGGCCACCCAGTCCAGCCGGTGGGCCAGCTCGCGCGGCGCGCTGCCCAGCAGTTCCAGCACCTCGCTCCACAGGTCCAGGATCTCGGTGGTCTCCTGGTCGACGTACCCGCGCGCGGCGAGCAGCTTGCGGCCCGCGTCCAGGTACTCCCATTGGATCTGCAGGGCTGTCATCGGGGCGCGGCCCACCAGCTCCAAGGGCCGGGCCAGGGTCAGGTCGTGGGAGACGGCGTGCATCGCGCGGACCGGGTCGGCCAGCGTGATCCCGAGGTCCGGTCCGCCGGCCTCGATCAGCGCCAGGACCAGCGAGGTGGTGCCCATCTTGAGCAGCGTGGCGGTCTCGGAGAGGTTCGCGTCGCCGGCGATGACATGCAGGCGCCGCCACAGAGCGGGATCGGCGTGCGGCTCGTCGCGGGTGTTGATGATGGGTCGCTTGAGGGTCGTCTCCAGCCCCACCTCGACCTCGAAGAAGTCCGCCCGGCTGGACAGCTGGAAGCCCGCGGTCCGCCCGTCCTGCCCGAGCCCGACGCGCCCCGCGCCGGCGAACACCTGCCGGGTCACAAGGAACGGCGTGAGCCCGGCGACGATCGACGCGAAGGGGGTCAGCCGGTCCATGAGGTAGTTCTCGTGCGTGCCGTACGAGACGCCCTTGCCGTCGGTGTTGTTCTTGTAGAGCACGATCTCGTGCCCGCCGGGCAGGCTGGCCGCAGCCCGGGCCGCCGCTGCGCAGACCGCCATCCCGGCCCGATCCCACAGGACCGCGTCGCGCGGGGTGGTCACCTCCGGGCTGGAGTACTCGGGGTGGGCGTGGTCCACGTACAGCCGGGCGCCGTTCGTGAGCACGACGTTGGCGGTGCCCGCGTCGTCGGTGCGCTGACTGGGGTCGGCCTCGGCCACGGTCATGTCGAACCCGCGCGCGTCGCGCAGCGGGGACTCCTCGTCGTAGTCCCAGCGCCGCGCCAGCGACCCGGCCCGCCCGACGAGGGTCGCGTAGGCGTTCACCACCTGCCCGGACATCCGGATCGGGTTCGCGTTCGGATGCCCGGGGTGGGTGATCCCGTACTCGGTCTCGATCCCCATGATCCGCCGCACCGACATGCCGGGGAGTCTATTCACGAAGCACGTGGTCGCCCGAGAATGGCCGAAGGGCGGGGCTCCCGTGGGAACCCCGCCCTCTGGCGTGCGTGGGACGACTACCTGCGAGGCGCCCCGGGCAGATCCAGGATCTCGCCCTTGAGGATCTCGGCACGGGTGCCGAAGATCGCCTGCATGTTGTCGCCGACCTCCAGGACCCCGGCGGCGCCGAGGGCCTTGAGCTTGGCCTTGTCGACCTTGGTCTTGTCCTTGACCGAGATCCGCAGGCGGGTGATGCAGGCATCGACCGAGGTGATGTTCTCGAACCCGCCGAAGGCGGCCAACACCTTCTGCGCCTGGCTCAGCTCGGCGCCCGACGCCGCACGGTCGGCGGTGGCCAGCGCGTTCGCCTTCTCCTCGTCGGAGAGCTGCAGCTCGTGCTCGCCGTACTCGGCGATCGCGTCGGCGTCCGGCTCTCGGCCCGGTGTCGCCAGGTCCTTCCACTTCACTGCCCAGGTGAACAGGGCGTAGTAGATGGGCACGAGTACCAGGCCGAGGATGATGACGTTCCAGAACGGCTCCTTCGTCGCCCCGTACGGCAGCAGGCCGAACAGGAAGAAGTCGATGAAGCCACCTGAGAAGGTCAGGGCGATCTGCGTCCCGGTCAGGTACATGATCATGAACGACAGGCCGGCGATGACGGCGTGGATGCCGAACAGCCAGGGCGCGATGAACAGGAAGGTGAATTCGATCGGCTCGGTGATCCCGGTCAGGAACGAGGTCAGGGCGGCCGACAGGAGGATGCCGGCGGCGATCTGGCGCTGGCTGTCCTTGGCCTGGCGCAGCATCGCGTAGGCCGCTGCGGGCAGACCGAACATCATGAACGGGTACTTGCCCGCCAGGTACTTGCCGGTGCCTTCGGTGAACTCGGGCGTGTTGGCCACGGTCTCGCCGCTGAGCACAGGGTTCGGGGTGATCCCGGCGCTGATCTCGGCGAACTGCCCGAACCAGATGCGCTGGTCGCCGGTGAAGGTGACGCCCGACGAGTTCGTCCACTCGCCGAACTGGAACCAGAACGGGCTGTACCAGATGTGGTGCAGGCCGAAGGGGATCAGGGATCGTTCGATCAGGCCGAAGATGAACACGCCGATGGCGCCGAGAGCCTCGATCCGCTCGGCTCCCCAGTTGATCGCGTCACCGATCGGGGGCCAGACGAAGCACATCGCGATGCCCAGCAGGAGCGACAGCGAGGCGGTCGCGATCGGGACGAAGCGCTTGCCGGCGAAGAAGCCGAGGAACGGCGCGAGCTCGATCCGGAAGAACTTGTTGTAGCACCAGGCCGCCAGCGCGCCGACGATGATGCCGCCGAAGACGCCGGTCTGCAGGCTGGGAATGCCCACGATGCTGGCGAAGGCAGCCGATGGCGTGTCCGGCCACCCGAAGTAGTCCGTGGTGGCTTGCAGCGACGTGGTCGTGGTGACGTCGGTGATCGCACACTCGGGCACACCCTGAGGGCAGGCCGGCGTCGCGACCGACTTGATGCCCATGAAGACGCCGATCGTCTTGTTCATCACCAGGAAGCCGGTCGTCGCCGCCAGGGCCGCGACGCCGGCATCGTGGGCAAGGCCGATCGCGACGCCGATGGCGAACAGCAGGGCAAGGTTGCCGAAGATGATGTCGCCGGCGCCCTCCATCGTGCTGGCGATCAGGTTGAACAGGCCCGGTGGCACGACGCCGTCGGCCGGGTCCGCGATCTGGATGTACATGTTCTTCATGCCGGCGCCGACGCCGAGCAGGAGACCAGCGGCCGGCAGGATCGCGACCGGCACCATCAAGGCCTTGCCGATGCGCTGGAGCTGGCCGAAGAGGGAGATCTTTTCCTTGGGTGGGGCTACCGATCCGGTGGCCATGGGACTCCTTGCGTTGGGGGTGGGCACAGATACAGGGCTCAACGTACTCAGGGCAGCCGCACGAAGCGCGGCAATCCGCAACCTGCCGCCGCCGCGTCGCGGGGGCGGCGGGGTCGTGGTCTGGCCGGGGCCGGGCTACGGCGCGGCCCCGGGCTACAGGTACTGGCCGGTGTTGGCGATCGTGTCGATCGAACGACCCGACTCCGTGCCCTGCTTGCCCGCCACCAGCGTGCGGATGAACACGATCCGCTCGCCCTTCTTGCCCGAGATCCGCGCCCAGTCGTCGGGGTTGGTGGTGTTGGGCAGATCCTCGTTCTCGCGGAACTCGTCGATGCAGGCCGTGAGCAGGTGGGCCACCCGGATGCCCTTGACGCCGGACTCCAGGAAGTCCTTGATCGCCGACTTCTTGGCCCGCGCCACGATGTTCTCCAGCATCGCCCCGGAGTTGAAGTCGCGGAAGTACAGGGTCTCCTTGTCGCCGTTGGCGTAGGTGACCTCCAGGAAGCGGTTCTCCTCGGTCTCGGCGTACATCCGCTCGACCGTGCGCCGGATCATCGCCTCGCACGCGGCCTGCGCCGACCCGCCGTGCTCGGCCAGGTCGTCGGGGTGCAGCGGGAGGTCGGGAGTCAGGTACTTGCTCAGGATGTCGCCGGCCGCCTGGGCGTCGGGGCGCTCGATCTTGATCTTCACGTCCAGCCGCCCGGGCCGCAGGATCGCCGGGTCGATCATGTCCTCGCGGTTGGACGCCCCGATGACGATGACGTTGGCCAGGCCCTCGACGCCGTCGATCTCGGAGAGCAGCTGCGGCACGATCGTGTTCTCCACATCCGAGCTGACGCCGCTGCCGCGGGTGCGGAACAGCGAGTCCATCTCGTCGAAGAACACGATCACCGGGGTGCCCTCGGTCGCCTTCTCCCTCGCGCGCTGGAAGACCAGCCGGATGTGCCGCTCGGTCTCGCCGACGTACTTGTTGAGCAGCTCGGGGCCCTTGATGTTGAGGAAGTAGGAGCGCCCTGCGCTGCGACCCTCCTTCTCGGCGACCTTGCCCGCCAGCGACGCCGCGACCGCCTTGGCGATCAGCGTCTTGCCGCAGCCGGGC